>NZ_CADFFT010000017.1:0-315 GCF_902833455.1 Caballeronia sp. BCC1704 | reverse complement strand
TTTAGATTCGGCTGCGGCTGCGGTTGGCAATCAAAGCTTCGAGAGCTTCCGCCGTGCGGCGCTGCCTGTGCTCGATCAGGCGCTTGCCGATTTCGAGGCCGATGGCAGGCTCAAAGCGGCCCGCCAGGCGGACGGCGCTGAGACCAGGGGCAATGCCAATGGAGGCCCTTCCGGAAGCCGTGGGCGGCCCTCTTCGCGGCGGCTCTAAGTCTTCGCGCGCTCTATGATTTGCTGGGCGATCCGTTCGGGTTTCGCTTGTAGCGCGACGCGCGTCACGCTACAATTAGCGCATGATAAAAAGCTTCCGACATAAAG
>NZ_CADFFT010000016.1:0-358 GCF_902833455.1 Caballeronia sp. BCC1704 | reverse complement strand
GAGAGCGAGTTGACCGCGGTCGAGGTGGACGTGGACAGCGAGCTCAGGCCCGTGGACAGCGAGTTGATGCCCGCCGAGGTCGAGCTCGACAGCGAGCTCAACTGCCCGTGGAGAGCGAGCTCACACCCGTCGAGAGCGAGCTGATCGCGCTCGACGTCGAAGTCGACAGCGAGTTCACGCCGGTCGAGAGCGAGCTGATGCCCGTGGACAGCGAGCTAATGCCCGTCGAGAGCGAGCTCACGCCGGTGGACAGCGAGTTGATCGCAGTCGACGTGGAGGTCGACAGCGAGCTCACGCCCGTGGAGAGCGAATCCACACCGGTCGACAGCGAGTTGATGGCCGTCGAGGTCGAGGTGGA
>NZ_CADFFT010000015.1:0-381 GCF_902833455.1 Caballeronia sp. BCC1704 | reverse complement strand
GGTCAAGCGGGCGACAACGTCGGTATCCTGCTGCGCGGCACGAAGCGTGAAGACGTCGAGCGCGGCCAAGTGCTGGCCAAGCCGGGTTCGATCACGCCGCACACGCACTTCACCGCTGAAGTGTACGTGCTGAGCAAGGACGAAGGCGGCCGTCACACGCCGTTCTTCAACAACTACCGTCCGCAGTTCTACTTCCGTACGACGGACGTGACGGGCTCGATCGAGCTGCCGAAGGACAAGGAAATGGTGATGCCGGGCGACAACGTGTCGATCACGGTCAAGCTGATCGCCCCGATCGCCATGGAAGAAGGTCTGCGCTTCGCAATCCGCGAAGGCGGCCGTACCGTCGGCGCAGGTGTCGTTGCGAAGATTATCGAGTAA
>NZ_CADFFT010000014.1:0-705 GCF_902833455.1 Caballeronia sp. BCC1704 | reverse complement strand
TCATGTCGATGTCTCGTACCATCTTCTGAACTATGCCGGCCATGAAGCGTGTTTCGTTACGGCAGCCGATGTCAGCGCGCACGAACTGGCAAGACAGGAGTTAAAGGCCAACAAGACGCTTCAGTCGATCATGCATGGGCTTTCCGAACTGCAACTGGCGCAAAGGTCGAAGCTCGCAACGATGCAACTCACGGCGGAAGCGCAACTTGTCCGGCAGAAGGTCACGTTCGCCGTGGCACTCGCCACGGGTTTAATCTTGCTGGCTTATGCACTCGTGATCGCGCATCGCGCGTCGCTTTCTAGCAGCGCGGCCAAGATCGTCGCGCGCGAAGCACATGACCGCTTCATCGAATACTTCGAGCAGCATCCGCTCGCAATGCTCATCTTCGACATCCATACCGGCCGCGTGCTGACCGCGAACGCTGCGGCACAGCGTCAGTACGGAGGCGATCTCAGCGAGCTGATGCAGATTACCGCTGACGAACTGCGTCCGCCGGAGGATAGACAGCAGTTCCGGCGAGACCTGGAGATGTACGTTGCGTCGGGCGCGCCGGCAGGGTCGGGCGGCGTGCGCAGGCATACGCGCCTTGACGGTCAGATCATTCATGTCGATGTCTCGTACCATCTTCTGAACTATGCCGGCCATGAAGCGTGTTTCGTTACGGCAGCCGATGTCAGCGCGCACGAACTGGCAAGACAGGAGTT
>NZ_CADFFT010000013.1:0-2029 GCF_902833455.1 Caballeronia sp. BCC1704 | reverse complement strand
AACGGAGCTGGAACAAGCCGCGATCGACTATGAGACTCTCGAAGAAGAAAAGACGGCTGTTGAAGCGGAGGCCAAGGTTTTGCGGGCCACGGTTTTGTCCCGCGACAACGACATTCAGCAGCTCAAAAACGAACTGAGCATTGCGAACCAACAAATCGAGCAAGCGGAAACGCTCGCCAAACAGAACGCTGAGCGGGCGGAGAAGGAGACGAAGGAACGCATGAAAGCCGAGGCCAAAGCCGAGCTCGAAGCGGAGGCTCGCCGAGGGCTTGAACAGAAACTCGAAAAGGCTATCGAGGAGCGCGACGGTTTCGAGCGCGAGCTTGGCACCACCAAGCTTGATCGTGATGCCGAGGCCGGCCGTGCGGATGGCGAAAAGAAACGGGCGGATGAGGCCGAGATTCGCGAAAGCAAGTTGAGGGAAAGCATTGATGGCTTCCGCCGGGCAGCGGAAGCAGCCGAGCGCAAGCTCGAAAATCAAACCCGCGACCTTGCGGCGTTGCAAAAAGCCTTCGATGAGAAGAGCGCTGACTTTGACCGCCAGGCCAAAGAGCTCCGAGATAAGCAAAACGAGTTCACAAAGCTCCAAAAAGAAATGTTGAAGCATTTGGAGCGTTTCGAGGCGTTCACTCGACGCAGCCAAGGGCCGGGCAACAAGGGCGGCGGAAATGGGCCGGGGGGCTCCGGGCCGCGCGGATAACCGCGGCAGCAGCAAAACACCGATGGGCGCCGAAAAGCGCCCATTTTTTTTGGATTAAAAAGGAGGAGGAAGACATGGAAAACAATCAACGCATTGAAGCGGACGCAGAGACGCAGACGCAGCGGGCCGAAACGCTGTCAAAGCTCGCGGAGGCAACGCGCGAAAGCGCTGCGCTTATGCCCGAGCTCGCGCAACGCGCCGAGGCTTTGTTTGCTCGCTTTGACGAGCTGGATGCATCGAAAGACCAAGCTGCGAACCGAGCCGAGCGGGCGGCTCAGGATGAGGCAGAGGAGAAGCGCAAGGCCAAAGAAAAGGCCCGGCGCGCGGAGGAAGACGCAAAGGAAGATGAGCTTCGCAAGAAGATCGGCGTTCCACCCCTCGGGCAGAGCTTTTATGACAAAGAAGAGGGCAAAGTTGGGGGCGATTTGTCGCTCAATGAAACGCTGCTTGCCAAGACTGCGACAGAAGCCGGCGCGGATCCGCGCGGGGGGATTCCGCGGAGCTTTACGAGCGGCTATTGCGCCGCGCTGCAAACCCATTTCGGCCACGCGCTTGCGAGCACTCCAACGCTAGAAAGCAAGCCAGAGCTACATGCCGTTTTGACTTTCGCGGACGGCACAAAAATCCGCGATCACGGCAGCGTTGTGCGCGTCGATCGCGAGTCAAAAGCGACGCCCGCTTTGCGCGCGAAAAACGCTCTCGATCTTGCAGAAGCGAAGGGCTGGGCAAAGCCAGGGCGCGAGCCTTGGTTTGGTGGCTCTGATGAGTTTGTGCAGGCGTGCTTTTATGAGTCGATCGCGCGCGGCGTCAAAGTGAAAGTTTTCGACAACCAATCCCACCTCATGGAACAAGCGCGGGCGGCAGCCGACGCTGCTGGCATCCAACCGCCAGAAAGGGCCATTCCTGGCGCTTCCACCCCCGCTCCGCTGGAAGAGACCTCGAAGCTGTTTGCGGACGCAAATAAAGCCTCCAAACCGGCTGCAAAACGGCCCTTTGCAAGCGCGGGGAAATCGCAACAGTCGGGCGGCGGCTGGGGCGCAAAGGGAAAACCAAGAGCCTAAGCATTAATTTCCCGCTTTTCCCGCGGGAAAAATTTGATGCTGACGAACGGTTGTTGTAGATTAGGCGCTTCGGCGCCTAATCTGTTTGTGGAAGCCCCGCCACGCAAGGCAGGGCGAAAACAAACGAGGAGACTAGGCATGGCGCAGGAATGGACAGGCGAGAGCTTGACGATTGAGGCATTGAGGGCCGCACCCGAAGTTGAGGCAGCAAAGAGGCTGGCAAGCACCGGCCACACATGGACGGGTCAAAGCCTCACTGCCGGCAAGT
>NZ_CADFFT010000012.1:0-2440 GCF_902833455.1 Caballeronia sp. BCC1704 | reverse complement strand
TTCTTAGAAACCGAAAACAGTAACAGGCATTGAACTGAAGAGTTTGATCCTGGCTCAGATTGAACGCTGGCGGCATGCCTTACACATGCAAGTCGGACGGCAGCGCGGGCTTCGGCCTGGCGGCGAGTGGCGAACGGGTGAGTAATACATCGGAACGTGTCCTGTAGTGGGGGATAGCCCGGCGAAAGCCGGATTAATACCGCATACGATCTACGGAGGAAAGCGGGGGATCTTCGGACCTCGCGCTGTAGGGGCGGCCGATGGCAGATTAGCTAGTTGGTGGGGTAAAGGCCTACCAAGGCGACGATCTGTAGCTGGTCTGAGAGGACGACCAGCCACACTGGGACTGAGACACGGCCCAGACTCCTACGGGAGGCAGCAGTGGGGAATTTTGGACAATGGGGGCAACCCTGATCCAGCAATGCCGCGTGTGTGAAGAAGGCCTTCGGGTTGTAAAGCACTTTTGTCCGGAAAGAAAACTTCGGCCCTAATATGGCTGGAGGATGACGGTACCGGAAGAATAAGCACCGGCTAACTACGTGCCAGCAGCCGCGGTAATACGTAGGGTGCGAGCGTTAATCGGAATTACTGGGCGTAAAGCGTGCGCAGGCGGTCTGTTAAGACCGATGTGAAATCCCCGGGCTTAACCTGGGAACTGCATTGGTGACTGGCAGGCTTTGAGTGTGGCAGAGGGAGGTAGAATTCCACGTGTAGCAGTGAAATGCGTAGAGATGTGGAGGAATACCGATGGCGAAGGCAGCCTCCTGGGCCAACACTGACGCTCATGCACGAAAGCGTGGGGAGCAAACAGGATTAGATACCCTGGTAGTCCACGCCCTAAACGATGTCAACTAGTTGTTGGGGATTCATTTCCTTAGTAACGTAGCTAACGCGTGAAGTTGACCGCCTGGGGAGTACGGTCGCAAGATTAAAACTCAAAGGAATTGACGGGGACCCGCACAAGCGGTGGATGATGTGGATTAATTCGATGCAACGCGAAAAACCTTACCTACCCTTGACATGGTCGGAAGTCTGCTGAGAGGCGGACGTGCTCGAAAGAGAACCGGCGCACAGGTGCTGCATGGCTGTCGTCAGCTCGTGTCGTGAGATGTTGGGTTAAGTCCCGCAACGAGCGCAACCCTTGTCCTTAGTTGCTACGCAAGAGCACTCTAAGGAGACTGCCGGTGACAAACCGGAGGAAGGTGGGGATGACGTCAAGTCCTCATGGCCCTTATGGGTAGGGCTTCACACGTCATACAATGGTCGGAACAGAGGGTTGCCAAGCCGCGAGGTGGAGCCAATCCCAGAAAACCGATCGTAGTCCGGATCGCAGTCTGCAACTCGACTGCGTGAAGCTGGAATCGCTAGTAATCGCGGATCAGCATGCCGCGGTGAATACGTTCCCGGGTCTTGTACACACCGCCCGTCACACCATGGGAGTGGGTTTTACCAGAAGTGGCTAGTCTAACCGCAAGGAGGACGGTCACCACGGTAGGATTCATGACTGGGGTGAAGTCGTAACAAGGTAGCCGTATCGGAAGGTGCGGCTGGATCACCTCCTTTCTCGAGCTTCGCACACCAAGTTAAGCGCTCACGCTTATCGGCTGTGGTTTAGAAACAGGCTAAGGGTCTGTAGCTCAGTCGGTTAGAGCACCGTCTTGATAAGGCGGGGGTCGTTGGTTCGAATCCAACCAGACCCACCATGTCGGCGGTCGTTAGCGCGTGAGCGCTTACGAAGGCCCCACCCTCGAAGAGGGCAGGGTCAATAGACGCGGGGGATTAGCTCAGCTGGGAGAGCACCTGCTTTGCAAGCAGGGGGTCGTCGGTTCGATCCCGTCATCCTCCACCATCAATCTTCAATGCCTAGCGTTCACGAGCAGTGAATGTTAAGCATTGGCGATTGCTAGCCAGTTGATGCTGTAGGTATTGCAAGACACCTATCGGCTAAACGTTCTTTAACAATCAGGAAGAAGTAGTAAAGAGATTATCTGAAAGCACTTAGAGATGGGTGTGAGTAGGGTAGTCAGGGTAGTGATTGTATCGATGTATCTCAAGACGATCGAAAGATCGATTTGGAATACGGCACAACGCGAATACTCAGCCTGTAGCGTGTGAGTCTGAAGCAGTAGAGAGACACACTCGTTATAGGGTCAAGCGAACAAGTGCATGTGGTGGATGCCTTGGCGATCACAGGCGATGAAGGACGCGGTAGCCTGCGAAAAGCTTCGGGGAGCTGGCAAACGAGCATTGATCCGAAGATGTCCGAATGGGGAAACCCACTCCGTATGGAGTATCCATAGCTGAATACATAGGCTATGTGAAGCGAACGCGGTGAACTGAAACATCTAAGTAACCGCAGGAAAAGAAATCAACCGAGATTCCCAAAGTAGTGGCGAGCGAAATGGGAAGAGCCTGTACTCTTTATTTGTATTGTTAGCTG
>NZ_CADFFT010000011.1:1277-3255 GCF_902833455.1 Caballeronia sp. BCC1704 | reverse complement strand
GGCTAAGGGTCTGTAGCTCAGTCGGTTAGAGCACCGTCTTGATAAGGCGGGGGTCGTTGGTTCGAATCCAACCAGACCCACCATGTCGGCGGTCGTTAGCGCTTTAGCGCTTACGAAGGCCCCACCCTCGAAGAGGGCAGGGTCAGATAGACGCGGGGGATTAGCTCAGCTGGGAGAGCACCTGCTTTGCAAGCAGGGGGTCGTCGGTTCGATCCCGTCATCCTCCACCAACAATCTTCAATGCCTAGCGTTCACGAGCAGTGAGTGTTAAGCATTGGCGATTGCTAGCCAGTTGATGCTGTAGGTATTGCAAGACACCTATCGGCTAAACGTTCTTTAACAATCAGGAAGAAGTAGTAAAGAGATTATCTGAAAGCACTTAGAGATGGGTGTGAGTAGGGTAGTCAGGGTAGTGATTGTATCGAGTATGAAAAGTGATCTTAATTGATGACTTGGAATACGGCACAACGCGAATACTCAGCCTATGACAGAGGTGTCGCGAGACACACTCGTTATAGGGTCAAGCGAACAAGTGCATGTGGTGGATGCCTTGGCGATCACAGGCGATGAAGGACGCGGTAGCCTGCGAAAAGCTTCGGGGAGCTGGCAAACGAGCATTGATCCGAAGATGTCCGAATGGGGAAACCCGGCCCGTATGGGTCATCCTAGACTGAATCCATAGGTCTAGCGAAGCGAACGCGGTGAACTGAAACATCTAAGTAACCGCAGGAAAAGAAATCAACCGAGATTCCCAAAGTAGTGGCGAGCGAAATGGGAAGAGCCTGTACTCTTTATTTGTATTGTTAGCTGAACGCTCTGGAAAGTGCGGCCATAGCAGGTGATAGCCCTGTAAGCGAAAACAGTATGAAAGAACTAGGGGTACGACAAGTAGGGCGGGACACGTGAAATCCTGTCTGAAGATGGGGGGACCATCCTCCAAGGCTAAATACTCGTGATCGACCGATAGTGAACCAGTACCGTGAGGGAAAGGCGAAAAGAACCCCGGGAGGGGAGTGAAATAGATCCTGAAACCGCATGCATACAAACAGTCGGAGCCTNGGGTGACGGCGTACCTTTTGTATAATGGGTCAGCGACTTACGTTCAGTAGCGAGCTTAACTGATTAAGGCAGGCGTAGCGAAAGCGAGTCCGAATAGGGCGATCAGTTGCTGGGCGTAGACCCGAAACCAAGTGATCTATCCATGGCCAGGTTGAAGGTGCGGTAACACGTACTGGAGGACCGAACCCACTAACGTTGAAAAGTTAGGGGATGAGCTGTGGATAGGGGTGAAAGGCTAAACAAACTTGGAAATAGCTGGTTCTCTCCGAAAACTATTTAGGTAGTGCCTCGTGTATCACCTTCGGGGGTAGAGCACTGTCATGGTTGTGGGGTCCATTGCGGATTACTACGCCATAGCAAACTCCGAATACCGAAGAGTGCAATCACGGGAGACAGACATCGGGTGCTAACGTCCGGTGTCAAGAGGGAAACAACCCAGACCGCCAGCTAAGGTCCCAAAGATTGGCTAAGTGGGAAACGAAGTGGGAAGGCTAAAACAGTCAGGAGGTTGGCTTAGAAGCAGCCACCCTTTAAAGAAAGCGTAATAGCTCACTGATCGAGTCGTCCTGCGCGGAAGATGTAACGGGGCTCAAGCCAGTCACCGAAGCTGCGGATGCGAGTTTTACTCGCATGGTAGGAGAGCGTTCCGTAAGCCTGCGAAGGTGCGTTGAAAAGCGTGCTGGAGGTATCGGAAGTGCGAATGCTGACATGAGTAGCGATAAAGGGGGTGAAAAGCCCCCTCGCCGTAAGCCCAAGGTTTCCTACGCAACGTTCATCGGCGTAGGGTGAGTCGGCCCCTAAGGCGAGGCAGAAATGCGTAGCTGATGGGAAGCAGGTCAATATTCCTGCACCATTGTTAGATGCGATGGGGGGACGGATCGCGGAAGGTTGTCCGGGTGTTGGACGTCCCGGTCGCTGC
>NZ_CADFFT010000011.1:0-1252 GCF_902833455.1 Caballeronia sp. BCC1704 | reverse complement strand
GTGGCGCGAGTGACTTCGGTCACGAAGCAATTGGAAGTGGTTCCAAGAAAAGCCTCTAAGCTTCAGTCTAACGATGACCGTACCGCAAACCGACACAGGTGGGCGAGATGAGTATTCTAAGGCGCTTGAGAGAACTCGGGAGAAGGAACTCGGCAAATTGGTACCGTAACTTCGGGATAAGGTACGCCCTGGTAGCTTGACTGGCCTGCGCCAGGAGGGTGAAAGGGTTGCAATAAACTGGTGGCTGCGACTGTTTAATAAAAACACAGCACTCTGCAAACACGAAAGTGGACGTATAGGGTGTGACGCCTGCCCGGTGCCGGAAGATTAAATGATGGGGTGCAAGCTCTTGATTGAAGTCCCGGTAAACGGCGGCCGTAACTATAACGGTCCTAAGGTAGCGAAATTCCTTGTCGGGTAAGTTCCGACCTGCACGAATGGCGTAACGATGGCCACACTGTCTCCTCCCGAGACTCAGCGAAGTTGAAGTGTTTGTGATGATGCAATCTCCCCGCGGCTAGACGGAAAGACCCCATGAACCTTTACTGTAGCTTTGCATTGGACTTTGAACCGATCTGTGTAGGATAGGTGGGAGGCTATGAAACCGGAACGCCAGTTTCGGTGGAGCCGTCCTTGAAATACCACCCTGGTTTGTTTGAGGTTCTAACCTTGGTCCGTGATCCGGATCGGGGACAGTGCATGGTAGGCAGTTTGACTGGGGCGGTCTCCTCCCAAAGCGTAACGGAGGAGTACGAAGGTACGCTAGGTACGGTCGGAAATCGTGCTGATAGTGCAATGGCATAAGCGTGCTTAACTGCGAGACCGACAAGTCGAGCAGGTGCGAAAGCAGGTCATAGTGATCCGGTGGTTCTGTATGGAAGGGCCATCGCTCAACGGATAAAAGGTACTCTGGGGATAACAGGCTGATACCGCCCAAGAGTTCATATCGACGGCGGTGTTTGGCACCTCGATGTCGGCTCATCTCATCCTGGGGCTGTAGCCGGTCCCAAGGGTATGGCTGTTCGCCATTTAAAGAGGTACGTGAGCTGGGTTTAAAACGTCGTGAGACAGTTTGGTCCCTATCTGCCGTGGGCGTTGGATATTTGAAGGGGGCTGCTCCTAGTACGAGAGGACCGGAGTGGACGAACCTCTGGTGTACCGGTTGTCACGCCAGTGGCATCGCCGGGTAGCTATGTTCGGAAGAGATAACCGCTGAAAGCATCTAAGCGGGAAACTCGCCTTAAGATGAGAT
>NZ_CADFFT010000010.1:0-14006 GCF_902833455.1 Caballeronia sp. BCC1704 | reverse complement strand
CCATCTTTAAAAACTGGTCCCCGATTTGATCCAGAGAAAAGCCTTTCACATATTCACGCTCGACGTAGGCGAAAACCTGTTCGCGCGCGTCCTTCCGCAGAACAGCGACAGATGCGCGCCGCTCGGCGTTTAGTTGTGCTAAGCGCAACTTGAATGCTTCGATAGCTTCGTTTTGTGCCATTGCTTCAGTTTCCCCTTACTGGCCGCGTGCGGCAGCGATGCTCTGGTGCAGCCAGTCGGTGACTTCTTGCTCAATCCAGCCCGCATAGCGCGGCGCGATACGAACGGACGCGGGGAACTCGCCGCGCTTAATCATCTGGTACAGGTAGGGCTTGCTCAGGCCCGTGCGGTCCATAACGGCGGGTAGGCGCAGGATTTTGGTCGGCTGTGGTTGTGTTTGCACGGTCGTTGTCTGATGTGGTTATGTCTGCATCGGACTTTAAAGACTGGTCAGCCATGGATCTATGTGTGGGTTTTGACTTTGCCGTTTGTCTCGCCAAGGCGAGCGCAGCGAGTCACGCCGTAGGCCCCACGCCGCGAGGGGCCCTGTGGTCAGGTAGGGGGCAAGTCCGCAGGGACTTGTACCCGGCTGTCCACGGGGACGCGGGATAACCGAGGAACGCGGCTTACGAATTGCTGTAATGAATCTTCCGTGTCTTATCTTCGCGCTGGATGCGGATTCGCCCGTCCCTACCCCGGTGTGCGGGTTTTTTTTTAGCGGCCACACGGCACACGGATTGCAGAGTAAAGGGTGCTCTTGCTAGAGCACACCAAGATAGTCTTTAGCCCGCCCAGTCCCCGCGAAGGCGGGCTTTCTTTTGTCTAGACAATGGCGGCACTACGTAACTGAGCGTCTATATGCTTTCCGTGTAGCCCGCCGCGTGGAAGTTCGGCCAGCCCGCCATAGAGCGGGCGTTTTCGTTTACAGCGTCTCTTGGTAATGCCGCGTCCCGGCCAGCGAGTACACGAGGCGCGTCAATCTATTCTGCCTTTTTCCGGGTTAGCTGCCCGTAGCGGCGGGTGCTTTCCCTTTTAAATTGTTTTTCCTTGTTTATAGGGGGCTGAAACCCTTGCTGGGTAAGGCTTTGCGGGGCGCTATTCTGCCTTTTTCCGGGTGAACTCTGCCTTTTTCCGGGTTAGTCTGCCTTTTTCCGGGTGCTATCCACAGGCTACGGGCCGCCTATTCTGCCTAATCCCGGGCTAATCTGCCCTATAAAATAGTTGGCAGAATAAGTCTTATCTGCCATGCTATTGGACACGGCAGAATCACACGGGACACGGCAGAATGGAACTAGAAGAAATAAAAGCGCCTACGGGGGAGCGGTGGGTAACGATGGCTAACGCCCTTGCTCGGGCGGGCCACGGCCTCACGCTAGCGGAGAAGCGCCTCGTTATGCTCGCGGTTAGCAAGCTCGACAGCCGCCGCGCCCTCAATCCCGGAGACTTACCCAAGACCAAGATAACGGCGGCGGAGTACGCGGAATCGTTCGGCGTCAAAGCCAACGCCTCATACGAGGCCCTCCAGGGCGCGGCCAAGGACCTCTACAAGCGGTCTATCACGTTCTTTGAACCGGCCCATAAGCGAGGCGGCCAAGCACTCAAGCCGCTGCGGGTAGATATGCGGTGGGTTGGCCGCTGCACGTACCACGAGGGCGAGGCGTGGGTTGAACTGGCGTGGTGGCCCGAGTTACTCCCTGCCCTGTTCGGCCTGAAAAAGAACTTCACCACGTACCAGCTCCAACAGGCTACGGCATTGCGTTCCGCGTACTCTTGGCGGTTGCTGGAGTTACTCACCCGCTTTAAGTCCACGGGTTGGGCGGAATACGACATTGAGGACTTTGCTACCGCGATGGACGCCACGGAGAAGCAACGCGGGGACTTTGCGGCTATCCGCCGTAAGATCATTGACCCCGCTGTGAAAGAGCTAAACGAGAAAGACGGTTGGGCTATCCAGTGGGAACCCGTCAAGGCAGGCCGCAAGGTTAAGGCGCTCCGTTTCACATTCGAACGAGACCCGCAAGGCCGCTTGCTATGACGAACGGTAGCGTAGCCCTCGGGGACGTGGCCGCCAAAGCCACGCACCTTGATAGCCTGTTCCCGCTGTGAGCGGCGGGGCCGGTATCGCCTCGCGCGGCTTGTGGAACGCCTCGGGCCGCTCTTGATGGGCGGCCTTTTTTCGTCCCGGGCTGTAACGTGGCCCCTCCATTGCTCTTTACAGATGGACGAAAAGGGGACGCGATGATTCCGCATGACACGGCAGTAATAGAACTCGCCAAGGCCAACGCCGAGGTAGACAAGTGGGAGCGGCGCGTGGCCGATCAGCGGGAGCGTATCCGCATTTTCGCTTTCTACGAGCGTATCGGCCGTGATCTGGCCGAGCAAATCCTCGTGACGTTTGAATCAGCCTTAGAGCGGTCTCGCGCGCGCCGGGATAGGTTGCTCGGCGTGGAGGTTATCGCTCGTGTTGCAATGCCACAAGGCAAGCCCTAAACCCGGCCTGGTTAGCGCTTGACATAACGCCCTCTCAAAGCCCAAGGTGATGGACGGCATCAGCTACTTCTGGCCCCGTGAATCGCTTCGCTTTGACGGGCTACCCGTCTTGGCTGTGTTCGGGTTCGATACAGACGCACCCCGGAAATTGTTCCCTGGCTCGCCTGTTGGAACGCAGCAGCCCCGCATCTTCGGCATAACGATCGAAGCCACTGAAGCAACCGGGGCGGGGCAGCTCTGCTTATTCGAGCCGCTCTATGTTCACGCCGCGAAATGGTTCGTTGCTGAATGCTGGAGGTGGACGAGGGATGACGTAATGATTCCTGAGGAAATGGCAACCAGGGAGCTTGCCAAGGCAGAGGCGGAGATAGCGAAGTGGGACGCTTGGGTTAGGCAGCAGCGCGACCGCGTTGGCGGTTTTCCGTTTTATAGCCCCATCGATCGTGATTTAGCCGAACAAATCCTGGCGACGTTCGAGGCAGCGCTGGCGGACGCGTATCGACGGCGGAATCGGTTGCTGGATGGTGGCGCATCGCAGCAAAACTGGCCTTGAATGGGCCGGAATCCCGCTAGACATAAAATCCGAAATTCTCCCTACATGCAAATTCTGAGGCTTCTGAGGGCTTCCCAGCGATGCTACGTATCTACTTTGATAATATGATTCGCTGGCTCAGCGCCCCCTCACCTCTACCTCGCTGGCAATTCATTGCCTACGTCCTTGCTTTCACGGCAGCCATTCTTTTTGGTTTAGTTTCCGGTTATGACAGTGCTAGTTAGTGATCAGGCACGATCGTAATGGGGATTTACCTTGTTTTTTCGCGCGGCAGGCTCGCACTCGCCGCGAATCATAGCAATATCTAGTTTTTAACGCAGAGTTCCGCGACGCGTTCTAAATCGCCGATATAAAGCCCCGCGCCGCTTGCGCTGGCGAATGCCTTGCGCCGCCCAATGCCAGCGGCGGCAACTCCCTTCGATGTCGGCAAGCGCCTCGCTCGCTTTTTTAGTTGCGGATTGGCGGCATTGAGCAGCGCGAGTACACGCACATAGCGCACCCTGGCGCGCATAGCGCAACAGGCTCGCCATGTCCGAGGGACGACAACAATCATGCGCTCTGCGGGCAGATCGACTCGATCATACTGCTGCCGCAAAAGGGGAGAAAAGTGTCAGTTATCTGCCACTTTTCTGCCCCTGTCGGCAAGAATCGATTCAATCCCATTTGTTGATGCTACAAAAGGAGCAGATATCTGACACTTATCGGGCACTTCGCAGAGCCCTTGCAGAGCCCTTGCAGGGTCCGTGCAGGGGCCGTAGAGCTTCTTGCAATGGTTCTCGCGTCTGTCGTAATCCATACATGGGCCCGCACAAGGCCCTGTATGGGCCCAAGCCTGTTCAATCGTTCGCACCATTAACCATGGGTTTGCCCAGTAGCTTTAAAGATCAGTCTTTCCGCCACCTCCCGAATCGTCTCACCACGATGCCGGAGGCTTTTAAGCGCTTCGAACGCTTCAGGTGAGAGCTTTACCCGCGGCAGCGTATCGGTCGGATCGGAAAGCCCTTCCAGCCGGGTACCTCCGACCAGTTCAGATTTGACCTTCCACACGCTGCCTTTCGGCAACCGGAGAGCGGTCACGAATTCAAGTTTGCTGCTCATAGGTGGCCCTCAGATAGTTGTTCCACACCCAGCGGCCGCGGCCTTCACCGTGACCGAGATCGCGCGAGCACAGCACGAGCGCTTCTTTGATGGAGTGGCCCTCGCTCAAGTAGTACTCGTAGTTGTCGCGGCAGAAGGCGCGGCGCAAGGAGTGACCGGAGTCTTTGCCCATCAACCCCAATGCCGCGAAGCGGTCGTGGACCTGCTTCTGGGCTGCACGTGCCGTTGGCGCGTCCACTAGATGTTGCCGCTGCCTCACGATCTCCAAAGCAGCGCTGACCGCCTTCAAGGCGCGCGTCCGGTAGGGCATCGGGATCGTCGTGTCCCTCACGCGTCCGCCCTTGGTTCCATGGCGGATCGTGATGAAGCTCTGGCCACGCGAGAGCGCGGCCTCCCATTGCTTTAGGCTCTTGTGACTTTCGATCATTTCTTCGCGTCGTAGGCCCAAGCAGCGCTCGAGCTGGATCCACGCAAGGGTGTCGGCCGGTGCATGCTCCAGAGCGTGGGCGAGCACCTGTGCATCGACTACGCGGCCTGTGCCGATGCGTGTCCCCACAGGCACCCCAAGCTGCGTGTTGGTGAGGGCATCGACCCACTCGCCACGGCCGGCACCGTGCACGGCACGGCGCAGATGACTAACCTCGTTTTGGATCGTTCGCGCGGTGATACCTGCTTCGATGCGCGTGCTCACGTACTGGCATAGCTGCTTCTTCGTGACGGTGGCGGGATCGACATCGCCATAACGCTGCAGCTTGGCGTGCGCGGCAAACGCTCTAAAAGTCGTCAGCATTTTCTTGTGCGTCAACGTCGCGGCCCCCTTATGAAGCGCGGCCATCATGAACTTCGCTTCAACAGAGCGGTGATCGCGCGATGGCGATCGTTTGGGCGGTGACGTTGACGTCGACTTACTCGTGTTTTCCATCGTTGGGCTTGTTCTTCGTTGTTCTGTCTGTGTTGCACCGGAACGCTCCAGCGAGCCGGGTTCTGCGTGTGTTTAGGGAGGTGTGGGCCGCCACCTGGAGGTGGGTTGTTGTGGCCGGGTACTGCTGCCGATGAGGTCGTTTGCCGTTCGCCGGTTGGCCGGTTCGACGCGCTGACGTGCGCTTAACTATCACGTCGTGAGACGGGCGCCTTACGTGGCGCGGGCGAGAGGGGTGCGCGAAAGCGCGTCACTGCTACGCATAGCGAAGCAGTGACGCGCAAAACCACGTGGTTGCCTTCGGCGGATGCTCCCGATGATCGGGCCGTGGAAGGTGGGAAAGTCACCGCGTCGTGCTTGCTGCGTTTGGCTGTCGGCACAGCAAACGGGAAGCGTGGACGCGATGCGCTAACTGGGCTGCTCGTTGGCAGCCGAAAGACGAGGAGGTTCTAGCGAGTAGCTCGGAGAAAACGTGATGCGCGGGCAAGGCCCGAGATGAAATTGTTTGCGCTTGCAAGGGACGGACTAAGAGAGCCCCGCCGAAGCGCCTCGAAAAAATCGCTCAGGGGGCCGTGCAGGGCGGACGAATCCGATGCGCTTGCCGTAAGCGGTTTGCGGGCAAAGTGCCCGGCTTAATGAATCGGATCGAACTTAACGTCGATCGTAGGTCGATGCGTCGAAGACGCCAAAAGCGTGGCTACGGTATCACACGACTCTCAGCTTGACTACCAAACAACACCCGAAAAACTAGGCGAACACGCAACTTTTAGCCGACCCTGTGCAAAAACGCTTGCCGCAGAAGGCACACTTTCTGCGCGCAACACCTCTCATGGATTGACGTTTTTAACCGTTAACGTACTGGGAACGTTCAACATTTAATCGTTCCTTGGATTAGCACAGCATTACACCTCGGAGGGCAGTCGCGCCTACCACAATCTTACAAAAAGGAGCGAACGAGGATGACTGATTACCGATTACGTCCAAGCCTTGAGTCTGTCGAAGACACACGGGACCGGCTGAGGAGGGCGGCCGAGGCCGCAGAGATTGGCACCTTCTATTGTCCTCTACCGCTCGGTAGGCTTTATTGGAATGCTCGATCTAAAAGTCATTTCTGGCTACCTCCGGATACGCCGGACGGAGAGATCGACATCGCAACCTTCTATAGCAAGATACATCCGGACGATCGAGACGCGACGCGAGCTGCCGTTGACGCATCCGTCGCGGGTGGCGAACCCTACGACGTGGAATATCGAACCGTCTCGCCGGAAGGCGAGGTGCGATGGCTTCGGGCGAAAGGAAGCACGTCATTCGATGATTCAGGCCGTGCTGTTCGATTCGATGGAATCACGATCGACATCTCAACACAAAAGCAGCTCGAATCGGAACGTACTGCGTTGATAGAAAGTGAACGCATGCTGCGTGTCGCCGCGCAATCTGCAAATGAAGCGAAGGATACCTTCATCGCCGCTGTCTCACACGAACTCAGAGCTCCCCTTACCGCAATCTTGGCTTGGGTGGATCTCCTTGCACAAACGTCCAACGACGCGGACTTTATTAAAAACGGCATCGCTGTTATTCGCCGAAACGTCTTGACCCAGACGCGGTTGATTGATGACCTACTTGATACCAGTCGCATCCGCCGTGGGAAATTCACTGTCGAGCGAGTCCCTCTGACAGTTTCTAACTGCCTCCACGCTGCCCTGCAAGACATTCGGCCCATTGCGGACAAGAAGGGGATCTTTGTCGCCGACCTCGTCGCTGAGGAGGTCCATATTCTTGGCGACGGGCCGCGGCTTCGCCAAGTGTTCGCAAACCTACTCAACAACGCGCTGAAACATACCCCTCGGGGCGGGAGGATCTTGCCGGCGCTCGTCGTCACAGGAAACACTGTGCGAATCAGCATCGCGGACACTGGCGCCGGCATCGCCGCCGATCGACTCAATGACATCTTTGAGCCGTTTGTTCAGATTGAAAATCCAATCAAGCGAGATCAAGCAGGGCTGGGTCTCGGCCTCGCCATTTCGCGCAGCATCGTCGCAATGCACGGCGGTGACATAACCGCGCAAAGCGACGGGCCGGGACAAGGCACCACTGTTACGGTAATTCTGCCAACGGTCGGTGTCCGGCAGTCCGAGAAATCATCGTCGCAGGGCGACCTCCTTAGCGGAACTACGCTCAAAGGGAAGACTGTGTTGCTTGTCGAAGACGATGCTGACACGCTCGAAGCACTGGCACTAACTTTCCAGCTCGAAAACGCCCAAGTGCATACAGCGGCGTCAGTCCCGGAAGCCCGCCGCGCGATCTTGCACAGCCCGCCTGATGTGATCGTTTCTGACCTAACAATGCCAGGGGAAGACGGGTACGATTTTATAAAGTCGTTGCGACGGGACGGCATTAGCATCCCAGCGATCGCACTTTCCGGCCAAGTTAGAGCTGAAGATCGGAAGGCGGCGATAGACGCCGGCTTCGACGACCATCTAAGCAAACCCATCGATCCGGCGAAATTACTGGAAACGACTGTAGGGTTGCTCAATGAGAAAAACCTATAGCTTCGGAATGTTTCTTGCGAGTAGTCCGTCCGCAAAAGGTTACAAGATGGAAGAGACGGTGACGAGAGTCTTACTTGTAGATGACGATGAATCGACGCGGGCCTCGCTACAAGTCCTTCTTGAAAGCGAACGATGCCAAGTGATATGTGCGGTCAATGGCGCTGACGCCCTCGCTCAACTAGCGGTGACTGAAGTCGACGTAGTCATCACCGACTGGTGCATGCCATTTCTTGACGGCATAGAACTTTGCAAGCAACTGCGAGGGAATCCGACGATTCGGCAAATTCCCTTGCTCCTAGTCTCATCCGATCCTGTCCCGCGCTGCGACGGCTTGTGGGACGCTTTTTTCCGCAAACCCGTTTCTTTTCCAGATATTTTTCGAGCTGTGCGCACACTTGCGGCCACACACGTTGGTGTTCTTGCCGCCTGAGATTGTGAGCGACGGCCGCACTGCCTAACGGGGTTTTCTTCATCACTGCTCTCGCTCCGCGGAAGAAAGACAAACGTTTGCGAAGCAGTTGAACGCCGCCCTAACCAACTCCCGTTAGCGCCCCTGACCTGATCGATTTTTCATCTTCGAGAAGCACTATCTAAAGGCGATGATAGTGATCGGCGCCGCTTGTCAGGGTCAAGTCGGCTCAAAAAAAGAAGCACTTCTGCTGCTGCCACCAAGGCGAGCGCCAATGCGCCAAAAAAGGCGAGCGTCCCTATAGCAACTTCAATGGATTCTTCCATTTTCCCTTGCCGTATCGAGTGCAGAGTCGAGGAAATACCCTTGCCCAGAGACCGATTGCAAGAATTGAGCCGGTCGGATGCATCAATGCCAGCGTCACGCGTCAGTGCATCCCTTATCGTCTGGCAAAATGATGATGGCTACCGCAGCATCCGCATAATGATCGACAGCAGCATTGCCGGACTACCGGCCTTCTGGCAATAGGCGTCAAAACTCGCGGCGAAATTACTGGCGCGAACGGCGGATTCATCCAGCGCGGTAAACGCAATCATGCCGATGTCGTGGGTGGCTAAGCGTTGACGGAGCCGAAAGGCTAGTTCCAAGCCATCCATCTCGGGCATGTTGATGTCTAGGACAGCAATATCTGGAACCCACTTGTCGACCAACTCCAGCGCGGTGCGCCCGCTAAAGACGCAACGCACTTCATATCCGTCAGCGAGAAGAGCAGCCGTCACTGCTTCGGCCCCTGGCTCATAGTCATCCACGAGCAAGATACGCAACACCGGCGCGTGTCGACGCGCAACAATCCGATTTGACCAGTGCGACGCTCGATGCGAGAACATTTCGTCTCCCAGAACTGGTCTTACAAATGCAAAGACCGTTCCTTAAGCAGCCACTAAATAACGTATCGCACTATAGTTGATAATGTCCTTTATCAGATATAGACGAGGGCGTGGACATGCTCGGCGGCCTGCTCGACAGGCCATTGAAGTCGCCGGGACCCCGATGGGCTGGGACGGGTCACCGGCGACGGTTCGGCCCGGGGCCGACTCCTGCTGCTCAAAGGGTCGTTCGGGCGACGTGGTCGTTGAAGCCGGCGCGCAGGCCCGCCGGATGGCCGGGTGTTCGGCATCATGGTCAACGCGGCGGCCGGGCCGAGATGTGTAGCACCGTCGGCGCGGTCGCCGATTCGACAGGCAACGCAGAACGCTGCCGGCCTACGCCGCGGTTATCACGCGCGCTTGCGCAAGAACTAGCATGGTCTTTTTCCAGCCTCTCAGGGAGCATCATCATGACCACCACACCATCGTTGGATCCGCCGGCCGAGGTCATTGCCGCCTTGCAGGCGCTCGACGAGCTCGTGATCGAGGTGGAGTTCAACAGTCAAGATCTCCACAGCATCGAGGCTGCCGTTCGAAAAGTCGAAGCCGCGATCGATGCAACGGTGGCCCGCTATCGGGGGCACCCGCTGCTCGACTCGACCGTCGCCGACCTCAAAGCCGAATGCCGCGCCGGACTGTATGAGCATGCCGACGAGACCCAAGCCGCCCGGACCTCCGGCAGCGGTTCAAACAAGCCGACGCTGCACTAGTCAACGCCGATGAACCCAATCGTCTGTGCGGCGCCGGCCGTCACCTCGCTCGTGGCCTCGGCAGGCGAACGTGCCAGCCTCCGCTTTCTCGAGTTCTTCGCCTCGGCGATCCGCAATCCGCACACGCGGCGCGCGTATGCGCGGGCGGCGGGGGAGTTTCTCGCGTGGTGCGCCAGCGCCGGCGTGACCTCCATCACGGCCGTGCAGCCGTTGCATGTCGCGAGCTGGGTTGAACTGCAGACGCAGACACTCTCGGCGCCGACCGTGAAGCAGCGCCTCGCAGCGATCCGCCACCTGTTCGACTGGCTGGTGACCGGCCAGATCGTGCCGCACAATCCGGCCGCGTCGGTGCGGGGGCCGAGTCACACCGCGAAAAAAGGCAAGACGCCGGTGCTCGATGCCACGGAAGCGCGGCAGCTGCTCGACAGCATCGATGTGAGCACGCCGATCGGATTGCGTGATCGGGCGCTGATCGCGCTGATGGTGTTTTCGTTCGCGCGCGTGGGCGCGGCGCTGGCGATGCGGGTCGAGGATGTCTATGTGCAGCAGCGGCGCCTGTGGGTGCGCCTGCGTGAAAAAGGCGGCAAGGCGCACGTGATGCCCTGTCATCACATGCTGGAAGCGTATCTGCACGACTATCTGGACCAGTCCGGCCTGCGCGGCGAGCCGAAGGGGCCGCTGTTCCGCACGATCGCGCGCGGCACCGGACAACTGAGCACCACGCCGCTGCCGCAGGCCAATGCCTACGCGATGGTGCGGCGCCGGGCACTGGCGGCCGGGATCGGCACAAAGATCGGCAACCACACGTTCCGCGCAACCGGCATCACCGCCTATCTAAAGAACGGCGGCACCCTTGAGAACGCTGCGGCAATGGCGAACCACGCATCGACCCGCACCACCCAGCTCTATGATCGACGCCACGACGACATCAGTCTCGATGAGGTGGAGCGAGTCCGCCTGTAACCTCTATGTAACCCTTGTTTGACTTGCTGTCTTTCTAGTATAGTGTAACTATACGCTATACAGAGTATCGCAGTCCATTGGGGGGATGGATAACATGATCGATGACCAGTATTGGGAGAACCATGATCAAATCATGGCGCCACAAAGGACTCGAGGAGTTCTTTGTCAGTGGAAGTAAGGCAGGTATTCGGCCGGACCACGCATCGAAATTAAGGCGTCAGTTAGCTCGGCTCGATGTGGCTCAATCGCCGCATGACATGAATGTGCCGGGCTGGAAGCTTCACGGATTGGAAGGTTTATTAGCCGGTCATTACGCGATAAGCGTGAATGGGAATTGGCGGATGACTTTCACATTCGAAGGGGCTGACGCTGTCTTGGTTGACTACCAGGACTACCACTAAGGTTCAGTACATGACCCCAATGTTCAACCCGCCTCACCCGGGTGAAACGCTCCGAGAAGATGTTCTCCCAGAGCTTGGTTTGACGGTGACTCAAGCGGCCGAGCAGCTCGGTGTCACACGCGTGGCATTGTCACGCGTGCTGAATGAGCATGCCGGCATCTCCCCAGAAATGGCCCTTCGGATCGAAGGATGGCTCGGCGTCGAGAATGGCGGCCGCGCAGACATTTGGCTGGCCCAGCAGACGGCTTATGACCTTTGGCAAGCACGTTCCAAAGGGACGCCTAAGGTCGAGCGCGCGCACGCATGAACTTGGTTTTGACCATTCTTTAAAGCTGGTCAACCTTGCTTCTATGTGCGGGTTTCCATTGTGAACGGCGGGCCGGTATAGCCTCGCACAAGGCGGTAAGCAGGCAAAGAAAGCCCGCTCTGACGGCGGGCTAGCCGAATTTCCACGCGGCGGGCTACACGATAAGCATATAGACGCTCAGTTGCGTGCTCCCGCCATTGTCTAGGCGAAAGAAAGCCGGCCGAAGCGGGTAGCTAACCGCTCCCTCCCCGCCCGATTCGCGCTGCGCACTCCAATGGGCCGCCCTCGCCCCGTCCGCCCATAGCGCGGCCAGTAAAGGATTTGCTAACCCGAGTGAGTTTGTCAACGTTACTGCTACAAGTAAGTCCCTCGTGTCACCGTTTAGGTTGTTGCTGCGGCGCGGCAGGCTTCCCGTATGTGAGACAGGCCACAATTGTCACCTACCGGTCGATAGGTGGCTGTTCTCACTATCGAACTAACCGCCCTACTCCCCCGCTTGCCAGGGCGGGCGCATCAAGTCGCCCCGTAGTCCTCTAGGTCCTCCAGGGACGCTTCCAGCACGTCCGCCGCATCGGCATGAAGCTGCGCCAAGCCCGCGTCCATTTCAAAGCCCGATGGCATCGTTTTAGTTTGGGCCACCACGCGCAGAACGTGTATCGCCATCCGCAGGGCGTCAGCTAAATCAATTTCGTTCATGACATTTCATTAGCCAATTTCCTGCGCAATCAGGCCGCGCACAAGTTGGGCGATGGTCATGCCGTTTTCGACAGCGCGCATCTTAAGCTGCTTATGCACTTCTGGGTCTAGGTCCAAGTTCAGGCGAACCGGTTTCGGCGGTCGCGTGCCTGCCTGCGATTGCACAAGGGCAGCGCCGGAAACAAATTCCTCTCGCGTGGATGGCTTGTCGCCACGAGTAGCGTTGCTCGGAATTTTAAACTTACTCATTTACTCAACTCCAATGAGTTAATCATTAACTCAGATCGACGGCTCAAGCTCGAAAAATTCTTGCGCCAGTAACTGGATTTCGGCGCGTGCCTGGGAGTTGTCCCGCTCCACCACGCCCTGACCACTCAGCAGCGCATCGCGATAAGCCTTGCGGTCGCGAATGATCGTATCGGCCAACTCAAGCTGGTCGAATTGCGCCATCAGTTCGCGGGCGTCTTCTACTTCGCGGATCACAGGGTTTGATGGGGCCATCGACAGCACCGCCGATGCCTTCAGTTCGGGATTCAGCCCGCGCGCCAGGCCGATTAGCTCATTCACTTTGGGCAGGGTTTCCAGATCGGCCTGGCTGGCGCGTGTGGGCACCAGCAGCAGATTGGCCACCGCCATAGCCGAACGCATTTCGCGCGAATCGCGTCCGCCTGCGTCCACCACGATGACTTGATAGCGACGCGCCAAGTCTCGCAGCGTCGCGGCCACGTCGCCCGTGCGCTGAACGCATGGAACGGATGGGGTTATTCCGGCTTCGTCGCGGCGCTCGATGAAGCGGGCGCACGTCGCTTGGCCGTCCGTATCCAGCAGCACCACGTCCACGCCGTTATGCGCCAGGTGAACGGCCAGATTGCTGGCGATGGTCGATTTGCCCACGCCCCCTTTTTCCGCACCCACCAGAACAATCATTGTCAGCCCCATGAGTTGAGTAACTGAGTTGATTATCTGAGTTGGGTAGATAGGCGTCAATGCGGGTCTAGCGGCTGTATCTAAGCCGCAACAAGCCCGGATAGCCTTCTGACGTGCGGACATAAGGCGGCCTATCAGGGAGACGAAACGGGGCGTGGCGCTTCGTGGACGGCGCGGCGGGCTTGTTTTTGCCCTGGGTCGGACGGTCGTTTATTGTCGGCATCGAAAAAAGGAATTTGGCCCTTGTGGGCAGAAGTGCCACTGTATTTCCGGCCCAGTGGCAGGCGAGTACAGCGAAAGACGCCCCAGCCATACAGGCCTGGGGCGAAGCAGCAGCAGAACAAACCGCCAGGGTTCGCTTTGATTTACCCGTCAAAGCGCCCCGCCCTGGCAAGGGTCCCACGGGAGGAAATCAGTTCGCGGCTTCCAGGCCACGGCGCAGCAAACCGGCCGCTGCTTGCGATAGGGTTACTCGAATTCCAGTCGCTTGTTCGACGCGGCGGCGGTGCGCGTCGATGGCGGCCAGCAGGTCGGCATCAGTGGCGACGGAGATTCGTTCCATCCGTGCCATCATTTCGATTGTGTTGTTTTGCATTCCGATAGTCCCTCTTAGTAGTTCCTTACCCAGCGTGTTTTCTCTCTGCCTGGGCGCTCGGTCGCAGCTCGAACAACAGCAGCGGCGCCCGCGTCGATGTATTTCAAAATCCGCCATACCTGGGCATCCGATAAGCCAGGCCATACCCGTTCAATGCGGGTTTCTAGGTCCTCGCCACCTTCGCCACCCAGCATCACGGAACCGAAAGCGGGTACGCCCCCCGCCGTTGACGATTGCGCCATTGGCGCCCTGGTCGATCATGCCCGCTCCCGCTTCGGCTTCCAGCCAAGTTGCACCAGGACCTTCTGCGCTTCGTCCACGAACGGCGCCGGGGATCGATACGCCTTCGCCATCTTTAAAAACTGGTCCCCGATTTGATCCAGAGAAAAGCCTTTCACATATTCACGCTCGACGTAGGCGAAAACCTGTTCGCGCGCGTCCTTCCGCAGAACAGCGACAGATG
>NZ_CADFFT010000009.1:0-21056 GCF_902833455.1 Caballeronia sp. BCC1704 | reverse complement strand
GCAAGCGGCGCTGACGAGAAGTTCTATGTGAAGATGCTCTATCGCAGCGCAAATCGCAGCGAGAGGACAAATATCGTGGAGCTCGGCGAGCTCGCACGATTCACAACGGACGGCCCTTTGCCCGGCTGGATGAACCCGCTTGGCACAGCGAAGCAAATCAAAGTTGCAGAGCTCTGGAAGAGCGTCATTTACAACACTGCGACGCAGATTCCGACGCGGACGGGCTACTCAACATGCGGTTGGGTCAAGATCGCAGATCCGCGAACTGGCATCGAAACGCACGAGCACATTCGCCCTGGCTCGCCGCTTTACACCGGCCGGGCTCGGCCGATGAGCGCAAAAGCCGGCAGCGCTGAGATTCAAAAGATTGTGTTGTCGCGCATGTGTGAAACCTCTCCGGCGTTCGCCTTCTTGCTCGCCGTCGCCTCGGGCAGCTATCTGCGTGGCTTCGCGGCTGATTTGAAGTTTCTCTTCTCGCCGATCGTCCAAATCTTCGGCAAGCGCTCCCGCGGCAAAACGCTGATGCTCAACTCATGCGCGAGCCTGCAAGGAAAGCCAGGGAAAGAAGGCGGAATCGTCAACGATCAAAAAACGACGATGGCCGGCTTTGAACACATTTTTGCCGGCGCGACGCATGGCTTTTTGTGTGTTGACGAAGCCGACGAAATTGCGGCCCGCCCGCGGTTTTCCGGCGCCGAAGACTTGATGTATTACACCAACAACGGCGGCCGTAGCAAATCGAGCCGCGATCAGCGCGCTATTGCCGGCGCGGTGTGGGACCTCATTTTCATAATGAGCGGCAACGCCCGAATCTCCGTCACCGTGCGCGGAGCTCCGAAGGAAGAAGCCCTTGTTTCTCGTTTGTTTGAGCTCGACATTGAAGACCCCGAAGTGGGCACATTCGAAGTCGTGACAGAAACGGCGGAATACGGCATGAAGCTGCAAGAGAACTACGGCCATATCTATCCGGAGATCATCGCGACGCTGAAAACGGACGAGGAGAAGCGCGAAAGCTGGCTCAGCGAGTTCCGCACAACCTCGGAAAACTTGCGCACCTCCCACGAGCTCCGGCACTTCAAAGACGAGCAACGGCTTGTGCATTTGTTTGCTCTCGCGAGCGCGGGCGCTGTCATTCTCGAAGACATTGTTTCCGAAGAAGCCGGCGTTGCGGCGGCCAAGGCCGTGCAAATCCTCATTGATCGCTATCGCAAGCACGACGACTCGGACACGACGACAGCGGAAGACATTGCCGCTTACCAGAAGGTGATTAGCTTCTATTCGTTTGTCGGCGCGAACATGGGCAATTTTATTGTCGATGGCTATGCGTGGGCAGGAGAGGGGGCCACGCCAGCGGAGCAGATGCTTAAAGCCCAAAACTACACCAACGAAGCCCGGCGAGCAGGGGGCGGAGCGACTTGGGGGCATATTAAACAGAAGCGGCCCATGGAGCACGAAGAAGACTTTGAGGGGATCATTTATCTCTTCAAGAAAGGTGAAGCAATGCTTGAAAACGCGGGCGGCATGAGTGTCTTGGAGTTCACTGATGCGTTGCGGCGCTTCGACCTTTTGCGGGGCGCTGGCTCCGAAAAAAATCGGAATCGGCAGAAGATGGGCGCGGAAACAGCACGGAAACTTGGCGAACAGTTGCGCGAAGATGCCAAGTCGGCGCGGCTGCTCACTATCGACGCTCGGCCTATCAATCTCAATGAGAACGCTCCGCCGCCGCCCTTGATCGGCGAGTTCGAAACTGTCGACGCAGACGACGAAAGCGTTCCGGAGGAATGGCGCGACTTCCAAGAAGAGAAGGATCAAGAACCCCTCTGGAAAGTAGGCGAGCCGATGGCGGCGCAAACAGAGCAAGACTCGCTTGATCGAGCAAACGAGCTGGCGCGCGCTGCGGCGCAAGCCCAGGCCGAAGCTGAGGAGCTTTGGCGCGTGGGCGAAGTTTCAAAGGCGCGGAAAGGCGGAGATTTTGCCGGTTTGGCTCGGGCAATGAACAAACCCCGCAGGCTCTGAGCGGACCCCGCTTAAACCAAGAGAAAAGGCCCTTTACGGGGCCTTTTTTTTTGTGCAATCACTGGAACCGACGAAGACGGGAGGGAACGGTGAACGGCTAAAAATCCGACCGCTGGCCTTGCTACCGACCGTTTCTCGCGAGAATCTAAGTCTATCAAGCACATGCTCACAATGCCCCAGGGGGATCGTTATGATTGGCTTTAAGCGGCTCCACCTTTGGCTCACAAGCGAGCTGAGCCACCTTGCGCCCGATGTTGTCGCGCCTTTGCAATGGGCTGCGCAAGAATGGGCGGCGCAATTGACGGGGAGCGAAGATCCATATGCAGAGCCGGATCCGTATCTGCTGATCGGCGATGCAACGATGGCGTTGATTGATGAGCTTTCGGCGAAACATACGGACTATCGCGCCGCAATGGCGGTTGCAAAGACCGCCATGGATCGATTCTACGCAGCAACGCCAGCGGCCGAGGAACGGGCGCGGGCAGAATGGTCTAAGGCGGGGCACGCCCTAGCTAGCGCCGAGGCGAAAGCGAGCGAAGCGCATACCGCCCTTCGAGTTCGATTCGGAGAAGCCCAGAGAGCGGATTCCATGCAGTGGGCGGCAGCATCGGAAGCCCACAAGTTGGCGCAGGCGACGGGGGTAGCGAACGCGTTGCCACTCCGAGCAGCGGCAGACCGCCCCAGCCGTAGACTCTGAGAACGGCGCGCAGAAATAAAGAAAAGGCCCTTCGCGGGCCTTTTGCTTTGCCGCTCCCCCTCAATCCTCAATCGTCAATGCGTGGAGCGTTGCGGATCCGGGCGGCAATCGCGGCTTTTGCATCGAGCGCGATCGGCGCGCGGCGGCCGGCATAGCGGGCGGATAGAAGCGCCCGCTCGACAATGCTTTTCAGCTCGCGCACGCTGCCGGCGGCCACTGTCTCAACGAAGCCAGGGCCGGGCTCTGCATCAAAAACGCGAGAAAGCCCGCGCTCGCGCAGCATTTCCCGATAGATCTCGCGCGCAATTTGCCTCATTTGCGCTTCCGTGGGAAGGCCGATCTTGTAGGGCGTCAGCCGCGAACGCAACGGCGCAGGGATCCGTTCGGGATCATTGGCCGTTGTCGCCAGCAGCATGCGCGACGCATCGAACGGCATAAGCAGAAAGTCATCGAAGAAGCTCTTTGCAGTCGTGGGCTCAAACAACGCGAGCAGCGCGCCCAAGGGGCTATCCTCGCCGCTCTGATCCAGTTTGTCGATTTCATCGAGCACGAAGAGCGGCGTTGCAATCGGGCTCGCCGCGGCAACTTCGAAAACGCGGCCAGGATTCGCCGACGCATAGCCCGCGGCCAAGCCGCTGAATGTGTGCGCAGGCAAAGAGCTGTGGCAGGGCTGCATGAAAAGAGGCACGCCCAGGACGCGAGAAAGGGCTTCCAGAAAGCTTGTTTTGCCCGTCCCTGGCTCACCCCACAGTAGAAGCGGCGGGAGGCGCAGAAAAGCCCTTTCTCCGCCCGCGCGCGCTGCGTGAAAAAGATCGGCTTGCACGCCAATATCCTGAATCACATCCGCGAAGTTGGGAAAGCTCGATTCAAGCGCGAAAACTTGCTCCGCTGTGCCTATCTCGCCGGGCGGGCGGGCGCTAGGCCGCAAGCTCTCTTCGTTAAGCATCAAGCAACGCACGGCATGCAAGATGCGGGCTTTTTCGCGATCGCCGCGAGCTTCCGCAGACTTTGCGAGTTCGTTCATTTTCTTGATCGGCATTAGCTCATGCCACGAATCGCTTTGCCGCTCTTGCAGCCAAAAAACGGCACGCTCTTGCTGAGCGCGCTCCGCCGCTGCCCATTCATCGCAAGCGGCCGGCAAGGGCTTCGCTCGCTTGGATGCCTCACTCTCAGAGAGCAACGCCCCGATTGCCCTTGGCGTTGCTCGGGGGCTGTTGCCATCCGCAGCATTGAACTGATCGGCAAAGTATTTGCCGAGGTCAGATGCCTCTTGATTAGTCGTCCTTTTCGTATAGTCTGCCGCCATGTGCCCCCCCGTTTTGTGTGGAAAAAAGGGGGGCTTTGCACCCCCCCCAACTTTGCCGCGTTGCCGTTCAAGCGAAGGCTTCGTTGCCCTCGCTTGCGCCGTCAAACTTCGAAGCGATCCACGCGCGAGGAGCGGATTTGCCGTCAGCGCTTTCCTGCGCCTTCATTTGCGCCAGCTCCGCGTAATCGCCGGTTTTTACGCCGGCAAGCCTAAGTGCGCCCGGCAGTCCCTTGCCCCAATGAGTCGAAGTCTCGCCGTTTGGCTGGCGCAGCTTCACAAACGGACTCTCAGCGGCCCCCTCTTCGTTTCGGAAAGGGGCTTTGCCTTGCTCGACAACCTGCCCGCGAGCGCGGCGCGAGAAGCCGGGGCCCGGCTCAACGGATTCCGATGCCCACGCCTCGGCGGCCGTCTTTGCACTGCGCGTTCCACTGCCGCTCGCCGAAGATCCGAAAGAGTCGCCTGACGCAGAGCGGCTTGTCGGGTTATCGACAAATTGCTTTTCCGGCATTGGGCCGTCGCCGCCAGAGCTCGAAGGCGAGGATCCACCGCGGGCGGACCCACCGCTTACGCCCATCGAGTCGCTCTCGCCCGCGCTCGCGTTTTGACGCTTCTCCGGCATAGGGCCGCCCCCCATCAAGTCGGACGCTGCGCCAGCGCCACGCCCGCCACCAGCCGAATCAGGACGACCGCCAGCAGCCCCCCGAGGAGCGCCGCCAGGCGAGCCTTTTTGCGTGTTGTTGAGCGCGAAGAATGCGCCACCGCGCCCACCCTCTGCGATCGCGGACGCCGATTCGCCAAGCTGCTCGTGGCCGCCGCCCATCCAACGCAAGACCTGATCGCCGATCTTGTGCATGAAGCCAAAAATCGTCGTCATGATCTTAAAAATGGCGCCGAAATAGAGGCCGGCCATTGTGATCGTTGCCGAGATTCCGACGAAGCTTTCCGACATTGCCGACTGAAAAGAGGGCAAGAAAAGCGAGTTGAAAAGCTGCAAAACGGGATCGAGCACGCAGAAAGAAAAGATCAATCCGAACACGATCAACACCGGACGCAATGCGAGGCTAGCAAGCAACATATAGCCTTGTTGATTCCCGGCCGTCGCGCCGTCGCCGTCCGGGCGCAAATGCATGAGGATCCACAGCGGAGCGGCAACCATCGCTTCGCAGACAAGCAGAACCCAACCGATAACCGCTCCAAAATAGAGCAGCAACGGAAGATTCGGCAGAATCGTGCCCATGAAAGAGCCCAGGACAAGAACTAGGCCGCTGACAGTCATGATGATCGTGTTAAGCGCCGTCAGCGTTGCAAGCGGCTTTTGAATGATGCCGAGAGACAAGCCTTGCGCCGCGCCAGTGCCCATTTCCGCCGTGAAACTGGCGCCCAAACCGACCACAAGAATTGCGTTGCCTGTGCTTTCAAGCCCGTCGCCAATGTCCTTGACAGACATGAGGCCATTGCGATTGGGATTGACTCGCAGCAAAGAGTAGATGCCGCTGTTGAACTTCTGGCCGACGAAATGCAAGAGCTCTCCGAGAGGCCCGCTAGAAGTGTCGTCATGGGCGGCGGGATCGTTCAAGCCCCAGCCGCTCGCTTTCTTATGGAAAGCATCCAGGACGGCGTATTCTTTGTCGATATCTGCTTGAATCAGGCCAAGCGATTGGGGAGCCGTTGTCGTCGGGACAGCAGCAGCGGCGCGCGAGGCGGCATCTTGCATGGCACTCGCTTTTGAAAACCATGACCCCGCTGTGACCCAACCATCTCTCGACGCCGAGTCCGCGACTTCCGCAAAAGCCGCTTCGGAACCCATCAACTGAGCCGCAGCCCGACCGATCGAGTTTTGATAGTTTGTGATCGCTGCTGTGTAGGCAGAGGGATCAACGCTCTTGCCATCGACAATCGCTTGCGCGATCGGCTGCAAATCGCTTTCCAGCTTGGAGACTGCTTGAATGTGATAGCCCCGCAGAGCTGCCGCTTTGCCCGTCATGGCATCCAGGCCAAAGAAACTCGTGACGAAAGAAGAATTGAGATCGCCACCGCTAACGATGTTTTGGCCCTGCGGATTGGCGTCAACCGTCGCCGTATAGCGAACAGAGCCGCACACGGCAGAGCCCATCGAGGCGGAGCCATATGCGCGGCCCGAGCCGTTGGGCAAGTCCGTTGCCGAAAAATCCGGCTTCAATAGGGATCCCGAGGAGGCATCCGCCCGCGCGACAGAGTTCGCGCCGAGCATGCAAACCTGGCTTTTCAAAACCGCGGCGGCCAGCTCATCGACAGCGGGCAGTTGCGTTTGTGGCGTCATGCCTTGCTGCGAAAAATTGCTTGTCGCGTAGCCCGTCCAAACATCATCCGCCAGGCCAACGCTTTGCGTCGTGACCCACGCCATCAGCAACTGAGCAGCGCAATAGCCCGCGGCAGAGCCGCCGGTAATCGGCGTGAGCATCGCCGTTGCAATCGCCGTGCGAATGGGAATCCACACGCTAGACCACTTCCGGCCCATATTTTCGCCATCGTGCGCGGTCATCATCGTGCCGGCGACAAGAACATACAAAGTAATGATCCCGCCCAGGAGCAAGGCAACGCCGTTGTATTTCTGAAAAGCGGCTTGCAGCGGCACTTCGGAGCCACCGAAAAGCTGGCCGAACACCTTGCCTAAGAGCATTGAGATTGACTTGTCGCCCGCGACAGGCTGAAACATATCGAGGCCATCGGCGAAGGCCGGGCCTGAAAGCAAAGCCAGGCCAAGGGCGATAGTCCCGGCCTGCGATGCTTTGCTTCTCAATTTTTTAATCATTTTTCTCCTCCTCTGTGATGCTTTCCCCTTTGCGTTCGCGCGCGAAAAAAGCTGTTGAAACACCGTCCTACCGCCCTGGCACCGCCCTTATTTGCCTGGCTTGTCCGTCCCGTCATCGCTCAGGCGCAGAATGGCGAAAGACTTTCTCCACGCCTCATCGCCCATCTTTGGCCGCTTGGCGAGCACCGCCAGCGCGATCAAGAGCCATCCGACTGTGAGAACAGGCGCGTAGGCTTGCTGAATCGCATAGAGCTCGAAACCAAGCACAAGCTTCCAAAGAAAATCGACCGCCGCGCCCATAACGGCGCACACAAGCGCCGAGAAAAACAGGGCATCGAACCAGGCCCCCGGCGGCGCAGCGAGAAACGAAAAAACGCGCAGCGCGCGCGCAAGCTCATGCTTCTCCATCGAGCGGCCCCTTCACTTCTTGCCAGCTCGAAATCCTGCCGAGCTCGCTCTCTTCTTCTCGATTGATCTCCGCCGTAAGCAGCCCTCGAAGCAATTTGCTGAGAGTTTGTTTCCGTTTCTTCGCGAGTAGCCTGCTCTTGAAAATAAGCTCTTCACTCGCGGTAAACGAAAGCTCCGGCGGTCGCGTTCCCTTATTCCATGCCATCGGCGCGCCTCCTTTCCTTTGTTTCTTTCCCCCCGGTTTGCGAGGGGCCCCGGTTCAACTTCTCGCGAGAATTGATCGAGCGCAACTACCGCCTATCGGATAAGGAGGGCGGGGCGGCCGGGAAACGGTTTTAAGCGGAGCGGGGGTCAAGAGCGAAAGCGGAGGCCGCAGCCCGCGCGCAGCGTGGGACCGGGCGAGCATTTCGGCGCCGAAGGCGCGCACTCTTGACGCACGCGCAGCGACCAACGCTCCGGGTTGTTGGGGGTTGCATAGCAGCCCCCGACTGCCCCGCGGCGAGCGGGCTTTTCAGGCTTTTCACAAATGAAAAGCCCCCGGAAGGGGGCTCCTGCTTGCTGCTGTCAGTGCGAGGATCCGCCCCCGCCACAGTTGTAGCTTGGCGTGTATATGACGACTTGCGTCCCGTCTGAAAACTGAGCGTAAGTGCTGCCGCAGTCCAAAGCACTTGTTTTAGCTGTTGTCCCGAAGCCAATAACACAGCCGTGAGCTCCGCCCGCGCACTCAGAAGAGCCCGAGCTGCCATCAGCTCCGTTCGCGCCGGCAGGGCCGGGCACGCCTTGCGGCCCTTGCGGCCCTGTCGCGCCTGTGTCCCCCTTAGGGCCGGGAACGACTAGACTAGTCGCCCAGCCGTCCGCAGTCCAAAGCGTGGCAGAGGAAATAGTGCCGCGCGTGCTCAGGCTTGTGCTGTCTGCATTCAGCGCGAGGCCATTAGCGCTACCGCTAGCGGCGGCAAATTGCGTCTGCATTTGCCAGCCGGCAGCAGCCGCTGCCGCGAGTTGATCGCTCGAAAGTTCGTCGGCGTTGGCAGTGTTTGCGAAGATGCTGCAAGCCGCAGCAACGAGCAAAGCCGCCACTTTGCATCTATCCGTTTTTTGCATTGTTGGTCTCCTCCTCTCTGTGTCTGGCGAAATCCGCCATTCATAAACGCTCGCAAAACACCTCGCGAGAATCAACAGAGGGAGAGCGCCGCCGAGCGGAAATCAGAGAACGGAAAGGAAAAGCACAAGCCCGCTCGCCGCGGGGGCAGTCGGGGGCTGCTACGCAACCCCCAACAGCCCGGAGCGTCGGGGCGCTGTGCGTGCGTCAAGAGTGCGCGCCTCCGGCGCCGAAATGCTCGCCCGGTCCCACGCTGCGCGCGGGCTGCGGCCTCCGCTTTCGCTCTTGACCCCCGCTCCGCTACAAAAAGAAAAAGCCCCCGAAGGGGCTTGGTCCTACTGCTATGCCTTTTTGTCTTTCCTGCTTAGAGGCTTCGAGCCCCGAGCAGAACCCCGGCGACAATCACGACATAAGCGAGCAACACTTTTGCGACGAGCCCGAGGCCGCGCGCGACAGCAACAGCGATTTTCATTGCGACCTCCCTAGTTGTTGAAAAGCTCGAAGTGGCATGAGGCTCTCTCTTTTCTCGCGAGAAAGCAAGCAGCAGAACGACCGGCCATCGGCTTTTTCGGCTATGGAGCCGATTTAGCTCTTTCAACGGATCCGTTTGTCTCAGGCTCTTCCGACAACGAGAAGGGCGAACGCTGCGATGCCGATGTAGGCAACAAGCGTTTTCAAAGCGATAACAGCGATTTTTGCGATTTTCATTTTGTTGGTCTCCGACGCACGCGGCCCCGTAGCCGCATTCTTCATAGTGTAACCTGTAACGTTACACGTTACAAGAATTTTTTGAGTTTTACGGTGTTAGGCGGGCGGAAAGCCCCGACAGGCGGCCTTGTTATACTAGCATAACATAACATAACATAGCATAAGAGTTAGGCACGGACAGCCCGACTTAACCCACCAACAAATTGAGGAGATTCAAATGTTCACGAACGCAGAAATCGTTAAGGGCGCGCTAGTCCTGGCTGCCGTTGTCGCAGTTATCTATATGTGCGCCGGAATTTTCAAGGACACGGCGCAGGCATCGGCGAGCATGGCTCAGCAAGCGCAAGCGCTGTCCGCGATGGCACAACAAATCAAGTGAGAAGCCGGGCGGCGGAAGTCGCCCATTTCGTTTTTTTCCGAATGAGAGCCTCGCAGGCTTGCTTATCCGAAAGAAAACGCTAGAAGCACAAGAAGCAAGCTGCGCAATCCCCAGGAGACCACCATGAAAGCACCGAAAGCAGGAAAAGATTTGACTATCACAGCTCGTTGCTCCGCGCCAAGCGAGCTCTTGCGCGAGCTCATCGGGGAATCTCGCGACGCGTGGACGCGCGTTGAGCTTGATTGCGGCGAAATGCCTGCGAAAGCCGCAGAGGCCATTTCTTCTGCAATCCGAGGCGATAGCGCTGCCCACGCTCCCGTTCCTGTTCTGAAAATTGACATCGTTGCGCGGGCGTGGGGGCGGCAGAAGCTGCCGGTGGGCCGTGATTCTCAGGCACGGAGCCCGAAAGTTGAGGCGGAAAAGATTGGATCCTGGCTCCGTGGATTCGACTTACCGAATGCCGGCGAGGCGTTCAAGAGTTTCCTTCCTCATAGCCGATTCGGCGGCTACAAGACAGTGCCCATTCCGATTGCGCTTGCGCGTATGGGCGCAATTAGCCTGCCCGAGGCCAATCGCATGCTCGAAGAAGAGCGCCACGCATTGGGCGAGCGTGGGTTTGTCGATGAGCTGGCTAGCATGCCGCGCGATCCCTTCGAAGACACTCCGGAATATATGGCCGCGTTGATGAGCTTGCGGCCGGACATGGACCGGGCTCGCGCGCGCTGGAAAGCCCGCCTAGAAGCGGAGGCGTTGCGCGCGGGCGTGGATGAAGCATCTTCGGACGCCGCGCCAGCTCGCAATCCGCGCCGTCTTTGAAACGCTCTTAACCGGCGCGAAAAGCACCAACAGAGGAGGGGGAGGAAATGGTGATAAAGACTGGGAAGGCGGTATTCAAAGATGGGACGGAAATGGCGTTTCTCTTCGACGCGCGCACGGACACAATTGTGAGCCGAGCGCTATGGCGCGATGCGCGAGAGTGCGCCGACCGTCGCAGCCCGCAAGTGCTCGGGCGAGGCCCTGTCGCAGCATTTAATGAGTCAGAGGCCGAAGCTGTGATGCTTTTCCCCTATGCCGAAGATTGCGAAGAAGAGAACGGCAATCCGATCGTTGAGGGATATGAGGCGCTTGCGAGCAGAGCAGGGCTTTGGCTTGTGGGGGAGATGGATCTTGATCGTTTATGGGATGCGGAAAAAGACACCCGCGCGGATCGCCTTCAAACCCTCATTGATGAGTTCCGTTTCGGAACGCAACCCCCTCTTGTAGTCTCCCGCTTTTTTGCTTATCCGGACGGATGGCTTTGCGCTTATCTGAATGGCTTTGAGGATACGGACGAGCGATTTTGGAGGCAGCCGGGAGGAGAGTGGTTCCCCACCGATCCGGATGGTTTGGAGCAAATGGCGCGGCAGTTGCATAGACGCAGCGCCGGGAAATTCATCGGCGAAGCATGCTGCTTTCTTGCTGCCTATGAGCTGGCGTTGGAAATCGCCTCGGCGAAGGATGAGCCCTCGCCCGAGGGTCAGAAACCCCGGCGAATCTAATGGGCGGCTCTTACACAACTTACGCGCAAGCAACCGTCGCCGGCCGGCGATTCATGTTGATTGGGCATGAGCTTGTTTGCCGCGGCGCTTGCTCGAAGTGCCTGCACGCTATCGAGTTCGACGCCGCCCGCGAAGCTCCCCGTTGGCTATCAGCGCGCGACGACATTTTTCCGCCTTTGCTTGTTGCCCAAGCCTCCTTTCCGGAGGCACTTGCGGCTTTTTGCTCGCAGTTCGCGGCTCTGGTAGCTGCGCGCGAAGCAGAGGCACTAGGAAGCGATATTCACAAAAGCGACGAAGCCAGAGAAAAAGCCGCTCGGCGGCTTTGACCCCCCGCTTTTTTCTCGCGAGAAATATAAGAGCAGGCAGCAAAACAATGAGAGGAGGAGATCATGACGATTCAAGCGAACGACATTCGCATCTTCACGCCAGCAGACGGGGCGCGGCTGGCTAAGCGATCTACGGCGCCGCTTTTGCAAGCTGGCCCGCCGCGCAGCGCCGGCATGGCGCATCGCCGACTCATGCAAGAGCGATCGGGAGACTACGAAAAAAGCAACTTCCGCTCGCGGCTTGTCAGCTTCGACACAACCGGCGAAATCTACTTGCTGCACCGGCAATACGAGGCCGCGAAAAACGAAATCATGCGGAAGATGTTCGCCGAGGATCGGCGTATCGCGCCAGGCGCTTGGCAAGCGGCGGCAGAGCCTGGTTTTTCGAGCCTCGAAACGCTCGAAGCCTGGGTTGTTTTTAGGGCAGGCGGCCAGCCGATCGAGCTCCGCTTGCTGTGCGCTGTTGCTGCCAGCGAGTTCGATTCGCTTTCGATGTTTGAGGAGGCTTTGCCTCGCCTTGCGATCGAGCGCGCTCCATTTTTCCCGGCAAGATGGACAGCCAATCCAAAAGCCGCGGCTCTTGATCGTTTTGTGATGCCGCTGCTAGAAAAGCTCGGGCTGACTGGCAAAGGGCGCGCGCTGCGCGAGAGCGAGGCTCTTGCGCAAATTTTCGCGGTAGAAGGGGGCTTGCTTGGTGCCGTATGCGCACCCGCGGCGCGGCGCGTGGCCGGGCGGCGACTATGAGCTTTTTCCGCAATTTGTCCGCCGCCTTGCTCGCCTTGCTTCGCCGGCCGCGATTAGCAGTTGAGGGGCAATGCGGCGACGCCGACCCCGACAGGAAAAGGCAAATCGACGCGAACGGCTATCTGTTCGCTGGCCTGCCTCCGGACAGAGCAGAATGGCTAGGGCAGCTCATCGGCGAGCTCTCAGTTTTCGAGGAAGACTTTCCCGAATGGCAAAGGTCTCTCGATATCGATTTAGGACCGGACGGCGTTGTTTGGACCGACGCGCGCAGAGCGCTCGCCAGGCGTTATTTCAAGGGTATGGATTCGGAGAGTGTGGCGTTTTTGAAGCGCCATGTTGCTGCATCTCCGCGCGCATATGACGACAAGCGGCGTGCAATTCTTGGTTTTCTCGCGGAGCTCGAAGGGGTTTCCATTGCTAGCGCGATCGGCAATCAGCTACCCGCGCAGCCAACAAAGCAGCGCGCAAACAGGCTATAAACACGCTTTTCGTCCGCATTCGTTGCGGGCAATTGCGAGACAGCGGAGGGGGCATGGACGAAGCAATAAAGGCGTTTTCTTGCGAAGAGGTGCGCGAGCTTGTGCAAGCGCATAGCGCCTACACCGCGCCCGGCGCAGAGCCGGCGAAAACGCCCGAAGAGTTCGCTGCGCGCGAGCTCGCCGAGCAAGTCGCATGGGCATACAAGAAAATCGAAAGCCGCGCGGCTGCCGATCCCAACGCGCCGGCCGGCGCAAGTGCGAAGTTGCTTCGCGAGGCCAAGGGCTTTGGCTTTTGCTTTATCGACAATAGGCCAGCGACGAGCACCGAGAGCGCACGCGCCGAAGTTTGGATTATTGGAACGAACCCATATCCGCGGAAGCCGCGGGAGCCTGTTGCGCTGCCCTTGGGGAGAGCCAATCTCGACACGCTGCAAGGCGGATTCGATCAATTTTGCGCCGAGGCCGATCGGCACGCCCGCGAAGGTATGGCGCGGCTTTTGGAAATCATCGACGGCGATCCGATGGACCAAGTTTTTAACGCCGCGCCAGAGGAGGCCGCAATCTATCGGGAGCTTCTGGCGCAAGCCGGCTTCTCCGGCGAAGGCGTCGCACGGCGCGAAGCCGCCGAGCTCGCCGAAATCCTGGCAAAAGCTAAGCGAGAGCAAGCGGCAGAACCGGCGGCGCAGCGCGACGGATCCAGTGCGCGCGGCAAAGGCCGCGGGCTATGACTACTTGCGATTGAAAAATCCGGCGGAAAAGCGCGCCGTCTCGCCACGCGTAGCGCTGCGCTTGGCATGGCATGCCGGCCGCCCGCCAACACCTTTTTAAAGCGAGCTCCGCAAGACGCTTCGACGAAAGCCCGCGTTGGCTTTTGCATGCCCACAAAAAGCCCCTGATCGATTTGCGAAGGGGACTGTTCGTGGGCATCACCGCAAAAGCCGGCAAAACGCCGGCTTTCTTTTTTCTCCGCTGCTTCGCGCCCCCACCCCCGCCGCCCCCAAGGGCGGAGCGAAGGAGTTTCAGCCCGAGAGCATCACTCACTGAAACCACCCCTCGGAGGCAGCATGGCTAACTTCTTCGCAAACCCTTATGGCCCGGCAACCGGCTTTTTCTTTTCCTCGGCCGAAGAGCTCGAAGCAAAAACCAAACACTGGCGCGATCATTACGGAGCGGTGGTCGAGGAGTGGTCCGTTGAGTTTATCGACGGATCCGCGGGCGAGCCCGAGCTTTTCGCAGCCGCTGGCATCGACGCCGGCAACATTAATTTGTGGTTTGACGAGCTCGAAGACCTGGAAGAATCGCAGCGCGCGGCGCTGTTTTTCATGCTCTCGAAACTCGGCTGCAAGCTCTCTGATGCACTGGAAAAGCTCGAGGATGCGATTGTGAGCGAAGCCAGTTTGAAGGACGCCGCGGCGGAGCGGTTCGATGAGACCTGGCTTCCGCAGATCCCGGAGCGCACGCGAGCCGAGATTGCGGCATATATTGATTACGAAGCATACGCAAGGGATCAAGAGCTCAACGGCGAGCTTAGCGAGTTCGACTTTGCAGGCAAAACATGGACTTGCCTTAATCCGGACGCCCTCTAAGCCGGCCGGCGGGAGCGATCCCGCCCGGAGGGAGCATTTTCGCGCCAGAATACTGTTTTTTTATACAGTGTTTCGGGGGCTCAATGTTTGTCCGCGTCGTGCAGATGCGCTTTCACGGCAAAGCGCTCGAACAAAGCCAAATCCGCACAGCGGAGCCTGTGCGCGCCGATTTGCTTGTTTCCCACGAGAGCTCTTCGGAGCTCGGGCGCTATGCCGATGTTGCCCGGCTGCGCGCTGGCGATGGCGCGCAAGCGGAGCTCTTGCCGGCTCTCTACGACTGCCGGCTTTCGCACATGGGAACGAATGGATTCGTTCTTTCTGGCGTCGAGCTCGCGGGCTCGATAGCGTTCGCGCAAGCCTGGTGGTGCCGGCCGGCGGCCTGATTCATTGCAACGATTTGTCGGCCGGAGAACACCGCAAGTAGGCCAATCGGGGGTTCCGCCGGAAAAAGAGCTAGCCAAATCCCTTCGCCGAGAGAAAACCCGGACAAAACGAGGCTTGTCTTCTTGTCTTAGGAAACGCCAGCTCGAAAGCCTTCCGGTTTTGCGAGCGAAAAGGGGTTGAGAGCCCATGAAATCGCCCGCAAAGCCTTTGTTGGCCTTTATGGGCTCGCCGCCCCGGTTTTTTCGATCGCAACTGGCCGCCGCCAGGCTTTGACAAATGCTCCCGAACGCGAGAGAACTAAAAGGGACCGATCTAGTGAGGCGGCCGGCGACGAGGGAGGAGACAAAATGGCAGAAATCGAAAAAGTTGAAGTTTGGCCGATGGTTTTCGAGGGAACCGAGGCCGATGGCCGCGTTATGCGGCAAACCGAAGGGCCGAGTGCAGACACCCAATTTTGGGCAATCTACAAGCGCGACAGCGAAGGCTTTTCAAGCTGGCTCGCCGATCACGATACGAAAGAAGCTGCGGAGCTCGAAGCCAAAGAACAGGCAACGGCGCTTCGCGTGCCCGTCGCGCCATATCCCTGGGTCAAGGCCAGCAGCGCCCCGCAAACACCGCTTCGCGGAGCTTCGACGGCAGCGCCGCGGCCGATGGATCACGAAGCCATTGAACAGGCCGAAAACAAGCTCAAAAAGCTATGCGCAGCGCGCGGGATTCGGGTTGAGTTCGATCGGCAATCATTCTCGCCGGCTGCGATTGAAACAGGCATCGACAACGGCGAGCGAGTTTCCCGCGTTCGGCTCTACAAGCTGAACAAGGCGAAAGAGCAACGCACGCTCTTCGAGCGGAGCTCGCCCGCAGATGGCGCCGAAAAACTACTGAAAGAGGCCGAGGAAGAGGCGAAGCGCTACCCGCTCACAAAGGAAGCTGCCGAGCGCCGGGAGGCGGCGAAAAAGGTTGTCCATGCCGCACGCACTGGCAATCCGGCGGGCCTGCCGCTGCTGCATCAAGCCGCGCTCGATCTGCTGCTAGCAATGCGTGAGGATTTACGGGAGATATTCGGGCGCAGGAAAGCAGAGCCGGTTGCCGTCCCTGGCGAAGTCGCCGCAACGAGCAGCTCGCCGGCGCGACGCCCGAGAGTGGGGCCCCGATGATCGGCGGGGGCTTGACACTCACTCTGTTTTGCGAGAGAACCATTCCCGCCGGATCCGTCCACCCGGCGCTTTCGCTGTGGTCAAAGCCCTGGGGTCTCCTCGCCTGGGGCTTTGTCTTTTCTGCCGCGCGGAAGCTCTACTTATGCACCATTTCGCCGCTAGGCGGCTGTTGACTTTGTATTAGCATAGCATAACATAACATAGCATAAGAACGGCCGCCGGCCGTATGACACAGAGGAGGAGAACATGATTGTTTTGCAAGAAGAGGCCGTGCCGTTCAAAGGCGTCGCGCCGTTCGAAAACGGACAGGGGTTTAGGTCTGTCGGCGGCATCATTCAGTCTGTGCGAATCAGCCGCACTTACTGCGACTATCAATTTCTTGGCATCTACGGCCGGCTCTATCCCGGCGACGGCTACGGCGCAATTTTTGGCGGCGGCGTGATGCTAAGAGCGGATACAAAAGAAATGCTCGCCGAGTTCATTCGGGAGCAATACGGAAGGCCCGACAAGCTGCCCGAGATCCGGCTTGAACGCACGCCCGCGCCCGACTCCGCGCACGAACTGATGGAAGACGCATGGGCTCTCATGCGCGAAATCGAAGAAGCGAGCGGGGGCGGGGCCAAAGACCCGACTTAACCCGAGAGGCCCGCCTACGCGGGCTTTTTCATGCCCTTGGGGGCTAACCCCCGGACTCGCGGGGCGGAAGCTCTTTCAGCCACTCGCAGAGCTCCTCGCGATATGTGAACCGAGGGTGCGCCTGCCAGGCCAGCAGATCGGCCTGCCATTCGCGCCAGGCCCCCTCATCAAGCTCAAAATCGTCATCCAGCCTGCCCGAGCCGTCTTCGCGCAAATAAATCCCCTGAATCGCCCATCCCGTCCAATACGCGCAGACTTGGTCCAAGAGATCCGCTGTCGTGCCCTTCGGCTGATCGCGCAGGAGCATCCCTAGGTGCTGCATAAAGCTCTCAAAACTTGGCTGGCTCATGGTCCCCTCCGGTTTCCCGCCCGACAGCAAGAAAAAAGCCCGTCGCCATTTTTTGGGCGCAAAAAAAACCCCGCGCTGGGCGGGGGACAAGTCCAAGGCTCTCGGGCAACGCTGCCCATTTAAAGCGGCATTCGCCGCTAGAACCTTTATACACCAAAGCAAAAGCCCGCCGTAGCGGGCTCTTAAAGCGGCCACGCCGCTTAACCCTGCGGGTCGAAGCAAAAACCACCAGCACGCACCGGGCCGCCGTCGCGCTGATACGCAATTGCATTCTCGCCCACACGATTGGCGACATTTACGGCACGCTTGACGCATTCAAGCTCTGACTCATCCTCGATCCCGCAGAAAACGCCGAATTGTTCGGCCGAAATCTCGGCGACAAAAGTTGCGTCATCGCTGCCGCGGTTCGCGAGCATCAAGTAAGCGCCCAGCTCGACCGCATGCTTCGCTTTCGCGGACCACCCGCCCCAGGCAGTGAAGGTTTTCGGAAAAGCCGGAGCGTCCGAAATCTCCCACATCGCAAGAAGATCCCCCGAAAGCGCCCTTTCGGCAAGCTCTGCATTTTCTAACTTCTCGCCCCAAAGGATCGATGCCTTTTCGTCCAAGTCCGCAAGCGTCGAAAAATACGCGCGCGGGCCGCCTTGTCCATTGTGAACCACCCACCCGTTTTTCGTGCCGCGGTCGCCGTCGCGAAGCGGATTAACCTTTTCCAGCACGAGGCCGATTTTAGCGAGCGTTTCGCGCCATTTTTTGCTTGTCGGCGTCATAATCTCCTCCATTTTCCGATTTTCATGGCTTGGCCCATCGCCAAGCCTGTCACCCCAAAAGCCCGCCGAAGCGAGCTTTAAAAGCACAAACCCCGCCGAGGCAGGGTTGCTTGTTGGTCAGTGGGCTCCGCCATTCCCGCCGTTCGTGCGATAGAAAGTCGAGGGAATGTTTTTGTCCACCGACGCCGGCATATTCGCCTTTTCCGCGCTGACCGCTTCGCTCGCTTTTGCAACAGCAGGGGCGGAAGCATAAGGAAGCGGATAAACCCCGCCGCGCGAGCCGCCAGCGCCAGCGGCTGCGTTTGCCGTGCCAGCAACGAGGGAAAGGGAAATAAGGGCGAATGCGATTTTGTTCATTTGGTCTCCTCCGAGGAAGTTGTTTAACGGGCCGCATGCAGTTGCTTGCGATGATTCAATTTCTCGCGAGAAAGGGTAAATAGCAAGCCCGTTCGTCGGGAGTTATATAAATCTTCGGAAACTAGTTTTTTAGCGCCGCAAAAGAAAAAGCCCCAGAACGGGGCTTTAATCAGCAGAGAGCGCCGCCGCCTCTTGTTTTGCACGACCCGCTTTGGATCCAATCGACTCGCCCCGCAGCGAAAGAGGGAATTAAAACGAAAGTCTCCCCGTTCAGCCCGCTAGAACTGACCGCCGTCGCCGTGATGACCCCGCTTGAATCCGCCACGGCGCTCAAAACATATTTAGAGCCCGGCGAGCATCCGGCCCCCGAGCCGATGCACGAAAACCCGCCATCACCGCTGCCCGCATTCTGCGTGGCACTTACTGCGGTTGAAGCCTCTTGCGAGAAATCCGGCGGAAAGTTGTAGCGCGAAAGGGCCATCGTTTCTTGCTGCCGGGAAATGATTAAGCCGAGGTTTGCAGCGCTTTGGAAACTGAGCTCCCCGGAGGAGATCTTGCTCATAATGTCGGAGCACTGGCCCGAGGCCGTATCCACGCATTGATACCCGCTTGGATCCGCGCCAGCTTGCATCAAGTCGCGCGCGGAAACCGGCAAGTCATAAAGCCCCATTCCTTGGTTCAATTGGGACAAGGCGAGGTCGGCGTAGCCGATGAGCGAAGTTGTCGGGGCGGTCCCGTTAGCGGCCGCTTTTTGGGCGTCTAACGCTTGGTCGTAGATATACAGGTAATTGCCCGTTGGGTCATCGCTTGCGAAAATCGCGTTGTATTTCGCAGGGTCAGTCGCAGCCGCCGCCGTCGAGCCTGATTGGGCAAGGGAAGCGAGATAGGGTGCGCCATCTTTAACGCAATCACCCGAAAGCAAGCAAGTCGTTATTTCGTTTTTCAGCGGCGCAGTGGCAATCACAACCTCGGAAAACTTTGACTTCGTTGTGTAATTATTGTATGCCGGGATTGCCACGGCCGACACGATGCCGATTATGGCAATTCCAACAAGCAGCTCAATGAGGGAGAAGCCGCGGATATTTGGGCGCCCGAAATTCATTTTTATCCTTTGTCTTTTTTCCGCTTCTTTTGCGGGTTCGATTGTTTTCGCGAAGGCTTTACTGTCCGGAGCGGAAGAGCTCGCTAATGTAGGTGAGGAACGAGCGATCTTGCGGTTCCGGCTCCGCGACGCCAAAGAAGCTCACTCCTGCGGAAACGGCGCCATTTTCCAGCCGGCCCTTTTGGGCCATATACGCGAAGTTGTCGTTTTGCTCTTGGTATTGCTTTGGCCCGATAACGAAGCCGACTGGCGCACACATGAAAACCTTTTTTGTGGCCGTTGTTGAGTCTTTGAATGTGTAGACGACTTCCAACAACAGATGCTGTTCGCCACTCCGGCATTTCACATTTTCTATTTTGGAAGCTCCATCGACTCCTGATGCATGGGCGGCCTGAAAGCACGCCATGAAAGCCACCAAGATAATCAGCGCCAGTTTTTTCATTTCCGTCTCCGTTCCTTTGTGAGTTTTCCCTGTATTTAAGCGCGCGTGTTTGCGCGCAACCGGGATTAGGTTTAGTTTCTCGCGAGAAAAGGGACAGAGCAAGGCCGCCGGTCTGCCGAGTTCGACCGGCTATCGCCATCCGCCTAGCAGAGCGCACCGCCCTCGCGAGTCTTGCAAGTTCCCGAAATGCTCCAATCCACGCGACCGCCAGAAATAGAAGGGATTAACACAAAGGTTTCCCCGTTAAGCCCGGACGAGCTTACAGCCGTTGCGGTTATAACACCGAACGGATCCGCGGCTTCGGTCGCGACATATTTTGTGGGCGGAGCGCAAGGCGTGGGGCCAATGCACGGGAGATTGGTCATATTCGCCGATCCAGACGCCGAGCTGCCCCCAGCCTTCTGATACTCTTGAACAAAGGTCGTTGCAGGCACAAAGCCCGCATTTATGATTTGCGTAAGCTGCGCGGGAGTGACTCCGTTTTCGTTGAAACTCCCGCTTCCGAGATTTCCCCCGAGCAACGCGGCGAGATCGCCGCAAGTCGCAGACCAACAAACGTAATTGCCGCCCGGCGACACTTGGAAATTTTGTTGGTCTGCCGGGAGAGTCGCTGCGTAAGCCATTAGGCCGGCGACGCGATCGTTCAGAGACTGCGTTGCCAGCCGCTGGTCTAAATCTGCTTGCGTCATCATCCCCGCGGCAATCTGGGCTTGCCAAGTTCCCATAATATATGCGGTATAAGCCGCTTTGCTGTTTGCGAGCATGTCGGGCGTCACATTGTTTCCTGTGTTCGTCCCGCTTTCCACTGTCGAAATAGAAATTTGCGAATCGACCACACAAGCATCATTTTGGACGCATTCTTCTATCGCGGCTTTCGTCGGAGCAGTTGAAATCACGACCTCCGAAAACTTTGACTTGGTCGTATAGTTGCTATAAGCAGGGATCGCAACGGCAGCCAAAACCGAAATAATTGCAATCACCACCAAAAGCTCAATCAGCGTAAAACCACGCTGCAAAATTGACGCGCCCAAACGCCCTTGCAGCTTATTTCTTTTATGCATTGTCTCCTCCTCGCAGTTGAAATGAACGGCTTAAAAGCCGGCTTCAATTCACTCTCTCGCGAGAAACAGGGGGGAGCAAGGCCGCCTATCAGTCGAAATCGACCGAACCGGCAAAAGCGCCGAAAAACAAACGAACGGCAAAATCTCGCTCGCCGCGGGGCAGTCGGGGGCTGCTATGCAACCCCCAACAGCCCGGAGCGTCAGTCGCTGCGCGTGCGTCAAGAGTGCGCGCCTCCGGCGCCGAAATGCTCGCCCGGTCCCACGCTGCGCGCGGGCTGCGGCCTCCGCTTTCGCTCTTGACCCCCGCTCCGCTGCAATGAAAAGCCCCGGAGGAGGGCCTTCTAGGCTCGCCAAGGGCTCGGGCCGGCTCACTGAGACGAAGCCGCGTCAAACCGCGCGCGAAGGCTTGCAGCGGCTATTTCCGCGTTTGTTGTCCACTGCCGCAGCCACACTCCTTGCGTGGGGGCCCAATGGAAGCCCCATGCCTTCAAATCGGTCCGCGTTTGATCGTTGGGCTTGCCCGAGAACTCGAACGAAACGCGATTTTCGGCTGTGTCCTGGCGATAGACATACCCTGGGCCCACAGCCTCTAAATCTTGGCGGGTGGTATGGGTTTCGAGTTCCGCGATTCGCGCTTTCAGACGGCGAATGTTCGCGGCGTTGTTTGTTGTCTTATAAGGCATGAGGCCGGGCTTCCCGATCTTGTTGCAAAGCAACGCCGGGATTT
>NZ_CADFFT010000008.1:0-51392 GCF_902833455.1 Caballeronia sp. BCC1704 | reverse complement strand
CTGTTAGTTTTTAAAGAGCAATCCGCCAAGACTTTCCACCTCGCCGCATCGAGCACTGGGCTCAACCGCTTCGTCTTGCGTCGCTGCATCAGCAGCAGAGAAGCGAGATTATGTACGTCGTTTCGGTCAGTGTCAACAAGTTTTTGAAGCATTTCACTCGTCAACCGCGCTCAGAACCATATTGCCTTCCAAGCCCACCACCACGACACCACCGTTCCCGCTTCCTTCGCGTTCGTTTGAATCGCGAAGGAACGGAATTCTAGTGACCGGCACGGCAATACGCAAGGGTCCCGCGCAAGAAATTATCGATGTTTGAACGCCGGTTTGCGCTTCTCGACGAACGCCGACATTCCCTCCTTCTGATCCTCGGTCGCGAACAGCGAATGGAACAGGCGCCGCTCGAAGTGGACGCCTTCGGCGAGCGTCGTCTCATAGGCGCGGTTCACCGACTCCTTGGCCATCATGACCGCGGGCAACGAGAAGCCTGCAATGATGGTCGCGGCCTCGACAGCTTCGTCGAGCAGACGCTCGGCTCCCACCACGCGCGACACCAATCCCGCACGCTCGGCTTCGGCTGCGTCCATCATTCGCGCCGTGAGACACATGTCCATCGCTTTTGCCTTCGATACAGCGCGCGGCAGGCGCTGCGTGCCGCCCGCGCCCGGAATCACGCCGAGCTTTATTTCCGGCTGACCGAACTTCGCCGTGTCCGCCGCGATGACGATGTCGCACATCATGGCCAACTCGCACCCGCCGCCGAGCGCGAACCCGGCCACCGCAGCGATGATCGGCTTCCGAATGGACCGGATCGTCTCCCAATTTCGCGTGATGTAGTCGCCTTTGTAGACGTCCATATAGGAATACTTGGCCATCATGCCGATGTCCGCGCCCGCCGCGAAAGCCTTCTCACTGCCGGTCAGCACGATCGCACCGATGTCGTCGTCCGCGTCGAACGACTTCAGGGCCGCGCCGAGTTCGTCCATTAACGCATCGTTCAACGCGTTCAGCGCCTTGGGACGATTCAGCGTGATCAGTCCGACCCGCCCGCGTGTCTCGACCAGCAGATTCTCGTAAGTCATGCGCTCCTCCTAGCGATCCTCAGGTAAGTCCTAATGAAAAGACCTCTTGTCCGTCATCTCGATAATGCTAACATCACCAACCAACCGGTCGGTTAATTAATCGGCTGAACCGTCCTTCACTTCCGTTCTCGCGACCATGACACATCCGCTATTCACGAAGCATGAGGCGATGCTCGACAAAGCTCTCGCTGCCATCGAAACCCGCGGCTACTGGAGCCCGTTCGCCGAAATGCCCAGTCCCAAAGTGTACGGGGAAACCGCCAACGCGGACGGAGAAGCGACGTTCAAGGCGTACCTTGGCAAGACGTTCGAGCTGGACCAACCGTCGACGGGCGAAACCGTCGGCAAAGAGCAATCGCCTTTCGGCATCGCGCTCGATATTCGCTATCCGAAGGCGGACCCGGACGCGCTCATTCACGCCGCTGCGAAAGCGCAAGCCGAATGGCGCGCCGCCGGTCCGCAGGCGTGGGTCGGCGTGAGCCTCGAGATCCTGTCCCGTCTGAATCGCGCGAGCTTCGAAATCGGCTACAGCGTGATGCACACCACCGGACAGGCTTTCATGATGGCCTTCCAGGCAGGCGGCCCGCACGCGCAGGACCGCGCGCTCGAGGCCGTGGTCTACGCCTGGGACCAGCTGCGCCGCATTCCTTCCGAAGCGCATTGGGAAAAGCCGCAGGGCAAGAATCCGCCGCTCGCCATGCAGAAGCGTTACACCGTCGTGCCTCGCGGCATGGGGCTCGTGCTCGGCTGCTGCACGTTTCCGACGTGGAATGGATACCCCGGTCTCTTCGCCGATCTCGCCACCGGCAACGCCGTCATCGTCAAACCGCACCCGGGCGCGATCCTGCCGCTGGCAATCACCGTCCGAATTGCCCGCGAGGTGCTTCGCGAAGCGGGCTTCGATCCCAACATCGTCACGCTGCTCGCAACGGAGCCGCATGACGGCCCGCTCGTGCAGCAGCTCGCGGTTCGCCCCGAGATCAGGCTCATCGACTTCACGGGCAGCACGCAAAACGGCACCTGGCTCGAGCGCAATGCGCATCAGGCTCAGGTCTACACCGAGAAGGCGGGCGTCAACCAGATCGTCATCGATTCCGTCGACGACATGAAAACCGCCGCCCGCAACATCGCGTTCTCGCTCGCGCTCTACTCCGGTCAGATGTGCACCGCGCCGCAGAACATCTACGTGCCGCGCGACGGCATCCGTACCGCCGACGGTCACTTGAGCTTCGACGATGTCGCGAAGTCGCTCGCCGGCGCGGTCGAAAAGCTGACGTCCGATCCGGCGCGCGCCGTCGAGCTGATCGGCGCAATCCAGAACGAAGGCGTCGTCGCGCGCATTGCCGAGGCCCGCGCAATCGGCGAGGTTTTGCTCGATAGCCAGACGCTCGCCCATCCAGTCTTCCCCGACGCGCGCATTCATACGCCTCTCCTGCTCAAGATGGACGCCCGCTCCGACCAAGCGAAGTTCACGAAGGAATGGTTCGGCCCCATCTCGTTCGTCATCGCAACGGATTCGACCGCGCACTCCCTGGACCTCGCCGGTTCGATCGCTCAGGAGCACGGCGCGCTCACGTTGTCCGTCTACAGCACCGACGACGCCGTCATTCATTCCGCTCATGAGGCCGCGATACGCGGCGGCGTCGCGCTTTCGATCAATCTGACCGGTGGCGTGTTCGTCAATCAGTCGGCCGCGTTTTCGGACTTCCACGGCACCGGCGCCAACCCGGCCGCCAACGCCGCGCTCGCGGATGCCGCCTTCGTCGCGAATCGCTTCCGGGTTGTTCAGAGTCGGGTCCATGTTGCCCCGAAAGCAACGCCCGCGGAAGCTGGCCAAACGGCATAGGCGAAAACGACAACGCGCGAAAGCGTGCAATCGGCTTATGCCGTTCGGCCGAATGGAAAGCGGCGCGCAGCACGCCTAGTATCGGCGGGTGAGTGAGCAACGCAGCCGGCAGCTGTTCAAGGAGATGCCATGTCGGAGAAGTCTGTCCTGTACCACATCGACGGCGATACGCGCGTCGCAACTATCACGCTGAACCGCCCGGACAAGCTGAACAGTTTCACGCGCGAAATGCACGGCCATCTCAGCCACGCGCTCACGGAGGTAGAGGCCAGCAACGCGCGCGCGGTCGTCATCACGGGTGCCGGGCGCGGCTTCTGTGCGGGACAGGACTTGGCCGACCTCGACTTCACGCCCGGTTCGATGTCCGACCTCGGCGAGCTGATCGACGCGCACTTCAATCCGCTCGTGCGTCGCCTGCAGACGATGTCGCTGCCCGTCATCGCTGCTGTCAATGGCACCGCCGCCGGCGCGGGGGCGAATCTGGCGATGGCATGCGACCTCGTCATCGCCGCGCGCTCGGCGAGCTTCATCCAGGCATTCGTGAAGATCGGCCTTGTGCCCGATTCGGGCGGGACGTGGCTGCTGCCGCGCCGCGTCGGCGAAGCGCGTGCCCTCGCCCTCGCGCTCACCGGCGAGAAGTTGAGCGCGGAAAAGGCGGAAGCCTGGGGCATCGTGTGGCGGGTCGTCGAAGACAGCGAACTGCAGCAGGCAGCCGCGCAATTGGCGGCGCAGCTCGCGCAACAGCCGGCGCGAGCCGTGGCCGCGATCAAACAACTGGTGCGTGCGAGCGCGAACAACACGTTCGATGCTCAGCTCGATCTCGAACGCGACATTCAGCGCGAACTCGGCGCATCGCCCGACTATATCGAGGGCGTCGCCGCGTTCAAGGAGAAGCGCGCGCCGCACTTCGAAGGCCTGTAAGACCATTTATTGGAGAGACTTGTGACGCCTCAACAGCTGGCGGAAGCCACCGCCAAGGCCATGTACGAAGCGGACGCCTGCTCGCGCGCGCTCGGTATCGAGTTGATCGAAGTGCGCCCGGGCTATGCCCGCCTGCAGATGAACGTCCGTCCTGACTTTCTCAACGGTCACGCGATCTGCCACGGCGGTCTGATCTTCACGCTCGCGGATTCCGCGTTCGCCTTCGCGTGCAATTCGTACAACGTCAGCACGGTCGCGGCGGGCTGCTCGATCGAGTTTTTGCGGCCCGTGCAAGGCGGCGACCGGCTGACTGCGGAGGCGGTCGAACAGACGTTGAGCGGACGCGCGGGCATCTACGACATCCGCGTGACCAACCGCGACAGCGAAACGGTGGCGACGTTTCGCGGCAAGTCGGCGCAAATCAAGGGAACTGTGATTCCCGTCTGACGGGCCGTCCAGCGCACCACGACAGCGAGCATGAAGGAGACACTGATGACCACAGCATTGCCGCTCGATCCGATCGAAAAGGCGAGCCGCGACGAACTCGTCGCGTTGCAACTGCAACGCCTGAAATGGACGCTGAAGCACGCCTACGAGAACTCGCCGGTCTACCGGCGCAAGTTCGACGAAGCGGGCGTTCATCCCGACGAAGTGCAGTCTCTCGCCGATCTCGCGCGCTTTCCGTTCACGACCAAGAAGGACCTGCGCGCCAACTATCCGTTCGGCATGTTCGCCGTGCCGCAAGAGCGGGTTGCGCGTATTCACGCGTCGTCGGGAACCACGGGCAAGCCGACAGTCGTCGGCTACACGGCGAAGGATATCGACACGTGGGCGGATCTCGTCGCGCGTTCGATTCGCGCAGCGGGCGCGCGGCGCGGCGACAAGGTGCACGTGAGCTATGGCTACGGCCTCTTCACCGGCGGGCTGGGCGCGCACTACGGCGCCGAACGCGCGGGGCTCACCGTGATTCCGTTCGGCGGCGGGCAAACCGAGAAGCAGGTGCAACTGATTCAGGACTTCCGGCCCGACATCATCATGGTCACGCCGAGCTACATGCTGTCGATTGCGGACGAGCTCGAGCGGCAAGGCTTCGATCCGTCGGACTCGTCACTGCGAATCGGCATCTTCGGGGCGGAGCCGTGGACGAATGACATGCGTCGTGCCATCGAGCAACGCATGGGTATCGATGCCGTGGACATTTACGGATTGTCGGAGGTCATGGGACCGGGCGTCGCGTCCGAGTGCGCCGAGACCAAGGACGGCCCGACGATCTGGGAAGATCACTTCTATCCCGAGATCATCGATCCCGAAACGGGCGAAGTTCTGCCCGACGGCGAATTCGGCGAGCTCGTGTTCACGTCGCTCACGAAGGAAGCGTTGCCGATCATCCGCTATCGCACACGCGATCTGACGCGCCTTTTGCCCGGCACTGCGCGCACGATGCGCCGCATGGAAAAGATCACCGGCCGCTCCGACGACATGATGATCGTGCGTGGCGTCAATGTGTTCCCGACTCAGATCGAGGAACTGCTGCTGAAGCGTCCGGTGCTCGCGCCGCATTATCAGATCGTGCTGACGAAGGACGGCCCGCTCGACGTTCTCACGCTCAACTGCGAGCCGTGTCCCGAATCGGCGCCGGATACAGCCGCGCTGGAAAGCGCGAAGACCGCGCTCGCCTATGACATCAAGGCGCTCATCGGCGTGAGCGCCGTCGTGAACGTCCTTGCAGTCAATGGCATAGAGCGATCGGTCGGCAAGGCGCGGCGCGTGGTGGACAAGCGCAAGCTAGGCGCGTAAGCGTCCCTGCGTTCAGGAGTTCGGCATCAGCAGCCACATCCGGCCGCCTTGCTTCATGCGTCCGGCAAGATCGCCGGCATCGTCGCCGAGGCCCCAGAAATAGTCGGCGCGCACGCCGCCCTTGATCGCCGTGCCCGTGTCCTGCGCGAAGACGAGGCGGTTCATCGGCTGGTTGCTGAGCGGCCGCGTGGTCTGCAAGAACACGGGCGTGCCCAGCGGAATGGCGGACGGATCGACGGCAATCGAACGTTCGGGCGTGAGCGGTACGCCGAGCGCGCCGACGGGACCATCGCCGAGACTCGCGCTCATCACGTCATTCGCGGGCATCTCGCGGAAGAACACGAAGCGCGGGTTCACGTCGAGCAGCGCATCGACGCGCGCCGGGTTCGCCTTCGCCCACGCCTTGATGCCCTGCATCGTCGCCTGCGCGGGCGTGAGTTCGCCGCGATCGAGCAATTCCTTGCCGATGGATCGGTACGGCTGGTTGTTCGTCCCGCCGAAACCCACGCGCATGACGCTGCCGTCTTCCATCACAATGCGCCCCGACCCCTGCACTTGCAGGAAGAACGCTTCGATGGGGTCGTCGACCCACACGAGCTCGTTGCCGTTCAGCACGCCGGAGCGTTCGAGTTGCGCGCGCGCCGGCAGCGCGGAGCCCGGCTTGTACCGATACGGCCAGCGATACAGCGCGTACTGGTAAGCACCGTGGCGCGTGCGCGAGCCGCGCAGCAACGGCTCGTAATAGCCGGTCACGAGGCCGTCGACGGTGCCGTCGGTATTAGCGAGTTGGAACGGCGTGAAATACGCTTCGAAGAAACTGCGCGCCGCCGACATGTCCAGATCGTCGAGGCTTTGTGCCGCCGCGCATGCCTTCTGCCATCCGGGCTGGCGCGCGAGCCGGCTGCAGTTCTGCCGGAGCGCAGCCGTCGCGCCGATCAGGCTATCGTCCTGCCAGCCCGGAACCTGCTGCCAGCTGACCGCGGTCAGTCGCGAGGACGCGCGCTGGCCCGTGGTGATGGGCGGGCCGCCCGCCGTGCTCGGCCCCGGCTTCACGTAACTGCCGCCGCCGCACGAGGCGAGCAGCACGGCCGTTGCAATCGACGCGGCCCAGGCCGCTCCTCGCGCGGCGCGTGGCGCTAACCGCATACAATGCTCGTTCTTGATGGGAACCGCCATGTCTGATCTGTTCGACGAATATCCAATGCTGATCTTCGCGCTCGAGGCGCTCGTGGCGCTCGGGCTCTTGATTTTCATCGTCGCGTGGACGGCATCGGGCAAAAAGAAACACCAGAACCGCGCGAACGATTCGGCCAAACGCCGCTAGTCTGCGCTTGGCCGCTGCCTGCGCGCTCAGTGCAGCGTGCGCGGCACGTGCAAGGCGAATTCCGCGATGGGCGCTTCGAAGCGTTCGCCGTCGTCCGCCACGCAGAAATACTCGCCGCGCATGGTGCCCACCGGCGTCGCGATCACAGCCCAGCTCGTATATTCGAACTGCTCGCCCGGCGCAAGCAACGGCTGCTGGCCGACCACGCCTAGCCCCTTCACTTCCCGCACCTGATTGTCGCTATCCGTGATGATCCAGTGGCGCGAAATCAATTGCGCCGTCACGTGGCCCGTATTGCGGATCGTCAACGTGTAGGCGAACGCGTATTGGCGGCTGTCCGGGTCGGACTGCTCGGGCATATATCGCGTCTCGACGGACACGGTGAATTCGTACTGGCTCATCGTCGTTCCAATTCAATTCATCGCTGCGCTGCGCAAAAACAGCGCGCGGGTGCGCCGCTACTGGTCAGGCATTCTGCTTGATGCAGCCCGCGCCCGCAACACGGAGCGCACCTCGCGGGCGTTTTCCGCGCTGTCAAGCTGGCCGTCCGGCCGACTTACGCCAAAGACAACGCGGGTTAGAATTGCGCTTCAGACCGTCGGCTGCACGCTCGGCCGCGCGAATCGAGTCTCGTGGTCCCTGCAGCCCCAACCGGATACGTCCATGGCGCAATTTCACATCGCTCCCAGCATCCTTTCCGCCGACTTCTCCCGGCTCGGCGAGGAAGTCCGCAACGTCGTCGCCGCGGGAGCCGACTGGATTCACTTCGACGTGATGGACAACCATTACGTGCCGAATCTCACGATTGGCCCGATGGTGTGCGAAGCCATTCGCCCCCACACGGAAGTGCCTATCGACGTGCATCTGATGGTGCGGCCGGTGGATCGCATCGTGCCCGATTTCGCGAAAGCCGGCGCGAATGTGATCAGCTTTCACCCGGAAGGTTCGGACCATATCGACCGCACGCTTTCGCTCATTCGCGATCACGGCTGCAAGGCCGGTCTCGTCTTCAATCCCGCAACGCCGCTCAATTATCTTGATCACGTGATGGACCGGCTCGATCTCGTGCTGATCATGTCGGTGAATCCGGGCTTCGGCGGGCAGTCGTTCATTCCGGAAGCACTCAACAAACTGCGCGAGGCGCGGGCGCGCATCGACGCCTACCGCGAGCGCACGGGCCGCGAGATTCATCTGGAGATCGACGGCGGCGTGAAAGTGGACAACATCGCGGAAATTGCAGCAGCCGGGGCGGACACGTTCGTCGCGGGGTCGGCCATTTTCGGCACGCACGACTACAAGCAGGTCATCGACGCCATGCGCGCCGAACTGGCAAAATCGGGAGCGCAGCAATGAGCGACGTCATCGCGCCGCCGCCGGCGTTCACGAACCGCCCTATCCGCGCCGCGATCATCGACCTCGACGGCACGATGGTCGACACCGCAGACGACTTCGTCGCCGCGCTCAACGGCATGCTCACGCGCGTGGGCATCGACCAGCCCGCCACGCGGGAGGAAGTCGTCGGCTACATCGGCAAGGGTTCGGAAAACCTGATCCGCAGCGTGCTCGGCGCGCGCCTGCCGCACCCGCAGGCCACCGCTCAGTTCGACGACGCCCTGGCCACGTATCAGAGCGAATACGCGAAGATCAACGGCAAGCATTCGACGCTCTTCCCCGAAGTCGAGGCAGGGCTCGAAGCCATGCGCGAGCTCGGCATTGCCCTCGCGTGCGTCACCAACAAGCCGCATCGCTTCGCGGTGGAATTGCTGTCGCACTTCGGCATCGCGCAATACTTCAAGGTCATTCTCGGCGGCGATTCCGTGCCGTTGAAGAAACCGGATCCGCTGCCGATGCTCACCGCATGCGAGCGGCTGGACGTGCTGCCGCGCGAGACGGTGGCCGTCGGCGATTCCGAAAACGACGCGCTCGCGGGCCGCGCCGCCGGCATGGCGACGCTCACGGTGCCCTACGGTTACAACCATGGGAAAGCCGTGCAATCGGTGAAATCCGATGGTATAGTTTCCTCGCTGCGCGCAGCCGCTTCGGCAATTGCCGCCACGCTTGCGCCGCCGAACACCACACTGACTGAATAGTCCATCTCTCATGTTTCTCAACAGAAAACGGAGTCTGAGCAGCATCGACCGGGGAGCCTGGCCCTGGCGTCGCTGGTCGCGCTAACCTCGCCCGAGGTACGCTGAAGTGACGTTGCGTTCCGCTTCACTCGCTTCAGCAACCGTTTTTTGTTTCGCTGCGCATTCCCGCGCCGTTTCCGTTGATTGGTCGTACATCTCGTACATCGAGCCTTGCTTCGGCATGCGCCGTCTAGCGTTGCGCGCGGCAGGTGCCGTACGCGCAGGCCGCCCACGTGACATCGAACTCGTTCGATGCCGCGCGGCCAAGCCGCATCGACCGACAATCCGGCAAACGAGCCGCTCGCAGCGCCGTAAGCATCCCCTTTGACGCGCCCTGACATAACGAACGCGTCGCTCAAGGACCGCAAGATGACCGAACTCGAATTCCAATCGCTGGCGAACGAAGGCTACAACCGTATTCCGCTGATCGCCGAAGCCCTCGCCGACCTCGAAACGCCGCTCTCGCTCTACCTCAAGCTCGCCCAAAGCGAGCGCAATGGCGCGAACTCCTTCCTGCTGGAATCGGTTGTCGGCGGCGAGCGGTTCGGGCGTTATTCGTTCATCGGCTTACCGGCCCGCACGACGGTGCGCGTGCAGAACGGCGTGTCGCAAGTGGTCACGGACGGCACGGTCACCGAGACCGACGAAGGCGATCCGCTCGCGTTCATCGAACGCTTCCAGAAACGCTTCAAAGTGGCCATGCGCCCTGGCCTGCCGCGCTTCTGCGGCGGTCTCGCCGGATACTTCGGTTACGACGCGGTCCGCTACATCGAAAAGAAACTGGCTGATACCGCCCCGCGCGACGACCTCAATCTGCCCGACATCCAGTTGCTGCTGACTGAGGAAGTCGCGGTCATCGACAATCTCGCGGGCAAGCTCTACCTCATCGTCTATGCAGACCCGACGAAGCCCGAAGCGTATGCAAAGGCGAAGCATCGTCTGCGCGAGTTGCGCGGCCGTCTGCGCGCCACGGTTCAGCCGCCGGTGACGTCGGCGAGCGTGCGCACCGAGACGTATCGCGAGTTCGCGAAAGAGGACTATCTCAAGGCCGTGCGTCGCGCGAAGGAGTACATCGCGGCGGGCGAACTCATGCAGGTGCAAGTCGGCCAGCGGCTGATCAAACCGTTCCGCGACAATCCGCTTTCGCTGTATCGCGCGTTGCGGTCGCTGAATCCGTCGCCGTACATGTACTACTACAACTTCGGCGGCGACGTTCACGTGGTCGGCGCATCGCCCGAAATTCTCGTGCGTCAGGAAAAACGCGCCGAGGACCGTATCGTCACCATTCGCCCGCTCGCCGGCACGCGGCCGCGCGGCAACACGCCCGAGCGCGACGCCGAACTCGCCACCGAACTGCTGAACGATCCGAAGGAAATCGCCGAGCACGTCATGTTGATCGACCTCGCGCGCAACGACGTGGGCCGTATCGCGGAGACGGGCTCGGTCGCGGTGACGGACAAGATGGTCATCGAGAAGTACTCGCACGTTCAGCACATCGTGAGCTCGGTCGAAGGCCGGCTCAAGCCGGGCATGAACAACTTCGACGTGCTGCGCGCGACATTTCCCGCCGGCACGCTTTCCGGCGCGCCGAAAGTCCGCGCGATGGAATTGATCGACGAACTGGAGCCCGTGAAGCGCGGGCTGTACGGCGGCGCCGTCGGCTATCTGTCGTTCAGCGGCGAGATGGATCTGGCCATCGCTATTCGCACAGGTCTCATCCACAAAGGAAATCTGTACGTGCAGGCCGCGGCGGGCGTCGTCGCGGACAGCGTGCCGGAATCCGAATGGCAAGAGACGGAGAACAAGGCGCGCGCCGTTTTGCGCGCGGCCGAGCAAGTGCAAGACGGCCTCGACAGCGACTTCTGAGGAGACAAGACCATGCTGCTGATGATCGACAACTACGATTCGTTCACCTATAACCTGGTCCAGTACTTCGGCGAGCTCGGCGAGGACGTGCGCACGTATCGCAACGACGAAATCACGCTCGACCAGATCGCGGAGCTGCAACCCGAGCGCATTTGCCTTTCACCCGGGCCGAGCAACCCGCAGCACGCGGGCATCACGCTCGACGTGCTGCGCGAATTCTCCGGTAAGCTGCCCATTCTCGGCGTCTGCCTCGGCCATCAGGCGATCGGCGAGGCGTTCGGCGGGCGCGTCGTGCGCGCGCAGACCATCATGCACGGCAAGGTGAGCCAGATCGAGACGGACTGCAAGGGCGTCTTCTCCGATCTGCCGAAGCACTTCAACGTCACGCGCTATCACTCGCTCGCCATCGAGCGCGAGTCGTTGCCGGACTGCCTCGAAGTGTCGGCGTGGACGGCGGACGGCGAAATCATGGGCGTGCGTCACAAGGAACTCGCCGTGGAAGGCGTGCAGTTCCATCCGGAATCCATTCTTTCCGAGCACGGCCACGCGCTGCTCGAAAACTTCGTGAAGAACACGGCGTCCGGCAAGCGGGCTTAAGAACATGACGATCACTGCACAAGAAGCCCTGCAACGCACCATCGAGCACCGCGAAATCTTCCACGACGAAATGCTGCATCTCATGCGCCAGATCATGCGCGCGGAGATGTCGCCCGTGATGGCCGCCGCGATCATCACCGGCTTGCGCGTGAAAAAGGAAACCATCGGCGAGATCGCGGCGGCGGCGACCGTCATGCGCGAGTTCGCCAATCACGTCGACGTGGCGGACAACTCCAATTTCGTCGATATCGTCGGCACGGGTGGCGACGGCTCGCACACTTTCAACATCTCCACGGCGTCGATGTTCGTCACGGCAGCAGCCGGCGCGAAAGTCGCGAAACACGGCAATCGCGGCGTGTCGAGCAAGTCGGGCAGCGCGGACGTGCTCGAAGCACTCGGCGTCAACATCGACCTCACGCCGGAGCAAGTGGCCGCCTCTATCGCCGAAACGGGCATGGGCTTCATGTTCGCGCCGAATCATCATCCGGCCATGAAGAACATCGCGGCCGTGCGGCGCGAACTCGGCGTGAGAACCATCTTCAATATTCTCGGGCCGCTCACGAATCCGGCGAGCGCGCCGAACCAGCTCCAGGGCGTGTTCCACGAAGACCTCGTCGGCATTCAGGTTCGGGTGATGCAGCGGCTGGGCGCGAAACACGTGCTCGTCGTGCACGGCAAGGACGGCATGGATGAAGTGTCGCTCGGCGCGGCGACGAAAGTCGGCGAACTGAAAAACGGCGAAGTGCTCGAATACGAGATTCATCCGGAAGACTTCGGCTTGCAGATGGTCTCCAACCGATCGCTCAAAGTGCAGGACGCGCAGGAGTCGAAGGCCATGCTGCTCGGCGCGCTGAACAACAAGGCGGGCGTCGCGCGCGAGATCGTCATACTGAACGCGGGCGCGGCGCTCTATGCCGCCGACAGGTGCGATTCGATCGCCGACGGCATGGCCGCCGCGCGCGAAGCCATCGAGAGCGGCGCGGCGCGCGAGAAGGTCGAGGCCTTGGTACGCTTCACGCAGCAATTCACGAAATAACGGAACCATCATGAGCGACATTCTCGATCGCATCATCGCGGTCAAGCGCGAGGAAGTTCGCGCCGCCGAACAGAGCGCGCCGCTCGAAGAGCTGAAGCTCGAAGCGAGCGCGCGGGACCTGCGCGATTTCGTCGGCGCATTGCGCGCCAAGCATGCGGCCGGGCAGGCTGCGGTGATTGCGGAGATCAAAAAGGCGAGCCCGTCGAAAGGCGTGATACGCGAGGACTTCGTGCCCGCCGACATCGCGCGTTCGTACGAAAAAGGCGGCGCCGCGTGCCTGTCCGTACTCACCGACGTGCAGTTCTTCAAAGGCAGCGTCGCGTATCTGGAAGAGGCGCGCGCCGCGTGCAGCCTGCCGGTGCTGCGCAAGGACTTCATCGTCGATCCTTACCAGGTGATCGAAGCTCGCGCGATGGGCGCGGACTGCATCTTGCTGATCGCAGCAGCACTGGAACTCTCGCAGATGCAGGACCTGGAAGCGTACGCGCATTCGCTCGGTCTCGCCGTGCTCGTCGAAGTCCACGACACCGACGAACTGCGCGACGCGCTCACGCTCAAGACCCCGCTCATCGGCATCAACAATCGCAACCTGCGCACGTTCCAGACGACGATCGACACGACCATCGGCATGCTCGAATCCATGCCGGACGACCGTATCGTGGTGACGGAATCGGGCATCCTGTCGCGTCTCGACGTCGAGCGGCTGCGCGCGATGCGCGTGGACACCTTCCTCGTCGGCGAGGCGTTTATGCGCGCCGACGACCCGGGCGCCGAACTCGCCCGCATGTTCTTCTAACGGGACCGCATCGTGGCAATGGAACGCGAAATCAAGCTGGCGCTGCCGCCGTCGCAACACGATGACGTGGCGCGTTTCTTCGACGAACGCGCCGGCGCCGGCAGGCCGTTCGATCTGGGCAACGTGTACTTCGACACGCCTCAGCTCGCGCTCGCCGAAGCCAAGGCCGCGCTGCGCCTGCGCCGCGCGCCGGACGAATGGCTGCAAACGTACAAGACGCTCGGCGAATCGCGCGCGGGCATGCACAGCCGCCACGAGTGGGAAATGCCGGTGAAAGGCGAGGCGCTCGAAATCGACGCGCTGCTCGCCGCCTGCGACGACGAAGCCGCCCGCGAGGCGCTCAAAGCCGCCGCGCCGGAGCTGGTCGCGCTATTTCGCACGGACTACCGGCGCATCGTGTGGGACGTCGAGCATGAGGGCGCGCAGATCGAAGTGGCGCTCGATCTCGGCGAAGTGACGGCGGACGTCGACGGCGAAACGCGTCGCGCGGAAATTAGTGAACTGGAGTTCGAGCTGAAGTCGGGTAACGAACACGCGCTGGAAACGCTTTCCGCCGAAGTGCGCGGCGCGTTTCCCGAACTCGTTCCCGAAGATCTGAGCAAGGCGCAGCGCGGCTACCGGCTGCGCGAGCAGCCGCAAAGCGGTATTCAAGACGCCGAAGCATGAATCGCCAGCCTTCCCTTTTTGCGGAGCCCGAAAGCGCGATGGACGCGCCCGCGTTCACCACGCTCGAAAGCCAGTTCGACGCGCTGCCCGCCGATTGGCGGCGGCATCTGATGCCGTTTATCGAAAGCCCGCGCTATGCGACGCTCTGCTCATTCGTCGATGCCGAGCGCGCCGCCGGCAAGACCGTTTATCCCGCCGACGTTTTTCGCGCGCTGCGTCTGACGCGCCCCGGCGACGTCAAGGTCATCATTCTCGGCCAGGACCCGTATCACGGGGAAGACAAGGGCGCGCCGCAAGCGCACGGCCTCGCGTTTTCGGTGCCCGCGCCGGTGCGGCCGCCGCCGTCGCTGCGCAACATCTTCAAGGAGATTCAGGCGAGTCTCGGGTTCGCGGCGCCGTCGCATGGTTGTCTCGATGCCTGGGCGAAGCAAGGCGTGCTGCTTCTGAACACGTCGCTCACGGTCGAGCGCGATAAGGCGGGCAGTCACGCCAAGCGCGGCTGGGAGCAATGCACCGACACGCTCATCCACGAGATGGCGCTGCGGCACGACGGACTCGTGTTCATGTTGTGGGGCGCGCACGCGCAGGCCAAGCGCGGGTTGATCGAGGGCACCGGCAAGGCGCACTGCGTGCTGGAAGCGCCGCATCCGTCGCCGCTCTCCGCGCATCGCGGGTTTCTCGGCTGCGGGCATTTCGCGCGGGCGAACGCGTATCTCGTCGAACACGGACGAGCGCCGATCGACTGGCGCTTGCCGCCTGCGTAAAAAACCCGCTGCGTCGAATGACGCAGCGGGTTTCTACTGTCGAGAGACCAAACAGCCGCTTACAGCGCCGCGATCGCCTCGCGCGCTTGCGCCAGCGCCGTGCCGGCCACGTCCGCGCCCATGTTCAGGCCTTCGGCGTAGATGAAGTTGACGTCCGTCATGCCGAGGAAGCCGAGGAACGACTTCAGATACGGCGTCTGCGAGTCATGCGGCGTGCCGACATACTTGCCGCCGCGCGCCGATACCACGAACACCTTCTTGCCCTTCACGAGACCTTCCGGACCGTTCGCCGTGTAGCGGAACGTGATGCCGGCCCGCGCGATCTGGTCGAAGTACGCCTTCAGCTGCGACGAGATGCCGAAGTTGTACAGCGGCGCCGCGATCACGACGATATCCGCCGCTTGCAGTTCTTCGATCAGCGCGATGCTCTTCGCGTCGATGGCGGCCTGCTCGGGCGTGCGCTTGTCGGCGGGCGTGAAGAACGCGCCTAGCGTGGCGTCGTCGAGGTGCGGCAGGTTGTCGGCGAGCAGATTGCGCACAACGATCTTCGCGCCCGGATTGCTTTGTTGCAGTTTCGCGGTGAGTTCGTCGGCGAGCAGCGTCGACTGAGCGCCTTGCGAACGCGCGGCGGAATTGATTTGCAGAATCGTCGTCATGATGGCTTCCTTCCTGAGTGAGGAGCGGACGGCAAGCGCGCCCGCGTTAGGAAGCATTCTTCAGTTTTCGACGTTCGGGAAAAAGCGGCGCGGCCGTGAAGGATCGTTGCACCGGTAGAACAATCCTCCGACGTGCGCTGCCTCTTTCGTTCAGCCTTTCAGCCAGCGCTCGCGCCACTGCTTCGACGCACCGCGGCCGTCCATCGCGGTCAGCACATAGCGCGACACTTCCGGCGCGTCGAGCCTGACTTCAGTGCGACGCAGTTCGTCGCGGCGGAACGTGTGCACCTCAATTCTCGCGCCCGGCAGATAGCGCGACAGCAGCGCGTCCAGATTCGACCCGGTGACGCGCAGGCCGTCGATGGCCACCAGCACGTCGCCTGCCGACAGTCCCGCCTTCTGCGCCGCGCCGCCGTCATGAACGACCGCGAGCGTGCATTCCGCGCCGCCGCGCACCCGCGCCCCGAGCGACGGCTTGCCGGCCGTGCCGTTGGTCGGCATGTCGGGCGCGAGCGCGATACCGAACGGCTCGAGCAGCGCATCGAGCGGCAGATCGCGCGTGCCGCGCACGCCATCGCGAAAGAGCGCGCGCAAGTCCGCGCCGGTCGCCTCGGCGAACAGCGCCTCGACGTCTTCCTCGCGGATGCCGCGCGGCTTGCCGTTGTAGAAGTCGCGGCCGTATCGCTGCCAGAGCAGCCGCATCACGTCATCGAGCGACTTGCGGTTCTCGGTCTGCGCGCGAATCGACAAGTCGAACGCCAGCGCGACCAGCGATCCCTTCTGGTAATAGCTGACGATGGCGTTGGCCGCATTTTCGTCGGCGCGATAGTACTTGACCCATGCATCGAACGAACTCTGCGCGACCGATTGCTTGAGCCGCCCGCTGCCGCGCAGCACGCCGCCGATCGTCTTGCCGAGCAGCGAGAAATAATCGCCCGCGCTGATGAGACCGCTGCGCACGAGCATCAGGTCGTCGTAATACGACGTGAAGCCCTCGAAGAGCCAAAGCAGCGACGTGTAATTTTCCTGCGACAAGTCATACGGCGCGAACGCCGCCGGCTTGATGCGCTTCACGTTCCACGTATGGAAGTACTCGTGGCTGCACAAGCCCAGATAGGTGCGATAGCCGTCCGTCATTTCCGGGCGGCCCTGCACCGGGAGGTCGGTCCGATTGCAGATCAGCGCCGTCGATGCCCGATGCTCCAGCCCGCCGTAACCATCGCTGACGGCGACGGTCATGAACACGTAGCGGTCCATCGGCGCTTTCTTCGTGCGCGGTTCGAAGAGCGCGATCTGCGCTTCGCACACGCGCTTCAGGTCGGCCGCGAGCCGTTGCATGTCCAGCGCGACGACGCGCCCCGCGATCACGATGTCATGCTTCACGCCGTGCGCGGTGAAGTTGCCGAGCGCGAATTCGCCGAGCGTGACGGGATGGTCGACCAGTTCGTCGTAATTCGCCGCTTCGTAGCTGCCGAAGCCGTAGCGCTTCGTTCCGCGCGATTCAGCGAGCGCCGTCGCGACGCGCCAGTTGCGGTGCGCGCCGCCGGTCGGCGGCTGAATATCGACGACGCACGGCGCGCTCGACTGCCCTTCCACCGCGAGAAAAACGCTCGTGCCGTTGAAGAATCCGACTGTATCGTCCAGATGCGCGGCGCGCACCGACATGTCCCACGCATAGACTTCGTAGCGCAGCGTGATCGCGCCGTCGACTGGCGCGGCTTGCCACGCGTGCTTATCCGTCTTTTCGATGGCGACGCGCCGGCCGGCCGCGTTGAACGCCTGCAGCGTCACGATATTGCGGGCGAATTCGCGGATCATGTAGCTGCCGGGAATCCACACCGGCAGCAGAAACCGCTGTCCAGCCGGATCGGGCGCGGCGACCGTCAGCGTCACTTCGAACAGATGCGCCGCCGGGTTCTTCGGAACGATGCTGTAGCGCACCGGTTGCGTGAGCGGAGTCATTGCCATAGTCGTCCTTGTTCTTGTTCTGAGCGTTGCTTCATTGCGCCGGATGCGCAATGGCGAGCCGTAAAACGAAAGGAGGCGCCCTCACGCCTCCTCTTGCCAGATCGGGCCGCGATCAGTGCGCGGCCGAGATTTCCTTTTCCAGCCGGTCGGCGGGCACCGCGCCCGGCAGACGGCGGCCGTCCGCGAGAAACACCGTCGGCGTGCCGGAGACGTTCATCGCGTGGCCGAGCTTCAGGTTCTTGTCGATCGCGGCGGTGTCGCACGTGCCGGCGGTGGTCGGCGGCTTGCGGTCGAGCATCCAGCTTTCCCAGCTCATCGCGCGGTCTTTCGAGCACCAGATCGACTTCGACTTCTCGGTCGAATCCGGCGACAGCACCGGATACAGAAACGTGTACACGGTCACGTTGTCGATGGACTTCAGCGACGATTCGAGCTGCTTGCAATACGGACAGTTCGGATCCGAAAACACCGCGATCTTGCGGCTGCCGTTGCCTTTGACGACCTTCACCGCGTTCTCGAACGGCAGCTTCGCGAAGTCGATCTTGTTGGTCTCGGAAAGCCGCGCTTCGGTCAGATTCTTGTTGCTGCGCGTGTCGACGAGATCGCCGACCATCACGTAGTTGCCGGTCGCGTCGCTATAGACGATCTGCGTGCCGAGGTTCACTTCGTAGAGCCCCGGAATCGGCGTCTTGTCGATGCTCTTGATGGTCGCTTCGCCCATGCGCGCTTCGAGCGTCGATTTGAGCTTGTCGGTGGTTTGATCGGCCTGCGCCGAGCAGCCGAGGCCGAGCGTCGCGGCGAGCGTGGCTGCCGCGGCGAGAGCAAGGCGAAGAGTTGTTTTCATGCCGTTTCCCGATGATGGGGCGACGCGTGACGACCGCGCCCGCCTTGGTGTTGTGAGTTGAACCGTTGAACTTGACGCGTCAACCGAGCGCCGCCGAGACGAGCCAGCGTTTGGCGAGCGGCTGGGCGCCGACGAGCGCCATGCCGGTGTTGCGAATGGCCTGCGCGAACGTGCCCGGCGCGGAAAACAGGCGCTGCATGCCGTCCGTCACGATCGTCAGCTTCTGGATGTCTTCGCGGCGCGCGCGCTCGTAGCGGCGCAGCAGAATCGGGTCGCCGAGATCGCGGAAGGCTTCCTTGTTCGCGATGACATCGGCAAGCGTGGCGACATCGCGCAGGCCGAGATTCATGCCCTGCCCGCATAGCGGATGAATGAGATGCGCGGCATCGCCGACGAGCGCCACGCGCGGCGCGATCAGCCGGTCCACCGTCTGCAGCCCGAGCGGAAAGCCCTGCGCGGGCGTCACGCATTCCAGCGCGCCGAGCGTGTTCTGCGTGGCCGCTTCGACTTGCGCGGCCAGTTGAGCCGGATCGAGCGCGAGCAGTTCGTCCGCGTGCTCCGTGCGCGCCGACCAGACGAGCGACACGTGATCGCCCGGAAGCGGCAAGAGCGCGATGATTTCGGTATCGCGAAACCATTGGTATGCGGTTTCGCCGTGCGGCCGCTCGGCCTTGAAGTTCGCGACGACGCCCGTTTGACCGTAATCGCGGCGATGCATCTTCGCGCCCATTTGCGCGCGCACCCACGAATGCGCGCCGTCCGCGCCGACGATCAGCTCCGTTTCCAGCGTTTCGCCGCTCGACAGCGTGACGTGCGCGGCGTCGTCGTCGATCGTCATGCCCTGCGCGCGCGCCTCGAACCACGACAGGCTCGGCTGGAAGCGCAAGGCGGCGTCGAGCGCCTGTTCGATCAACGTCGATTCGACGATCCACGCGAGTTGCGGCACCGAAGCCTGAAACGCCGAGAAGTGCAGTTCGGCGTGCGTGTCGCCGAACACGCGCATGTCGAACACCGGGCCGAGCCGCGAGCGATCGAGCGCCTGCCACACGCGCAGTCGTTCGAGCAGCGTCTCCGAACTGGACGACAGCGCGTAGATGCGCGAATCGAAGACGGCGCCGGGCGGCAAACCAGCCGCGGGCGGCGCGAGCAGCGCGACGCGCCGGCCGGACTGGGCGAGTGCGAGCGCGGCGGTCTTGCCGACAAGCCCGCCACCGACAACGACCGCGTGAAAGGTCAAGGGATGCGAAGTCATGCGGGCATTATAGCTGCGAGGGTTGCGCGGGTTTTGGCGCTTGCTCAAAGGACGAGTCGGCGGAAACGCCGGTCCGGCCCGGCGGTACAATAGCGGTTTGCCCGGCCGCCCGAGCGGCCGCTGCGCTGGCGGACGCCCTTGTCGCCCGCCCGGCGCGCATCGTTTGACGAACCCCGCGCGGCGAAGCGCCGTCTCACCAGTTCGAAGGATTCCATGAGCCTCCAATGCGGCATCGTCGGCTTGCCTAACGTCGGCAAGTCCACGCTTTTCAATGCACTGACCAAGGCGGGGATTGCCGCCGAGAACTATCCGTTCTGCACCATCGAGCCGAACGTCGGCGTCGTCGAAGTGCCGGACGCGCGCCTTCAGGCGCTCGCCGAGATCGTGAAACCCGAGCGCATCCTGCCGGCTGTCGTCGAATTCGTCGATATCGCCGGTCTCGTCGCAGGCGCGAGCAAGGGCGAAGGCCTCGGCAACCAGTTTCTCGCGAACATCCGCGAAACGGACGCCATCACGCACGTCGTGCGCTGCTTCGAAGACGAAAACGTGATTCACGTCGCGGGCAAGGTCGATCCGCTCGCGGACATCGAAGTCATCGACACGGAACTCGCGCTCGCCGACCTCGCCACAGTCGAGAAGGCGCTCACGCGTTATTCGAAGGCCGCTAAATCGGGCAACGACAAGGAAGCGGCGAAGCTCGTCGCAGTGCTCGACAAAGTGCGCGCGCAGCTCGATCAGGCGAAGCCCGTGCGCGCGCTTTCGCTGACCGACGAGGAGCAGGCGCTCATCAAGCCGTTCTGCCTCATCACGTCCAAGCCGACGATGTACGTCGCCAACGTGAAGGAAGACGGCTTCGAGAACAATCCGTACCTCGACGCCGTGCGCAAGCACGCGGAAGCCGAGGGCGCGCCGGTGGTCGCGGTGTGCGCGGCGATCGAAGCAGAAATCGCCGATCTGGACGATGCCGACAAACAGGATTTCCTCGCCGACATGGGCATGGACGAGCCGGGGTTGAACCGTGTCATCCGCGCGGGCTTCAAGCTGCTCGGCTTGCAGACGTATTTCACGGCAGGCGTGAAGGAAGTCCGCGCGTGGACGATTCACATCGGCGATACGGCGCCCCAGGCGGCCGGCGCAATCCACACAGATTTCGAGCGCGGCTTCATCCGTGCGCAGACCATTTCGTTCGATGACTACGTCGCGTTCAAGGGCGAGCAAGGCGCGAAGGAAGCTGGGAAGATGCGCGCGGAAGGGAAGGAATACGTCGTGCAGGACGGAGATGTGATGAATTTCTTGTTCAACGTCTGAGCGTCAAAAGTCGTCACAACGGCTTGATTCGAAAAGCGGAGTGCCTGAAATATGGCGCTCCGCTTTTTTCATGGGCGGACGGCGGCGAAGACCGCCGAAGACCACAACGAGAGATCACAAGAAGATGAAGAGACATTCACGAATCGGCGCGTTCGTAGCGGGTTGCGTGATCGCGCTGACGTGCGCGCCCGCCCATGCTTATTACAGCCCGCAGCAACCGAACGAATCCGACCTCGACTCCCACCGCCACTACCGCAACCACGACGGCAACGTCATCCACTCCCCCGCCCGCTCGCGTTCGGGCGCCGTTCCCGAAGGCGCAAGCGCGCAATGCCGCGACGGAACCTACAGCTTCAGCCAGCATCACAGCGGGACGTGTTCGCGGCATGGGGGCGTCGCGCGCTGGGAATAGCGGCGCACGCCCGAAGTACAATGACACGCAACCCGGCGCGTGCGTCTTCCCGCGCCGACTTCCATCGAATCGCGGATCGCGCGCCCACTTCGGCGCCGCGTTCATCCCCTCACTCACATCACGCACAACATGGCCCAATACGTCTTCACCATGAACCGCGTCGGCAAGATCGTGCCGCCGAAGCGTCAGATTCTGAAAGACATCTCCCTCTCGTTCTTTCCCGGCGCGAAGATCGGTCTGCTCGGGCTGAACGGTTCGGGCAAGTCCACGCTCATCCGGATCATGGCGGGCGTCGATAAGGACATCGAAGGCGACGCGCAGCCGATGCCCAATCTCAACATCGGCTATCTGCCGCAGGAGCCGCAGCTCGATCCGCAGCAGACCGTGCGTCAGGCCGTGGAAGAAGGTCTCGGCGATGTGTTCCAGGCGCAAAAAAAGCTCGACGAAATCTACGCCGCGTACGCCGAGCCCGACGCCGACTTCGACAAGCTCGCCGCCGAGCAGGCGAAATACGAAGCCATTCTCGCGACGAGCGACGGCGGCAGTCCCGAACAGCAGCTCGAAGTCGCCGCCGACGCGCTGCGCCTGCCCGCGTGGGACGCGAAAATCGAACATTTGTCGGGCGGCGAAAAGCGCCGCGTCGCGCTGTGCAAGCTGCTGCTGCAAAAGCCCGACATGCTGCTGCTCGACGAGCCGACCAACCACCTCGACGCGGAATCCGTCGAATGGCTGGAACAGTTCCTCACGCGCTATCCGGGCACCGTCGTCGCCGTGACGCACGATCGCTACTTCCTCGACAACGCCGCCGAATGGATTCTCGAACTCGACCGCGGCCACGGCATTCCTTGGAAGGGCAACTATTCGAGCTGGCTCGATCAGAAGGAAGAGCGCCTCAAGCAGGAAGAAGCGAGCGAATCCGCGCGCCAGAAGGCCATCAAGAAAGAACTGGAATGGGTGCGCCAGAATCCGAAGGGACGCCAGGCAAAGTCGAAGGCGCGTATCGCGCGGTTCGAGGAACTCAATAGCCAGGAATACCAGAAGCGCAACGAGACGCAGGAAATCTTTATTCCGGTCGGCGACCGGCTCGGCAACGAGGTCATCGAGTTCAAGAACGTCAGCAAGGCGTACGGCGATCGTCTGCTCATCGACAACCTGAGCATGAAGATTCCGGCGGGCGCGATCGTCGGCATCATCGGGCCGAACGGCGCGGGTAAATCCACGCTGTTCCGCATGTTGACCGGCCGCGAGCAGCCGGATTCGGGCGAAATCATCATGGGGCCGACCGTCAAGCTGGCCTATGTCGATCAGAGCCGCGACGCGCTCGCCGCCGACAAAACCGTCTTCGAGGAAATCTCCGGCGGCGCGGATGTGCTGACGGTCGGCAAGTATGAAACGCCGTCGCGTGCTTATATCGGCCGGTTCAACTTCAAGGGCAGCGATCAGCAGAAACTGGTCGGCAACCTGTCGGGCGGCGAGCGCGGGCGGCTGCATCTCGCCAAGACGTTGATCGCGGGCGGCAACGTGCTGCTGCTGGACGAACCGTCGAACGATCTGGACGTCGAAACGCTGCGCGCGCTCGAAGACGCGCTGCTCGAATTCGCCGGCTCGGTGATGGTCATCTCGCACGACCGCTGGTTCCTGGACCGCATCGCGACGCACATTCTCGCGTTCGAAGGCGAATCGCACGTCGAATTCTTCGACGGCAACTATCAGGAATACGAGGCCGACAAGCGCAAGCGTCTGGGCGAAGAAGCCGCGAAGCCGAAGCGTCTGCGGTACAAGCCGATCACGCGCTAATCATGCGATGAGCGGCAAAGCGCGCCTAATGCGGGCGCGCGCACCGACATCGGCTCCGAAAATGGCGACCGTCTAGCGACCGTCGCCATTTCTGTTTTTGGCGGCACGATAACGCCCAAAAATGGAGACGCATCAGATGGCGGGACGGCGCGCGCAGCGGGGAGCGCGGTGGGCAATGGGAATCGTCGTGGCGCTCGTCGTCTTGGTGGTCGGCGGCTGGTTCTTCGTCGCGCATCAGATGAAGGAGCGCATCCGCGAGACCCTCGGGCCGAACGGTTCCGTCGATGAGATCGATGTCGGCTTCGGACACATCACGCTCTCGCGCGTGCGTCTGCGCGGCCCGCGTGACTGGCCGACAAGCGACGCGTTACGCGCCGAGCGGATCGTGCTCGACGTGGACATGCGCGCGGCACTGTCGAACCGCGTTCACTTGCGCGATGTGAGCGTCGACAACTATTACCTTTCGATCGCCCGTTCCGCCGATGGCCGCGTGCGCGTGCTGCCGGGCCTCAAGGAAACGGCGCGCGAAGCCGACGCGAAGCCCGGCGACAAAGCCGCCCAACACGCGGAGGAGGAGAAGCTGATCGACCGTGTGTCGTTCGAGCGCGGCGCGATGGAGTTCTTCGATGCCTCCGTGCGGCAGCCGCCGTATCGCGTGCTGATCAGCGACGCGCGCGCGACCATCGACCATTTGCATCTGCCCGCGCTGACCGACCGCACCGCGCTGTCGATGAACGGCTCGATCAAAGGTCCGTCGCACACGGGCGCCGTTTCGTGGGGCGGCTGGATGGTCATCGCGAACAAGGATTCACAAACGCACGCGATGCTGCGCAGCGTCGATATTTCGATGCTCGATCCGTACCTGCTGAAGAAAGCCGGCGCGAAGGCAGCGGTGACGGGGGGGACCATCGACATGACCATCGACGCGAACGTCCGCGATTACCGCATCCACGCGCCGGGAACGCTCACGCTGAACCACTTGCAGATCAGCGACGGCGACAGTCCGCTCGACACTTTTCTCTCCATTCCGACGAAAGCAGCGATCGCCGCGCTGAAGGACCGCAAAGAGGAAATTAAGCTCGACTTCGTGCTCGAAGGCGACTTGCGCGATCCGAAGTTCTCGCTCTCGGAGAGTCTGTCGAAGAAGCTCGCGGCCGGCTTCGCGAAGGCGCTCGGCGTGAGCGCCGAAGGCGTGGCGAAGGGCGCGGGCGAAACGGTGAAGGGAATCGGCAACGCGCTGAAGAACCTACTGGGGCAGTAGCGCGCCGCCGTTTGCTTCGCTCGGAGCGGGATGGCTCAGACGGGAACGCCCAGCGCGCGCAGCTTCGCTTCCGTTTCCTGCGCGCCGGTGTGATGCACGCCGTGCCAGCCGAGATCCGTCGCGGCTTGCGCGTTGGCGGCGTTGTCGTCGATGAAAACGAGTTCGTGCGGCTGGATGCCCGGCAGATGCTTTTCGATTTCCGCGCGCATCAGCGCGAAAATCTGCGGATCGGGCTTCACCAGCCCGACGCGCCCCGACACCACGATTTCCCTGAAACGCCGCAGCACGTCGAAGCGTTCCCACGCGTACGGAAACGTCTCTGCCGACCAGTTCGTCAGCCCGAAAAGCGGCACGCCGGCCGCATCGAGCCGGTCGACGAGCGTAACGCCTTCTTCCAGCACGCCTGCCACCATTTCGTGCCAGCGCGCATAGAACGCGCGGATCAGCGGCTCGTGTTCCGGGTACTGCGCGACGAGCTCGGCCGTCCCCTCTTCCACGCTTTGCCCGCCGTCCTGCTGCATGACCCAGTCCATCTTGCAGACGTTGTCCAGGAACCAGCGGCGCTCGGCTTCGTCGGGGATCAGCTGCTTGTACAGATATTCCCGGTTCCAGTCGATCAGCACGCCGCCGAAATCGAACACGACTGCTTTGATGGTCATTGCACGCTGCTCCTGTTCTGGTCTCAAACCGCCTGCGTCCGCTTCTCCAGCCACGCCTTCGCCGCGCCCTCGACATGCGGCGACACGCGCCGCCGCACCGTCTCGTGATACGCGTTGAGCCACGCGCGTTCGTCTTCGCGCATGAGCGACAAGTCGATGCAGCGCGTGTCGATCGGGCAAAGCGTCAGCGTTTCGAACGAAAGGAAATCGCCGAATTCGGTCTTGCCGGCGCTCTGGTTCAGCACGAGGTTTTCGATGCGGATGCCCCACTTGCCCGGCCGATAGATGCCCGGCTCGATCGACGTGATCATGCCCTCTTCCATGGCCGTCCACGGCTCGGCGGGCGCGTAGTGCGAGATGACTTGCGGACCCTCATGCACGTTCAGGAAGTAGCCGACGCCGTGGCCGGTGCCGTGGCCGTAGTCCGCGCCCGCTTCCCAGATCGGCGCGCGGGCGATGGAATCCAGCATCGGCGAGCGAATGCCGCGCGGAAAGCGCGCGCGCGAGAGCGCAATCGTGCCTTTAAGCACCGTGGTGAAGTCGCGCTTGTGCTCGGCGGTGATCTCGCCCACGGGCACGACCCGCGTGATGTCCGTCGTGCCGCTTACATACTGACCGCCGGAATCGATCAGCAGCAGTCCGTTGCCTTCGATCACTGAATGCGACGCCTCCGTCGCGCGGTAGTGCGGCATCGCGCCGTTCGCGTTGAAACCCGCGATCGTGCCGAAGCTCAGCGTGACGAAGCCCGGCCGCCGTGCGCGCGCCGCCGTCAGCTTCTCGTCGATGGTCAGTTCCGTGATGCGCTCGCGCCCCAGCGCGTCTTCGAACCACGCGAAGAATTCGGCGAGCGCCGCGCCGTCCTGCTCCATCGTCGCGCGAATATGCTCGGCCTCCGCCGCGGTCTTGCGCGATTTCGCGAACGTCGACGGATTCGCCGCTTCCACGATCTTCACCGCCGACGGCACCTTCTGCAGCAAGCCGTGCGTGATGCGGCGCGGATCGATGAGCAGCGTCGAGCCGGCCGGCAACGAGGCGAGCGCCTGCATGGCGTCCACGTACGGCGCGACGCGCACGTTGTCGCGGGCGAGCGCCGCCTTGAGCGCGTCGGGCACCTTGCCTTCGGCGACGAAAAGCGTGGCGTCGTCCAGGCCGACCAGCGCATGCGCGACGAACACCGGGTTGTAGCTGACATCCGCGCCGCGCAGATTGAAGAGCCACGCGAGATCGTCGAGCGTCGAAATGAAATGCCACTGCGCGCCCTTGCCGCGCATGGCCTCGCGGATATGCGCCAGCTTTTCGGCGCGGCCGACGCTCGCGTGCGGCGCGGCGTGTTCGTACACCGGCGCATCCGGCAGGCCGGGACGCTCGGGCCAGACGGATTCGAGCACGTCCACGTCTGTCCGAAGCGTGATGCCGCGCGCCGTCAGCGCATCGGCCAGCGTGCGCGCCGCCGCCACGCCGAGCACCGCGCCATCTACCGCGACGACCCCGCCGGACGGCACGTTCTCCGCGAGCCATTCGACATGCGGCGCGGTCTGCTGCCCGCCCATCATCTTCATGAGCAAGATGCCGGTGCCGGCCAGTTGGGCTTCGGCCTGCGTCCAATAGCGGCTATCGACCCAGACGCCCGCGAAGTCTTTCGTCAGGACGAGCGTGCCGACCGAGCCGGTAAAGCCCGACAGCCATTGGCGGCCCTGCCAGCGCTCGGGCAGATATTCGGAAAGGTGAGGATCGGCGGACGGAATGAGAACGGCGTCGATGCGCTCCACTGCCATTCCGCTGCGAAGCGTTTCAACACGCGCGGCGAATGTCGAAGGATCGGGAACAGCGGAATGTGCGATGCGGTCGTTCATGAATCACCTGCCGAAAGTGGCGAATTAAGATGCGAAAACTTTAGCGGCGCGCGGCCAGTCCGACGGTCGCCGTCACGGCGATGAGCGCGAAGAGCGTGCACGCGAACCATTCGAGCGTCTCGCCATCGTGATAAATATCGATGACATTGCCGAACATGCGCGCAACCACGGTGGCAATGATGCCCGCGACGATTGCGGCCCACACGCGCCCCGCCGCGCCCTGACCGACGCGCCCCGCACGCCGCAGCGGATGCAGCCACCAGCCGGCCGCGCCGATAACCGCGCCGAGAAAAACCAAGCCGATCCAGCTCATCGGGACGCTGCTCCACTGCTCTGAAGATGTAAAACGGCGCGCGGCGCCGGACGTAAGCGAACGAGTTTAGGGGGCCGGGTTGGCGAAGGCAAGCGCCCTTGGACGGCGACCTATCCATTCAATTTCGCGATTTGTTTCTACGAATATGCCTAAAAATGAAACGACGCGCGAGTGCTAAACTCCGAAATACATTCAGGAGGGCCGATCAACTCAACAACTTTGCATTGATCAATACGCCCCGCATTTCTTTCATCCAATCCGGCCGTGCTAATTGCAAGGCCGATCTGGGTTCTTAACGCTATAAAACATCATGAGTGAAAACGAGCGGATCTCCCTTGGTGGTCTCGAAATAATCATGACCTACCGCGGCGCGACGCAGGAGCGGCGTGAAAACCTGCGTGGCGTGCTGCGCCATCTTGACCTCGCTTACTGCGATTACGTGCTCTATCTGCTAGAAGCGGACGCCACGCCGACCTTCCACTGGTCGGGTTTCGGCGACGAGAAAATCCGTCATATATTCATTCACGACGACGGGCCTTTTCCGAAAGCAAAACTGTGTAATCTCGGCGCGCGCTTATGCACCGGAAATATCATCTGTTTCCACGACGCGGATATGATCGCCAATCCGGAATACATGCCGCTCAGCATTGCTTCTTTGACAGACGGAACAGCGAGCGATGCGTTATGCCCGTTTCTTCGCGTCATTAATATCACCGGCGATTTTCGGAGTGACTTCATCCGCTCCGGGAATTACGCGGCACTGGAAGAATATCTGGAATCCGACTTACCCGACGGAATGGAAGTGCTCTACGAAAATACGCCGGGCGCCATCGTGCTGATGAAGCGATCCGAATACATGCGCGTGGGCGGTTACGATCCGCGCTTCACCGGCTGGGGCGGCGAAGACGACGACTTGCTCACGCGCGCGACCCGCCTCGGCGTGCGCTGGCATTCCATTCCCGAATCGCGGGCCGCGTTGTTCCATCTGCATCACGACGCCACGTCGCGGCAGGACGCGATCGCCGCCGCGCAGCGAAACCGCGAAGCCGCCGCGCAAACGCACGCCATGCCGCTTCCCGAACTGGAAGCGCGCGCCGCCGAACTCGCCAAATACTTCGATTAAGGGTCCACTGCGGTCGATTGTCGCGGCGGATAACGCCGACATTTCCCCAAGCCCCGCGCTGCCGTCCGCGGTCCGTCCCCGAATGCCGCCTATAAATGAACGAATTCGTAAAACGCTATAATATTGGGCTATCTGAAAGGCCAACGGCTTAGGGCCAACGCATAACTACATGCAGCTCCTCACGATCGGAATCAACCACCACACTGCGCCTGTCGCCTTGCGCGAACGCGTGGCGTTTCCGCTCGAACAGCTCAAGCCCGCCCTTTCCGCGCTGAAGGACGTCTGGCTCGGCCCGCTCGCGAAGGCGTCGCCCGAAGCGGCCATTCTGTCCACCTGCAACCGCACCGAACTCTACTGCGCGACGGACGACACCGCCGCGCGCGACGCCGCCATCCAGTGGCTGTCGAAGTACCACAATCTGCCGGTCTCGGAACTCGCGCCGCACGTCTACGCGCTGCCGCAGTCGGAAGCAGTGCGCCACGCCTTTCGCGTCGCGTCGGGGCTGGATTCGATGGTGCTCGGCGAAACGCAGATCGTCGGTCAGATGAAGGACGCCGTGCGCACGGCGTCGGAAGCGGGCGCGCTCGGCACGTATCTGAATCAGCTTTTTCAGCGGACGTTCGCGGTCGCGAAGGAAGTGCGCTCGACGACCGAAATCGGCGCGCAGTCCGTGTCGATGGCCGCCGCCGCCGTGCGTCTCGCCGAGCGCATCTTCGAGGACATTTCGAGCCAGCGCGTGCTGTTCATCGGCGCGGGCGAGATGATCGAGCTTTGCGCGACGCACTTCGCCGCGCAGAATCCGCGCGAACTGGTCGTCGCCAACCGCACCGCCGAACGCGGCGAAAAGCTCGCGGAGCGTTTTAACGGCCGCGCGATTCCGCTGTCCGAATTGCCCACGCGCATGCACGAGTTCGACATCATCGTGTCGTGCACGGCGTCGACGCTGCCTATCATCGGTCTCGGCGCGGTCGAGCGCGCGGTGCGCGCGCGTCGGCATCGGCCGATCTTCATGGTCGATCTCGCCGTGCCGCGCGATATCGAGCCGGAAGTCGGCAATCTGCACGACGTTTTCCTCTATACGGTGGATGACCTCGGCGCCATCGTCCGCGAAGGCAATGCGTCGCGGCAAGCGGCGGTCGCGCAGGCCGAGGCGATCATCGAAACGCGCGTCGCGAATTTCATGCAGTGGCTGGATGCGCGCAGCATCGTGCCGGTCATCCGCCACATGCACACGCAGGCCGACGCGCTGCGCCGCGCCGAAGTCGAACGCGCCCGCAAGATGCTCGCGCGCGGCGACGATCCGGCCGCCGTGCTCGAAGCGCTGTCGCAAGCCCTCACGAACAAGCTCATTCACGGCCCCACGCATGCGCTCAACCGCGCGAGCCGCGAAGAGCGCGACCAGCTCATCGACCTGATGAGCGGCTTCTACCGCCACGGCGGCGCCGGCAGCGATTCGTCGGACCGTTAGCGGCCGTCTCTTTGCTATTCTCAAATGCTCCGCGTCTGATGCGCGGCGGCTTCTCCGATTGCAGTTTTTCCTGACGCCCGAGCGCGTCATTCCCGCCCGATGAAAACCAGCATGCAAAGCAAGCTCGACCAGCTTGCAAAACGGCAGGTCGATCTCAACGAACTGCTGAGTCGTGAAGACGTGACGTCCGACATGGACCAGTACCGCAAGCTCACGCGCGAGCACGCGGAAATCAGCCCGATCGTCGAGCAATACGCGCTCTGGCGTCAGGCGCTCACCGACGAAGCCACCGCGCAGGAACTGCTCGCCGACCCTTCGATGCGCGATTTCGCCGAAGAGGAAATCGGCGAGGCGCGCGAGCGCATGGCGAAAATCGAAAGCGATCTGCAGACGATGCTGCTGCCGAAGGACCCGAACGACGAACGCAATATCTTCATCGAAATCCGCGCAGGCACGGGCGGCGACGAGTCCGCGCTCTTCGCGGGCGATCTGCTGCGCATGTATCTGCGCTACGCGGAGCGCAATCGCTGGACGGCCGAGACGATGTCGGAAAGCGTCTCCGATCTCGGCGGCTACAAGGAAGTGATCGTGCGGATTGCCGGACAAGGCGCGTATTCGCGGCTCAAGTTCGAATCGGGCGGGCATCGCGTGCAGCGCGTCCCGGCGACCGAAACGCAGGGGCGCATCCACACGTCGGCCTGCACGGTCGCGGTCATGCCCGAAGCCGACGAAATCAGCGAAGTCGTCATCAATCCGGCGGATTTGCGTATCGACACCTTCCGCGCGTCGGGCGCGGGCGGGCAGCACATCAACAAGACGGATTCGGCCGTGCGCGTCACGCACTTGCCGACGGGCATCGTCGTCGAATGTCAGGACGACCGCTCGCAGCACAAGAACAAGGATCGCGCGCTGAAGGTGCTCGCCGCGCGCATCAAGGACAAGCAGTATCACGAGCAGCACGCGAAGGAAGCCGCGACGCGCAAGAGCCTGATCGGTTCGGGCGACCGCTCGGAGCGCATTCGCACGTACAACTTCCCGCAAGGGCGCATGACGGATCACCGCATCAACCTGACGCTCTACAAGCTCGAATACATCATGGACGGCGATCTGGACGAACTGATCGGCGCGCTCGTGTCCGAGCATCAGGCGGAACTGCTCGCGGCACTCGGGGAAGCGGAGTGACGACCGCGGCGGACCTGCTGCGCGCCTCGACGCTGCCGGCGCTGGAAACGCGCGTGCTGCTGACGCATGTGCTCGGCTGGCGGCGCACGGAGTTGATTACGCGCGATACGGAAACGCTCGATGCCACGGCCGTCGCGCGGTTCGAGGCGCTCGCGGCGCGGCGCAACACGGGCGAACCCATCGCGCAGTTGACCGGCAAGCGCGAATTTTTCGGTCTCGACTTCGACGTGACGCCCGACGTGCTGATCCCGCGGCCGGAAACCGAATTGCTCGTCGAAACGGCGCTCGACGCCATCGCCGGGACGCCGAGCGCCCGCGTGCTCGATCTCGGCACCGGAACCGGCGCAATCGCCATCGCGATCGCCCACGCGCGGCCCGATGCGCGCGTCTTTGCCGTAGACCGCTCGCCCGCCGCGCTCGATGTCGCCCGGCGCAATGCCGATCGGCTGCTCGATCCGGCACGTGCGGGCGGCGCGATCACGTTCATCGAAAGCGACTGGACCGCGAACGTCGATGCATCGCTGCGCTTCGACGCCATCGTCAGTAATCCGCCGTATATCGCGTGCGACGACCCGCATCTCGCGCAAGGCGACTTGCGCTTCGAGCCGCGCGGCGCGCTCACCGACGAGGCCGACGGACTTTCGGCGATCCGCGTCATCGTCGAGACCGCGCCCTTGCTGCTCGCGCGCACCGGCGCGCTGTGGATCGAGCACGGCTACGATCAGGCCGACGCCGTGCGCCAGTTATTGTCCGAACGCGGCTTCACCGCCGTGCGTTCGCTGCGCGATCTCGCGGGCATCGAACGAATCAGCGGCGGCCTCGCGCCGGCCTGAGTGAAAGCCCGGCCAGGCGAAATCCGCTATCATTTCAAGACTTATCAGCTTCTTCCGAAACATCCGACATTCACGCGCAGGAACGCCATGGAAACGCAAGAACGCATCAAGCAGATCGTCGACCAACATCCGGTGGTCCTTTTCATGAAGGGCACCGCGCAATTCCCGATGTGCGGCTTTTCGGGCCGCGCCATTCAGGTGCTGAAGGCGTGCGGCGTCGACCAGATCATGACGGTGAACGTCCTCGAAGACGACGCCATCCGCCAGGGCATCAAGGAATTCTCCAACTGGCCGACCATTCCGCAGCTTTACGTGAAGGGCGAGTTCATTGGCGGCTCGGACATCATGATGGAGATGTATCAGTCGGGCGAATTGCAGCAGCTTTTCGCCGCCGCCTAAAGCCGTATCGCAAGTGAGTGCGCCTGCTGCCGCCAAGCGACGGCTGATCGTCGCGATTACCGGAGCAACGGGCGCCATCTACGGCGTGCGTCTGCTCGAGACGCTGCGCCGGCTGGGCGGCGTCGAGACGCATCTGCTCGTGTCGAGCGCGGGCTGGCTCAACGTCCAGCAGGAACTCGATCTCGATAAAGCCGCCGTCAACGCGCTCGCGGACGTCGTGCATAACGTGCGCGATGTCGGCGCGAGCATCGCTTCCGGTTCGTTCGCGACGGACGGCATGATCGTCGCGCCGTGTTCCATGCGCACGCTCGCGAGCATCGCGCACGGTCTCTCCGACAACCTCGTCACCCGCGCCGCCGATGTCGTGCTCAAAGAGCGCCGCCGGCTCGTGCTGCTTGTGCGCGAAACGCCGTTCAATCTCGCGCATCTGCGCAATATGACGGCCGTGACCGAGATGGGCGGCATCATCTTTCCGCCGCTGCCGGCGTTCTATCACAAGCCCGCGAGCATCGACGAAATGGTCGATCACACCGTGGCGCGCGTCATCGACCTGTTCGGCATGGCGCAGCCGATCGCAGCCGCGTGGTCGGGCATGGGCGGCGACAGCGACTGATTGCCAACGGCGCGGACATAATCCGTTGCTTCCGCCGCCGTTTATCTTCGCTCCGGTCGGCTATACATTCGTGGCATCACATCTTCCGAGGCTGCTGCCATGAGCCGACTCCCGACTGTCTTTATCTCCCACGGCGCGCCGACGTTGCCGATCGACCCGGCGATGCCTTCCGCCGAATTCGCCGCGCTCGCCGCGACGCTGCCGAAGCCTCGCGCGATTCTCGTACTGTCCGCGCATTGGGGCACGGCGCAGCCCGTGGCGAGCGTCGCCGCGCGGCCCGACACCATCCACGACTTCTACGGCTTTCCGCCCGCGCTGTACGAGCTGCGCTATCCGGCGCCCGGCGCGCCGGATGTCGCCGAGCGCGCCGCCGCGTTGCTCGACGCTCACGGCGTGCGGAGCGCAACGGCGATTCATGGACTCGACCACGGCGCGTGGGTGCCGCTACTGCTGATGTTTCCCGACGCCGACGTGCCGGTCGCGCAACTGTCCATTCAGCCGCGCCTCGACGCCGCGCATCACTTTCGCGTGGGCCGGGCGCTGCGTGATCTGCGCGATGACGGCGTGATGATCGTCGGTTCCGGGCAGATCACGCACAATCTGCGCATGGCCGACTTCGGCGCGCGGCCGGAAGACGCCGATCCGCGCGTGGTCGAGTTCACCGACTGGTTCGAGTCGCGGCTCGCCGAGCGGGACATCGACGCGCTGCTCGACTATCGCGCACGCGCGCCGCACGCCGCGCTGATGCATCCGACCGACGAGCATCTGCTGCCCGTCTTCGGCGCGCTCGGCGCGGCGGCTGACGATTACGACTTGCGCATTCAGTCGCTCGGCACGTTCCAGCGCGCGCTCGCGATGACCAACTACGTTTTCGCGGACGCTTGATCCGGCCCAGAAACGACGAAGCCCGCCTGTTCAGGCGGGCTTCGTTTCAATGCGGCGGGCGACGCTTTAGGCGCCGATTTCGTGCAGGATGTCGTCGCGGCTTTCGCGCTCGTCGAGGTAGTCCGAGCGATAACCGGTGTGCACGCCCCAGTAGTAATACAGCAGCGACATGACGGCGACCACGGCCATATCCCAGCCATACGGCAACAGGCCGCTGCCGCCGAACTGCTTGCTGCCGATGAGCGACATCACGGCCATCGACGGCAAATAGCCGATCAACCACCACGCCGCCTTCAGATCGCGGCCCCAGCCAGCGAAGCCCGTCTTGCCCTGAAAGTAGAAATAAACGGGCAAGGCAACCACCATCAGCAGAATGATGTGGCCCGTCAGCGGCCACTTCGCCCAGTAAAGCACGAGCGACGCGCACACGAATGCGAACGGCGCGATCACGCCCATCATCGGCAGCTTGAGCGGGCGTTCGAGATCCGGCGCGGAGCGGCGCAGCGCCATCAGGCTGATCGGGCCGGTGAGATACGAAATGACCGTCGCCACCGAGATGACCGCCGCGAGCGTGCCCCAGCCGCGGAAGAAGAACATGAAGATGAACGCGACGATCAGGTTGAACCACATGGCCGGACGCGGCACGCCGTAGAACGGATGCACGTTGCCGAACATCTTCGGCATCGTGTTGTTGCGCTCCATCGCGTAGATCATGCGCGTGGTCGTCGCCATGTAGGTGGTGCCGGTGCCGCTCGGGCTCACGAACGCGTCGATGTAGAGCAGCACGGCGAGCCAGTTAAGGTTGAGCGCAATCGCCAGTTCCGCGAACGGCGACGCGAAGTGGAAGTGCTTCCAGCCCTGCAACACGTCGCTCGGATTCACCGCGCCGATGTACGCAATCTGAAGCAGCACGTAGATCACGAGCGCGATCAGAATGGAGCCGACCACGGCGAAAGGCACGCTGCGCGCGGGATTGCGCGCTTCGCCGGCCAGATTCACCGGGCTCTGGAAACCGTTGAAGCTGAACACGATGCCGCTCGTCGCGACCGCCGTCAGCACCGCAGGCCAGCCGTAGGGCGCGAAGCTCGACGTGGTGCCGAAGTTCTCTGAGTGAAAGCCCGTGAAGATGAGGCCCGCGATGGTCGCGCCCGGAATCAGGAACTTGAAGATGGTGATGGCCGTGTTCGCCCGCGCGAACACCTTCACGCCCCAGTAATTCAGCATGAAGTAGATGATGACGAGCAGCGCGGACAGCGCGAGGCCGCTCGTGGTGAGCGTCTCGTTGACGAAGAGCGCATGCGCCCAGTCATACGGCCACGTGCTCATGTACTGAATGGACGCTTCGGCCTCGATGGGAATCACCGAAACGATGGCGATCCAGTTGGCCCACGCCGCGATGAAGCCGACGAGCGCGCCGTGCGAGTAACGCGCGTAACGCACCATGCCGCCCGATTCCGGGAACATGGCGCCCAGTTCGGCATACGTCAGCGCAATGGCCAGAATGACGACCGCGCCGATCACCCACGCGCAGATGGCGGCCGGCCCAGCGATCTGCGACGCTTTCCACGCCCCGAACAGCCAGCCCGAACCGATGATGGATCCCAGGCCGGTCAGCATCAACGCCAACGGCCCGATATTTCTTTGTATCGAACTCTTCACGATCTTCTCCAATGTCTCGCGTCGCACGCGAGGTCGAACACGGCTAAGCGGCCGCATTCGCCGGGGTGCCGGTATGAGTGCCGGCGACACGGCGACGCTGGTGCAACCCCTCTTGACGAGGCGCGTAGTTTAACGGTTGCACCTTTCGATTGCAGCCGGGTGGCTCAGAATTCAGCATTTCTGCGCGGCGTGGCGGGCTGCTGGCAGTGGAGAAACGGGCGTGCGGAACCGCCCGGATCGTGTCTCAAAAAATCCCTTCAGACTGGTCGGATATTATTTGACCGCGAAATGGTTTCGCCGTATAAACCTTCTTGCAGGATTTCAAGTGGCGAGTGAAGTGGTTCTTTCGTAGTTCGCCATCACGGTACTCCGGTTGGTCCCATTGCCCCTTCCTTGATTTTCATGCACCCCTGGCTTCGGCCTTAATCATCAAATTTTTTGGAATAAGTAATATGGAAACCGGTACCGTCAAGTGGTTCAATGACGCAAAGGGCTTTGGCTTCATCACCCCGGATGGCGGCGGCGAAGATCTGTTCGCGCACTTCTCGGAAATCCGCATCGAAGGCTTCAAGACGCTTCAGGAAAACCAGAAGGTCAGCTACGAAGTCAAGACCGGCCCGAAGGGCAAGCAAGCTGCAAACATCAAGCCGGTCTAAGACCCGCTCGATCGAAAAAAACCCCGCACTCGCGGGGTTTTTGCTTTGGGCCGTGCGAAACATCAGGCGAAATGTAACGGTTGAGCGTCAGCCGAACACGCGCTGCGCGTAAATGCCCAGACCGGTCGCCACGCTCGCCAGCCGATCGCCGAACACGGGCTGCGCGGCCGGGAACGCCGCCGCGAGCGCGTCCGAGAGAAAGCGCAGGCCGGTCGTGCCGCCGGTGAAATAGATCGCGCCGACATCCGCCGCGGCGACGCCCGCGCGCTTCACCGTCTCCAGCGCCGCTTCCACGATGCGCCGCGTTTCGTCTTTTCCCGCCTCGATCAGCTGCTGCTCGTCGAACGGCACGCGCAGCGCCTCCTCGATTTCCTCCATGTCGATCTCGGTCGCGCCGCCCGCCGACACGTCGATCTTCGCTTCTTCGGCGTGCGCGGTGAGCGCGTGCCCGAGCCGGCGATCGACCACGCGCATCAGCCGGTCGTGATGACGCGGATCGACGTACAGATGACGCATCAGCTGCAATTCGCCGACGCGCTTCGGCGTGTAGACGGTGTTGATGAGATGCCACGTCGCGAGGTCGAAATAGACGCGGTTCGGCACTTCGCGGCCCTGCGGATCGAGCGCCTGATAGCCGAGCTGCCGGAGAATCGTTGCCAGTTCGACGCGACGGTCGAAATCCGTGCCGGCCACATGGACGCCATGATGCGCGAGCACATCGCTTTTGCGATCCAGTTGACGCGCCCGCTCCGGCCCCACGCGCACCAGCGAAAAGTCCGACGTGCCGCCGCCGATGTCCGCGACGAGCACGAGTCCTTCTTGCGTGAGACGCGCCTCATAGTCGAAGGCCGCGGCGATCGGTTCGAACTGGAAGTGAATCTCGCGGAAACCGACCGCGTGCGCACACGCTTCGAGTTGCTGCTGCGCCATGCGGTCGGCGCGCGGGTCGTCGTCGACGAAAAACACCGGCCGGCCCAGCACGGCGCGGGTCAGCGGTTCGGGCGCCACGGCCTGCGCCTTCTGCTTGAGGTGCTGGAGGAACAACGTGATGACGTCGGTGTATTTGATCGCGGAGCCGTCGCCAAGATCGGTGACGTTATCCGCGAGCGGCGAGCCGAGAATGCTCTTCATCGAGCGCATCAGACGGCCGTCGAAGCCGTCGATGTACGCCTCCAGCGCCGCCCGGCCGTACGACTGCTCGTTTTCGTCGGTGTTGAAGAAGACGGCGGTCGGCAGCGTGGTCGCGTCGCCCTCGACGGGCGCGAGCCGCATGCGCAGGCCATCGGGCAGAGCGACGGCAGAGTTCGACGTGCCGAAATCGATCGCGCAATAGGTCATGGGATTCGCGGCGGCGTTACGAGGCAACGCCGCGTATCAAAAAACGTGGACGGGGTTTGTACCACGGCGACGCGTGAATCATCAATCTCTCGCAGGCTAAATTTAGCCTGTTGGGTTAGCCCGAGAAAAGCGGAATGCAGCTTGCTCGGGCCTCTGCGTCGCTCAACCGCCGACGGCCGGACGTCATGAACGAAACCACCGCACCCGAAGACACCCGTTTGACAGCCCGCTCGGGTGAGCCATCCGGCATTATCGAAACCGATTTGCCCGGCCGGCTCGACCGTCTGCCGTGGGGCCGCTTTCATACGCTCATCGTCTTTGCGCTCGGCATCACCTGGCTGCTGGATGGGCTCGAAGTCACGCTCGCCGGCGCGGTCGCGAGCGCGCTGAAAACCAGTCCGGTGTTGCGCTTCTCGAACGCGGATGTCGGCTTCGGCGGCAGCGCGTATATCGCGGGCGCGGTGGTCGGCGCGCTCGGATTCGGCTGGCTCACGGACCGACTCGGACGGCGCAAGCTGTTCTTCATCACGCTGTTTCTCTACGTGGCCGCCACCGCCGCGACCGCGTTTTCGTGGAATCTCGCCTCGTTCGTGCTCTTTCGCTTCCTGACGGGCGCGGGCATCGGCGGGGAATACACGGCCATCAATTCGACGATTCAGGAGTTCACGCCCGCCCGGCTGCGCGGCTGGACCGACCTCGCGATCAACGGCACGTTCTGGGTCGGCGCGGGCATCGGCGCGGCGGGGTCGCTGGTGCTGCTCGATCCGGGCGTGCTGCCGCCCGATTGGGGCTGGCGCGGCTGCTTTCTGATTGGCGCGGCGCTCGGCCTCACGATTCTCTTCATGCGGATGTGGGTGCCGGAGAGCCCGCGCTGGCTCATCACGCACAACCGCGAAGACGAAGCGCGGCAGGTGGTCGAGGACATCGAAGCGCATTTCCGCGAGCACGGCGTGACCGTACCCGACACGCCCGTCAAGCCGCTGCGGCTGCACGCCCGCGAACACACGCCGCTGCGCGAAGTCGCCGATACGCTTTTCAAGGTGCATCGGCGGCGCTCGCTCGTCGGGCTGATGCTGATGACCGCGCAGGCGTTTTTCTACAACGCGATCTTTTTCACCTACGCGCTGGTGCTGACCGACTTCTATCACGTACCGGGCGATCACATCGGCTGGTACGTGCTGCCGTTCGCTGCCGGCAATTTTCTGGGACCCGTGCTGCTCGGCAAGCTGTTCGACGTGCTCGGCCGCCGCCGGATGATCGCGTTCACGTACGCGACGTCAGGCGTGCTGCTGACGATCAGCGGGTGGATGTTCACGCAAGGCATGCTCACGGTGACGACGCAGACCATCGCGTGGATGGTCATTTTCTTCTTCGCGTCGGCGGCGGCGAGTTCGGCGTATCTGACGGTGAGCGAGACGTTCCCGCTCGAAATCCGCGCGCTGGCGATCGCCGTGTTTTACGCGTTCGGGACGGCGCTCGGCGGAATCATCGGACCGGCGCTTTTCGGGCATTTGATCGACACGCACGAGCGCGGCGCGGTCTTTATCGGCTATCTGATCGGCTCGGCGCTGATGGTCGCGGCGGCGGTGGTCGCGGGCATCTGGGGCGTCGCGGCGGAGCGGAAGTCGCTCGAGGACGTGGCTCGGCCGCTGTCGGCCGCGGATGATCATTGAGTCTGAGCGCAGCCGGACGCTTGTTTCGTGGGCTGGCGGAAGCTGTCTCGCGCAGCTTTTCGCCCAGGAGACTCGCGTCGCCGTAATGCCCGACGCTCACCGACTCCGTATTTTCGGCCAAACGCCTTGCCACACGCGCCGCAGAGTCGGCGGGCGCGCGCGGCGGTTTCGCCTTCGCTATACGATTTCGCCAATCGAACCGGCGTCCCGGCGACGCCCGACGATCACCGACGCCGACACCCTCGCTCAACCAAACGCCTTCCCCCACGCGCCCTCGAACGCCGTCTCCCCCAACGGCCGACGCGTGCGCGGCGCGGTTTCCCTCTCGCGCAAGGTTTCGTCCAGTTGACTCGCGTCGCCGTGATGCCCGACCGAAATCATCGCGATCAGCTGCACATCGTCCGGCACCGAGAACGCAGCGCGGAAAGCGTCGCGGTCGAAGCCGCCCATCTGATGCGCCGCGAGGTCCAGCGCGTGCGCCTGAAGCACGAGCGCCATCGCGGCCGCGCCGGTGTCGTAGGCGGCTGCCTGATTCGGCTCGCCCTTCGGCGTCTGCGTGAACGCCGCCACGCAGATCAGCAACGGCACGTTCGCGTTCCACTTCTGGTTGAACGGCACGAGCGTGTCGAACGCCCGCTGAAACGCCGCTTCGTCGCGATGACGGTCGAACACGAGAAATCGCCACGGCTGCAAATTACTCGACGACGGCGCCCAGCGGGCCGCTTCCAGCAACCGATGCAACTGTGCGCGGTCGACCGGCTCGTTCGAATACGCGCGCGGGCTCCAGCGGCCGGCCAGCAGATCGTGAATGTCGATGTCGGTCGGAGCGGGCTTTGCACTCATGGCGTGACTCCTTGTCATGTGAGAAAGAGCAAGCATAAACAAGGACGCCGCAGCACGCAGACACCGCTCTCGCGTCAAGTCGCGGCCACGCCGGCAGCACGCCGCGCGCGGTTGATGCGCAGCACCGCCACCGCCGCGACGAGGCAAAGTCCGCCGGAGATCATCGTCGCGACGGTGTAACTGCCGAGGCTCGACCGCAACATGCCGCCGCCCAGCGCCGCGAACGCCGCGCCCAGCTGATGCCCCGCGACGATCCAGCCGAACACGATCGGCGCGGATTCCTTGCCGTACACGTCGGTGGCGAGACGCACGGTCGGCGGAACGGTGGCGATCCAGTCGAGGCCGTAAAACACCGCAAAGACCGGCAAACCGAAGAAATCGATGCCGAACGCATACGGCAGATACATCAGCGACAGCCCGCGCAGCCCGTAGTACCAGAAGAGCAGCACGCGCGCGTTGAAGCGGTCGGAAAGCCAGCCGGAAAGCGTGGTGCCGAAGAGATCAAAAATGCCCATCGCGGCGAGCAGCGTCGCGCCCTGCACCTGCGTCATGCCGTAATCCGCGCACATGGCGATCAGATGCGTGCCGACATAGCCGTTCGTGCTCGCGCCGCAAACGAAGAAGCTGAAGAAGAGCAGCCAGAAATCGCGCGTCCTGCTCGCCGACGACAGCGCGCCGAACGCCACCTTGATCGGATTCTTATGTGCCGCAGCGGCGGCGGGCGGCGTGCCGGCGGCCTCTCCGACGGGTCGCAGCGCGACATCGGCCGGACGCTCGGGAAGGAGCCACGCGACGAGCGGCAGCACGACCGCCGCCGCCGCCGCGACCACGAACACGACCGGCCGCCAGCCGTGGTGCTCGGAAATGGACGCGAGGAACGGCAGGAACACGAGCTGACCGGTGGCCGAACTTGCGGTGAGAATGCCCATCGCGAGGCCGCGATGCGTCGTGAACCAGCGATTCACGACCGTAGCCGAAAGCGTCAGGGCAGCGACGCCCGTCGCGCCGCCGACCACCACGCCCCAGACCAGCACCATTTGCCACGGCGCGGTCATCATCGAAGACGCGCCGACGCCCGCCGCGAGCGTCGCCAGCGCGGCGAGCAAGGTCGGACGCACGCCGAAACGCTGCATCGCGGCGGCGGCGAACGGTCCGGTCAAGCCGTACAGCGCCAGATTGATGGAAATCGCAAGTGAAATGGTGCCGCGTGACCAGCCGAGTTGCTTTTCGAGCGGCAGCATCATCACGCTCGGCGTGGCGCGCGTGCCGGCTGCGGCCAGCAGCACCAGAAACACGACGCCCACCGTCACCCATCCGTAGTGCATGCGGCCGTCAAGCCGTTTCGCTACCCAATTCATCGCCGCTCCGCTCGGTTGATTGTTCTTCGTTACTGATCAGTCACTATGGAGTTGCGAGCTTAGTTACTGATCGGTAACATGTCAAGACCAATCCAGTTTTCGAGGATCCGACTTTGACACGATCACCCGCCGCCCCGGCGAAAACCCCTGCCCGCCGTCAGGTTCGTACCGACGGCGCAACGGCGCAGGAGCAACTGCTCGACGCGGCGCAGGCACTTTTTTATCGCGAAGGCGTTCGGGCGGTCGGCGTCGATGCCGTCGTGGAGCGAGCCGGCGTCAACAAAATGAGTCTGTATCGGCGGTTTGCGTCGAAGGATGAACTCGTCGTCGCGTATCTGGAGCGCATGGACGACCGCTTCCGGCAACGGCTCGAAGCGAGCTTCGACAAGCATCCGGGTGACCCGGCGAAACAACTCGTGCAGGCGTTTGACGATCTGGTCGAGCGCGCGTCCGCGCCGGACTATCGCGGCTGCCCGTTCGTCAACGTGTCCTGTGAGTTCGGCGACCCGGCGCATCCGGCGCGGCAACTGGTCGAGCGAAACAAACGCTATGTGATGACGCGCTTTATCGAAAAATGTCAGGCAGCCGGCGCGGAACAGCCGGTGGAACTGGCAGAATCGCTCGCGCTGCTTCTGGATGGCGTGTACGCAACCAGTCAGACTTACGGTCCCGGCTCGGGGCCGCTGCGCGCGGCGTCGCGCGTGGCGCGCGCGTTAGTCGACGCAGCATGCGAGAAAAGCAATCACCCGCAAGGAAATCAGGAAAGCTCATGAAGGACCGAAGCACCCGCGAAGATGTCATCGCGGCCACCGAGCACTGGCTCACGCGAGCGGTCATCGGCCTCAATCTGTGTCCGTTCGCCAAAAGCGTGCACGTAAAGGGACAGATTCGTTATGTGGTGAGCGAAGCGCGAACCGTGGAAGACGTAGTCGTGGAACTCACAGACGAATTGCGCCTGTTGCACGAGAGCGATCCGAACGCCATCGACACGACGCTTTTCATCACGCCCGACGCCTTCGCCGATTTCGCCGATTACAACGACGCGCTCTTTTTTGCCGAACGTCTGCTTGGCGAACTGAAGCTGGCGGGCGAGTTACAGATTGCGAGTTTTCATCCGCAGTATCAGTTCGATGGCACGGAGCCGGACGATATCGACAACTATACGAATCGCGCCCCGTTTCCGATCTTCCATCTGTTGCGCGAAGCGAGCATCGATCGCGCGGTCGCCGCGTTCCCGGACGCCTCCGACATTTATGAGCGCAACATCGAAACGCTGCGCCGTCTCGGACACGACGGCTTCAAGGCGTGGATGAACAAACGGTAATCACTGCGTAAAGAAACGCTCGCGGAGCTCGTCGAGCCCGAGCGTTTCGAGCACGTCCGAAAGCCGCTGCGCCGGACGGCCGCGCGGCAAGTCCTTGAACTGCGCAATGATCAGTTCGTTTTTCATCGAATGTTCCCAGCCCACGAGCTCGGTCACGCTGACCTGATAGCCGTGCGATTCGAGTTGCAGGCAACGTAGCACATTGGTGATCTGGCTCCCGAATTCGCGCGTGTGCAGCGGATGCCGCCACATTTCGGTCAGCACATTCTTCGACAGCGCGTGTCCCTTGTTCTTACGCAGCACCGACGCGACTTCCGCCTGGCAGCACGGCACGACCACGATGTACTTCGCCTTCTTCTGTAGAGCGAAATGGATGGCGTCGTCCGTTGCGGTATTACATGCATGCAATGCGGTGACGATATCGACCGAGTCCGGCAATTGCTGCGAGTGAATCGATTCGGCCACCGACAGATTCAGAAACGACATGCGATCGAAGCCCAGCCGTTGTGCCAATTCTTCCGACTTTTTTACCAGCTCCTCGCGCGTCTCTATGCCATAGATGTGTGACCGATCGCGCAGAGTCTTGAAGAAGAGATCGTAGAGAATGAAGCCCAGGTAAGACTTCCCTGCTCCGTGATCGACAAGCGACACGGATCCTTGCCGCTGATGCACATCGGCCAGAAGCGGTTCGATGAACTGAAACAAGTGATAGACCTGCTTCAGTTTGCGACGGCTGTCCTGATTCATCTTGCCGTCGCGCGTAAGGATGTGCAGTTCCTTCAGCAGTTCGATGGACTGTCCTGGGCGGATTTCGTGCTTCGTTTGCGAATCGGACGCGCCGGGCGACGCGGCAGTGGACTTCTTGGCCATCGTAATCAGTGACTGGAGTGTGAAAAGCGGAGCATGTTCGCGCTGAATGTGCGCTAACCGCTGGTTCTGCCGTCTCAAAAGAGGAAGTTTACCCAAAAGCGCAAAGACGCTCTTGTTCCGCCTGACGGTTGGAGGGCAAACGCGGCCCGAAGAGGCCCGTGGAACGGATCGTGCATCGTCTGACAATGAGGCCATTGATACAGACAGCACACGATGCGACCCGGAAGATCGCACGACGATGCAACAAGGCAGGAGCAACAAGCTGGGTAGCAAAGCCGCGTTTCGCAACGCTCACGTTGTCGCCGCGTGTGGCTCTGTTACGTAACACCTAACGCACAGCGCGGCGAATGCGACTCGCCGGCGCCATGATCAAGAGAGGACGGCGATGGATGCGATCCCGGACAAAAAAGCAGAGAAGCAGTTTCAGGAGATGCTTGCGGCACTGACCGCGATGCCGGCGTGGAGCGAAAAGCAGCAGCTCGAACTGGAAATGGCACGAGAGATTTCCGTGGAGATGCTGCGCCTTGCAGAATCCATGCGCGACGGCTCCACTGATATCGAAACGTGCCTGACCATGCTCAAGTACGCCAAGGTGATGGACTTCGTGCTGACGACGCTCGCGTCGCGCCGGGACATCGCCCCGCAGACGCTGCGCGTGATCTTCAAGCTAGCAGGCTTGAAGGTCGATGAAGCCTATCCGGGCTGACGCGCCGTCGCGCCCGAGCCGGCCCGCCCTTCGAGGACGCGCCGGCTTCACGCCTTGCGTTTTGTCATGAGCCGCGCCGCGGAATTGCGCATGTGCCGCTGCATCGCGGCCTGAGCCTGGACCGCGTCGCGCGCCTCGAGCGCCTCAAGGATGTCGCGGTGTTCCGTCAGCGCGGCCGCCCACGTTTCTTCCCCCTCGAAATGCCCCCGAAGCGTCGATGACAGCGGGCTATGCCGCTCGTCGTAGAGCGCGCCGACGGTCCGCACCAGCACGTCGTTGCCCGACATCTGCGCGATCGCGACATGAAACGCGCGATCCGCGCTCATTGGGATGAGGCCGTTTTCCACTTCGCGCGCCATCGTTTCGTACACCGTACGCAGCGCCTTCAGCGCCTTGGGCCGCGCGAACGGCGCGACGCTCGCGGCAATCGCGCCTTCGATCACGCTGCGCGCATTCATGATCTCGATGGGACTCTCGCCGAGCTCGGCTTCGGCGCGCGGCGGCTTCGCAGCCGGCGTCGCGCAGATATAGACGCCCGACCCCATGCGGATTTCGACGCGTCCTTCGAGTTCGAGCGCGACCAGCGCCTCGCGCACGGACGGCCGCGACACGCCGAGCGTCTGCGCCAGTTCGCGCTCGGAAGGCAGCCGGCCGTTCGGCGCGAAATCCTTCTGTTCGATCAACCCGCGCAGCTTGTCGGCGATCTGCAAGTAAAGACGCCGCGTCTCCGGTGGTTTCACACTCACGTGTTGACTCCTGAAAGCTCGGGGAAAACGTGGATTGTAATCAGGCGAGGTGCTGAAGCACCGTAGGCGGGCGGTTCAGCGAACATTCGCGGCTTACAAGTGGCTTGACCAATCACGATTCAAGCCACTAGTATGCGATCTGGTAAGGCCACGTGGCCACCTTTTTTTCGATTCCGCTGGAACCGTTTCCAGACGGACACGACCGAGCCCAATGCGTCATCCGTCGCGGGCACGGCGAATGCACCGCACGACGCGAGCGACGCAATCATGAGCAATCCGATTCTTCAGTTCGGCACGAGCCGCTTCCTGCAAGCGCACGTGGACTTCTTCGTCGCCGAAGCGGCGCGGCGCGATCCGTCGAAGGCGCTCGGCAAGATCACGGTCGTGCAGACGACGTCGAGCGCGGACAGCCGCGCCCGCACCGATGCGCTGCGCGCGACGGGACGCTATCCGGTACGCATTCGCGGACGTCGGGGCGACGAGACTGTGGACGTCACCATCGAGAGCGATTCGATCAACGAGGCGCTGCACGCGAACGAAGACTGGCCGCTGCTTCTGCAACGCATTCAGCGCGACGTGAAGGTAATCGTCTCGAATACCGCCGATGCCGGCTACGCGCTTTTCGATGAAGACACCGCCGAGGTGCTCGACGGCGGCCGCACGCCGCGCGGCTTCGCCGCGAAGCTCGCGGTGCTGCTGCATGCGCGCTTCCGCGCGGGCGCCGAGCCGATCACCCTGCTTCCCTGCGAACTCGTGTCCCGCAATGGCGATACGCTGCGCGACCTCGTGTGCGGCGTCGCGCGCGGGTGGAGCCTGGACGACGCTTTCATCCGCTATCTGACGAACGACTGCATCTGGGTCAACTCGCTGGTGGACCGTATCGTGTCGGAGCCGATCGTTCCGGTCGGCGCGATCGCCGAGCCTTACGCGCTGTGGGCCATCGAGCGGCAACCGCGCATGGTGCTGCCGTGCGAGCACGAAGATATCGTGGTGACCGACGATCTTGCGCACTACGAACGGCTCAAATTGCTGCTGCTCAACCTTGGCCACACCATGCTGGCTGAAATCTGGCGTACGCGCGACGGCGCGCCGGACATGACCGTGCTCGACGCCATGCGCGACCCCGCGTACCGCGATCCGCTGGAGACAGTTTGGCGCGACGAAGTGTTACCGGTGTTCACCGCGCTCGGCCAGCACGACGTTGCGACGGAATATCTCGCGAGCGTGCGCGACCGGTTTGAGAACCCGTTTCTCGTGCATCGGCTCGCGGACATCGCGCGCAATCATGAGGAGAAGAAGGCCCGGCGCTTCCAGCCGGTCATCGAGCTCGCTAGCGAGCTCAAGCTCGATGTCGAGCAAAAACGACTGCGCGAGGCCTTGCGAACGACGACACACTGATTAACTACGCCAGTCCGCCGCAGAAGCGGACAGCGCCATGAATTTCATAAACACGGCCCGCCGCGCGGCATAAGGCGGACCGGCCGACACGAACGTAGTGCCGCTTCCAGCAGGAGACAACAAATGCGCAAGATGCGTTGGGTAGTGATTTTTCTGGCCTTTCTGGCCATCGCCATCAATTACATCGACCGTGCGAATCTCGCGGTCGCAGCCCCTCAGATCGAAAAAGCGCTCGGCATCGGGCCGGCGGAGATGGGCTTCATTCTGAGCGGCTTCTTCTGGACCTACGCGCTGATGCAAATGCCGTTCGGCTGGTTCGTCGATCGCGTCGGCGCGCGCATCGCGCTCCCGCTGGCGGTCGGCTGGTGGTCGGTGTTCACGGCGCTGACCGCGGTGACCACGAGCGTCGCCGGCATGTTCGGCTGCCGGCTGATGCTCGGCATCGGCGAAGCGGGCGCGTATCCGTCGTGCGCGAAACTCGTGTCGCAATGGTTCACGAAAGAACAGCGCGCCTTCGCGACCAGCATCTTCGATAGCGGCTCGCGCGTCGGCTCGGCGCTGTCGATTCCTGTCGTCGCGCTGATCATCAGTTCGTTCGGCTGGGAAGCGTCGTTCGTGATCACCGGCCTGCTCGGCTTCGTGTGGATTGTGGGCTGGTTCGCGATCTACCGGAACAAGTCGAAGGGCGACCTCACCGGCGAAGTGGATGTGCCGCCGCAACCGGTTGCCCCGAAGAACAAAGTGTCGTGGGCCTCGCTGTTCAAGTACCGCACGCTGTGGGGCATGATGCTCGGCTTCTTCTGCCTGAACTTCGTTATCTACTTTTTCATCACGTGGTTCCCGAGCTATCTCGTTCAGGCGCACGGCTTCTCGCTGAAATCGCTCGGCACGCTCGGCACGATTCCCGCGCTGATGTCGATTCCGGGCGGCTGGCTCGGCGGCTTCGTCTCCGACTCGCTGTTCAAGCGCGGCTGGAGCCTGACCGCAGCGCGCAAGACCTGCATGGTCGGCGGCATGCTGCTTTCGTCGGTCATCACGTTGTCGGCGTTCACGTCGAACATCTATCTGATGCTTGCGTTCTTCGGCATTGCTTACGCGAGCCTCGCGTTCGCGGCGGCCAGCATCTGGTCGCTTCCGAGCGACGTCGCGCCGACGCCGGACCACGTCGCCTCGATCGGCGGCATTCAGAACTTCGCGTCGAACCTGGCGGGCATCGTCATCACGACGTTCACCGGCGTGATGCTTTCCATCACCAAGGGCTCCTTCGTTATTCCGTTGTGCGTCGCGGGCGGCTTTTGCTTCCTTGGCGCGTTCAGCTATCTTGTGATCGTCGGCAAGATCGAGCCGCTCGATGAAGCGGACAAACGCGCCGTCGCCGACAAGCGCGCACCCTCCACCATCTAAGAAAGATCATGTCCACCGTATCCAACGACCATGCGGTCATCCGGCTGCATCCGAAAGACGACGTCGTAATCGCGACACGTCAGTTGCTCTCCGGCGCGCGCATTGCGTCGGAGGATCTCGTCGTCACCGGGCTGATTCCGCCGGGCCACAAGATCGCGACCCGCGCGATCGCGGCGGGCGAGCCCGTCAAACGCTATAACCAGATCATCGGCGTGGCAAAAGAGGCGATTGCGCGCGGCCAGCACGTGCACACGCACAATCTCTCGATGGCCGATTTCGCGCGCGAACACGAGTTCGGCGTCGACAAGCATCCGACGCCGTTCGTCGAGTCGCCGGCCACGTTCATGGGCATTCGCCGAGACGACGGGCGCGTCGCCACGCGCAATTTCGTCGGCGTGCTGACGAGCGTGAACTGCTCGGCGACGGTCGCGCGCGCCATCGCGGACCATTTCCGGCGGGACGTGCATCCGGAAGTGCTGGCGGATTATCCGAACGTCGATGGCGTGATCGCGCTCACGCACGGTCTGGGATGCGGCATCGACATGCAAGGCGAAGGGCTCGGCATTTTGCGCCGGACGCTCGCCGGCTACGCTGTGCATCCGAACTTTCATTCGGTGCTGTTCGTCGGCTTGGGCTGCGAGACGAACCAGATCGGCGGCGTGCTGGAATCGGCCGGATTGAAGGACGGCGAGCGGCTGCACAGCTTCACCATTCAGGATAGCGGCGGCACGCGGAAAACCATCGAACGCGGCATCGCGATGGTCAAAGAGATGCTCGCGGACGCCAATCGCGTGCAGCGCGAGCCGTTGCCTGCTTCGCATCTGATCGTCGGCTTGCAGTGCGGCGGCTCGGACGGCTATTCCGGCATTTCGGCGAATCCGGCGCTCGGCGCAGCAGTCGACAAGCTCGTCGCGCACGGCGGCACGGCGATTCTTTCCGAAACGCCCGAGGTGTACGGCGCGGAGCATTTGCTGACGCGGCGCGCGGTAAGCCGCGAAGTCGGCGAAAAGCTGCTTGCGCGCATCAAGTGGTGGGAGAGCTACTGCGAGCGCAACGGCGCGGCAATGGACAACAACCCGTCGGCGGGCAACAAGGTCGGCGGGCTGACCACGATTCTCGAGAAATCGCTCGGCGCGGTCGCCAAGGGCGGCACGACCAATCTCGTGGAAGTGTACGAGTACGCGCAGCGTATCGACGCAAAGGGCTTCGTTTTCATGGATTCGCCCGGCTACGATCCGATGTCCGCTACCGGGCAGGTGGCATCCGGCGCGAATCTGATCTGCTTCACGACCGGCCGCGGCTCGGCCTACGGCTGCGCGCCGTCGCCATCGCTCAAGCTCGCGACCAACACGGCGCTGTGGGAGCGGCAGGAAGACGACATGGATATCAACTGCGGCGGCGTGATCGACGGCACCGCGACCATCGACCAGCTCGGCGACGAGATTTTCCAGATGATGCTGGACTGCGCGTCAGGCGTGCCGTCGAAGAGCGAGCAGCATGGATACGGGCAGAGCGAGTTCGTGCCGTGGCAGGTGGGCGTCGTGACTTGATTCAGGTCTTTGGCACGTGGTGCAATCGGACGGCGCACCATTCGCGGAAGAGCTTTCGCGAGTGGTTGCGCGGTCGCGGGCTTCCGTTCACATACCCATTCGCGAGCATTTGCTTGGAGATCGGGCGCCAACTGCGCTCGAATCATCGTTCGTTGCAGGCTTCCTGATCGTTCATGCGCACAGGTATTTAGGGATGCGTCTGGGTCTTTCCGGGCCTCGCCGAGTGTGACGGCGGACCGGCGTTCCCATGAGGCTCGGCGTAATTGATGCAGTCGACCAACGGCGCGTTCGACGACACGATGACCAGCGCTCGCTAAGCAACGATGCGTAGTTGGTCCGGCACCTTCGCGCTGGCTCAGACCGTCGCAGAATGCTCCGCCATCATCTGCAGAGCTACCGCCTCGGCGACTTCGATGCCGTCGATCGCCGCCGAGTAGATGCCTCCCGCGTAGCCCGCGCCCTCGCCTGCCGGGTATAGGCCCTCAACATTCACGCTTTGATAGTCATCCTTTCGACGCACGCGCAACGGCGAAGACGTACGCGTCTCGACGCCGGTCAACACCGCATCGTGCATGGCGAAGCCGGGAAGCTTCTTGTCGATCTGCGGCAAGGCTTCGCGGATCGCCTCGATCACGTAATCGGGCAAAACGGTGCTCAAATCAGTTGGCTTGACACCCGGCTTATATGACGGAACCACCGAACCGAGCGACGTCGACGGACGGCCAGCAATGAAGTCGCCGACGAGCTGCGCAGGCGCGCAATAATCGCCGCCGCCGAGTTCGAACGCGCGCTCCTCCCACTTCCGCTGAAACGCGATTCCCGCCAGCGGACCGCCGGGATAATCGTCCGGCGTGATCCCGACGACGATGCCCGCGTTCGCATTCCGCTCCGCGCGCGAGTACTGGCTCATGCCGTTCGTGACGACGCGCCCAGGCTCGGATGTCGCCGCGACGACCGTACCGCCCGGGCACATGCAAAAGCTGTAGACGGAGCGCCCGTTGCTGCAGTGATGCACCACTTTGTAGTCGGCTGCGCCCAGGCGCTCGTGCCCCGCGAACTTGCCGAAGCGACTACGGTCAATGACGCCCTGCGGATGCTCGATGCGAAACCCTAGCGAAAACGGCTTGGCTTCCATGAAAACGCCGCGTTTGTGCAGCATCTCGAAGGTATCGCGCGCGCTATGGCCGACGGCCAGCACGACGTGGTCGCAGCGAAGCGTTTCACCGGTCGACAGGCGCAGGCCGCGCACCTTGCCGTTATCGATGTCGATGTCTTCGACGCGCTGCTGGAAACGCACTTCGCCGCCGAGTTGGTGGATCGTCGCACGCATCTTCTCGACCATGCTGACGAGTCGAAACGTGCCTATGTGCGGGCGGCTCAGATAAAGGATATCTTCCGGCGCGCCTGCTTTGACGAATTCGTCGAGAACTTTTCGGCCGTAGTGCTTCGGATCCTTGATCTGGCTATACAGTTTGCCGTCCGAGAACGTACCGGCACCGCCTTCGCCGAACTGCACATTGGACTCGGGCTGGAGTTCGTTTCGCCGCCAGAGTCCCCATGTGTCTTTTGTTCTTTCTCGCACGGCTTTCCCGCGCTCGAGGATGATCGGCCGAAAACCCATTTGCGCGAGAATCAGCCCGGCGAATAGCCCGCAAGGCCCCATGCCGATGACCACCGGTCGCAGCATTGAGGACCGCTCGGGCGCTCGCGTCACGAAGTGGTACGTCATGTCGGGTGTCACGCCGCAGTGCGGATGCGGGTGCGCCTTGAGGCGATCGAGCGCAGACGCTTCGTCCTTCACAGTGACATCGATGATGTACGTCAACTTGATGTCGGCGCGTTTGCGGGCATCGTGAGCGCGACGGAAGACCTGGAAGTCGACGAGTTCTTCCACCGCGATTCCAACTTCGCCCAGACGCGCGATGACGGCTGGCCTGATAGCGGAATCGGGATGATCCAGCGGGAGTTTGATTTCGCTTAAACGTAGCATGAGAACTCGATGACAACGACGATGCGGGATACGACGGAGATTTTAGCGCGCCAGCATCGGTTCGCCGCGCGAGTGCCTGAAAACGCAAAAACCCCACCTTTTTGGGGTGGGGTTTTTGTTTTGAGCAAGGGGAGCCTGACGATTACCTACTTTCACACGGGCAATCCGCACTATCATCGGCGTGGAGTCGTTTCACGGTCCTGTTCGGGATGGGAAGGGGTGGGACCGAC
>NZ_CADFFT010000007.1:0-103090 GCF_902833455.1 Caballeronia sp. BCC1704 | reverse complement strand
CCACTCGCCGCCAGGCCGAAGCCCGCGCTGCCGTCCGACTTGCATGTGTAAGGCATGCCGCCAGCGTTCAATCTGAGCCAGGATCAAACTCTTCAGTTCAATACCTGTTACTGTTTTCGGTTTCTAAGAAACCGGTCGCTCACTCAACGTACTGACGATGATTAATCCGTCCTAAGACAGATAAACCTTCCTCTGATACTTCGTGTGAGACTCTTGATACTTTTGCTTATGCCGCAGCGCCTAAGCACCACAACCGCACTCGCCATCAAGCGCCCACACTTATCGGCTGTTAGTTTTTAAAGAGCAATCCGCCAAGACTTTCCACCTCGCCGCATCGAGCACTGGGCTCAACCGCTTCGTCTTGCGTCGCTGCATCAGCAGCAGAGAAACGAGATTATGTACGTCGTTTCGGTCAGTGTCAACAAGTTTTTGAAGCTTCTTTTTGACTCGCCTTTCGGCTCGGACCTGCGAACCCAGTCGGCTTACCAACATCGGCTCGCTTAAAGCGAACGGGTCGTGCGGACATCGCACGACCCGTCGACATTGAAGTCTTGGTGCCGGCTGCAGGACTCGAACCCGCCACCTGATGATTACAAATCAACTGCTCTACCAGATGAGCTAAGCCGGCGAAGGACGAGATTCTACTTCATTTAACGACTTTCAGGTGCGACCGGCCAGAGGATTTCGATGCGTCGTCATCCGACGCGCCCGATTGCGCCTCATCGCGCGATGAAGTGGCTGAAGCGCTCGACCGATCCTCCGCCTGAGGATCAACGTGACGCTGCTCTCGCTCGGCAGACCGGGGCGCAGCCGAAACACTCGGCTCGCTCGCGGAATGAGGCGACGGCTCGACGGGAAACGCCATTCCTTGCCCGTTCTCGCGCGCATAAATGGCGAGCACGTTGGCGACCTGGACCTCGATCTTGTGCGATTTCCCGGAAAAGCGCGCACTGAACTCGATCCATTCGTTCCCCATCTGCAACTGGCTCGTCGCCTCGAAGCTGATGTTGAGCACGATCTCATCATTGCGCACGAACTGGCGCGGCACGCGCGTCGCGCCGTCGACTCGCACGGCGATGTGAGGCGTAAAACCGTTATCGGTGCACCATTCGTACAGCGCGCGCAACAGATAAGGCTTGGTGGAGATTTCTTGCATCAACTTTCCTCTGCCGGAGCACGGTCGCGCGAACTCGCGCCCGGCGCGCCCCGTTCTCGCAAACTATCGACGCATCACCTTTTCGGAAGGCGTCAGCGCTTCAATATAGGCCGGGCGGCTGAAAATGCGCTCGGCGTACTTCATCAGCGGCGCGGCGTTCTTCGACAGCTCGATGCCATAGTGATCGAGACGCCACAAGAGCGGCGCGATCGCGACGTCGAGCATCGAGAACTCCTCGCCCAGCATGTACTTGTTCTTCAGGAAGATCGGCGCGAGTTGCGTGAGGCGGTCGCGGATCGCGCTGCGCGCCTTTTCGTGGTTCTTCTCGGCTGCCTTGCCCTTCTCGTTCTCGAGCGTGCCGACGTGCACGAACAGTTCTTTTTCGAAGTTGAGCAGGAACAGACGCGCACGCGCACGCTGGACGGGATCCGCCGGCATCAGCTGCGGATGCGGGAAACGCTCGTCGATGTACTCGTTGATGATGTTCGACTCGTACAGGATCAGGTCGCGCTCGACGAGAATCGGCACTTGACCGTACGGGTTCATCACCGCGATGTCTTCCGGCTTGTTGAACAGATCGACGTCGCGGATCTCGAAATCCATGCCCTTTTCGAACAACACCAGCCGGCAGCGCTGGGAGAACGGGCAAGTAGTGCCGGAGTACAGAACCATCATGTTATTTAAGTCCCTTCAGTAAACTCGAAGGGCCGGCTGCGGCGAATCCCTCCCGGGAGTAGCCGCGCCGACCCACGCCGTCACAGGCGTGCTATTTGATATCTCGCCAGTATGCCGCGTTCAGACGCCATGCGAGGAAGCTCAGGAGCGCCAGAAACAGCAAGACCCAGACGCCAAGGCGCTTGCGGGTCTGCTGGGCGGGTTCGGACATCCACGAAAGGTACGAAACCAGATCGGCCACAGCTGAATCATAATCCACGTTCGACATGGTGCCAGGCGTCACCTGAGTGTAACCCACGAATCTTTTTGTCTTTTCGCCGGTTTTCTCGTCCGTGTCCGTCTCGAACCGCGCATCGCGGATACCTTGCAGCGTCCACAGCACATGCGGCATGCCAACGTTCTCGAACACGCGATTGTTCCAGCCGGTCGGCCGGGTCGGGTCACGGTAGAAGCTGCGCAAATACGTGTAGAGCCAGTCCTTGCCGCGCGCCCGCGCCTCCACCGACAAATCCGGCGGCGACGCGCCGAACCACGCTTTGGCGTCGTCCGGGCGCATCGCGATGCTCATGGTGTTGCCGATCTTTTCCGTCGTGAACAGCAGATTGTCCTGAATCTGCTTCTGCGTGAGCCCGAGGTCCGTCAGACGGTTGTAGCGCATCAGGCTCGCGCTATGGCAGTTCAGGCAGTAGTTTACAAATATTTGGGCGCCGTGCTGCAAGGACGCGAAATTGTCCGCGTTATCGGGCGCACGGTCCAGCACCGCTTCTTCCGCCGCGTGCACTGGCGCCGCGCTGAACGCGAACATCGCCGCGCAAGTCATCGCGAGAGTCGAGAGCCATTTTTTCATCGTGTCGTCTCCGGACGGGCGCTTAGTGGAGTTTGTAGTTCACTCGCTCGGGCGGCGTCTTGAATCTGCCGCGCGGCGTCCAGAAAGGCATGCCGAGGAAAAACGCGAAATAAATGAGCGCGCAGATTTGCGCGATAAGCGTTCCCGCCGGCGATGGCGGCCGCGTTCCCAAAAAGCCGAGCACGAGGAACGCGAAGACAAAGATTGCGTAGAAGACTTTGTGAAAGAGCGGCCGGTAGCGGATCGACTTCACCGGACTGCGATCCAGCCACGGCACGAAGAACAGCGAAACGACCGCCGTGCCCATCACGACCACGCCCCAGAACTTGGATTCGGTGAGGGCCATGAACACGATCACCAAGAGCGCGAGCACGGGCAGCCCAATGCGCCATTTTCCGCGCGCGCGCAAAAGCGCGAACACCCCGAGCAGCGCGATGATGATCATCAGCACGATCTTGAACGGATCCGTGGTCGCACGCAGCATCGCGTAGAAGGCGGTGAAGTACCAGACGGGCGCGATTTCAGACGGCGTTTGCAGCGGATTAGCCGGCACGAAGTTATTTGCTTCGAGGAAGTAGCCGCCCATTTCCGGCGCGAAGAAAATAATTGCCGCGAAAATCAGCAAGAAAATGCAGACGCCCATGAAGTCGTGCACCGAGTAATACGGGTGAAACGGAATACCGTCGAGCGGAATGCCGTTCGCGTCCTTCTTTGCCTTGATTTCGATGCCATCGGGATTATTCGATCCCACTTCATGCAGCGCGACCAGATGCGCAACAACGAGCCCGATCAGTACGAGCGGAATCGCGATCACATGAAACGAGAAGAAGCGATTCAGCGTAACGTCCGACACGACATAATCGCCGCGAATCCACAGCGACAAATCCGGGCCGATAAAAGGAATCGCCGAAAACAGATTCACGATTACTTGCGCGCCCCAGAACGACATTTGCCCCCAAGGCAGCAGATAGCCGAAGAACGCTTCCGCCATCAGGCACAGGAAAATGGCGCAACCGAAAATCCACACGAGCTCGCGCGGCTTGCGGTAGGACCCGTACATCAGGCTGCGGAACATGTGAAGATAAACGACGACGAAAAACATCGACGCGCCCGTGGAATGCATATACCGAATGAGCCAGCCCCACGGCACTTCGCGCATGATGTACTCGACCGATGCAAAGGCCAGCGTCGCATCGGGCTTGTAATTCATGACGAGAAAAATGCCCGTGACGATCTGAATGACCAGCACGAGCATTGAAAGTGAGCCGAAGAAATACCAGAAGTTGAAGTTCTTCGGCGCGTAGTATTCGGTGACGTGTTTCTTCCAGGTGGATGTCAAAGGAAACCGGCGATCTATCCAGCCCAAGAAGCCCGTCGTTTCCACATCCTTGTCTGCGGTCGCCATTTAAGCCTCTCCCTTTTCGTCCTTGCCGATCACGAGTTGCGTCGCGGAAGTGAACATGTACGGTGGCACGTCCAGATTCTGCGGCGCGGGCTTGTTCTTGAAGACGCGGCCGGCCATGTCGTAGGTCGAGCCGTGGCACGGGCACAGAAAGCCGCCTGGCCAGTTATCGGGAAGATTGGGTTGCGGACCTTCGGTGAAGCGCGGCGTCGGCGTGCAGCCGAGGTGCGTACAGACGGCGACGGCCACGAATATGTTCTTGTGATCGGCGCGGGAGCGGAACTCGTTGTTGCAGTACTCCGGCAACGGCATCGAGAATTCCATTTTGGACTTCGGATCGGCCACTTCATTGTCGGCCTTCTTCACGTCGGACAGCATTTCGTCCGTGCGATTCACGATCCACACCGGCTTGCCGCGCCAGGCGACTGTCATCATTTCGCCCGGCTTCAGTCCGCTGATATCGACCTCGACGGGCGCGCCCGCCGCCTTGGCCTTCTCCGACGGAGCGAACGAACCAACAAACGGAACCAGCGTTGCCACACCTCCGACACCACCCGCCACGGTCGTCGTAATCAGCCAGGTACGGCGGCCGCCATCGACGCGCTTATCGTCCTTGTCTCGCATCACACGCCCCACTTCTGAGTTGGATTTATACCGTCACATCAGTGTTCCGCCGCTAGTGTGCGCGAATGGAGTTGCCATTTACAAGGGCCGTTCGGGGAAAATTACCCGGATTTAGCGAACCTTCCGGGTTTTCCCCACGTTTTCGCGCGTTCGCGTAAAGCATCCTTTCATGCCTACAGCCGGGCCTAAACGACGAAAAATCGCCGCTTCAGACCGGATTATCGATATCGATAAACACATGCTCGATGTCGAACTCTTCGGACAGGTGCGCGCCGACGGCCTGCACGCCATAACGCTCCGTCGCGTGATGCCCCGCCGCGATATACGCCACGCCGGATTCCGCCGCGATATGCATCGTCTGCTCGGACACTTCGCCGCTCAGATACACGTCGGCGCCCGCTTCGATGGCCTGTTCGAAATAGCCCTGCGCACCGCCCGTGCACCACGCGACGCGCCGCAGTTCGCGGTCGGCATCGCCGAACACGAGCGGCTTGCGGCCGAGCGCATTCTCGACGGTCGCGGTGAAGTGCTCGAGCGAAAGCGGCATGGTGATCGGCGCGACCCAGCCGATGTCCTGATCGCCGAAACGGCCGTCGGCAATGAGGCCGAGCCGCGCGCCGATCTGCGCGTTGTTGCCGAGTTCCGGATGCGCGTCGAGCGGCAGGTGATACGCGAATAGATTGATGTCGTTGGCGATCAGCGTGCGCAGCCGCCGATGCTTGCGCCCCGTGATCTGCGGCGCCTCGTTGCGCCAGAAATAGCCGTGATGGACGAGCACCGTGTCCGCGCCCCACTCCAGCGCGGCTTCCAGGAAGGCGAGCGATGCCGTCACGCCGGTCGCGATTTTCTGAACGCGGCGCGTGCCTTCCACCTGTAGGCCGTTCGGGCAATAGTCCTTGAAGCGGCCGATTTCCAGCAGGTTGTTCAGATACAATTCGAGTTCGATCCGATCCATGAAATCCTCTATCCCTTCAAATGCTTAGACGCTTCTGGCTGTTTTTTGCCCAAGCGGTCACCGTGCTTTTGGCTCTGATGTTCATCATCGCGACCCTGAAACCGCAGTGGCTTCAACGTCAGGGCCAATTCGGCAAGCAACTCGCCGAGCCGATCGTCGCGTTACAGGAAGTGGCGCCGAGCATCGGCTCGCGCCCGCTCCAGTCGTCGTATGCGGACGGCGCGCAAAAGGCGATGCCCGCGGTGGTGAACGTGTTCTCCAGCAAGGACGGCAATCTGCCGGCGGACCCGCGAGCCAAAGACCCGCTTTTCCGCTACTTCTTCGGCGACAAGAACAGACGCAAGAACGACGAGCCGCCCGCGTCGAATCTCGGGTCAGGCGTCATCGTCAGCTCGGAAGGTTACATTCTAACGAACCAGCACGTCGTGGACGGCGCGGACCAGATCGAAGTCGCGCTCGCGGACGGCCGCACGTCGAGCGCGAAAGTGATCGGCGTCGATCCCGAAACGGACCTCGCCGTGCTGAAGATCGCGCTGACGAACCTGCCGAGCATCACGCTCGGGCGAATGGACCAGACGCACGTCGGCGATGTCGTGCTGGCGATCGGCAACCCGTTCGGCGTCGGGCAGACGGTGACCATGGGCATCGTGAGCGCGCTCGGGCGCAATCACCTGGGCATCAATACGTTCGAGAACTTCATCCAGACCGACGCGGCGATCAATCCCGGCAATTCGGGCGGTGCGCTCGTCGACGTGAACGGCAATCTGCTCGGCATCAACACCGCGATTTATTCACGCAGCGGCGGCTCGCTAGGCATCGGCTTCGCCATTCCGGTGTCGACGGCGCGCAGTGTGCTGGAGAGCATCATCACGACGGGCACGGTGACGCGCGGCTGGATCGGCGTGGAACCGCAGGATGTGACGCCGGAAATCGCGGAATCGTTCGGGCTCGATCAGAAATCCGGCGCGATCGTCGCGGGCGTGCTGCAAGGCGGCCCGGCGGATAAAGCCGGCATCAAGCCGGGCGATATTCTCGTCAGCATCAACGAGGACACGATCACCGACACGACGCGCCTCTTGAACGTCGTTGCTCAGATCAAGCCGGGCACGTCCGTGAAAGTGCATCTGATGCGCAAGAACAAGGAACTGGACGTGAACGTGATGATCGGCAAACGGCCCGCGCAGCCGAAGGCGCCGCAGACGCCGGACGAAGATCAGGGCGATCAGGGCGACGAATAACGCGCCGAGCGCTCAAAAAGAAGGCAGCCTCGGCTGCCTTTTTTATTGCGGAGAACACGCGTTCGGTGCGGCCGACGCTGCGACAATCGGCCGCAGCCTTCTATTTCACGGTGAGCTCTTCGCTCTTGATCGCGTCTTTCCCGACCACGAGCCGCGCCGCCACGATTCCCGCTTCGTACAAGATGATGAGCGGAATCGCGAGAATCAGCTGCGAGAAGACATCCGGCGGCGTCACCACGGCCGAGATGATGAACGCGCCGACGATCACATACGGCCGGATCTGCTTGAGCTTCTGAATCGACACGACGCCCATGCGCGCGAGCAGCACGACGACGATCGGCACCTCGAACGTCATGCCGAACGCGAGGAACATGGTGAGCACGAAGCTCAGGTAATTGTCGATATCCGTCGTCATCTCCGCGCCGAGCGGCGCGTTGTAATGCGCCATCACGCGGAAAATGGTCGGGAATACGACGAAATACGCGAACGCCATGCCGCAGAGAAAGAGCGCGTAGCTGCTCGACACCAGCGGCGCGACGAGCTTCTTCTCATGCTGATAGAGCCCCGGCGCGACGAACGCCCAGATCTGATACAGCACGAACGGCAGCGCGATGACGAAGGCGACGAGCATGGTCACTTTCATCGGCACGAAGAACGAGCCAGTGACGTCAGTGACGATCATCTTGCCGTCGCGCGGCAAGTTCTGCATCAGCGGACGCGCGAGCAGTTTGAAGATGTCCGGCGCCCAATACACCAGCCCGACGAAAACGACGATGACCGAAGCCCCCGCGCGGATGATGCGATCGCGCAGTTCCACCAGATGGGAGATAAACGTCTCTTCGACGGGCTCGTCTTTATTGTGTTGCGGGTCGCTCACGCCGGCCCTCGGTTTGGATCATCGATGGAAGAAATGCGGCCGTGTCAGAAGAATTTCGTCGGACGGCGCAGGCTTGCAGGCGTATGACGCGCGACCCGGGCCGCACCCGACTGCACGCGCGTGCGGCGCGCGGTGGTGCGCTTGTACCAATTGGGAACCGCGGTCTGCTTGACGCGCCAGTTCTTGCGCTTCGCTGGCGCGAAGGTCGAGTTAACCCAAGGCTTGTCGGAAGCGCCGCTTTCATCTTCAGGCGACGCCGGAGCGCCTCCCGCGATGCTCGGCTCGACCGACGTGCCTTCCCTCCACGCATCGTTCAGTTCGGACTCGTGGCGCCGCAGATTGTCGTGAATCGTCGATTCGACGTTCGACGCCGCCGTCTCGAACTGCGTGCGCATCTTTTTGAGTTCGTCCAGTTCCATCTCGCGCGCCACCTCCGACTTCACGTCGTTGATGTAACGCTGAGCGCGCCCGAAGAGCGCGCCCGCCGTGCGCGCGACGCCGGGCAAGCGCTCCGGCCCGAGCACCACCAGCGCGACGACGCCGATGAGCGCCATTTTGGTCAGACCGAGATCGAGCATTGAAGGAACTGTGCAGGGTTACGTTCGCCCGTTCGATTAGCGGTAGTCGCCCGAACGCGTCTTGTCCTTCGCTTCCACGTCCACCGTGTCGCGCGGCAGTTGATCGCGCTTATCGGCCGACGCAGGGTTCTCTTCCTCACGCATGCCTTCCTTGAAACCGCGAACCGCGCCGCCCAGATCACCGCCGATATTGCGCAATTTCTTCGTGCCGAAGACGAGCGCCACGATCAGCAAAACGATCAACCAATGCCAAATGCTTAACGAACCCATGAATGAAAACTCTCCTTATTCCGCCGCAAAAGCCTTTCCGCGACGGAAGGCTGGCCTGCAGCTCGAGCCGAAGCAATGCCGCCTCGGCTATCAGTATCGATTTTGCGCGCCCAATATGGCATTGGAAAGCAAAACGCCGATGAAACCGACGTCAGCCCATTCGCCGCCACGGACGCGCCCCAGCCAGAAGATGCGCATGAATGTGATACACCTCCTGCCCGCCGCCTGGCCCGGTATTGATGACCGTCCGGAAACCGGTATCCCCACCCGTGTAGGAAACGCCCAAATCTTTCGCGAGACGGCCAACGAGACTTAACATTCTACCAAGCAGCGGCGCATCGCTTTCGGAACAGTCCGAAAGCGTCTCAATGTGCTGACGCGGAATCACCAGCACATGAACCGGCGCGGCCGGGTTGATGTCGTTGAACGCGACGAATTCGTCGTCCTCGTAGACTTTCGTGCTGGGAATCTGCCCGGAGGCAATCTTGCAGAAGATGCAGTTGTCTTGGCTCATGAATGTGCGTACTCCGTTGCCAGGCATCGCCGCTAGAACCACGTCTGCGGGTCGATCGGTTTGTTTTCGTAGAGAAACAGCCAGCCCTTGATGACGCGATACAGCGTCCAGATGCCGACTGCGGACAAAATGAGAAAGCCGACGCCCACGAACAGCAGCGCGACGCCGATCACATGGCCGAGCACTGCCCACCAGAACGTGCGGATTTGCCACGAAAAGTGCGCCTGATACGGCGTGCCCACCGTGTCGCCGCGCTTCAGATAATTGATGATGATCGCGACGAGCACGGTCAGCCCGCCCGTCAGCCAATAGAGCGCGTACAGCGCATAAAGGATGTGCGTGAGCGTGCGCAGGCTGCGCAGCCGCTCGTCTTCCGCCGGCGTCTGATACACCGGCGGCGGGTACGGTCCATCGAGCCCGGCCATGCTTGCCTCCTTCGCTCGCGCGAGAAAGTGGGCGAACGCCTCGTCAGCCGCCGTTCTGTTCGCGCTCGCGCGACTTGCGCAGCGCCTTCTCCTCGATGCCCGACAAGCCTTCGCGCCGCTCCAGTTCGGCGACCACGTCGGCGGGACTCAGGTCGAAGTGCGACAGCATCACGAGACAATGAAACCACAAATCGGCGACCTCGCCGACGAGCGCCTTCGGCGCGCCGCCGTGGCGCGCGTCCTTCGCGGCGAGCACGACTTCGGTCGCTTCCTCGCCGATCTTCTTCAAGACCGCGTCGTCACCTTTGTGAAAGAGTCGCGAAACGTAGGATTGTTCCGGATCGCCGCCCTTACGGCTGTCGATGACGGCGGCAAGGCGAAGCAGCGTGTCCAGCGTGGTGGCTTGCGTCATTTGTAAATGCTTTCTGGGTCTTTCAGGACCGGCTCGACGGCGACCCACTCGCCGCTTTCGGCCGTTCCCTCGAATTTCTGGAAGAAGCAGGAATGGCGGCCCGTATGACACGCGATGCCCGACACCTGCTCGACCTTGAGCAGCACGACGTCTTCATCGCAATCCAGCCGCACTTCGTGCACGTGCTGGACGTGCCCCGACTCTTCGCCCTTGAACCACAGGCGCTGTCGCGAGCGCGAGAAGTACACGGCGCGCTTCAGTTCGATGGTCTTCGCCAACGCCTCGCGGTTCATCCACGCGAACATCAGCACGTCGTTGGTCGATGCTTCCTGCGCGATGACGGGCACGAGGCCGTTCGCGTCCCACTTCACCTTATCGAGCCAATTCGTCGGGTCGCTCACGGTTCAGATCCTCACCGAGATGCCTTGATCGGCCATGAAACGCTTCGCTTCGCCGACCGTATGCTCGCCGTAGTGGAAGATGCTTGCGGCGAGCACGGCGTCGGCGTGCCCTTCGACGATGCCGTCCGCCAGATGCTTCAGCGACCCGACGCCGCCCGACGCGATCACCGGCACAGGCACGGCATCCGACACGGCGCGCGTCAGCGCCAGATCGAAGCCGGCTTTCGTGCCGTCGCGATCCATGCTGGTCAGCAGGATTTCGCCCGCGCCGAGTTCGGCCATCTTGCGCGCCCATTCCACTGCGTCGATGCCGGTCGCCTTGCGGCCGCCGTGCGTGAACACTTCCCAGCGCGGCGGCTCGCCTTCTCCCGACACGCGCTTCGCGTCGATCGCGACGACGATGCACTGCGAGCCGTGCTTGTCCGACGCGTCGCGCACGAGTTGCGGATTTGCCACCGCCGACGAGTTCATGCTGATCTTGTCCGCGCCCGCGTTCAGCAAGCGCCGGACGTCCTCGACCGCGCGCACACCGCCGCCGACGGTCAGCGGAATGAAGACCTGCGAGGCCACCGCCTCGATGATCGGCAAAATGAGATCGCGCTGGTCGGACGTCGCGGTGATGTCGAGGAACGTGAGTTCGTCGGCGCCCTGATCGTCGTAGCGTCGCGCGATTTCAACGGGATCGCCCGCGTCGCGCAGTTCGACGAAGTTGACGCCCTTCACCACGCGCCCAGCGGTCACGTCGAGACAGGGGATGATGCGTTTTGCGAGAGCCATGTTCTAGCTACTGCCGGTTCGGTACGGTTGAGGGCGGCCAGCGCCGCCCGGCGCGCTTCAGTGTGCTCGCGCGAGAGAAGCCGGGAAAGCGGCTCAGGCGTCGTCCGCTTCGCGCAGCGCGTCGGCGCGGGTTTGCGCCGCCTTGAAATCGAGGTCGCCCGAATAAATCGCGCGTCCGCAGATCACGCCTTCGATGCCTTCGTCCTCGACTTCGCAGAGCGATTCGATGTCCGCGATGCTCGACAAGCCGCCGCTTGCGATCACCGGAATCTTGACCGCTTGCGCGAGCCGCACGGTCGCGTCGATGTTGATGCCCTGAAGCATGCCGTCGCGGCCGATGTCCGTGTAGATGATCGACTCGCAGCCGTAGTCCTCGAACTTGCGACCGAGGTCCACGACTTCGTGGCCGGTCAGCTTGCTCCAGCCGTCGGTGGCGACCTTGCCGTCTTTCGCGTCCAGTCCGACGATGATGTGCCCGCCGAACGCGCTGCACGCGTCTTGCAGAAAACCCGGATTCTTCACCGCCGCCGTGCCGATGATCACGTACGAAAGGCCGTCGTCCAGATAGCGTTCGATGGTGTTCAGGTCGCGGATGCCGCCGCCGAGTTGCACCGGAATCTCGCTGCCCACTTCTTCGATGATCGCCCGAATGGCGTCGCCGTTCTTCGGCTTGCCCGCGAACGCGCCGTTCAGATCGACGAGGTGGAGTCTGCGCGCGCCCTTGTCGACCCAATGCCGGGCCATCGCCGCCGGATCTTCTGAAAAAATGGTCGCCTGGTCCATATCGCCTTGCTTCAGGCGCACGCACTGACCGTCTTTGAGATCGATGGCCGGAATGAGCAGCATAGGTATCGCGTATCTTCTGGGTGAATGTGATTGAAACGGCCGCGCGGGCCGTCTCGCTAGTGTAGTACAAGTCTCGCGGCACTCAATCGTGCGGGGACGCGGCCGCGAGGCTAACGCGCGACGCCGCTCACGGGTTCCAGTGAACGAAGTTCCGATAGAGGCGCAAGCCCGCGTCGGCGCTCTTTTCCGGGTGAAACTGCGTCGCGAAGATGTTGTCGCGCGCGACCGCCGACGTGAACGGGTCGCCGTAGACCGTTTCGCCCGACGTGTGCGCCGGGTTCTCCGGCGCGACGTGATAGCTGTGCACGAAGTAGAAGAACGCGCCGTCCGCGATGCCGTCCCAGACCGGATGCGCCTGCGTCTGGCGCACGCGGTTCCAGCCCATCTGCGGTACTTTGAAGCGCGAGCCGTCGTCCTGCACGCGGCCTTCGAGCTGAAAACGCACCACCTTGCCCGGGAACAGGCCGAGGCCGCGCGTGTCGCCTTCTTCGCTCCAGTCGAAGAGCATCTGCTCGCCGACGCACACGCCGAGCATCGGCTTTTCGCGCGACGCCTGCATCACCGCTTCCTGGAGGCCGGACTGCCCGAGATGCGCCATGCAGTCGCGCATCGCGCCCTGTCCCGGCAGCACGATGCGATCGGCCGCGTGAATGGCCTGCGGCTGATCGACGATCGCCACGTCCGCATCGGGCGCGGCCTTCTTCAGCGCCTGATACACCGAGCGCAGGTTGCCCATTCCGTAATCAACAATCGCAATCGAAGTTTTCATTTCAAGGTAGGCATCAGGGCCTTCAAGCCGTTGACGATGAATTCCACCGCCAGCGCGGACAGCATCAATCCCATGAGACGCGTGCCGATATTGATTCCGGTGCGCCCGACCCAGCGCGCGATCGGCTCCGCGAGATTTAGCGCGCCGAAGCACAACGCCGCGATGATCGCGCCCAGCAGGACGAGCCCGAAGCGGTCGTACCAGTGCTGCGCACTTGCAGCATAGACGATCACCGTGCTGATCGATCCCGGGCCCGTGAGCAGCGGAATGGCGAGCGGCACGACCGCGATGCTGTTGCGCTCTTCCGCTTCCATGCGCTCTTCGGGCGTCGAGCGCGCGTTGCCCACTTGCGCGTTCAGCATGCTGATCGCCATGAGCAGCATGATGATGCCGCCGCCCACTTCGAACGATCCGACCGAAATACCGAAGAACGCGATGATCTGCTGCCCGAGCAGCGCCGTTACGGCGATCACGCAGAACACCGAAATACACGCGACGCGGATGGTGTTGCGCTTCTCCACGTCCGATTGCTGCGAGGTGAGGCTCAGAAAAAACGGTATTGCGCCGATCGGGTTGATCAGCGCGAGCAAGGATATGAACGACTTGAAGAGATCCATCGCGAATGGCCGGCCGAGTTGAACGCTGTGCGGCGCCGAATCGGCAAACGGCTGATCAGAGACTGCCTTTGGTCGATGGAATCTGTCCCGCCGCGCGTTCGTCGACTTCGACGGCCATGCGCAGCGCGCGGCCGAAGGCCTTGAACACGGTCTCGACCTGATGATGCGCGTTGATGCCGCGCAGGTTGTCGATATGCAGCGTCACGCCCGCGTGGTTCACGAAGCCGCGGAAGAATTCGATGGTGAGATCGACATCGAACGTGCCGATGCGCGCACGCGTGAACGGCACATGGAATTCGAGCCCCGGCCGCCCCGAGAAATCGATCACGACGCGCGACAGCGCCTCGTCGAGCGGCACGTACGAATGACCATAGCGGCGAATGCCCTTGCGATCGCCGATAGCCTTCGCCACCGCTTGCCCGAGCGTGATGCCGGTGTCTTCGACGGTATGGTGATCGTCGATATGGAGGTCGCCATGCGCTTCGATTTCGAGGTCGAACAGGCCGTGACGGGCAATCTGGTCGAGCATGTGATCGAGAAACGGCACGCCGGTGGCGAGCTTCTGCTTGCCGGTGCCGTCCAGATCGAGCTTTACACGGATCTGCGTTTCGCTGGTGTTGCGAACGACTTCCGCAATGCGCATGGTGTTTCCTTGAGACTTTTCGAAGAAAGGGGTTCAGTTGGGCGCGAGCTTTCTCAACGCCGCGAGCATCTGCGCGTTCTCTTCGGCCGTTCCGACCGTCAAACGCACGCAATTCGTAAGCAACGGATGCATTTTACTCACGTTTTTCACCAAAACCCGCGAAGTCAGCAGGGTTTCGAACGCGAGCGCCGCGTCGGGTACGCGCACGAGCAGGAAGTTGCCCGCGCTCGGATAAACGGTCATGCCCGGCAGCGCGGCCACTTCCCGCGCGAGTTCGGCCCGCGCCTCGCGCAGCGCAGCGGCTTGCGCGTCAAGCACGTCGAGATGATCGAGCAGGAAATCGGCGGTGGCCTGCGTCAGCACGTTGATGTTGTACGGCGGGCGCACCTTGTCGAACTGCGCGATCCACGCGGGCGAACCGGCCATGTAACCGAGGCGGATGCCCGCGAGGCCGAGCTTCGACACCGTGCGCATGACGACGACGTTATCGAGCTCCGCGGCGCGCGGCATCCACGTTTGCTCGGCGAAGGGCTGGTACGCCTCGTCGATCACGACGAGGCTTTTCGTCGACGCCGCGATCACGCGTTCGATGTCGGCGTCGTCGTAGAGCGTGCCGGTCGGATTGTTCGGATACGCGACATAGACGAGCGCGGGCGCGTGTTCCTTGATGGCGGCGATGAGCGCGTCGGCGTTCAGCGTGAAATTGGCATTAAGCGGCACGCCGATAAATTCGAGGTGCGCGAACGCCGCCGACAGTTGGTACATGACGAAGCCCGGCACCGGGGCGACGACTTTCGCGCCCGGCTTCGAACACGCGACCGACATCATGCTGATCAACTCGTCGGAGCCGTTGCCGAGCAGCACGTCGCACGCAGCCGGAACGTGCATTGCGCGCTTGAGCTTCGCGATGAGTTCCGCCGGGCGCGGCGCGGGGTAACGGTTCAGCGCGACGCCCGCGAGGTGCGCGCCAAGTTGTTGCGCGAGCGCGTCGGGCAGCGTGTAGGGATTTTCCATCGCGTCGAGCTTGATGAGGCCCGTGGATTCCGGCACGGGATAGCTCGTCATCGCGAGGACGTCGGGACGAATGATGTCGTTCGGTGTGGTCATGGTGGCGCTGCTGGCGCTGGCGGCGGCTCTGAGGCCGCCTCGTTCGATTCAACGGCCCACTTCAGCCGACGTTTTTCATCCGGTATTCGGCGCTCTTCGCATGCGCCTGCAAGCCCTCGCCATACGCGAGTTCCGCCGCGATTTCGCCCAATGTCTGCGCGCCGTCCGAACTCACTTCGATGACGCTCGAACGCTTCATGAAGTCGTAGACGCCGAGCGGCGACGAAAAGCGCGCGGTCCGCGAAGTCGGCAGCACGTGGTTCGGCCCGGCGCAATAGTCGCCGAGGCTTTCGCTCGTGTAGCGGCCGAGGAACATCGCGCCCGCGTTGTGAATCTGCGCGGCCCACTGATGCGGATCCAGCGCGGAAATCTCCAGATGCTCCGGCGCGATGTCATTGGCGATGGCGCAGGCTTCGGCCATGTCCTTCACCTTGATGAGCGCGCCGCGATCTTCCAGCGAGCGCTGGATGACGTCACGCCGCGGCATCGCGGGAAGCAGTTCGACGATGGCATCCTCGACGCGCTGAATGAACGCCGCGTCGGGGCACAGCAGAATGGATTGCGCGAGTTCGTCGTGTTCGGCTTGCGAGAACAGGTCCATCGCGACCCAGCGCGGATCGGTGGTCGCGTCGCAAATCACGAGAATCTCGGATGGCCCCGCGATCATGTCGATGCCGACGGTTCCGAACACGCGACGCTTCGCCGACGCCACATACGCGTTGCCCGGACCGCAAATCTTGTCGACAGCCGGCACGGTCTGCGTGCCGTACGCGAGCGCGCCGACAGCCTGCGCGCCGCCGATGGTGAACACGCGATCGACGCCGCCGAGCAGCGCGGCCGCGAGCACGAGCGGATTCTTCACGCCATCGGGCGTGGGCACGACCATCACGATTTCCTTCACGCCCGCGACGCGCGCCGGAATCGCGTTCATCAGCACGGACGACGGATACGCCGCCTTGCCGCCCGGCACGTAGATGCCCGCGCGGTCGAGCGGCGTCACCTTCTGGCCGAGCACGGTGCCGTCGGCTTCGGTGTACTGCCAGCTATGGCTGCCGCATTCGATGCGCTGCTTTTCGTGATAGCCGCGCACGCGCGCCGCCGCCGCTTCGAGCGCCGCACGGCGCTTCGGCTCGAGCCCTTCCAGCGCGGCTTCCATCTCGGACGCGGGCAATTCGAGCGCCGCGACGCTGTCCGCCTTCAGGCGATCGAACTTGTTCGTGTATTCGAGCACGGCTTCGTCGCCGCGCGCTTTCACGTCGGCGAGAATCTGCGCGACGGCGCGCTCGATGGCTTCGTCCTCGCTCGCTTCGAACGCGAGCACCGCGCGCAGCGCCTTTTGAAAACCATCGGTGCTGGAATCGAGCTTACGAATCTTGATAGACATGCTGGTTTCCGATTGTGCTGTGGACGGCAGGCGTGGAGCAGCCGCCCTAGTTGTTCGTTGCTGCCGAGGCGCGCTCGAACGCGTCGAGATAGGGCTTCAGCGCCGCGCGCTTCAACTTGAGCGCCGCCTGATTCACCACCAGTCGCGACGAAATCTGCATGATCTCTTCGACCTCGACCAGGTTGTTCGCGCGCAACGTGCCGCCGGAACTCACCAGATCGACGATCGCATCCGCGAGGCCGACGAGCGGCGCGAGTTCCATCGATCCGTACAGCTTGATCAGATCGACATGAACGCCCTTCGCCGCGAAGTGTTCGCGCGCCGTCTCGGTGTACTTCGTCGCGACGCGCAGCCGCGCGCCCTGGCGCACCGCGTTGGCGTAGTCGAAGCCTGCCTTCACGGCCACCGACATCCGGCAGCGCGCAATGTTCAGATCGACCGGCTGATACAGACCGCCGCCGCCATGCTCGATCAGCACGTCCTTGCCCGCCACGCCGAAATCCGCCGCGCCGTATTCGACGTACGTCGGCACGTCGGTCGCGCGCACGATGATCACGCGCAGGTTCGGGTTCGTGGTCGGAAGAATCAGCTTGCGCGAGCTTTCCGGATCTTCGGCGACCTGCACGCCGGCTGCCGCGAGCAGCGGCACCGTTTCCTCGAAGATACGCCCTTTCGAGAGCGCGAGCGTGAGCGGCGCGCTGGCCTCGACCGACGACGACGTCTGCGGCAACGAGCTCATTGCTCGCTCCCGCTGCCCTTGATGCGGCGAACGTTCGCGCCGACCGCCGTCAGCTTCGACTCCATGCGGTCGTAGCCGCGATCCAGATGGTAGATGCGGTCGATCAGCGTTTCGCCGTCCGCGCACATCGCCGCGATGACGAGACTCGCCGACGCGCGCAGATCGGTCGCCATGACCTTCGCGCCCGACAGTTGCGCGACGCCGGTCACGAGCGCCGTGTTGCCATCGACCGTGATGCTCGCGCCCAGGCGGTTCAGCTCCTGCACGTGCATGAAGCGGTTCTCGAAAATGGTCTCGACCACTTGCGACGTGCCGCTTGCAATGGCGTTCAGTGCCATGAACTGCGCCTGCATGTCGGTCGGGAACGCGGGATATTCGGATGTGCGAATGTTCACGGCTTCCGGCCGCTTGCTCATGCGCACGCGCATCCAGTCGTCGCCTTCCTCTATGGACACGCCCGCTTCGCGCAGCTTGGCCGTCACGGCGTCGAGCAGCGACGGGCTCACGTGCCGCAGCGTGACATCGCCGCCGGCCGCCGCCACCGCGCACAGAAACGTGCCGGCTTCGATACGATCCGGCACCACGGCATGACGCGCGCCATGCAGCTTTTCGACGCCCTGAATCACGAGCCGGTCGGTGCCGATTCCTTCGATCTTCGCGCCCATCGCGACCAGCAGATTCGCGAGGTCGCTTACTTCCGGCTCGCGCGCCGCGTTCTCGATGATCGTTTCGCCATCGGCCAGCACTGCCGCCATCAGCAGATTCTCGGTGCCGGTCACGGTGATCATGTCCGTGATGATACGCGCGCCCTTCAGACGCTTCGCGCGCGCCTCGATGAAGCCGTGCTCGATGTTGATCTCGGCGCCCATCGCCTGAAGGCCCTTGATGTGCTGATCGACCGGACGCGCGCCGATTGCGCAGCCGCCCGGCAGCGACACCTTCGCTTCGCCGAAACGCGCGACGAGCGGCCCGAGCACGAGAATCGACGCGCGCATGGTCTTCACCATCTCGTACGGCGCGACGAGGTTGTCCACCTTCGACGCGTTGAGCGTCACGCGGCCGTCGGTCATCGCTTCGGACTGCACGCCCATCTGACGCAGCAGTTCGAGCGTGGTGCGCACGTCCTTCAGGTTCGGCACGTTCGACAGATGGACGTCGTCGGCGGTGAGAAGGCTCGCGCACAGAATCGGCAAAGCCGCGTTCTTGGCGCCCGATACGGTGATTTCGCCGGAGAGCTTCGCGCCCCCCGTAATGACGAGTTTGTCCATGATTGCTTGTCCTTCGACCGAGCGTCCTGCTGCGGAGCCGGATTCGGCGCCGCGGTTATCTTGAATGTTCCGCACTCTGTGCTGCCTGGTTCTGCCTGCTTCTACCGGTCGTGCCGGGTGTTGCTAGCTGTTGCTGAGGGTTGGGCGTGTGGCCTGCGTGTGACTCGTTTGGCTTCGCCGAATGGACTCAGGCCGATTTCCATTCGTCCGGGGTGAGGGTCTTCATGCTGAGCGCATGAATCTCCTCGCGCATGCGCTCGCCGAGCGCCGCGTACACCAGTTGATGACGCGCGATCAGGCGTTTGCCGACGAACGCATCGCTCACGATGGTCGCGAAAAAATGCTGGCCGTCGCCTTCCACTTCGAGATGCTGGCACGACAGACCGCCAGCGATGTAGTCCTTCACTTGCTCGGGAGTCGGCAACATGGGATTGTCTCCTTGAGATTTAGTGACGCAGCTTGTAGCCGCTCGCAAGCAGCCGCACCGCGATGAGCGCGAGCACGACCAGAAAGCCGCCGACGATGCACAGGCTCAAGAGCGGGTTCACGTCCGACGAGCCGAAAAAGCCGTAGCGGAAACCGTCGATCATGTAGAAGAACGGATTCAGATGCGACACCGCGCGCCAGACGGGCGGCAGCGAATGCGTCGAATAGAAGACGCCCGACAGGAACGTGAGCGGCATGATCAGGAAGTTCTGGAACGCGGCCAATTGATCGAACTTGTCGGCCCAGATGCCGGCGATCAGACCGAGCGTACCGAGAATGGCCGAGCCGAGCATCGCGAACGCAATGATGTAGATCGGCGCGGAAAAAGACATCGGGATGAACCATATCGTCACGATGAACACGCCGAAGCCGACGCACAACCCGCGCACGACCGACGCGAGCACATACGCGAAGAACATCTCCCAATGCGCGATCGGCGGCAGCAGCACGAACACGAGATTGCCCGTGATCTTCGACTGAATCAGCGACGACGAACTGTTCGCGAATGCGTTCTGCAACACGCTCATCATCACGAGGCCGGGCACGAGAAAGCTCGTGTACCCGACACCCGGATAGACCTGCACATGCCCGGTCAGCGCGTGACCGAAGATGGTGAGATAAAGCAGCGCCGTGACGATCGGCGCGAGCACCGTCTGAAACGACACTTTCCAGAAGCGCAGCAACTCCTTGTAGAACAACGTCTGGAAGCCGCTCATGAAAGCCCCTCGACCATTTCCGGCTCGTTCATGACCTGAAGGAACACGTCTTCGAGATCGGCTTTGCGCACTTCGATCTCATCGAACGTGCAGCCCGCCGCGCGGCATTTCGCGAGGATCGGCTCGACTTCGTCGTAGCTCGACAAGCGCAGCAGGTGCTGCGCGCCGGATACCGCTTGAGGGTCGACTTCGAGCGAGCGCAGGTCGGCCGGCAGCACGCCGCTCGAGAAGCGCAAATAGAGCTGCATGCCGGCGAAACGCTGCAACAGCGCGCTCGTGCGCTCCAGCGCGACGATTTCGCCGCGGCGAAGCATTGCGAGGCGGTCGCACAGCGATTCGGCTTCTTCGAGGTAATGCGTCGTCAGCACGATGGTATGGCCCTCGCGATTGAGGCGCGAGATGAACTTCCAGAGCGTCTGCCGAAGCTCGACGTCGACGCCGGCCGTGGGTTCGTCGAGCACGATCACAGGCGGCCGATGCACCAGCGCCTGCGCGACCAGCACGCGGCGCTTCATGCCGCCGGACAGCGCGCGCGTGTTGACGTCGGCTTTCTCGGTGAGATCGAGGTTCGCCATGACCTCGTCGATCCAGTCGTCGTTGTTGCGCAGGCCGAAATAGCCCGACTGGATGCGCAGCGACTCGCGCACCGTGAAGAACGGATCGAAAACGAGTTCCTGCGGGACGACGCCGAGCGCCCGACGCGCCGCGCGAAAATCGCTGACGACATCATGACCGCGTACGCTGATCGTGCCGCTATCGGCGCGCGCCAGTCCCGCGAGAATGCTGATCAACGTGGTCTTGCCCGCGCCGTTCGGGCCGAGCAGGCCGAAGAACTCGCCCTCTTCCACCGTGAGGCTCACGCCCTTGAGCGCCTGCAGATCCTTGTAGCGCTTTCGGACGTTTCGGATTTCTATGGCTGACATGAACAGTGCGCGCGCCTCGTGCGGCCGCGCCTCGATTGTGCGGATTACGCGTGACGGACCCGGGCTCGCTTCAAAAGGGGCCGGGTTCGGGCCCGAAAAAACGTTTGATTATAGGGCAAAGCCGGTAGAGCCGACGTCGGAGCGATCCTGTTTGCGGCGACGCTCACGCTGATGAACGCCGCCGCGCCTGAGCAGATGAATCAGGACAGGATCAATGTCGGAAGGTGAGCAGCGTGTCGACGCCATAGGCTTGCGCGAGACTGGCAAGCCCGGAGGGAATGTTGACGATACCGAGCGCGGCGCCGCGCGCGGTGGCCGCGCGCTGCCATGCGAGCAGCACGGCAAGCGCGGACGAATCGAACTGCCGAAGAGGCGCGCAATCGACTTCGGTCGCGCCCGCGGCGATGCGCGAAAGGCCGGCTTCGAGCGCGGCCTTCGCGCTTTCGTGAGTCAAGGACGCGGCCGTCTGGAAACGGCCGCCGGTGCCGACTGCGCTCACGACGAAGCCTTGCCGCTCGCGAGTTGCTGGTTGCGCTGCGTGAGGAACTGCAGCAGGCCGTCGACGCCGTGTTGCGAGATCTGCTCGCTGAACTGCTGTTGATACGCCTGGATCAACCATGCGCCGAGCACGTTGATGTCATACACGCGCCAGCCTTGCGGCGTCTTGTACAGGCGATAGTCGAGCTCGACCGGCTGGCCGTTGTTCATCACCACCGAGCGAACGACGACATCCGTGTCTTCCGGCGATGCGCGGAACGGCTTGTACTGAATGGTCTGATTGCGCACCTGGCTGAGCGCGCCCGAATACGTGCGGATCAGCAGCATCTTGAATTGCTCGACGATCTGCTTTTGCTGCTCGGGCGTGGCCGAATTCCAGTTGCGGCCCATCACCAGACGCGTGGTGCGCGTGAAGTCCGTGTACGGCAGGATCTTCTGGTTGACGAGTTCAGTGATGTGCTGCACGTCGCCCGACTGGAGCTTCGGGTCCGACTTGATCTGATCGAGAACCTGCTGCGTGACGGTTTTGATCATGCCGTCGGGCGAGCTGGTATCGACCGTTTGCGCCGACGCCGCGCCGCAGAACGCCATCAGCATGGCAAACAAAGGAAGCAAGAAGAGTTTTTTCATCGCAGACCCTGCAAAAGAAGTGGCTTGGATTGGAGTGCGCCGCTTGAACCAAGTTCAGGCCGCGCACCGGCCAATCTGTAATAAACGCTGTCAATCATGTTACCGCGCGTTAGCGTGGATGCGCTCAACGCAGGCGGAATGAAGGGAAGCCGGGCGGCGCGCGCGGCGGCACGTACTGATTGCCCGGGACGGTCGCGCCGCTCGAACTCGCGGCGTTCGGCGTAGCTGCGGTCCCCGAAGCAGGCGCCGCGCCCGACGCGCCTTCCGCCGCCGACGCCGCTGCGGGCGCCACCGCCGTTGCCGATGCGCCCACCGCGCCGCTCGCGCCGCCCGGTTCTGCGTAGGTCGGCAGCGGCGCTTCGTCGTAGTTCGGCATGCTGCCGGCATCACCGTCGGTGTCGCCGTGAATCAGATACTGCCGACGCTGCAAGTACGCGTTACGCACGAACGAGTATTTGTCGAGCGCTGCATCGGCGAGTACGTCCGTCGCGCCGAGCAGGTTCGCCCGCGTATTGACGAGGTTCACGCCATACAGCGCCCAGCTCACGGAATCCGGACTCACGTAGGTCAGCGGACTGCCGAAATAGTCGACGACCAGCCCGCTCGTATCGCGCACCGTGCTCGGCCCGAGCAGCGGCAGCACCAGATACGGACCGGCCGGAACGCCGTAATGGCCGAGCGTCAGGCCGAAGTCGCCGGAGTGCTTCGGCAACTTGGCGACAGTCGCGACGTCGAAGAGGCCGCCGACGCCGAACACCGTATTGATCGCGACGCGCATGATGTCGGAGACGCCATCCGCGATCTTCAACTGCAGCAGATTGTTCGCCGCGATATACACATCGCCGATATTCGAGAAGAAGTTCGTGACGCTGTTGCGGACCGGCTCCGGCACGCTCCACACGTATGCCTTCGCGACCGGCTTCAGCGCGAACTGGTCCACCTTGTCGTTGATAGTGAACATCGTCCGGTTGTAACTCTCGAACGGATCGCCCTTCGTGGGCGTCGTCACCGTCGCGCAACCGGCGAGCGTCACCGCCGCCGCCGAGACAAGCACGCGCCGCAGCCCCATCGCGTACATAGCTTCTCCTTATTGAGCCGAGCCCGATGCCGCGGGTGCGGGTGCGGGTGCAGCGCCCATGGCGCTTGCCGCGCCCGGGAATGCCGGCGCGGCAGCGGCCGGCGCGGCCGGCGTTGCTGCCTTCGACGCGCCCGAATCCGCCGCCTTGTTGTAGAGGAACTGTCCGATCAGGTTTTCGAGGACGACAGCCGATTGCGTCATCGTGATGGTGTCGCCGTTCTTGAGCATCTGATCGTCGCCGCCCGGCTCGAGGCCGATGTACTGCTCGCCGAGCAGACCCGAGGTCAGGATCTTCGCGGACGAATCCTTCGGAAACTGGTACTGCTTGTCGATGTCGATGGTCACGACCGCCTGATACGCGTTCGGATCGAAGCCGATGGAGCCGACGCGCCCGACCGTCACGCCCGCGCTCTTCACGGGCGCGCGCGGCTTCAGGCCGCCGATGTTGTCGAACTTGAGCCGGACGGCGTACGTTTGCTGGAACGACAGGGAACTCATGTTGCCGGCCTTCAGCGCGAGAAACAGCAGCGCCACGAAACCGAGCACCACGAAGAGGCCGACCCAAAAGTCGAGAGCAGTCTTTTTCATCGTCTTTCCAAAGAGAATCTTGTCGCGGAATGCGCGTGACGGTCTGTACCCTTCACAACGCCCACGCCCTCGCGGGCGTCCGCGAGTGGTCCATTAGCTGAACATCAACGCGGTCAGCAGGAAGTCGAGGCCGAGCACGGCGAGCGACGCGTAAACGACCGTTTTCGTCGTCGCGCGCGACACGCCTTCCGGCGTCGGCCGGGCTTCGTAGCCCTGGAACAACGCGATGAACGTCACCGCGAAACCGAACACGACGCTTTTCACGACGCCGTTGCCGACATCGCGCCAGACATCCACGCCGCCCTGCATCTGCGACCAGAACGCGCCCGAATCCACGCCGATCAGCAGCACACCGACCACATAGCCGCCGATCACGCCGACCGCGCTGAAGATGGCCGCGAGCACCGGCATCGAAATGATGCCCGCCCACATGCGCGGCGCGACGACCACCTTGATGGGATCGACGGCCATCATTTCCATTGCAGTGAGTTGCTCGCCCGCCTTCATGAGGCCGATTTCCGCCGTCAGCGACGTGCCCGCGCGCCCGGCGAAGAGTAGCGCCGTGACCACGGGCCCGAGCTCGCGCACGAGCGACAGCGCGACGAGCAGCCCGAGCGCCTGCTCCGAGCCGTAGCGGTTGAGCGTGTAGTAGCCCTGCAAGCCGAGCACGAAGCCGACGAAGAGACCCGACACCGCGATGATCACGAGCGAATAATTGCCGACGAAGTGGATTTGTTTCGTGACAAGCCGCGGGCGGCGCAGCAGCGGGAAGAATTCGAGCACGAGACGCGCGAGCATGCGCGTCGCGTAACCAGCGGTGCCGAAGCCGTCGAGCACCCAGCGTCCGAGTGCGCTGATCATGCCTTGCCTCCGATGCCGAAATCCGCCGCGAGGTTCTGGCTCGCGTAGTGGAACTTGAAGGGGCCGTCGGGCGTGCCGTCGATGAACTGGCGCACGGTTGGATCCTGCGACGCGCGCAGTTGCGCCGGCGTGCCTTCCGCGTGAATGCCGCCGTTGGCCACGAAGTACACGTAGTCGGCGATGGCGAACGACTCCGGCACGTCGTGCGAGACGAGAATGGACGTGGCGCCGAGCGCGTCGTTCAGCGTGCGAATGAGCTTCGCGGTGATGCCAAGCGAAATGGGATCGAGGCCGGCGAACGGCTCGTCGTACATCATGAGTTCGGGATCGAGCGCGATGGCGCGCGCCAGCGCCACGCGACGCGCCATGCCGCCCGAAATCTCCGACGGCGCGAGATCGCGCGCGCCGCGCAGACCGACGGCGTTGAGCTTCATCAGAACAAGATCGCGAATCAGCGCCTCGGGCAGATCCGTGTGCTCGCGCAGCGGAAACGCGACGTTCTCGAAGACCGTTTGATCCGTGAAGAGCGCGCCGAACTGAAACAGCATGCCCATCTTCCGGCGCAGCGCGTAGAGGCCGTCGCGCGTCTGCGAGCCGACGTCCTGCCCGCCGTACAGCACCTGGCCGCGGCTCGCCTTGACGAGACCGCCGATCAGCCGAAGCGTCGTGGTCTTGCCGCAGCCCGAGCCGCCCATGACCGCGACGACCTGACCGCGCGTGAAGCGCATGTTCAGGTTCGACAGGACAAGCCGGTCGCCGTAACCGAAGTCGACGTCGCGTAGCTCGAGCAGAGTCTCAGAAGAGGCTGGCACTGGGTAAGAAATTCCGTTGACGCAAAACGCCGCATTATAGGGCCTGCGTGCAATCGGTGCTTTGCCTAGTGCGCGGTGCCTAATTTTTTCGGAACTGTCAGCATTGACCTGCAAAGTTTTGTTGCAGCGATGTGACCGCCTGAGCAGTATCCGGCGCTTCGGTCACCGCGCGCACGACCGCCGCGCTGCCGACGCCCGTCGCGAGCACGTCGCCGATCACTTTGCCGTCGATTCCGCCGATCGCGACGAGCGGCACCCGGCCGCTTAACAACTGCACATAGCGGCGCAAGCGTGCGAGACCTTGCGGCTTGGTCGGCATGACCTTGGTCGTCGTCGGGAAGACGGCGCCGAGCGCGAGATAGCTCGGCCGGAAATGGAGCGCGCGCAGCATCTCGTAGTAGCCGTGCGTCGAGAGGCCGAGGCGCAGGCCGGCGCGCGCAATCGCGCTCAGATCGGCGGTCTCGACGTCTTCTTGGCCGAGATGCACGCCGTAAGCGCCCGCCGTTATCGCCTCGCGCCAGTGATCGTTGATGAAGAGCCGCGTCTGATGACGACGCCCCGCCGCCACGGACCGCTCGATCTCGCGTCGAAGATCGTCGGCGTCCGCGCTTTTGCGGCGCAGTTGCGCCGTGGCGACACCCAGATCGAGCACGCGCTCGACCCATTCGGCGCTCGGCAGAACGGGATACAAGCCGAGCGCGTCGGGGCACGCGGGGAATGCAGGCTCCGGCGCGGGCGGCAAGTCGCCGACGCGCGGGAACGTCGTGAAATCCACAGGCCAGGCGTCGTCTTTCGACTCGTCGCCGGTGCGCCAGGCCAGCGCCAGAACAAGCGCATCGTGCGGCTCGAAGTTGCAGTCGAGAAACGCGGCGAGCGCGGCGAGCCAGTCGTCGGACCGCTCGCCGTCGAGCACGAAACGCGCGCCCTTGCGCGTCAGCGTCACGCGCGAGCCGTGCGCTTCGAGCACGGCGGCGTCGCCGGCAAGCGCGCCGGGATCGGATTCACGCGGTTCCGTGAGCACGATCACGTCCTGCGCGCCGGCCGATTCGGGCGCGGTCAGGCAGATGCGCCAGCGCGTCGACGCGGCGGGCCAGTCGCCGAGCCGCGCGCGGATGCGCTCCGCGACTTCCACGAGTTCGTCCGCCGGCGGCCAGAACACTTCGCGACGGAGCAGGCTCATGCCGCACCTCCGTCCTGATGCCAGAACGGCATGCCGACGACCGGCGTGCTCGCCTGCGCGCTGTCGCGCTCGGCCATCGGACCGGCGAGAAACGCGCTGCGGCCCGCTTCGACGCCCAGCGCGAACGCACGCGCCATCTGCGGCGGAAACGTGGCCTGCGAAACCGCCGTGTTGAGCAGCACGCCGTCGAAGCCCCACTCCATCACCTGACACGCGTGCGACGGCACGCCGAGACCCGCGTCGACGATCAGCGGCACGTCCGGCAGCCGCTCGCGCAGCGTGCGCAGCCCGTAGGGATTGGTGACGCCCTTGCCCGTGCCGATGGGCGCGCCCCACGGCATCAGCGCTTCGCAGCCGGCATCGAGCAGGCGCCGGCCGATCACGAGATCTTCCGTGCAGTACGGCAGCACCTTGAAGCCGTCGCGCACGAGCTTCGCCGCCGCTTCGACCAGGCCGATCGGGTCGGGCTGGAGCGTGTAGTCGTCGCCGATCAGTTCGAGCTTGATCCACGGCGTGTCGAACACTTCCCGCGCCATGTAGGCGGTCGTCAGCACTTCGTCGACGCTCTGGCAGCCCGCCGTGTTCGGCAACAGCGCGACGCCGTGCCGCTTGAGCACGTCGAAGAAGCCGGCTTCGCCCGTCTCGGACTGACGGCGCAGCGCGACCGTCACCATGCCGGGACGCGCGGCATCGATGGAATCGGATAGCGATTGCAGCGACGGATAGCGCGACGTGCCGAGCAGCACGCGGCTCGGAAACGCCTCGCCGTAAAGCGTGAGCACGTCGGCGGTCTGTGTGGTCATGATGAAATCCTTCGTGTGTTCAGCCGCCCGCGACGGGCGAAACGACGTCGAGCTTGTCGCCCGGCGCGAGCGTCTTCGTGCCATGCTCGCCGCGCGCGACGAACTGGCCGTTGAGCGCGACCGCGAACGGCGGCTTCGCGCCGAACGCGGCGAGCGCGTCAGTGACGGTCGCGGCATCGGGCAACGTGAACTCGCGCTGATTGATGTGGATGTTCATGGTCCTGTCTCTGAATCGTGTCACGCGGCTACGGCCGCAAATGCGCCGTGCAGCAGCTCGCGCCATCTGGCAGCGCCGCGGAACTGCGCGAACGAAGCGGCGTCGCGCACCGTTCCTCCGATGAGCGCATCGGCGAGCGCGCAGGCGGCATCGGCCACTTCCGGCGCGATCATGAAGCCGTGCCGATACAGCCCGTTTACGCGCAGCGTCTGCGCGCCGTCCCAGACAATGGCCGGACGATGATCCGGCAGCGTCGGCCGGCATTGCGAATTGAGTTCGAGAATGCGCGCTTCGCCGAATCCCGGATGCACGGCGAACGCCGCGCTCAGCAATTCGAGCGCCGAGCGCACGCTGACGGGCGACATGTCCTCGCCCTCGACTTCCGTCGCGCCGATCACGTAGACGTCGTTCTGCTTGGGCGCGATGTAAAGCGGATAGCGCGGATGCAGCAAGCGCACCGGCCGCGTGAGCCCGATGCCCGGCGCATGCACGCGCGCCACTTCTCCGCGAATGCCGCGCAGCGCGGGCCACGCAGGCTTTGCGCCGAGACCGCGGCAATCGATGATCCAGCGCGCATCAGGCATGGCATCGACCGGCGTGTTCCAGTGCGTGCGCACGCCGCGCGCCGCCAGCCCCGCCGCGAGCGCTTTCAGCGCCTGCCGGTTGTCGAGCTGGCCTTCGTGCGGCAGCAGCCAGCCCTGCGCGAAGCGCGTCCCGAGCGCCGGTTCCGCCTCGGCGACCTGCGCGCCCGCGAGCTTGACGAAACCGCCGTCGAGTAGCGCGGCCGGAGCGTTCGCGCGCAGCCGGCGCTCGAAAAGCGGCGCTTCCGCGCGATCCGCGCCGTGCCACACGACGAGCGTCCCGTTGCGCTGAAAGTAGACCGGCTCAGGCAATGCCGCGAGCACATCCGGCCAGCGCGCGAGCGACGCCGCGCCGAGCTCGACGACGAGCGGCTCCGCGCTCGTTGCTTCCGCAAGCGGCGCGAGCATGGCCGCGGCGACCCACGCGGCCGACTGCGACCCGGCTTCGTCACCACGCTCGTAGAGCGCGACGCCGTGCCCTTCACCCGCGAGCTGCCACGCGACGAGCCGCCCGACGAGCCCGCCGCCGATCACCGCGAAATCCGGCCGGCGCGCGTCGCCCTGTTCCAAGCTGTTCACAATCCGATGTCTCCTCATCCGGTCCCGTGCGTCGGCTCGACAAAAGCGAGCGTCGCCGCAGGAAGCGGCATACCGATTGACTAACGTGACGAATCAGCGGAGGAGAGACCTGCACGGCGGCCGTCAGACGCACCGGGCGGAAAAGGAAGACTGGAAGAGACTGGAGGAATGGCGCGGCGAACGCGCGTTCTCCGGAAACTTCCCTCGCCGGTATTACCCGGATCGGGTGCAAAGGGTCTCTCTCAGCCTCGCCGCGCCGGCCACCGTTTCCAGTGACATTGCGCGCGAAGCACCCCTGTTTCGTCGCAGATCATTAGAGCATAAAAGGCAAAGCCGCTGCAAACCGGGATTGTCCGCTGCGGCCATACGCTTCCATTGTGCCGCGTCGTACCGCTCCGGTCGCGGGCGGCGGCACTCTGGCACAATGCCCCGAACACCGTTCGTCGGACGAACGGGCCGGTTTAAGCGACAGTTAAGGCAGCATCACAACAATCTGCGAACCCGGGACTGGCTGCGCGCACGTCGATGCCGCGCGCCGCACGGCAAGCGACACGTCTCAACCCGCCGGCGATCCGGCGCACCCGAACACAAGGTCATGGTCAACACGAATCTCGAAAGCACGCAGCAGAAGGCGGATGACGTATCGGCGTGGAGCCTCATCAAACCTTACTGGGTCTCGGAAGAGCGCGGCATCGCGTGGGGGCTTCTGGTCGCGATCATCGCGATCAATATGACGGTCGTCTGGATCAACGTGCGGCTCAACAGCTGGAACGCAGACTTTTATAACGCGCTCCAAAACAAGAACGTGCGCGACTTTCCGCATTTGCTGCTGATCTTCACGGGGCTCGCGTTCGCGTACATTCTGCTTGCGGTCTACGGGCGCTATCTCCGGCAGATGCTCGCGTTCCGCTGGCGGCAATGGCTCACGAACCGGTATCTCGAACAATGGTTCGGCGACAAGGCGTTCTACCGCATCGAGCGCGACCGCCTCGCCGACAACCCCGACCAGCGTATCAGCGACGACCTGCAATCCTTCGCGACCACCACGCTTACGCTGTCGCTCGACCTGCTGTCGACGCTCGTCACGCTCGTCACCTTCATCACCATTTTGTGGACGCTCGCGGGCGCTCTGACGCTCACGCTCTTCGGCAAGCCGCTCGTCGTTCCGGGCTACATGGTGTGGGCCGCCGCGCTCTACGCGATTCTCGGCTCGCTCATCATCCAGAAGGTCGGGCATCCGCTCGTGTCGATCAACTATCAGCAGCAGAAAGTCGAGGCGGACTTTCGCTTCGGCCTGATTCGCGTGCGCGAAAACGCCGAGCAGATTGCGTTCTACGACGGCATCGCCACCGAAACCGCCAACGCGAAGAGCATCTTCCAGCGCATTCGCGACAACTGGTGGCTCATCATGAAGTACACGAAGCGCATGACCTTCGTGCTGTCCTTCTACGGGCAAATCGCGATCATCTTTCCGATCATGGTCGCCGCGCCCCGCTACTTCGCGGGCGCGTTTTCGTTCGGCGTGCTGATGCAGATTTCATCGGCGTTCGGCACGGTCAGCGATTCGTTCTCGTGGTTCATCAACAGTTATTCGACGCTGGTCGAATGGCGCGCCACCGTCAACCGTCTGCGCGAATTCAAGCGCGTGATGCGCTCGACGCATATTCGCGAGGAAACGTCGCCTGCGACGGAGCGCGGCGGCATCAATTTGCATTACACGAGCACGCCGTCGCTGACGACCAACGGTCTCATGCTCGCGCTTCCGAATGGCACGCCGCTTTCGCGCGTGGCGGATGTCTCCGTTGAGCCGGGGTCGCGCTGGCTCGTCGTCGGGCCGTCGGGTTCTGGCAAGAGCACGTTGATGCGCGCGCTCGCGGGCCTGTGGCCGTTCGGCGACGGCACCATCGACGCGCCCGTCGATGCGAAGCTCATGTTCGTGCCGCAGCAGAGTTATCTGCCGATCGGGACGTTGCGCGCGGCGCTGTCGTATCCGTCGCCGGGCGAGACGTTCGGCGACGACGCACTGCGCGAAGCCTTGCGCTCCTGCAATCTCGAAGCGTACGCGGACCGGCTCGACGAAAGCGCGCACTGGGCGCGCAGCTTGTCGCCGGGCGAGCAGCAGCGGCTGGCTGCGGCGCGCGTGCTGCTGCACAAGCCGGACTTCGTGTTCCTCGACGAAGCGACGAGCGCGCTCGATGCCGAAAACGAGCTGCACATCTACAACACGCTGGTCGAGCGGCTGCCGAAAGCGGCGATCTTAAGCGTCGCGCATCGGGAGTCGGTCGCGATGTTTCATGACTATAAGATCGAGATCGAAAGGGCGATGGTGGAGGCTTGATTTCTGCGCGTAGATAGCAAAAAGGCCACGGAACGCGTGGCCTTCTTGCTTCACGATGCGTCGAACGATTACCGCGGCAACTCACTCGACCCCATCAAATACGCATCCACCGACCGCGCGCACTGACGTCCTTCGCGAATCGCCCAGACGACGAGCGACTGCCCGCGCCGCATATCACCCGCCGTGAACACCTTGTCCACCGACGTGTAGTACGCCTTCTCGCCTTCAGTCGTTGCCCGCACGTTGCCGCGCGCGTCCTTGTCGACGCCGAACGCTTCCAGCACCGGCGAGAGCGGCTGCGTGAAACCCATCGCGAGCAGAACGAGATCCGCCTTCATCTCGAATTCGGAATTCGGCACTTCCTGCATCTTGCCGTTCTTCCACTCGACGCGCGCCGCGATCAGCTTCTCCACCTTGCCGTTCTTGCCTTCGAACCGCTTGGTCGCAACCGACCAGTCGCGCTCGCAACCTTCCTCATGCGACGACGACGTGCGCAGCTTGATCGGCCAGTACGGCCACACGAGCGGCTTGTTCTCTTCTTCGGGCGGCTGCGCGAGCAGTTCGAATTGCGTGACGCTCTTCGCGCCATGACGGTTCGACGTGCCTACGCAGTCGGAGCCCGTATCGCCGCCGCCGATCACGACGACATGCTTGCCCTTCGCGACGAGTTGATCCGCGACCTTGTCGCCCGCGTTGACCTTGTTCTGCTGCGGCAGGAATTCCATCGCGAAGTGGATGCCTTCCAGCTCGCGCCCCGGCACCGGCAAATCGCGCGGCGTTTCCGAGCCGCCCGCGACCACTACCGCGTCGAACTGCTCTTTCAGTTCTTCCGGCGTGATGCTTTCCTTCGCCGTATTGCCGATGTGCGACGGAATCGCATCGCGGCCGACGAACACGTTCGTGCGGAACGACACGCCTTCCGCTTCCATCTGGCGCATGCGGCGGTCGATCAGCCACTTCTCCAGCTTGAAGTCGGGGATGCCATAGCGCAGCAGTCCACCGATGCGATCGTTCTTTTCGAACACGACCACGTCATGTCCCGCGCGCGCCAGTTGCTGCGCGACCGCGAGCCCCGCCGGACCCGAACCCACGACAGCGACTTTCTTGCCCGTCTTGTGCTTCGGCGGCTGCGGCGCGACCCAGCCTTCTTCCCACGCCTTGTCGATGATCTTGCGCTCGATCGACTTGATGCCGACCGGATCTTCGTTGATGCCGAGCGTGCACGCCGCCTCGCACGGCGCCGGGCAGATGCGGCCCGTGAACTCCGGGAAGTTGTTGGTCGAATGCAGCACTTCGATCGCGCTCTTCCAGTCCTGGCGGAACACGAGATCGTTGAAGTCCGGAATGATGTTGTTGACCGGACAGCCGTTGTTGCAGAACGGAATGCCGCAATCCATGCAGCGCGCGCCTTGAACCTTGGCGTCGTCGTCGGTCAGCGCAGCGACGAATTCCTTGTAGTGCTTGACGCGGGTCAGCGGTGCTTCGTACGCCTCGTGGCGGCGTTCGAATTCGAGAAAACCGGTTGCCTTGCCCATATCTTTCTCTGTATTGAGTGAGGATCGCGCTCTCCGATGCCTTTTCATCGGAGAGCCCTGACTTGTTGTGTTTCGGGCTTAAGCCGCCAGTGCTTCCTTCGCCTTTCTCGCGCCGATTTCGCCGAGCGCGCGCTTGTATTCGGTCGGGAACACCTTCACGAACTGACGACGCGACGCATCCCAGTTTTCGAGCAGCGCCTTGGCACGCGGCGAGCCGGTGAACTGGAAGTGGCGCTCGACGAGACCCTTGAGCAACGCTTCGTCGGTCTGGCCCGCGTGCCACAGTGCCTTGTCCACCGTGCGTTCCTGTTCGGCTTGTTGCAGCACCGGATCGAGCGCGACCATCGACTTGTTGCACTTGGCGGCGAACGTGCCGTCGGCGTCGTACACGAACGCGATGCCGCCCGACATGCCCGCCGCGAAGTTGCGGCCCGTTTCGCCGAGCACGACCACCGTGCCGCCCGTCATGTATTCGCAGCCGTGGTCGCCGGTGCCTTCGACAACCGCCGTCGCGCCCGAGTTACGCACGCAGAACCGCTCGCCCGCGACGCCGCGGAAGTACGATTCGCCTTCGATCGCGCCGTACATCACCGTGTTGCCGCAGATGATGTTTTCCTCGGACTTGCCGCGGAAGTCGTTGGTCGGGCGAATGATGATGCGCCCGCCCGACAAGCCCTTGCCGACATAGTCGTTGCCATCGCCGACGAGATCGAGCGTCACGCCCTTCGCGAGGAACGCGCCGAAGCTCTGGCCCGCCGTGCCCTTCAACTGAATGTGGATGGTGTCGTCCGGCAAGCCGTCATGGCCGTACTTCTTCGCGATCAGGCCCGACAGCATGGCGCCGACCGTGCGATTCACGTTGCGCACCGGCTGAATGAACGAGACGTGCTCGCCCTTCTCGATCGCCGCCTTCGACTTCTCGATCAGCACGTGATCCAGCGCCTTGTCAAGACCGTGGTCCTGCACGTCCACATGCTTGCGCGCCACTTCTTCGCTGACCGGCACCTGATAGAAGATGCGCGAGAAGTCCAGTCCCTTCGCCTTCCAGTGCTCGACGCCCTTCTTCGTGTCGAGCAGATCGACGCGGCCGATCAGGTCGTCGAACTTGCGCAGGCCGAGCTGCGCCATGATCTCGCGCACTTCTTCCGCAACGAAGAAGAAGAAGTTGACGACGTGTTCCGGCTGGCCCGTGAACTTCGCCCGCAGCACCGGATCTTGCGTCGCGACGCCGACCGGGCACGTGTTCAGGTGGCACTTGCGCATCATGATGCAGCCTTCGACGACGAGCGGCGCCGTCGCGAAGCCGAACTCGTCCGCACCGAGCAGCGCGCCGATCACGACGTCCCGGCCGGTCTTCATCTGGCCGTCGGCCTGCACGCGGATACGGCCGCGCAGGCGGTTGAGCACGAGCGTCTGCTGCGTTTCGGCGAGGCCGAGTTCCCACGGCGTGCCGGCATGCTTGAGCGACGACAGCGGGGACGCGCCGGTGCCGCCGTCATGACCGGCGATCACGACATGATCCGCCTTCGCCTTCGCGACGCCCGCCGCCACGGTGCCGACGCCCACTTCGGAAACCAGCTTCACCGAAATGCTCGACGACGAATTCACGTTCTTCAGATCGTGGATGAGCTGCGCCAGATCTTCGATCGAATAGATGTCATGGTGCGGCGGCGGCGAGATGAGGCCCACGCCCGGCACCGAATAACGCAGCTTGCCGATGTAGTCCGACACCTTGTGGCCGGGCAGCTGGCCGCCTTCGCCGGGCTTCGCTCCCTGCGCCATCTTGATCTGGATCTGATCCGCCGACGACAGATATTCCGCCGTCACGCCGAAGCGGCCGGACGCGACCTGCTTGATCTTCGAGCGCAGCGAATCGCCGTCCTTCAGTGGAATGTCGGTGACGACTTCCTTGCCGATGATCGATTGCAGCGAATCACCAGTCTTGATCGGAATGCCGCGCAGTTCGTTGCGATAGCGCGTTTCGTCCTCGCCGCCTTCGCCCGTGTTCGACTTGCCGCCGATGCGGTTCATCGCGACCGCCAGTGTGGCGTGCGCTTCCGTGCTGATTGAGCCGAGCGACATCGCGCCCGTCGCGAAACGCTTGACGATTTCCTTCGCCGGTTCCACTTCGTCGAGCGGAATGGCCTTCGCCGGGTCGAGCCTGAACTCGAACAGGCCGCGGAACGTCATGTGACGGCGGGTCTGGTCGTTGATCAGGTGCGCGTATTCCTTGTACGTCTGGTACGAATTGCTGCGCGCCGAGTGTTGCAGCTTGGCGATGGCATCCGGCGTCCACATGTGCTCTTCGCCACGCACGCGGTACGCGTACTCGCCGCCCGCATCGAGCATGGTCGCGAGCACCGGGTTGTCGCCGAACGCATCGCGATGCAGGCGAATGGCTTCCTCGGCCACTTCGAAGATGCCGATGCCGCCGACCTTCGACGCCGTGCCTTTGAAGTACTTCTCCACGAGATCCGACGACAGGCCGACCGCTTCGAAAATCTGCGCGCCGGTATAGGACATGTACGTCGAAATGCCCATCTTCGACATGACCTTGTGCAGGCCCTTGCCGACTGCCTTCGTGAAGTTGTAGATGGCCTTGTCCGCCGACAGATCGCCCTTCAGCCCTTCGGCCATGTTGGCGAGCGTTTCCAGCGCGAGATACGGATGCACGGCTTCCGCGCCATAGCCCGCGAGCAGCGCGAAGTGATGCGTCTCGCGCGCCGAACCCGTTTCCACGACGAGGCCCGTGCTCGTGCGCAAACCGTGCTGCACGAGGTGCGTGTGAATGGCCGAGGTGGCGAGCAGCGCCGGAATCGCGACGTTGTCCCGGTCCATCTTGCGGTCCGACACGATCAGGATGTTGTAGCCGGACTTCACGGCATCGACGGCTTCGGCGCACAGCGACGCGATGCGCGCTTCCACGCCTTCCTTGCCCCACGCGACCGGATAGCAAATGCTCAACTCGTACGAGCGGAATTTGCCGCCGGTGTACGTGTCGATGGCGCGGATCTTCGCGATGTCCTTGAAGTCGAGCACGGGCTGCGACACTTCCAGGCGCATCGTCGGGTTGATGTTGATGGTGTCGAGCAGGTTCGGCTTCGGCCCGATGAACGAGACGAGCGACATCACCATGTTTTCGCGGATCGGGTCGATCGGCGGGTTCGTCACTTGCGCGAACAGCTGCTTGAAGTAGTGATAGAGCGTCTTGTTCTTGCTGGACATGACCGCGAGCGGCGAGTCGTTGCCCATGGAGCCAACGGCTTCCTCGCCCGATTGCGCCATCGGCGCCATCAGGAACTTGAGGTCTTCCTGCGTATAGCCGAACGCCTGCTGGCGGTCGAGCAGCGCGGCGGCCTCACGGCGCTGCGCTTCGACGTCTTCCGCCTTCGGCTCGATTTCGTCGAGCTTGATACGCACGGCGTCGATCCAGCTCTTGTACGGCTTCGCGTTCGCGAGGTTGTCCTTGAGCTCCTTGTCTTCGATGATGCGGCCCTGCTCCATGTCGATCAGGAACATCTTGCCCGGCTGAAGACGCCACTTCTTGACGATCTTCGATTCGGGAATGGGCAGCACGCCGGATTCCGACGCGAGAATCACGAGGTCGTCGTCCGTCACGATGTAGCGCGCCGGGCGCAGGCCGTTACGGTCGAGCGTCGCGCCGATCTGGCGGCCGTCCGTGAACGCGATCGCGGCGGGGCCGTCCCACGGCTCCATCATCGCGGCGTGGTATTCGTAGAACGCGCGGCGGTTGTCGTCCATCAGCGTGTGCTGTTCCCATGCTTCGGGAATCATCATCATCATTGCGTGGACGAGCGGGTAGCCGGCCATCACCAGCAGTTCGAGGCAGTTATCGAACGAAGCGGTGTCCGACTGGCCCGGATAGATGAGCGGCCAGAGCTTCGGAAGATCGTCGCCGAGCACGTAAGAGGCAATCGCGCCGGTGCGCGCGTTCAGCCAGTTGACGTTGCCCTTCACGGTGTTGATCTCGCCGTTGTGCGCGATCATGCGGTACGGGTGCGCCAGTTCCCACGCGGGGAACGTGTTCGTCGAGAAACGCTGGTGCACGAGCGCGAGCGCGGACACAACGCGCTCGTCCTGCAGGTCGCGGTAATACACGCCGACCTGACCGGCCAGCAGCAGCCCCTTGTAGACGACCGTGCGCGACGACATGGACGGCACGAAGTATTCCTTGCCGTGCTTGAGCTTGAGCGCCTGAATGCGATGGCTCGCCGTCTTGCGGATGATGTAGAGCTTGCGCTCCAGCGCGTCCGTCACGACGATATCCTTGCCGCGCCCGATGAAGATCTGGCGGATCAGCGGCTCGCTCGCCTTCACGGCGGGCGAAATGGGCATGGTCGCGTCCACCGGCACGTCGCGCCAGCCGAGCACGACTTGTCCCTCGGCCTTCACGGTGCGCTCCAGTTCCTGCTCGCACGCGAGACGCGACGCATGTTCCTTCGGCAGGAAGATCATGCCGACGCCATATTCGCCAGCGGGCGGCAGCGTCACGCCCTGCTTGGCCATTTCCTCGCGATAGAAACCGTCCGGGACCTGAATGAGGATGCCCGCGCCGTCGCCCATCAGCGGATCCGCGCCGACCGCGCCACGGTGATCCAGATTCTCAAGAATCTTGAGACCTTGCTGAATGATCTCGTGGCTCTTCTTGCCCTTGATATGGGCGACGAAGCCGACGCCGCACGCGTCGTGTTCGTTCGCGGGGTCGTACATGCCCTGCGCGGCGGGAAGCGAACCGGCTGCCGGCTGCTGATGATCGTTCATGGGACACCGTCTCTACTGTGGGGGCCGACTCGGCCGTTGAACCGTTTTGTTATCTCTCGCCCCGGCGCTTTCAGCTGCGCCGCAAGACGCGGAGCCGGTCGCGCAGCGCTCGCGCTGCATCGCAAGAAACGCCGGAAATCGAAATATACGCGACGAATCAAAAAGATGGCAAATTAAATTCGATGGTCTGTCACCTATTATCGAAATGGTGCATAGCGGCCTCTTTTATTTGGTGCCATATCATTAAGCGGCAAAATTAAACGGCGTCCCGCAAATCGGGCCGCCGTTTATTACGGCGCGGCGCTCTCACTGCGTCTGGGGCGTTTCCCGGATTTTGCGCGGCCGCCCGCGCGGCAGCGGCGACACGCGTCGGTTCGCGGCGCGCGCCGCCCACTCGCGATACGAATCGCTGCCGAGCACCCAGCCTTTGAGCGTCGCCTGAAGCAGACGGGTCGTCTCGCGCTCGTCGAGCGGTTGCTCGCTCAGTTCCTTGTACGCGTGCTGGCGCTCGAACGGCGTGTTGCCGAGCAGCCAGAACAGCGAGTGGTCCGTGATGAGCGAATCCACCGTGAGCCCGATGTGATGCCGGTAGCTCGACCACTTGTAGTCCTGCGGCGACGCGACGAGCTGCGCGCGCACCGGCGCCATCTCGACGACGCGCGTGGCAAGCAGAAAGTACCGCTCGCCCTCGATGACCGTCGCGCGATACCGGCCTTCCCACAATGTGCCGCGCCGCGTGTAACGCCGGTTGAAGTGCGCGACGTAACGCCGCCCGACCGCCTGCATCGCCTTGGGCAAGCTGGCTTCGTCGCGGGGCGTGACGAGCAGATGGACGGCTTGCGGCATCAGCGCATAAGCGTGGATGGCGAGATGGTGATCGCGTGAGGCCGTCCTCAGGCATTCGATGAAAAGCTCGTAGTCCTGGTCGTCGACGAAGGCGGGCTGCTGGTCGAGACCGCGCAGGATGACATGCTGCGGCTGTTCGGGGACGTAGAGTCGTGCAAGCCGTGCCATTCTGGATATTCCATGGGTCGCGTTTGTGTTACCCCAAGCGGGGGCTGACTGGAGACGCTGCTGCAGCGGGAACACAAGACGCATGCAAGGGCCGTGCAACGGGACTCCGAAGCGGTCTCTCGCCCTAGGGAAAATGCTCTACCGTGCCGCTATGGTGACTTTGAAATGATGTGTTCATAATGGGCGTGCTTTCAGGAGGAGCACAAATTGAAATTAAAACAAGTCATGGCGGGGATCGCAGCGCTCGCATGTGTGTCCACCGCGGCACACGCGCAATCGGCTGGGTCCATCTACGCAACTGCAGGCTGGTTTCACTTTGCACCGCAAGACAGCAGCGGTCCGCTCAAAGAAACAAGTGTAGGCGGATCTCCCGTTAATATCAGCGTACCCGGCACGGGCGCCGGCATCGGAAGCGCTGATACCGCCGGCTTCACGCTGGGCTATTTCATCACCGACCACATTGCCAGCGAGTTCGAGATAGGCATTCCGCCCTCGTTCGATCTCAACGGAACCGGAACGCTTTCGCAGTACGGCAAGATCGGCAGCGCCAAGCAGTGGAGTCCCACGCTGCTGTTCAAATACTTCTTCAACGCTCCTGACGCGAAATTCCGCCCCTTTGCCGGCATCGGCGTGACGCGCACCTGGTTCACCGATGCGCAGATCAGCAACGGCGCATTCGAGAGCACCGTGCTGCATGGTCCGACCACCGTCGATACGGATAGTTCGTGGGCGCCGGTCTTCAACCTGGGTGCTCAGTACAATTTCACACAACACTGGTTCGCGGCGTTCTCCGTGTCCTTCATTCCGTTGAAGGCGACCGCCAAGTTGAGCACGCAAGCGCAAACGCCGGTCGGCACGCTTAACGTGCAGTCGCAGGCGAAGATCACCATCAATCCGATCGTGACGTATCTGCGCGTCGGCTATCGATTCTGATCGCGTGAGCAACATTCGCTATGCAGTCCGAACGCCGTCGTGCAGTCAGCATGACGGCGTTTTCTTTTACACGCGCCTTGTAAATGTGACTTGCGCGGCGGCGCATGTCATGCAGTAATTACGCGTCAACGGCCTGTGCATTGCGCGCTGGCACCGGCATCCAACTTGCTCAATGGCACTTTCCGCCGCGAAAGCGGAGTGTCATCCATCCACGATTCATCCATCGACGGAGCGATCATGAACGCACTGCCTAACACGCGAGACGCCATCGGAGATTCATGGAACAGCACGAGCCGCCGCGCACGCCGCATGGCGCGCCACGGCCGCGAGGCTGCCGAAGATATCGGCACCGAACTGCGCGCGCTGCTTTCCGAACTCGAAGAGCTCTTGGGCGAAGGCGCATCCGCCGATGCCGCGATGCTGCGCGCGCGCATCAGTGACCAAGTGGACGCGGCCCGCGCCCGTCTGAACGACTCGCAAGCGGCAGTGCGCGAGCGCGCCGCCGCGGTCATGGACGACGCCGACGCCTACTTGCGCGACAGGCCGTGGCGAACCATCGCGCTGGTCGGCGGTCTCGCGTTGCTCGCGGGCGTGCTGCTGGCGCGCGCCCGCTGACGCTTCTCGGCCCGACTCTACGCCCGGCTAGCTGCCAAGGAAGTCCGCGCCGATGATGTCGATGCGGTCCGTGCAGATCGCATCGACGCCCCATCGCGCGAGCAGGCGTGCCCGCTCGGGATCGTTCACGGTGTAGGCGAGCACGCGCAGGCCCGCGTCCCGGATGTCGCGCACGAGCGTTTCGTCGAGCGAACGATGGTCCGCATGCAGCGAGACACACGCGAGCGCCGCGGTCTGCTCGCGCCAGTCCGCCGGCACGCGCTCGTACAACATGCCGCGCGGCAGATCGGGCGCGGCGTTGCGCGCGGCTTCCAGCGCCTCGAACGAAAACGATGACAGCAGCGGCGCGGGCTCGGCGCCATTCCAAAGACGCGCCGCCTCGCGCGCGACGACTTCGCCCGTTTCGACTTCGCGCCCCGGACACGGCTTGATCTCCACATTCGCCGCGAGATTCAGCGACGCGCATAGCTCGCGCACTTCCGCGAGCGTCGGCATGCGCGCGTCGGCGAATTCCTCGCTGAACCACGACCCGGCGTCGAGCGCGCGCAATTGCGCATAAGTCATCGACTTCGCCGCGCCGTGGCCGTTGGACGTGCGGTCCACGTCGTCGTCATGCAGCAGGAACACGACGTTGTCCGCCGACAGCTTCGCATCGAACTCGATCATCTTTAGGCCGAGACGCGCGCCCGTCCGGATGCCTTCGAGCGTGTTCTCCGGCGCGAGCTTGCCGCCGCCGCGATGCGCGACGATAGCGGGATATGCCCAGGTTCTCATCGCGGTTCTCCTCAATTGGCGCGCAATCCGGTAGCCGGATCGAAGAAGTGCAGTTGCCGCGCCGGCACCGAAACCAGCAGCTTCTCGCCTCGCTGCGGCCGATGCGCATGCGGCAAGCGCGCCGCCACGTCATGCTTGCCCCACTTGCCATGCGCGAGATTGTCCGCGCCGAGCAATTCGGCTGAATCGACGTTGAGCGTGGCGCTAGCCGTTTCGCTATAGCCGGGCGTCATGTGTTCCGGGCGAATGCCCATGATCCACTCGCGCCCGCACATCTCGCGCGTCAATCCCTGCGCGCCCGCAACCGGGAGCTGCGGTCCGCCGCGCGCCACTTCGAACACCGAACCATCTTCCGACAAGCGGCCTTCGAGCAGATTCATCGCGGGCGAACCGATAAAGCTCGCGACGAACACCGACGCGGGACGCTCGTACACGTCCGTCGGCGCACCGATCTGCTCCGCGCGGCCCTTGTTCATCACGATCACGCGCTGCGCGAGCGTCATGGCTTCGATCTGATCGTGCGTCACATACAGGCTCGTGGTGGCGAGACGCGCATGCAGGCGCTGTATTTCGAGGCGCATTTGCACGCGCAGCTTGGCGTCGAGATTCGAGAGCGGCTCGTCGAAGAGAAAGACGGCCGGCTCGCGGACGATCGCGCGCCCCATTGCCACGCGCTGACGTTGCCCGCCCGACAGCTCGCGCGGCTTGCGCGCGAGCAGGTGTTCGAGTTCGAGAATACGCGCGGCATTCGAGACGCGGCTTTCGATGGTCGCGCGGTCCGCGCCGCCGATCTTCAGCGCATACGCCATATTCTGCGCGACGCTCATGTGCGGATAAAGCGCGTAGTTCTGAAAGACCATCGCGATATCGCGATCCTTCGGTTCCAGCTTGTTCACCACGCGCCCGCCGATCTCGATCGTGCCTTCCGACACGCTTTCGAGGCCCGCGACCATGCGCAGAAGCGTCGACTTGCCGCAGCCCGAAGGCCCGACCATCACGACGAACTCGCCGTCGTTCACCGCCACGTCGATGCCATGCAGTACGTACTGCTTGCCGTCGTAAGTCTTCTTGACGCCCTGGAGTGTCAGTGCAGCCATTGAACCCGGTTCTCCTTATTATTTTTCCGCATCGACGAGGCCGCGCACGAACCACCGCTGCATCGTCAACACGACCGCGAGCGGCGGCAGCATCGCGAGCAGCGTCGCGCTCATCACGAGATGCCACTCGGTCGCCGTATCGCCCGAGGCGATCATGCTCTTGATGCCGACCACCGCCGTTTGCAGCGACTGCTCGTTGGTGATGAGAATGGGCCAGAGATACTGATTCCAGCCATAGATGAACGTGATGACGAATAGCGCCGCGATGTTCGTCTTCGAAAGCGGCAGCACCACGTCCCAGAAAAAGCGCAGCGGCCCCGCGCCGTCGATGCGCGCCGCTTCCATCAGTTCGTCGGGCAGCGTCATGAAGAACTGGCGGAACAGGAACGTGGCCGTCGCCGACGCGATGAGCGGCAGCGTGAGCCCGGCATACGTGTTCGCGAAATGCATCGACGAAACGACCTGCACCGTCGGAAAGATGCGCACTTCGACTGGCAGCATCAGCGTGACGAAGATCAGCCAGAATGCGAGGTTCTTCAACGGAAAGCGGAAGAACACGATGGCATACGCCGAAATGATGGACACCGCGATCTTGCCGATGGAGATGACGAGCGCCATCACGAGACTGTTGACGAGCATGCGCCCGAATGGCGCCGCCGCGTTGCCGCTGCCGTGGGTCCAGATATGCGCGACGTTCTCGAACAGATGCGTGCTCGGGATGAGCGAAAGCGGCACGGTGAAGACTTCCTTCGCGCTCATCGAGGCCGCGCAGAACGCGACGTAGACCGGAAACACGATCAGCGCGACGCCGAGTATCAGCACCGCATGACAGAAGATATCGAAGCCGCGGCGATTCTCGATCATGAATATTGCACCCTGCGTTCGACGAAGCGGAACTGCACGATGGTGAGCGCCACGACGATCACCATCAGCACGACGGACTGCGCGCCCGAACTACCGATATCGAGGCCCTGAAAGCCTTCCGCGAAGATCTTGTAGATGAGCGTCTTGGTCGATTGCGCGGGACCGCCGCCCGTCGCGGCGTCGATGACCGGGAACGTATCGAAGAACGCGTAGACCAGATTGACGACGAGCAGGAAGAACGTCGTCGGCGAAAGGAGCGGCAGCGCAATGCCGAAGAAACGTCGCACGGGACCGGCGCCGTCGATGGCGGCGGCTTCGATCAGCGATTGCGGGATCGCCTGAAGCCCGGCGTAGAAGAACAGGAAGTTGTAGCTGACCTGCTTCCAGACGGACGCGAGCACGACGAGAAACATCGCCTGCGTGCCATTGAGCGCGTGATTCCAGACGATGCCCTCTTTGGCGAGCGCATACGTCACGAGGCCGATGCTCGGATTGAACAGGAACGACCACAGCACCGCAGCGATGGCGGGCGCGACCGCATACGGCCAGATGAGCAGCGTCTGATACGCCTTTGCGCCGCGCGTCACGCGATCGGCGCAGGCGGCCAGCACGAGCGATATCACGAGACCCGACACGGTCACGAGCGCGCAGAAAATCATCGTCGTACTGAACGACGAAAGATAGAGCGGGTCCGCGAAAAGCTGCCTGAAGTTTGCGAAGCCCACAAATTCGCTCGATGTGCCGAATGCGTCCTGACTTTGCGTGGCCTGCCAGAGCGCCTCGCCCGCCGGCCACAGAAAGAAAAGCGCCGTGATGGCGAGCTGCGGCGCGACCAGCAGATACGGCAAGACGCTCGCGTCGAAACGAGACCGTTTTTCCATTGACATGTCCTTCAAGCGCGCCCGCGCGTATGCGGGCGCTTAAGCGTCGCGCGTCTCGTTCAGCCGCCGCTCTTCTCGAAGCGGCGCAGGAGTTCGTCGCCGCGCTGCACGGAAGAATCGAGTGCCTGCTGCGGCGTCTTCTTGCCGGCCCAGACTTGCTCCAGTTCCTCATCGACGACCGTGCGGATCTGCGGCATATTGCCAAGGCGCAAGCCCTTCGTGTAGGCAAGCGGCGGCTTATTCAACATCTGCTTGATGGCGATGTCCGCGCCGGGATTCTTGTCGTAGAAGCCCTGCTTCTGCGTGAGTTCGTAGGCGGCCGTCGTCACCGGCAGATAACCCGTGTCCTGATGCCACTTCGCCGCCACCTTCGGCGACGAAAGATACGCGAGGAATTTCGCGACGCCCTTGTACACCGCCGGGTCCTTGCCCGAGAGCACCCACAGACTCGCGCCGCCGATGATCGCGTTCTGCGGCGCGCCCTTCACGCTCGCGTCGTACGGCATCATGCCGACGCCGTACTCGAACTTCGCGTATTTCTGGATGGTCGCCCGCGATCCCGACGAATTCGTGATGATCCCGCAGTCGCCGCTATAGAACTTCGAGACCGGGTCGTCCTTGCGGCCGACATACGTGAACGTGCCGTCCTTCGCCATGTTCTGAAGGAACTGGATGTGCGCGACCTGCAGCGGCTTGTTGAATTCGAGCGTGGCGTCGAGGCCATCGAAGCCGTTGTTCTTGGATGCGAACGGCGCGGCGTGCCACGCGCTGTAGTTCTCGAGATGAATCCAGCTCTGCCAGCCCGACGAATACCCGCACGAGTAGCCCGCGGCCTTGAGCTTTTTCGCATCGGCTTCAACATCGGCCCAGGTCTTTGGCGGCTGGTTCGGATCGAGGCCCGCCTTCTTGAACGCGTCCTTGTTGTAGTACAGGACTGGCGTGGAACTGTTGAACGGCATCGAGATCAGATGCCCGGTCTTCGCGTCGCTGTAATAGCCGGAGATGGTCGGCACGAACGCTTTCTCGTCGAGCGGAACGCCCGCCTGCTTGAAGACGTCGTAGACCGGCAGCACGGCCTTCTTCGCCTGCATCATCGTCGCGGTGCCGACTTCATAGACTTGCAGGATCGCGGGCGCGTTGCCGCTGCGATACGCCGCGATGCCCGCCGCGAGCGTCTGGTCATACGTGCCCTTGAACACCGGCACGATCTTGTAATCGCTCTGCGATGCATTGAAGTCGTTCGCGATGTCGTTCACGCGCTCGCCGAGGGCGGCTTCCATCGCGTGCCAGAACTGGATTTCCGTCGCGGCCTGAGCCGCCGTGCTAGCGCCGAAAGCCAGAATGGCCGCGGCCGAGAGGGAACGGAACGAGGGCATGCATCGCATCGAGTGAGTCTCCGGTTGTCGAACGTCTGCGCGTGAATCGCGCGATGTTAGTTGTTGTCGATGACAAACAGGCGTTGATATTCTTTTAGTGCGTACCGATCCGTCATGCCCGCGATGTAATGCGCGATGAGCCGCGCCTGCGTGCTGTTGTGACTGGGCGCGGCGGGATCGTTCGCCGACTCCTCCGCTGCCGCAATACGCGCCTGATACGCCGGCGGCAGAAGGCGCGGATCGTCGGTGAAGGCGTCGAAGAGACCGGTCACGACGCGCCTCGCCTTATTGGCCATGCGCATGACGCGGTAGTGCCGGTACAGGTTCTTAAACAGAAAACGCTTCAGCGTGGCGGCTTGCGCGGCGACTTCGTCGCTATGGGCGACGAGCGGCGGCGCATTGCGCACGTCGTCGAGCGAGGCCGGCGCGGCGCGCGCGAGATTGCGGCTCGTGGCTTCGATCAGATCGACGATCAGCGTGTTGATGATCCGCCGAATGGTCTCGTGAATCAGCCTGCGCCCTTCGATGGCGGGAAACTCCGCGCGAGCCGCTTCGTAATGCGTGTGCCACAAGCTCACTTCCGCGAGCTGGTCGAGCGTGATGAGGCCGGAGCGCAGGCCATCGTCCACGTCGTGATTGTTGTACGCGATCTCATCGGCGACATTCGCGATCTGCGCTTCGAGCGAAGGTTGTTTGCCCGCGAGGAACCGCTCGCCAAGATCGCCGAGTCGCCGCGCATTCTCGCGCGAGCAATGCTTGAGAATGCCTTCGCGCGTTTCGAAGCACAGGTTCAGGCCATTGAACGCGCCATAGTGCTCTTCGAGTTGATCCACGACCGCGAGGCTCTGGAGATTGTGTTCGAAGCCGCCGTGATCGCGCATGCATTCGTTGAGCGCGTCCTGGCCGGCGTGACCGAACGGCGTATGGCCGAGATCGTGCGCGAGCGAAATCGCTTCGACCAGATCTTCGTTGAGCCGCAGATTGCGCGCGACCGACCGCGCGATCTGCGCGACTTCCAGACTATGCGTGAGACGCGTGCGAAAGAGGTCGCCTTCGTGATTGACGAACACCTGCGTCTTGTATTCGAGCCGTCGAAACGCGGTCGAATGCACGATACGGTCGCGGTCGCGCTGAAACTCCGTGCGGGCGGCGGGCGGCGGCTCCGCATGCCGGCGCCCGCGCGACAACGCCGACCGCGCCGCGTACGGCGCGAGATGCGCTTCGAGCGCAAGCGACGAAGGCACTCCATATCCAGCTTCTGTTTCGCTCACCGGCGGCTCCGCTTCGTCGTGCATCGTCGTGGTCCCGGCTGATGCCCGATTGATCAGACGCTGGCAGCGAGCGTCTCGCGCACGGCCTGATCGGGCGCGCCGGTGATTTCCGTCGCGCCGAAGCGGGTCAGCAGAATGAATTTGATCTCGCCGGCTTCGGCTTTCTTGTCGACCTTCATCAGGTCGATGTAACGGTCGTCGCCGAGCTTCGGCGCGCGGACGGGCAGCTTTGCCGCTTCGATCACACGCACGAGCCGCTTGCGCGCGGCGTCGTCGAGCCTGCCGAGGCGCACGGAAAGGTCCGCCGCCATCACCATGCCGCAGCCGACGGCCTCGCCGTGTAGCCATTCGCCGTAGCCGAGGCCGGCTTCGATCGCGTGGCCGAACGTGTGGCCGAAATTGAGGATGGCGCGCTGTCCGCCCTCGCGCTCGTCCGACGCCACCACCGAAGCCTTGATCTCGCACGAACGCTTGACCGCGTGCGCGAGCGCGCTTTCGCCGCGGTCATTCAACGCGCCGATGTTCGCTTCGATCCAGTCGAAGAATTCGGCATCGGCGATTGCGCCCGTCTTGATGACTTCCGCGATGCCCGCCGCCAGTTCGCGCTCAGGCAGCGTATGCAGCGCGCCGATATCCGCGATGACCGCCTGCGGCTGGTAGAACGCGCCGATCATGTTCTTGCCGAGCGGATGGTTGATGCCGGTCTTGCCGCCGACCGACGAATCCACTTGCGCCAGCAGCGTGGTCGGCACCTGAATGAACGGCACGCCGCGCATGTAGCACGCCGCCGCGAAGCCGGTCATGTCGCCGACGACGCCGCCGCCCAACGCGATCAGCGTGGTCTTGCGATCGGCGCGGTTCGACAGCAGCGCGTCGAAGATAGTGTTGAGCGTTTCCCAGTTCTTGTGCGCTTCGCCGTCGGGCAGCACGACGGTCGTCACCTTCTTGCCGAGCGGTTCGAGCGCGGCGCGCAAGGTGTCGCCGTAGAGCGGATCGACCGTGGAATTGCTGACGATGGCGACCGACGAACCCTTGATATGCGGCGCGAAGAGCTCGGTGCGGCCGATCAGACCCGCGCCGATATGAATGGGATAGGCGCGCTCGCCCAGTTCGACGTTGACGGTGATGGTTGGGGTAATCATGGCGGACATTATGACTTAGCCGACTTGATGACGCCGGCCACCTCCAGTTGCATCAGGACCATGTTGACGAGCGCGTTGACGGTCGGGCGACCGGTTTCCACGACGAAATGCGCGCACTCGTGATAGAGCGGGTCGCGCGTTCGAAACAGCGTTTCGAGCTTGCCGCGCGGGTCGTCTGTCTGCAAAAGGGGCCGGTTCTTGTCGCGGCGCGTGCGCTGCCAGAGATCGTGCGGATTGGCGCGCAAATAGATGACGATGCCGCGATTCTTCAGATGTTCCCGGTTCTCGGGCCGCAGCACCGCGCCCCCCCCCGTTGCGAGCACGATGCCGCTCTTTTGCGACAGCTCGTCAATGACATTGACTTCGCGCTGACGAAACCCGCTCTCGCCTTCCAGTTCCCAGATCACCGGGATACGCGCGCCCGTGCGCGCCTCGATTTCCAGGTCCGAGTCGATGAAATCGCGCTGCAAACGGCGCGCAACCGCGCGGCCCACGGTGGTTTTACCCGCCCCCATGAGTCCGACGAAGAAAATGTTCGCGTTCGCGTGCCCTTCCTGCAACGTCAATCCTTTACGGTATCGAATTTGTTCGTGCGGCAGCTTAAGGGCAAACCGCCCGCTTTGTCGAGTCGCGCCCGCCGCGCCGATTTGCCCCGCAGCCGGCCATCGGCGAGCCCTTATCCGTCCGACGCAATCACATGCGGCGTGATCAGGATGACAAGCTCGCTGTGCGCCCTGCGACGCCCGTCGTGACGGAAAAGCCAGCCGATGAGCGGCAGTCTCATCAGTCCCGGCACGCCCGTCACGTCCTCGCGGTCGTCGTCCGAATAGATGCCGCCGATCGCTACGGTGCCGCCGTCCTCCACTTCGACGCGCGTCTGCACGTGCTTCGTGTTGATGGCGGGCCCGGACACGGTCTGTTCGCCGACGCTGTCCTTCGCCACATCCAGATCCAGCACGACATGACCGTGCGGCGTGATCTGCGGCTCGACCTCCAGTTTGAGCGCAGCGCGGCGAAACTGCACGCCGGAGACGCCATTGCCGACTTTCGCCTGATACGGCAGCTCCGTGCCTTGCTCGACGATGGCCTTCGCGCGGTCCGCCGTCACCACGCGCGGCCGCGAAACGACCTGCCCGCGCCCTTCGGCCTCCAGCGCGCTCAGCTGGATATCCAGCAGCCGCGTGGCTTGCGCGGCGAAGAGCGTGAGGCCCGCCGTGGCCGCGTCGAAGCCATTGAGAGGCTGCGCCGACAGATCGTATACCACGCCGTCCTTGCCGCCCGCGATCCCGCGCGCCGTATCGCCCGTCGGCGCGACGCCCAGTTTCACGCCGAGATTGCGCGACAACCCGGTCTCACCCTCCACGATCCGCGCTTCGATCATGACTTGCGGCGTCGGTTTGTCGATCGAGGCGATCAGATCGGCGATCTGCTGCACGCGTGCGTCGAGGTCGGTGACGAAGAGCAGGTTGGTGCGCGCATCGGCCATCGCAGAACCGCGCTTGGACAGCACGCGCTGCGTGCCGGAGCCGGTGAGCAGCTTGCGAACGTCTTCGGCGCGCGGATAGCGCAGCAGGAACGTGCGGCTCGCGAGCGGTTCGAGATCGGCGGCGCGCGCATGCGCTTCGTATCGAAGCTTTTCGCGGGCGGCGAGTTCGGCGAGCGGCGCGACCCAGATCACGTTGCCGTGCTGCTCCATGGCAAGCCCGTTGACGTCGAGGAGCGTGTCGAACGCGCGCCGCCACGGCACTGCGACGAGGTTGATCGACACCTGACCGCGCACCTTTTCGCTCGCGATGATGTTGAGCCCGGTGAAGCGCGCGAAGCTCTGCAGCGCGGCGCTCAGGTCCGCGTTCTTCAGGTCGAGCGTGATCGGCTTGCCGTCGTCGGCGGCGGGGCGTGCGTTATCCGATGCGCTCAGCCGTTGCAGCTTCGGCAGCGGCACGGGCGGGCCTTCGAGCGGCTCGTCGGCACTCGCGGCCGGCTGCGCGGACGTGCCCGCAGGCGGCGGCACGATCACGGGCGACGCCGACGCTGCCGGCATGCTCGTATCGATGGCGAACTGGTCGGTCGGCAAGGTATCGAACGAAGCGGGCAGCGGCGGCAACGGCGCAACCGGGGCATCGCCAATTTCTGCCGCGTTCACCGCGCGCGCGATCACCAGCGCAGCGACGCCGACGGCGCGGAGGATCGAAACGGCCGCGCTCACTTGCCATCCTCCGCGAACGTGAGCGTGCGCGACGTGCCTTCGCCGCTCACGAGCTGGATGACACGCGGCTGCACGCGCTCGAGCCGCTCACCGCCGATTGTCTGCCCCGGCTCGACATGCTCGACGCTCTTGGCGCTCTGCACGACCGCCATCGCGCGATGCCGTCCGACGAAGGTGCCGACGAGCAGCATGCCCGCGCCGCGCGAAGAACCGGCAGCGCCGTCCTTTGCGAAAGGATCGACGACGAACGCGTCCATGCGCGGCGGCTCCGCGAGCGGCACGGCGGGCAATGTGTCGTGGATGCGCAGCGTCGCGTCGATGGTCAGCGCGCCCGCCTGCCGCCTGATCTGCACCGCCTCCGGAATAACAAGGCGCGGCAGTCCGGAAAGTGCCTCCAGAAAGCGTCGTATCTCGGGAAACGCGCCTTCCGCGCGAAACGTCAGCGCGCGTTCGGAGGGCGCCAGCGCCGTTTTCGGCGCACCGCTTTTCGATGCTTGCGGATCGATCTCGGTCACGCGCAGCCCGTTCTGCGCGGCGAGCGCGGCGACGGCGTGCAGCGCATCGCCGGCGGTCCAGTTTTCGGGCTTCATCGCGCTGGCCGCCACGCGGGTTCGCAGATCGGGCAGTTGGGCAGCCACGCGCCCTGCGTCGTCCAGCTTGCGCTGCGTCGCGGCGAGCGCGGCGCGGCTCGCATCCCGCTGACTCAAGCCGGCGTTCCGCCAGGTTTGCAAAGCCAGCGCGAAGACGACGAATGCAAGCGCCACCGCCGTGATCGCAGTCCGGCGTTTCGACCATTGATCGAGCGGCTGAAGAAGCGGCTGGCGCGGGCGCGCGGGGAAATTCATGCTGATCGTGCTCATCGGGCTCTCCTCGTGATCGACGCTTTCGTGCTCGCCGGTATCGGCTTGCCGGCCGCCGGTGCATAGCGCACGAGCGCCGTGAACTCGTAACGGTCGGCGGCGGGCGCAACGGGCGCAACGGGCGCAACGGGCGCGACGGGCGCGACGGGTTCGCGCCTGCCCGGCGACACGGTGTCGGCGCGCCGCTTCATCTCCACGACTTCCACCGATTGCACGCCGCGCAGCCCTTCCAGACGCTTGAGCCAGCGCGCCGCCGTCTGCGAGTCGGGCGCGAGCGCGGCCAGTTCCACTTCTTCCGCGCGTTGCGAGACGCGTTGCAGCGCGACTTCGCTCGAAGCCGGTCCGTCCGCGAGCGCATCGAGAAGCGCGAGAAAGCGATCGCGCGGGGCGGCGAGCGGCTGCGCGGCCTCGCGCGCGCGACGCCGTTCGCCTTCGACGCGCAGCAGCCGGGCGTGCTCGTCGATTTGCGCGCTCGATGCGCGCAGCGTCGCTTCGAGCGCGATGCGGCGGTGGTCGAGACGCGCCCGCTCGAACGCGTCCCAGCCGACGACGCCGCCGACTGCCGCGCATCCCGCCAGCCCGGCAGCCGCGAGAATCGCGATCCGCTGACGCCGCACCGAGCGACGTTTCAGCGCTCGATGAGGAAGCAGGTTGAATCCTTCGACAATGGCGGCGCTCGTCATTGCAGCACCTCGCGCAGTGCGAGTCCGAAGGCCACCGCGAAGACCGGCGAATGTTTCAGCGCGCCCGCGATCTCGGATACGCCGTGGCAATACGGCGCGGACTCGAACGGCAGCGCCGGGCAGCCGAAGACCTCGGTCAACGCCTCGAGCGAAAGCCCGGCCGGTTTCAGCAAACGCTCTTGCCCGCCCACGAAGATGCCGCCGAGCGGCGCGGCGCCCGCCAGATCGCGCAGCGCGTCCAGAGCGCTGCCGTACTCCGGCGCGGGATACAGCAGGTCGCGCTCGACATCGCCCGCATTCACGAGCCAGCCGTGCAAGCCCGCGCCTTCAAGCCAGCACGCCACGTAGCGCGCCTCGGAACCCAGCTCCGTTCTGCCGGAATGACGCATCGCGCGCAGCGCCGCGGCGGGCTCGCCGTCGATGGCGCACAGCGCGATGCCCGCCGCAGCCGCCGTTTCCACGCGTGCTTCGACGTGCTGACGCGCCGTCGCGGAAATGGCGACGTCCGGCTCGCCGCCCTGGCGCGATCTCACTGACCAGTCGACCGCCAGCGCGCTGCGCTCGATGCCCGACACGCGCTCGGCTTCGGCGAGCACCGCAGGTTCGAGCAGTCCGCACGGGTCGGCGCCAAGGGTCGCCATGTCGGGCTCGCGCAATTCGATCAGGCGCGCGAGCGGCACGCGCGTGGTGTGCGTCGCGGACGCCGGGAGTCCCATGGCGCAACGCAGCGCCCGCCACGCGCCGTTCTGCGGCAGGCGCGCGACCACTTCTCGCAGCGCGGCGACGACGGCGGCACGGTCGATGAAATCGCTGCCCACCACTGCGCCCGGCGCGAGCGGCACTTTATCCAGATGCTCGACGCACACCGTCGAGTCCCTTTTCAGACGCCGGCTCAACACGGCGATGCGCACCGCGTCCTCGCTCACGTCGATGCCCGCCGCGAACCGGCGCGTGACCGTCAGCATCGTGCCGCGCAAGGCATTTTCGTTTCTCATGACCACTCCTTCTCTTACTCGCGCGCCGAACCGTTCGTGCGCATGCATTGAAGGAATTGTCGGGACGGCGGCGCACGGCGAACATTCGGCCGAATGGCTAACGCGTGCGGTGGCAGGATGTTTTGCGGGACTATCGCGGGTATTGTTGGAGGTGGAAAAGCCAGCGCGACGCATCGGTCAGGTGTCTGGAGTCCCTAGGAAAAACCCGAAACCCGGACGGCTATAATCGCGGGACTGTTTTTGGTGGTGCTATGCAATCCTCTTCCCCGACCAATCCGCCTGCCACGCCGCCCGAACGGCCCAAGAAGGCATCACGCCCCTGGTACACACGGCTGTTTCTCGGTTTTCTCGTCAGCGTTTTCGCGCTGATCGTCTGTGCTGGACTGGTGCTGGGCTATGCGCTCGTCGTCGCGATGCCGAACCTGCCGTCGCTCGAAGCGCTCACCGACTATCGTCCCAAGGTGCCGCTGCGCATCTATACGGCGGATCACGTGCTGATCGGCGAATTCGGCGAAGAACGCCGCAGCGTCGTACGCATTCGGGACGTGCCCGATCATCTGAAGAAGGCGGTGCTCGCCATCGAAGACGCGCGTTTCTATGACCACGGCGGCGTCGATCTGACGGGCATTCTGCGCGCGGGCAGCGTCGCGCTGACGAACGGCCACGCGTCGCAGGGCGCGAGCACGATCACCATGCAGGTCGCGCGAAACTTCTTCCTGTCGAGCGAGAAGACCTATACGCGCAAGATTTACGAAATGCTGCTCGCGTACAAGATCGAGCGGGCACTGACGAAAGATCAGATTCTCGAGGTGTATATGAATCAGATCTATCTCGGGCAGCGCGCCTACGGTTTCGCGAGCGCGGCGCGCGTCTATTTCGGTAAGGATCTGAAGGACATCACGCTCGCGGAAGCCGCCATGCTCGCCGGTCTGCCGAAAGCGCCGTCGGCGTATAACCCGGTGGTCAATCCGAAGCGCGCCAAGGTGCGGCAGGAGTACATTCTTCAGCGCATGCGCGAACTCGGCTTCATCACCGAAGACGAGTACGAACAAGCGGCCAAGCAGCCGCTCGTCGTGAAAGGCCAGGGGCGCGAATTCAGCGTCCACGCCGAATACGTCGCGGAAATGGTGCGCCAGATGATGTACGCGCAGTATCGCGAGGAAGCGTACACGCGCGGCCTCAACGTCGTGACGACGATCGATTCCGCCGATCAGGACGCCGCGTATCACGCCGTGCGCAAAGGCTTGATGGACTACGAGCGGCGTCACGGCTATCGCGGGCCGGAGGGTTTCATCGATTTGCCGTCGAACGCGGACGACCGCGAACAGGCCATCGACGACGCGCTCGCCGAGCATCCGGACAACGGCGAGATCGTCGCGGCCGTGGTGACGGCGGCGAGCACGAAGGAAGTGAAGGCGAGCTTCATCGACGGCAACGTGGCCACCGTGAGCGGCAGCAATCTGCGCTTCGTCGCGAACGCGCTTTCGCCGCGCGCGCAGCCGAACCAGCGCATTCGTCCGGGCGCCATCGTACGGCTCGTAAAGAACGACGACGGCGACTGGACCATCACGCAACTGCCGCAAGTGGAAGGCGCGCTCATTTCGATGGTGCCGCAGGACGGCGCGATTCGCGCGCTCGTCGGCGGGTTCGACTTCAACAAGAACAAGTTCAATCACGTCACGCAAGCATGGCGTCAGCCGGGGTCGAGCTTCAAGCCGTTTATTTACTCGGCATCGCTGGAGAAGGGTTTGTCGCCGGCGACGATCATCAACGACGGACCGCTCTTCTTCAGCGCCGCGGAAACCGGCGGCCAGGCGTGGGAGCCGAAGAACTACGGCGGCGGCTTCGACGGCCCGATGACCATGCGCACCGCGCTACAGAAGTCGAAGAACATGGTGTCGATCCGCATTCTGAACACCATCGGCACGAAGTACGGACAGCAGTACATCACGCGCTTCGGCTTCGACGCCGACCGCCATCCCGCCTATCTGCCGATGGCGCTCGGCGCGGGTCTCGTCACGCCGCTGCAAATGGCCGCCGGCTACGCGGTGTTCGCGAACGGCGGGTATCGCGTGAATCCGTATCTGATTGCCGATATCACCGATCCTTACGGCGCGGTCGTGTCGCATCCGCAACCGCTCGTCGCGCAGCAGAGCGCGCCGCTCGCCATCACGCCGCGCAACGCGTATGTGATGAACAGCCTGCTGCAAAGCGTCGCGCAGCACGGCACGGCCGCGAAGACGAATCAGCTCAAGCGCAGCGATCTGGCCGGTAAGACCGGCACGACGAACGATTCGCGCGACGCGTGGTTCGCCGGCTACCAGCGTTCGCTCGTGGCGATCGCGTGGGTGGGCTACGACAATCCGCGCAGCCTCGGCGACAAGGAAACCGGCGGCGGGCTCGCGCTGCCGGTCTGGATGGACTACATGAGCCGCGCGCTGCAAGGCGTGCCCGAGTACAAGCCGTTAATGCCGCCCGACGTGAAATCGCTCGGCGGCGAGCTGTACTACGACGACATGACGCCGGGCCACGGCTTCATCGCGACCATCGGCGTCAGTCAGGCGCCGCCGCAGGAAGGCGGTGTGTCGGGCGTGACCGCGCCCGCGCCGGATGTCGGCGAGCAGGAAAAGCAGGACATCATGAATCTGTTCAAGGGGCAATGAGCCTTGCGCGCCCCGCGCCGGTCACGCTTTGAAGCTGACCGGCTGGCCTGCCTGCGCGGTGGAATGCTGCGAAAGCGCCGCGAAAAACTCGCTGTTGTCGCGGGTATCGCGCCACTGGCCGTCGACGAACTTGTAGTGGAATCCGCCCGCCTTCGCCGCGAGCCAGATTTCGTGTTTAGGCGGCTGAAGGTTCACGATCACCTTCGTCCGGTTCTCGAATTCCAGCGTCAACACGTTGCCGCTCCGCTCGAATTCGATATCGGCTTCGGCCTCGTCGACGGACCGCTCGATCGCCGTCAGCACGGCCTCCGCCAAGGTCAGGTATTCCTGGTCTGTCATGCTAAACTCCATCGATTCTATGTACAGGGACGGTCATGCGAGCTGTTTTCAGGATGAGCGCGATTGTAGCGGCTGTCAGCGTTTGTGCCGCGACCACGCTCACGCTCGGCGGTTGCGGGCAACGCGGTCCGCTTTATCTCCCCGTCGTGCCTCCCATGCCGCAGCGCCCTGAGAACCTTCAGGATACGCCGCCTTCCGACGTGACTCCCGGTGACGAAACCGCGTCGCGCGCCGGCAAGACCGGAGCGAACGCGGCGGGCGACGTGCCCGACACGTCGGGCGCACCGCTTTCGCTCGCTCCCGAGACGGACCTCAAATCGACGCCCGCGGCGCCGAAAGCCGCGTCGTCGGCCGAGTAACCGGCAAGCTCTTCGCGCACCGCGCATCTTCCATTCCAAGCACGCATGAGTGATTCCGCATTCCATTATGTCGACGGCGTGCTGCACGCCGAAGGCGTCTCCGCCGCGTCGCTCGCGCAGCAGTTCGGCACGCCGCTTTACGTCTATTCCCGCGATGCCTTGACGCGCGCCTATCGCGCTTACGCCGATGCGTGCGCCGGACGCCGCGCGGTCGTGCATGTCGCCGTGAAGGCCAACAGCAATCTCGCGGTGCTCAACGTGTTCGCGCGCATGGGCGCGGGCTTCGACATCGTCTCGTCGGGCGAACTCGCGCGCGTGCTCGCAGCGGGCGGCAAGGCGGAAAACACGGTGTTTTCGGGCGTCGGGAAGTCGGCGGCGGAGATGCGCGAGGCGCTGGAAGCGGGCGTCAAGTGCTTCAACGTCGAGTCGATTCCCGAGCTTCACGCGCTCAACGCAGTCGCGAAGTCGCTCGGCAAGCGCGCGCCGGTTTCGTTGCGCGTGAACCCGGACGTGGACGCGAAGACGCATCCGTACATTTCCACGGGCCTCAAGTCGAACAAGTTCGGCGTGGCGTTCAGCGACGCGCGCGCGACGTATCGCGAGGCGCACGCGATGCCCAATCTCGATGTCGTCGGCATCGACTGCCATATCGGCTCGCAGATCACCGAGATCAGCCCGTATCTCGACGCGCTCGACAAGTTGCTCGATCTCGTCGAGCAGATCGAGTCCGACGGCATGTCCATTCGTCATGTGGACGTCGGCGGCGGTCTCGGCATCACGTACGACGACGAGACGCCGCCCGATATCGGCGATTTCGTGCGCGCGCTGCTCGCGCATATCGAAAAGCGCGGCCACGGTCAGCGCGAAGTGTATTTCGAGCCGGGGCGCTCGCTCGTCGGCAATGCGGGCGTGCTGCTCACGCGGGTCGAGTATCTGAAACCGGGAGAGGAGAAGAGCTTCGCCATTGTCGATGCCGCCATGAACGACCTCGCGCGTCCCGCGATGTACGAGGCGTTTCATCGCATCGTGCCGGTCGTGAAGCGCGACGCGCCCGCGCACAAGTACGACGTGGTCGGCCCCGTCTGCGAAAGCGGCGACTGGCTCGGGCGCGATCGCGATCTGGCTGTCGAGCCGGGCGACTTGCTCGCCATCTGCTCGGCCGGCGCGTACGGCTTCGTGATGAGTTCGAACTACAACACGCGCCCGCGCGCCGCCGAAGTCATGGTCGACGGCGAGCGAGCCCGCCTCGTGCGCCAACGCGAAGAGGTGCGGCAGTTGTTCGCCGGAGAGTCGATCCTGCCGGACTGACGCTCGCTCGAACTCACACCGACAAAGCGATGCCGAGGCATCGCTTTTTTCATGCGCGCGTCGCGGCTTTCGCCTTCAGCCATACAAGCAGACGCCAGCCGAGCAACGCAATCACGATCGCGCCGTAGATCTTCGGCAGTATCAGATCGTGCTTGCCCGCCTTCATCCACCAGAAATGCAGGATGGCGAGCGCGGCGATGACATAGATCGCGCGATGCAGCGTCTGCCAGCGTCGGCCGAGCTTGCGCACCATCGCTTTGGGCGACGTGATAGCGAGCGGAATCAGCAACACGAACGCCGCGAATCCGACCGTGATGAACGGCCGCTTGCCGATGTCCTTCAGAATCTCCGCGACGTCGAACCACTTGTCGAACCAGAAGTACGTCGTGAAATGCAGCGCGGCGTAAAAGAACGCAAAGAGCCCGATCATGCGGCGAAAGCGCACGAGCGCGGTCACGCCGGTCAGGCGTCGGGCGGGCGTGATGGCGAGCGTGATGCACAGGAACACGAGCGTCCAGAGCCCGGTCGACCGCGTGATGAACTCGATCGGGTTCGCGCCCAGCCCGCCATGCACGCCCGTCACGCCGAGCAGCACGAGGCGCGCGAGCGGATACAGCGCGGCAATAAACACCGCGACCTTCGCGGGCACGATCCAGCGCGGCCCCGTCTGTGCGCGCGCCCGCGGCTGCGCCGTCTTGATATCGGTTGCGGTCGGCATGGTCAGAAGTTCTTCTTGAGGTCCATGCCCTGATACAGCGACGCGACCTGATCGCCGTAGCCGTTGAACATCAGCGTCTTGCGTTTGGGCGTGAAGAATCCGTCCTCGCCGATGCGCCGCTCCGTCGCCTGGCTCCAGCGCGGGTGATCCACGTTCGGATTCACGTTCGAATAGAAGCCGTATTCGTTCGGCGCGTAGGCGTTCCAGCTCGTCGGCGGCTGCTTTTCCACGAAGCGGATCTTGACCAGCGACTTCGCGCTCTTGAAGCCGTACTTCCACGGCACCACGATCCGCACCGGCGCGCCGTTCTGGTTCGGCAACACTTCGCCGTACAGGCCGACAGTCAGGAGCGTGAGCGGGTTCATCGCTTCATCCATGCGCAGACCCTCGGAATACGGCCAGTCGAGGATCGGCGTCGACAGCCCCGGCATCTGCGAACGGTCCGCGAGCGTGATGAACTGCACGTACTTGGCGTTGCCCGTCGGCTCCGCGCGCTTGATCAGTTCGGACAGCGATACGCCGATCCACGGAATGACCATCGACCAGCCTTCGACGCATCGCAGCCGGTAGATGCGCTCTTCCAGCGGCGCGAGCTTCAGGATCTCGTCGATGTCGTAGACCTTCGGATTCTTGATCTCGCCTTCCACCGACACTTTCCACGGCCGCGGACGCAGCGTGCCCGCGTGCTCGGCCGGATCGCCCTTGTCGGTCCCGAACTCGTAGAAGTTGTTGTACGTGGTGACGTCTTTGAGCGGCGTCGGCTTGTCAAGCGCGACGAACTTCGCATTGGTCTTCGCGGCGAGTTTCTGACCCTTCGCATCGGGCGAAGTCAGCGTCGCGTGGGCGAGACCGCTCGCGCCCGCGAGTCCCGTTGCCGCTAGCGCGCCCAACGAACGCAGCGCGCGGCGGCGGTTTTCGAACACGTCGCGCGGCGTGATCTCGTGACGGGGGATGTCGTCGCCATAAAGCGCGCCATTACGTTTGATCCACATGGAGCCGACTCCTTTGCTTTCGCGATACACAGGCAAACAGCAGAACCAGCGCCCGTATTCCACACCAAAACGAAAAAAAACCGCCAGCGCGACGCATGGCGGTTTCTCCTTTTTCTATGCCGGCCGGCTCACAGCTTGCCGTAACTGTGCAAGCCCGACAGGAACATGTTGACGCCGAGGAACGCGAACGTCGTCACGATCAGGCCCGTGAGCGCCCACCACGCCGCCGCCGCGCCGCGCAGGCCCTTCATCAGCCGCATGTGCAGCCACGCCGCGTAGTTCAGCCAGACGATCAGCGCCCACGTTTCCTTCGGGTCCCAGCTCCAGTAGCCGCCCCACGCTTCCGCCGCCCAGAGCGCGCCGAGAATGGTCGCGATGGTGAAGAACGCGAAGCCGACCGCGATCGACTTGTACATGACGTCGTCGAGCACTTCGAGCGACGGCAGGCGGTCCGCCAGCACGCCGCGCTGCTTGGCGAGATACGCGACCGACACCATCGCGGAAAGCGCGAAGCTGCCGTATCCGATGAAGTTCGCCGGCACGTGAATCTTCATCCACCAGCTTTGCAGCGCGGGTACGAGCGGCTGAATCTGCTGCGCGTCGCGCGCAATCGAATACCACATCAGGAAGCCGACGGCCGCGCTGATCACGAGCAGCACGAACGCGCCCATTTGCCGCGTTGCGTAATGCTGCTCGTAGTAGAGGTAGAACAGCGACGTGATGAGGCAGAACAGCACGAAGACTTCGTAGAGATTCGAAATGGGAATGTGGCCGACGTCGGTGCCGATCATGTACGACTCGTACCAGCGCACCATCATGCCGGTGAAGCCCATCAGCACCGCGACCCACGTCATGCGCGAGCCGATCGCGCCGCCCGTCTGCGACCGCGTGACAAGCCCGATCCAGTAGAAGAGCGTCGCGAGAACGAAGAGCGCGCTCATCCACAGAATCGCGGACTGGCTCGACAAGAAATACTTGAGGAAGAAATTGGTGTCGGCACGTGCCAGATCGTGCTGATAAAGCTGAATCGACAGCAGCGACATGACCGCGATCAGCGCGATCAGCAAGCGCACCGGCTTCCAGCGCCAGCCGAGCACGACGAACGTCGGCACGGCGCCGACCAGCACCGCCGTGTCGTACACATCCATGTACGCGTGATAGCGGTTGAGCGCGAAACCCGCGCCCGCGACCATCGCGATGGCGAACAGCCAGTCGAGCGCGCCGAGCCTGCGGAAGAACGGACGGTCGTCGAACACGGCGACATCGGGAAGGCTCGATGCCGGACGTTCCGTCTTGGCGGAGGCGTGGGAGGAAGTCTGTGTGAGGTCCATGATCTTACCGTGATGAAACTTCCGAGCTCGCGGCTTCGGATTGCGATTGCGGCGCGGCGGACGCCGGCACATTCTGAGCGGTCGGTGGCGCGGCCGGGTCGATCGGCGAAGCGCCCAGCGCCGCGCCGACCGACGCCCGCGTGCGCTCGAATTCCTTCTCGAAATCCAGCGTCCGGCGCGCGGTGGACATGGCCATCAGCACGCTTGCGCCGCCCTGTCCTGAATCTTTGAGCCAGAACCAGAGCCGGCGTTCACGAACATAGAACATCGAGAAGATGCCGACGACCAGCAGAAGGCTGCCAAGATACACCACTTTTTTACCCGGCGCGCGCGTCAACTGGAATACCGAAGCTTGCACCTGCTTGAACGAATCCAATTGCAGGAAGACGGGAGAACCGTACAGAAAGCTGTCAGAAAGCGCGTTGATGGACGCCTGAACGAACGCCGTGCTCTTGTCGTCGATCTTCGCGTCGGGCTCGCCGTTCTGCTCGCGCGACATTTGCCAGACGTCCCACATCGCGCCTTCCAGCATGCGCATCAGCAGGCCCGCGGCCTTTTCTTGTTCGCCCTTCGGCACGGATTTGTCGATAAATGCGGCGATGCTCTGGAAACCGCCGTTCATCTGACCATTCGCGCTCGTCGCGCCGTTTGCGTCCGCGCCGGCGAACAGGTTCAGCACGCGCAGCGCGCTTTCTTCCAGATGCTTCTGCAACTCGGCGTTCTCCTGCGGCACCGAGCGCATCGCGAATCGGTGAGCCGCCGCGGCGCGGGTCGCGGGCGTTTGCAGCGCGGCGCGCAAGTTCATCCACTGCTTGACGGAGCCTTGCTCGTCGGCGGGAATGCGCAGATAGCGGAACGGATCGTTCGGGCTCACGCGCATGCCGGCGAGGAACATTCGCTGACCGCCGACATCTACCGGCAGCATGTAGTTGCTGTATTCGCGCGCCTGGCCGTCCGTGCCACGCACCTTGTACTGCACTGACGGGCCGATATTGCGCAGATCCGTCGGCCGCGATGTCTTCGCGCCGGAACCGAGGCGCTCGTCGAACGCGTCGCGCAGCGTTTCCTTCTTGCCGACGCCGCGCGCGTCCGGCGCGCCGCTGCCGTCCGTCATGTTCTCGACGTTGATCGCGCGGAAATCCGTGAATTCGACCGTTTCGCCCTGCGCGCCCGCGAACTGCGATGCAACCGGCGCGGTGCCGCCGATCGTCCCGTTGAAGGGCGAGGTCTTCGCGCTGCCGCCCGTCATCGGCCAGGCGGTCATTTCGAGTTTCGAGCCGCCGTCCTGAAAGCTCGATTGGTAAATCGACACGCCGTCATACGTGAACGGCTTGTTCACTTCGACGCGCGCCGGAATGCGCTTGCCGGTCTTGTGATCGATCACGACGATATCGCTCGCGAAGAGCTTCGGCATGCCGGTCGAGTAGTAATCGACGATGAACTTGTCGAGCTGAATGGAGAACGGCAGGTCCTGAATGATGGACCCGTCCTGCTGATTCAGAATGGCCGTGCCGACGTACTGCCCTTCCGGAACCCACGCGTAGCCACGAAATGTCGGATTCGACGTGGAAAGGCGATGCTCGGCGGGAATGTCGTTGATGACCGCGTTCGTGGCGACCGGTGTCTTGTTGAAGAGCCACATTTGCAGCTTGATCGGCAGATTGCTGTCCAGCAGGCCGCCGATGCAGATCACGACGATCGCGAGGTGCGCCGAGATATAGCCGAGCTTCGTGAGCGCGCCGCGCTTGCCGGCGATCAGCGTCGCGCCGGTGTCGGTCTCGCGCCGGACGAAGCGATAGCCCATCTTCGCGCTGAGGCGTTCGAGCGCTGCGGCGGTCTGCGCGCGATCCGCAGCAACCACGAACTCACCCTTGTGATGGAACGCGCGCAAGCTGCCTTCATGCACGCGATCCTTCCAGTTTTTGATATCCCCGATCATCTTCGGGCCATTGCGCACGACGCACAGCGACACCGAAATCACGAGGAACACGAGAATCAGCATGAACCACCACGCGCTGTACACGTTGTAGAGGCTCAGGCCGCGGAAGATGTCCGCCCAGAACGGGCCGAACTGGTTGACGTAGTTGGGGTACGGGTCTTCCTGCGTCAGCACCGTGCCGATGATGCTGGCGATCGCCAGCACGACCAGCAAGGCGATGGCAAAGCGCATCGAACTCACGAGCTCGACGAAATGCTTGATGGCGCGACGGCTCGATTTCGACTGCAATCCCGATGTGGTGATGCTCATTCAAACTCCGGCTGACAGCAAAAAAGGGTGGAGACGTAAGCGGTCTGACCGACCGACGTCCCACCCTTTTTCTTGTTTTCGCGCCTGCCTCTGTGGGCCGGCTTCGTGCGTAGTATGGGCGATTCCCCGCGTTTTTGCTCTTCGCCGGGGACCGCTGGACGCTCTCGTGCTGCGTTTAATGCAATCCGGCGACGTAATCCGCTACCGCTTTCATTTCCGCTTCGTTCAGGCGCGAGGCGATGGCGTGCATCGGTTCGCTGTTGTTGCGCGTGCCCTGGGCGAAGGCATTGAGCTGCGCTACCGTGTAATCGCCCCACTGCCACGACAGCCGCGGATACTGCACCGGAATGCCCATGCCCGTCGCGCCGTGGCACGCGGCGCACGCCGGCACGCCTTTGTCCGCAATCCCGCCGCGATAGATCTTCTGGCCGAGCGCGACGTCGGTCTTGTCGCGAGCGTAGTTCGGCTTGGTTTGCTGAGACGCGAAGTACGCCGCCACGTTCACCATGTCCTGATCCGACAGCGCCCCGGCAATGCCCGTCATGATCGGATTGTTGCGCGCCGGCGCCTTTGCGCCCGGCTGCGTCTTGTAATCCTTCAACTGCTTGACGATGTAGTCGGCGTGCTGCCCCGCGAGCTTGGGAAACGCGGCGCCGGCGCTGTTGCCGTCCGCCGCGTGACACGCCGCGCAAACCTGGGTCGCGATGGCCTGACCTCTTGCCGCATCCGGCTTGGCCGGCGGGGCCGCCTCCGCCGCATTCACTGAAACCGATACCGCCAATCCACCGAGAGCCGCCGCTGCCTGAAGCACCACCAGAGACCTGTACAGTCGGTTCATTCGCGTACCCTGTTTTTCGTCTTGTGAGAATGTTAGGTTCTGCAAAAAACGACGGCAGCCGAATATGGCCGCAAGTACCCGAACGAAAGGGCTCAAAAGATGCCCTGAAACTGTCTCGCTCCTTTATGGGTGACGCCTGCAGCCTGGGTCTTGCGCCCATGCGGGTCTTTAAAAATCCGTCGTATTGTACAATAACCCGCTACACGCAAAGACGCCAGTCGGGGCATGCCCAGTATCGCCGGGGTTCTCTAGGCTTCGAGTCGACGCCTCTCTCTCGCGCTCTTTCGCGCGCTTTCGTCCCGCCCGCCAATGCCATTTCTGCTCCATCAAGCCCGCTTCTTCACCACGGTCAATCACCTGCGCGATCTTCCGCCGACGCCGCAGCCGGAAATCGCATTCGCGGGTCGCTCGAACGCCGGAAAGTCGACGGCGATCAACGTGCTCTGCAATCAGAAACGGCTCGCGTTCGCGAGTAAGACGCCGGGACGCACGCAGCACATCAACTACTTCTCAGTGGGGCCGGAAGCCGCGCCGGTCGGGCATCTCGTCGACTTGCCGGGCTACGGCTACGCCGAAGTGCCCGGCGCGGCGAAGGCGCACTGGCAGCAGTTGCTCTCGACCTACCTTCAGAGCCGCGCGCAACTACGCGGCATGATTCTGATGATGGATTCGCGCCGTCCGCTGACGGAACTCGACCGCATCATGGTCGACTGGTTCGCGCCGACCGGCAAGCCGATCCACGCGCTCCTCACAAAGTGCGACAAATTGACGCGACAAGAGATGACCAACGCCCTGCGCGCGACGCAGAAGTCGTTCGGCGAATACAAGGCCGCCGGTTATCGCGGGGAGTTGAGCGTGCAGTTGTTTTCCGCCCTCAAGCGCACGGGCCTCGACGAAGCGCACGAATTGATCGAAAGCTGGCTTTTGCCCGCCGAAGCGGCATCCGAAGACGCGGCCGAGTGATCTCGTAGTGGCAGCAGAGTTGCGAGCGGGATAAAAAAACCCGCCGCATGACGGCGGGTGAACAGCCTTATCGAATAACGACAGGCACCCGCTCAGGGAGGAGAAGCGGGGAGCGCGGCGCGAGCGCCTTGCTCGCTGGCTATGATATACCATTGTCTCAAATCGCCTCCGAAACGCTCGCCGGCTTGTCCAGCATGGCTTTGCGGCACACAGCGCACGTTTTGGATCTCCTCCTGAAGCACGTCAATCCGAGTCGAGTCATGAGTTTTTATCCGCATCATCGCCCGCGCCGCATGCGCCGCGATGACTTCTCGCGCCGTCTGATGCGCGAGAACATTCTCACCACCAACGACCTCATTTATCCGGTGTTCATCGTCGAAGGCGCGAATGTGCGTCAGGCGGTGCCGTCGATGCCGGGCGTCGAGCGCACGTCCGTCGATCTGCTGATGAAGGTCGCCGAGCAATGCGTCGAGTTGGGCGTGCCGGTGATTTCGCTTTTCCCGGCGATCGAGCCGTCGCTCAAGACGCCCGACGGCCGCGAGGCGACGAATCCCGATGGTCTGATTCCGCGCGCGGTGCGCGAACTGAAGAAGAACTTTCCGATGCTCGGCGTGCTGACCGACGTCGCGCTCGACCCGTATACGAGCCACGGCCAGGACGGCGTGCTCGACGAAGAAGGCTACGTCAAGAACGACGAAACCAGCGAAATCCTCGTTGATCAGGCGCGCACGCAGGCGGAAGCGGGCGTGGATATCGTCGCGCCGTCGGACATGATGGACGGGCGTATCGGCGCGATCCGCGAAATGCTGGAAAGCGACGGCCACATCCACACGCGCATCATGGCGTATGCCGCGAAGTACGCGTCGGCGTTCTACGGCCCGTTCCGCGACGCGGTCGGCTCCGCCGGCAATCTCGGCAAGGGTAACAAGATGACGTATCAGATGGACCCGTCGAACTCGGACGAAGCCATGCGCGAAGTGCGCATGGATATCGAGGAAGGCGCGGACATGGTGATGGTCAAGCCCGGCATGCCGTATCTCGATATCGTCTGGCGCGTGAAGGACGAGTTCCGCTTTCCGACGTATGCGTATCAGGTCAGCGGCGAGTACGCGATGATCAAGGCCGCGACGCAGAACGGCTGGCTCGATCACGACAAGGCAATGATGGAATCGCTGCTCGCGTTCAAGCGCGCGGGCGCGGACGGCGTGCTGACGTACTTTGCGCTGGACGCTGCGCGGATTTTGCGCGCGTCGAAGTAAAACTGCGCTTTGGAAGATCAAAGGGCGATGCCTTGGGGCATCGCCCTTTTCTTTTAGCCGTTCGAAGGCCCGAGCTTGTCGAGGCGCTTCAGGAACGTGTCCGCCGACTCATAGCCGACGACGCGCAAAACCTCGTTGCCCTGAGCGTCGAAGAAAATGATGCCCGGTGGCCCGAACAGCTTGAAACGCTTCAGCAGCGCCTGATCGTCCGCATTGTTCGCGGTGACGTCGGCGCGCAGCAGGTTCAGTTGGGCGAGTCGCGCCTGAACGCGGGCATCGGAGAAGGTCAGGTTCTCCATTTCCTTGCAGGAGACGCACCAGTCCGCGTAGAAGTCCAGCATCGCCGGGCGGGCGGCGGCTTTGACGGCTGAGTCCAGTTCCGTCGACGATCGCACTGGCGCGAAAGTCGGCGATTGATTCCGCGCGGCGGCAGTCGCGGACGGATCGGCGCGCGATGTCAGAACGGCGAGCGGCTGCAACGGATCGGTCGATCCCGCCGCGAGACCGACGATAAGCGCGGCCGCCCAAATCACGCAAACCGCGCCGAGCCCGCGCCCGAGGCGCTTCCACACCGTTGCCGGCCCAGCCGTGACCGCGCCGAAGACGCCGAGCGACGCGGCCGCAATCAAGAGCCACAGCGCGCCGAGCAACATACGCGCGACGCCGCCGATCACCGGCCACACGATCCACAACGCCGCCGCCAGCAGCATGACGCCGAAGAAAACCTTCACGCCGTCCATCCATGCGCCCGCTCGCGGCAGAATTGAGCCGGCGCCGAGCCCGATAACCAGCAGCGGCATACCGAGACCGATGCCCATCGCGAACAGCGCCGCACCGCCGAGCAGTGCGTTGCCCGTATGCGCGATGAACGCCAGCACGGCGAAAAGCGGGGCCGTCATGCACGCGCCGACGACCAGCGCGGACAACGCGCCCATCACGGCGACCGCGGCGAACTTGCCGCCGCTGCGCTTCTGCGATGCCTCGTTCACGCTGCTCTGCCACCGCTCCGGCAGCGCGATATCGACGCCCGAGATCAGCGTGACAGCGAAGACGGTAAGCAAGACGCCGAACGCGCCGAGCACCCACGGGTTCTGGAGCCACGCGCCGAGACTTTGCCCGATTAGCGCCGCCGCCACGCCGAGCGCGGTGTACACGAGCGCCATGCCGACGACATAAGAAACGGAAAGCGCAAAGCCGCGCGCCCGCGTCACGCGCGCGCCCTCGCCGACAATAATGGCGGAGAGAATCGGGATCATCGGGTACGAGCACGGCAGCAGACTCAGCACCATACCCGCCAGAAAGTACAGACCGACGACGGCGAAGAACCCGCCGCCTTCGAGCATGGACTGCGCGTAGTCGGCGCTCGTTGCGCGCTCGAAGAAGGATTGCGATGCATCCGTCGCCGGTTTGCTCGACGTCGAAGCGCCCGCAGGCTGCAACGCGGCGCCTTTCACGCGATACGTGCGCTCCATCGGCGGGTAACAGATGCCCTGATCGGCGCAACCTTGCGATGTCACGGCCAGTTCGAAGGGGCCCTTCGCCTGCGCGACGGGAATGCGGATCAGCAACTCGCCGCGATACGTCTCGACGTCCTTGTTAAACGTCTGGTCGAAGTGGACTTTGCCCGCCGGCAATTGAGCAGCGCCGATAGTCGCCTCGCCGTTCTTGACCGCGAAAGCGAACCGCTCGCGGTACATGTAGTAGCCGTCGGCGATCTTGTATCGCACGTCGACTTCGCCCGGCTGTTCGGAGGCGCTGAATCGGAACGCGACAGCCGGGTCGAGGAAATCGTCGGCAGCGCGCGCCGCGCCGATCACACCGCAGCACACGGCCAGCAGCAGCAAGGCGCCCCACGCGCGACGCCCGAAGAGTCGGAAAAGCTCAAACATGAATAGAACGCTGCGTTTCTGCATTGACCCACTGGCCGTAAGCCGGCGAAGCGTCCGCCTGCCAGACAAGGATCTCGGGCGTTTCGTACGGATGCCGCTGCGCGACGAATCGCTGAAGCTCATCTGCCCGCGCGACGCTCGTTTTGATCAGCATCTGCACTTCCTGCGACGACTCCACCGCGCCCTTCCAGTGATAGTGCGATTCGACCGCGCCGAGCTTGGTGACGCACGCGGCGAGACGCGCTTCGAGAATGCCCTGAGCGAGCGCGTTCGCCGATTCGGCATCGGGCAACGTGGTCAGCATCAGGACGACGGGAACGTTCACTCGCGGCTCCAGAAAAGCAGGTAACGACCAATATCGTAGCATTCGCCGACTGCGCCGCCTCACTACCGAACCAGCCCACGGAAAGGTACCGCCGAAAACAAAAAGGCCAAGCTGAGCTTGGCCTTTTTGCTGACTGCTACCGAAACTTATTCAGCTTCCTGAACTTCTTCGGTTTCTTCGACTTCCGGGCGATCCATCAGCTGGACCAGCGCCATCGGGGCGTTGTCGCCGACGCGGAAACCGAACTTCAGGATGCTCAGGTAGCCACCCGGACGGTTCGCGTAGCGCGGGCCGAGCACGTCGAACAGCTTCGCGACGGAATCACGATCGCGCAGGCGGTTGAACGCGAGACGGCGATTTGCCAGCGACGGCTTCTTGCCGAGCGTGATCAGCGGCTCGACGACCTTGCGCAGTTCCTTGGCCTTCGGCAGCGTCGTCTTGATGACTTCGTGCTCGATCAGCGAGTTCGACATGTTACGGAGCATTGCCAGACGGTGGCTGCTCGTGCGGTTCAGTTTCCGCAGACCATGCTTGTGACGCATTTTCAGTTCCTTTAACGAGTTTTGATCCAGCTCTTCTATTGCGCTCCGTTTTCACGGAAAGGCGCACGGGCCGGTCGAAGAAAAAAGCAAGACGCGGATTTTAAAGCAAAATCCGCGTCTTTGCCAGTTACAGCGCGACGTCCGCGATGACTTGCAGACTTTACTTGTCCAATCCGGCCGGCGGCCAGTTTTCGAGCTTCATGCCGAGCGTCAGGCCACGCGAAGCCAGCACTTCCTTGATCTCGTTCAGCGACTTGCGGCCCAGGTTCGGCGTCTTCAGCAGCTCGTTTTCCGTGCGCTGGATCAGATCGCCGATGTAGTAGATGTTCTCGGCCTTCAGGCAGTTCGCGGAGCGAACCGTGAGTTCGAGGTCGTCCACCGGACGCAGCAGGATCGGATCGATCTGCGGTGCACGCGACGGCGCTTCCGCTGCCGCTTCCGTGCCTTCCAGGGCTGCGAACACCGACAACTGATCCACCAGAATGCGCGCCGATTGACGGATCGCTTCTTCCGGCGAAATGACACCGTTGGTTTCGATGTTCATCACGAGCTTGTCGAGGTCGGTACGCTGTTCGACACGCGCGCTTTCCACGGCGTAGCTGACGCGACGCACCGGCGAGAACGACGCGTCCAGCACGATGCGGCCGATAATCTTCGCCGAATCTTCGCCGTAGCGACGCACGTTGCCCGGCACATAGCCGCGGCCCTTTTCGATCTTGATCTGAACGTCGAGCTTGCCGCCCTTCGACAGATGAGCGATCACGTGTTCCGGATTGATGACCTCGCAGTCGTGCGCGAGTTCGATATCGCCGGCAGTGACCACGCCTTCGCCTTCCTTGCGCAGCGTGACCGTAACTTCGTCGCGGTTGTGCAGCTTGAAGACGACGCCCTTCAGGTTCAACAGCAGGTTGACCACATCCTCTTGCACACCATCGAGCGTCGAGTATTCGTGCACGACGCCTGCGATCGTCACTTCGGTCGGCGCGTAGCCCACCATCGACGACAGCAGCACGCGCCGAAGCGCGTTACCCAAGGTGTGGCCATAGCCGCGTTCGAACGGCTCCATAACCACTTTCGCGTGGCTTTCGCCAAGCGATTCAACTGCAATGATCTTGGGCTTCAACAAACTGGTTTGCATAGGTTTTCCTTTTCAATACCCTCGGCTCGTTACACCGATAAGGCTGACCGGTAACAACCTGAAAATACACAGCCGGGGATGCCCCTTTGCCACGAGCAATCAGGCTCCCCGGCTGCAGATCCGGTTACTGCGCGAAGGCCGCGCGATTAACGCGAATACAATTCGACGATCAGGCTTTCGTTGATGTCGCCAGCGATATCGCTACGCTCCGGCATCGACTTGAACGTACCTTCGAACTTCTTCGCATCGACCGACACCCAGCTCGGCATGCCGCCTTGCTCTGCCAGCGACAGCGCTTCGACGATACGCGCCTGCTTGCGCGACTGTTCGCGCACGGAGACGACATCGCCAGCCTTCACTTGCAGCGACGGGATGTTGGCGACCTGGCCATTCACCATGATCGACTTGTGGCTCACGAGCTGACGCGCTTCAGCGCGGGTCGAGCCGAAGCCCATGCGATACACGACGTTGTCGAGACGCGACTCGAGCAGTTGCAGCAGGTTTTCGCCCGTCGGGCCCTTGCGGCGGTCGGCTTCAGCGAAGTAGCGGCGGAACTGACGCTCGAGAACGCCGTAGATACGCTTCACTTTCTGCTTTTCGCGCAACTGGGTGCCGTAGTCGGACGTACGCGCGCCCGAGGTGCGGCCGTGCTGGCCGGGCTTGCTGTCGAGCTTGCACTTGTCGGCGAGCGAGCGACGCGCGCTCTTCAGGAACAGATCGGTGCCTTCACGGCGGGACAGCTTGGCTTTGGGACCGGTATAGCGTGCCACGTTGAATCCTTAAAAATTAATCACGCGAACTTTCGTCCGCGCTAGTCCGAACCCTTTGGGCCGAACGGTGGGCTTAGTCAATTCACGACGCACGAATCCCGCCGATACTTTCGCATCAGCAGGAGCATGCGTTTGCGTCATCGCGTTAGATGCGACGGCGCTTCGGCGGACGGCAACCGTTGTGCGGGACCGGCGTCACGTCGGAGATCGCGGTGATCTTGATGCCAAGACCATGCAGCGCGCGCACCGCCGATTCACGGCCAGGACCGGGGCCCTTGATCCGCACTTCGAGGTTCTTCACGCCGTATTCCATCGCCACGCGGCCAGCCGATTCGGCTGCGACCTGAGCTGCAAACGGCGTCGACTTACGCGAGCCCTTGAAACCCTGACCGCCCGACGTCGCCCACGCGAGAGCGTTACCTTGACGATCGGTGATCGTGATGATGGTGTTGTTGAACGACGCGTGAACGTGAACCACGCCCTCGGCGACGTTCTTCTTAACCTTCTTGCGAACGCGTTGCGCCGCGGAGTTGTTCGAAGCCTTAGCCATTACGTTTTCCTGTAACTGTCAGTTCCGCTTACTTCTTCAGCGATTGCGCTGCACGACGCGGACCCTTGCGCGTACGGGCATTCGTGCGGGTGCGCTGGCCACGCAGGGGCAGGCCCTTGCGGTGACGCATGCCGCGGTAGCAACCCAAGTCCATCAGGCGCTTGATGTTCATCGTCACTTCACGGCGCAGGTCGCCTTCGACGATGAACTTGCCCACTTCGTCACGCAGCTTTTCGAGGTCTGCGTCAGTGAGGTCCTTGACCTTCTTCGAAAATTCCACACCAGCTGCGGTGCAAATGCCGCGAGCGCGCGTGCGACCGATGCCGAAGATTGCCGTCAGGCCGATCTCGGTATGCTGGTGATTCGGGATGTTAACCCCTGCGATACGAGCCATTGTTTTTCCTCAAACAAAAAGCGCAAGCAAAAGCGCGGCGTTCAGCCTTGACGCTGTTTGTGGCGCGGATCAGAGCTGCAAATCACGCGCACAACGCCCTTGCGCTTGATGATCTTGCAATTGCGGCAAATGCGCTTAACCGATGCCATCACTTTCATGATATTACCCTTTTTTCAAATCACTTCGCCCGGAACACGATCCGTGCACGAGACAGATCGTAAGGCGTCAATTCAACCGTAACCTTGTCGCCCGGCAGGATGCGGATGTAGTGCATCCGCATCTTTCCAGAAATGTGTCCCAGGACGACATGGCCATTTTCCAATTTCACCCGGAAAGTAGCGTTGGGCAGGTTTTCGATCACCTCGCCCTGCATCTGGATTACATCGTCTTTGGCCATAGTCCTTAATTAACGCATCGGGACATTGCCGCCCTTGAAGTTTGCCTTCTTGAGCAGCGATTCATATTGTTGCGACATAACGTACGACTGCACCTGAGCCATGAAGTCCATCGTGACGACGACAATGATCAGCAGCGACGTTCCACCAAAATAAAACGGCACGTTCCAGCGCAACACCAAGAACTCAGGCAACAGGCACACGAACACAATGTAGATCGCACCGGCCAGCGTCAAACGCGTGAGGATGCGGTCGATATACCGTGCAGTCTGATCGCCCGGACGGATACCCGGAACGAATGCACCGCTCTTCTTCAAGTTGTCGGCGGTTTCCCGGCTGTTGAACACCAGTGCGGTGTAAAAGAAGCAGAAGAAAACGATCGCCAACGCATACAGCAGCACGTACACCGGTTGACCGGGCTTAAGCGCCTCGGCCACGCCGTGCAGCGTGTTCGCGAACCAGTTGGTGCGCGTACCCGAACTGAACCAGTTCAGGATGGTTGCCGGGAAGAGGATGATCGACGACGCGAAGATCGGCGGAATCACACCCGACATGTTGAGCTTCAGCGGCAGATGGGACGACTGTCCGCCGTAAATCTTGTTACCGACCTGGCGCTTCGCGTAGTTCACGAGGATCTTGCGCTGACCGCGTTCGATGAACACGACCAGATACGTGACCGCCGCGATCAGCACGACGATGATGATCGCCGAGATGATGCTCATCGAACCGGTGCGGACCAACTCGAACAGACCGCCGATCGCGTTCGGGAAACCCGCCGCGATACCACCGAAGATGATGATCGAGATGCCGTTGCCGAGACCGCGCTCCGTGATCTGCTCACCCAGCCACATCAGAAACATCGTGCCCGTCACCAGCGTGACGACCGTCGTCAGCCGGAACACCATGCCGGGGTCCAGCACCAAAGCGGGCTGATTCTCCAGCGCCACCGCGATACCAAACGCCTGGAAGGTCGCGAGCACCACGGTGAAGATACGCGTGTACTGCGTGATCTTCCGCTGCCCCGCCTGCCCTTCCTTCTTCAACGCCTCCATCTGCGGCGACACGATCGACAGCAACTGCATGATGATCGACGCCGAAATGTAGGGCATGATGCCCAGCGCAAAGATCGTGAATCGCGACAGCGCGCCACCCGAGAACATGTTGAACATGCCAAGGATGCCGCCCGACTGGCTCTGGAACAGCTTGGCCAGTTGATCCGGATCGATGCCGGGAACCGGAATGTGCGCACCAATGCGGTAGACGATCAGCGCCAGCAGCAGGAACACTGCACGCCGACGCAGATCGCCGAATTTCGCCGCGCTTCGACCGGGTTTTGCGAGACTCGGGCTGTTAGCCAAGAACCTTCTCCGATGCTAGTGCTAGTAACGGCGAAAGCGCGTTACTCGGCGAACGAGCCGCCAGCGGCTTCGATTGCCTCACGGGCGCCCTTCGTTGCCGTCAGGCCCTTCACCGTGACCTTGCGGCTGATCTCGCCGGTCTTGATGATCTTCGCGCTCTTGATGAGCTCGCCGACCAGACCCGCTTGCTTCAGCGCCAAGAGATCGATTTCGTCGACCGGCAGCTTCTCGAGATCCGAGAGGCGCACTTCACCGACGAATTCCTTCGTCAGCGAGGTAAAGCCGCGCTTCGGCAGACGACGCTGCAGAGGCATCTGACCGCCTTCGAAGCCGACCTTGTGAAAGCCGCCCGAACGCGATTTCTGACCCTTGTGGCCGCGGCCCGCGGTCTTGCCGAGGCCCGAACCGATCCCGCGACCGACGCGACGCTTAGCGTGCTTCGCGCCTTCCGCCGGCTTCAGGTTATTCAATTCCATGTTCAACTCCTTGGATCCGTGGTCGGCCGCTTAGGCGATGACCTTAACGAGGTACGAGACCTTGTTGATCATCCCGCGCACTGCCGGCGTGTCCTGCAGCTCGGAGACCGAGTTCAGGCGACGCAGGCCGAGGCCACGCACCGTTGCGCGGTGCGATTCGCGGGTCCCGATCAGGCTCTTGACGAGCTGAACCTTGACAGTTTTTTCAGACATGGTGCCCACCTTAGCCCAGAATGTCTTCGACGGACTTACCACGCTTCGCCGCGATGTCGGCCGGAGTCGACTGCTTGCGCAGGCCATCCAGCGTCGCACGGACGAGGTTGTACGGGTTCGTCGAACCGTGGCTCTTGGCCACAACGTTTTGCACGCCCATCACGTCGAACACTGCGCGCATCGGACCGCCAGCGATCACGCCGGTACCGTCCTTCGCCGGAGCGAGGAGGACCGCCGAAGCGCCGTGCTTGCCGTGAACTTCGTGTTGCAACGTGCCATTCTTCAGGGGCACCTTGAACATATTGCGGCGGGCTTGTTCCATTGCCTTTTGAACGGCAACCGGAACTTCCTTCGCCTTGCCCTTGCCCATGCCGACGCGGCCATCGCCGTCGCCAACCACGGTCAGTGCGGCGAAGCCGAGAATACGGCCACCCTTCACGACCTTGGTCACGCGGTTGACCGAAATCATCTTTTCGCGCAGGCCGTCGTCGCGTTCGTCAGCCTGAACTTTCGCTTGCATCTTTGCCATGACGAATTCTTCCCTTAGAACTTGAGCCCGGCTTCGCGCGCCGCATCAGCCAGCGCCTTCACGCGGCCGTGGTAGCGGAAACCCGAGCGGTCAAAGGCGACGGATTCGATGCCGGCAGCCTTGGCCTTTTCGGCAATACGCTTGCCGATCAGGGTTGCAGCGTTGATGTTGCCGCCCTTGCCCGACTTGTCGGCCAGCTCTGCGCGCACTTCGGCTTCGAGCGTCGAGGCGCTTGCGAGCACCTTGGTGCCGCACGCCGAGAACACTTGCGCGTAGATGTGCGTATTCGTGCGATGCACGGCGAGACGCGCGACCTGCAGCTCAGCGATCTTGATACGCGTCTGACGAGCGCGGCGCAGGCGAGATTGAGTCTTATCCATGATTGCGCACCCTTACTTCTTCTTCGTTTCTTTGAGGATCACGACCTCGTCGGAATAGCGCACGCCCTTGCCCTTGTAGGGCTCCGGCGGACGATAGCCGCGCACTTCCGCCGCGACTTGTCCGACTTTCTGCTTGTCGATCCCCTTGATCACGATTTCGGTCTGCGACGGGGTTTCAGCCTTGATGCCTTCCGGCATCTGGTGCACCACGGGGTGCGAGAAACCCAGCGACAGGTTCAGCTTGTCGCCTTGCGCTTGCGCACGATAACCGACGCCAACCAGCGTCAGCTTGCGCTCGAAACCCTTAGTGACGCCGTGCACCATGTTCGCCACCAGGGCGCGCATCGTGCCGGACATCGCATTCGCTTCACGGCTTTCGTTGGCCGGCGCGAAGTTCAGCGTACCGTTGTCGTTCGCCACGGTCACCAGCGGGTTGCCCGCTTGCGAGATCGTGCCGAGCGGCCCCTTGACGGTGATGACGTCGCCCTTGACGGCCACTTCCGCGCCTTGCGGCAGCGCGATCGGGCTTTTACCTACTCGAGACATGTTTCTTCTCCCTTCGGCGTTAAGCGACGTAGCAGATGACTTCGCCGCCGACGCCGTTCTGGCGCGCCTTGCGGTCGGTCATCACACCCTTCGGCGTCGACACGATGGCAACGCCCAGGCCGTTCATGACCTGCGGGATGTCGTTGCGACCGCGGTACACGCGCAGACCGGGCTTCGACACGCGCTCGAGGCGCTCGATCACCGGACGGCCTGCGTAGTACTTCAACGCGATATTCAATTCCGTCTTCGCACCTTCAGCCTTCACTGCGAAGTCGTCGATATAACCTTCGTCCTTCAAAACCTGCGCAATCGCAACCTTGACTTTCGACGAGGGCATAGTCACCGAAACCTTCTCGACCATCTGCGCATTGCGGATGCGAGTCAGCATATCGGCGATAGGATCACTCATGCTCATTTATGTTTCTCCTATTACCAGCTCGCCTTGGTGAGGCCAGGGATTTCGCCGCGGAATGCGATTTCGCGGATCTTGTTACGCGCAAGTCCGAACTTGCGGAACGTGCCACGCGGGCGACCCGTGATTGCGCAGCGGTTACGCTTGCGAGTCGGGTTCGAGTTACGCGGCAGTTGTTGCAGCGCGAGGCGAGCGAAGTAACGCTCTTCGTCCGACTTGCTCGAGTCTTCGATCACAGCCTTCAGTTCAGCACGCTTCGGAGCGTACTTCGCGGCCAGGCGTGCGCGCTTCTTTTCACGTTCGATCAGTGCCAGTTTAGCCACGGTAACCTCAGTTTCTGAACGGGAACTTGAAGCCGGCGAGCAGCGCCTTTGCTTCGTCGTCAGTCTTCGCGGTGGTCGTGATGCTGATGTTCAGCCCACGCAGCGCGTCGATCTTGTCGTAGTCGATTTCGGGGAAAATGATCTGCTCTTTCACACCGATGTTGTAGTTGCCACGACCGTCGAATGCACGGCCCGACACGCCACGGAAGTCGCGCACGCGGGGCAGCGCAACCGTCACGAAGCGGTCCAGGAATTCGTACATCGCTTGACCGCGCAGCGTCACCATCGCGCCGATCGGGTAGCCCTGACGAATCTTGAAGCCTGCGATTGCCTTGCGCGCCTTCGTGATAACCGGCTTCTGGCCGGCGATCTTCGTCAGGTCGCCCACGGCGTTTTCGATGATCTTCTTGTCAGCGACGGCTTCGCCAAGGCCCATGTTCAGGGTGATCTTGGTGATGCGCGGCACTTCCATGATGGACTTGTAGCCGAACTTTTCGACGAGTTGCGGCACAACCGTTTCTTTATAAATCTCTTGCAGACGAGCCATTTTTTAACTCCGCATCAGGCGTTGAGCGTGGCGCCGGTCGACTTCAAGAAGCGAACCTTCTTGCCGTCTTCGACCTTGATGCCAACACGCGATGCCTTGCCGTTCGCGTCGACGAGTGCGACGTTCGAAATGTGCAGCGGCATCGACTTGGCTTCCACACCGCCCGTCGTACCCTTCATCGGGTTCGGCTTCACGTGCTTCTTGACGAGGTTGATACCCTCGACGGTCACACGGTCTTCCGCAACGGCCAGCACGGTGCCGCGCTTGCCCTTGTCCTTGCCGGTGATGACGATGACTTCGTCACCCTTGCGAATCTTGTTCATCGCGACTCCTTACAGCACTTCCGGCGCGAGCGAAACGATCTTCATGAATCGTTCGCTACGCAGTTCACGCGTCACCGGCCCGAAAATACGCGTGCCGATCGGCTCGAGCTTGGTATTCAAGAGGACAGCGGCATTGCCGTCGAACTTGATCAGCGAGCCATCCTGGCGACGCACGCCCTTGGCCGTGCGAACGACCACGGCGTTGTAGATTTCGCCCTTTTTCACGCGTCCGCGCGGCGTCGCTTCCTTGACGGTCACCTTGATGATGTCGCCAATGCTAGCGTAACGACGCTTCGAGCCGCCGAGCACCTTGATGCACATGACTTCACGCGCACCCGTGTTGTCGGCCACTTCAAGCCGAGTTTCGGTCTGGATCATGGTTTATCTTTCCCAACTTAATCCGGTCGCACCACCATGGCACATCCGGTCAGTCTTGGTCCCGTCAGCCAATCGGCTGCTTGGGTTAGAACAGGCAGCGAAGGCAGACGAAACCCGCCATCGCAATCCGGTGAATCTGTCGATACAGGCTGGCGCCCGAACCGGCTTCCCCCACCAATTTCGCCCGCGACGGGGCTCCCACAAAGAGGGAAGACCGAGATTATAACAAATAATCTCGGTCTTGCAAGCGAAACTTACTGCGACACTACTTACTGCATCGCGATACTTCAGCTTTAGATCACGCGAGCCGCTTCGAGGAGCTTCGACACAACCCAGGCCTTCGTCTTCGAAATCGGACGGGTTTCCTGGATTTCGACGAGATCGCCCTCGTTGTACGTGTTCGCGTCATCGTGTGCGTGGTACTTCTTCGAGCGCACAACGTACTTGCCGTAGATCGGGTGCTTCACACGGTGCTCGACCAGCACGGTAACCGTCTTGTCCATCTTGTTGCTGACGACCTTGCCGACCAGCGTCCGCTTGAGCGAGGTTTTTACGCTATCGTTCATTTCTGGTTCGCCTTTTCAGTCAGGACAGTCCGCACACGTGCGATGTCGCGACGAACCTTCTTCAGCTGGCTCGTGTTCGTGAGCTGCTGGGTCGCGAGTTGCATGCGCAGGCCGAATTGCGCCTTAAGCAGGTCCGACAGCTCTTTGTTGAGCGCCGCCTGGTCCTTCTGGTGAAGTTCAGATGCCTTCATCGTTTACTCCTTAGGCGCCGAGCTGGCGGATGACGAAGTTCGTCTTCAGCGGCAGCTTGGCTGCAGCCAGACGGAACGCTTCGCGCGCCAGTTCTTCGGAGACACCGTCCATTTCGTACAGCATCTTGCCCGGTTGAATTTCAGCGACGTAGTACTCCGGGTTACCCTTACCGTTACCCATACGCACTTCTGCCGGCTTTTGCGAAATCGGCTTGTCCGGGAAAATGCGGATCCAGATCCGGCCGCCACGCTTGATGTGACGCGTCATGGCACGACGCGCCGCTTCGATTTGACGCGCGGTCAAACGGCCGCGACCGATAGCCTTCAGGCCATATTCACCGAACGACACCGCGTTGCCGCGCGTCGCCTTGCCGGTGTTACGACCCTTCTGCTCTTTGCGATACTTTCTGCGTTTCGGTTGCAGCATCGTTATTCTCCACTCTTCGCGTCACCGCCGGCGCCGCCACGACGGGGGCCGCCGCGGCGTGCACCAGCCGGCGCACCTTCACCGTCACGACGCGGACGGCGATCGCCACCCGGACGTGCGTTGCGACGCGGACGCTTCTCTTCCGCGACTTCTTCCACTACCGGCGCTTCGTTGCGGCCGAGCGTGTCGCCCTTGTAGACCCACACCTTCACGCCGATGATGCCGTACGTGGTCTTCGCTTCGGACGTCGCGTAGTCGATATCGGCGCGCAGCGTATGGAGCGGCACGCGACCTTCGCGATACCACTCGGTACGAGCGATTTCGATACCGTTCAGACGGCCCGCGCTCATGATCTTGATGCCTTGGGCGCCAAGACGCATCGCGTTTTGCATCGCGCGCTTCATCGCACGGCGGAACATGATCCGGCGCTCGAGCTGCTGCGTGATGGAATCGGCGATCAACTGAGCATCGGTTTCCGGCTTGCGGATTTCTTCGATGTTCACGTGAACCGGAACGCCCATGCGCTTCTGCAGCTCGGACTTGAGCGACTCGATGTCTTCGCCCTTCTTGCCGATCACGACACCCGGACGCGAGCTGAAAATCGTGATGCGCGCGTTCTTTGCAGGACGCTCGATCACGACGCGGCCGACGGACGCGTTCTTCAGCTTCTTCTTCAGGTATTCACGAACACCGATGTCTTCCTGCAACATCGCCGCGAAATTGTTGTTGTTCGCGTACCAGCGCGAAGCCCAATTGCGGCTGACGGCCAAACGGAAGCCAGTCGGATGAATTTTCTGTCCCATCGTATGGCTCCTTAATTCCCGACCGTCACAGTGATGTGACAGGATTGCTTCTCGATGCGGTTACCGCGACCCTTTGCGCGTGCGGTGAAACGCTTCAGCGAAGCGGCCTTGTCGACGTAGATGCTCGTGATCTTGAGCTCGTCGATATCGGCGCCTTCGTTGTGTTCCGCATTCGCGATCGCAGACAGCACGACCTTCTTGACGATACCCGCCGCCTTCTTCGGCGAGAACGTCAGGACGTTCAGCGCCTTGTCGACCGGCAAACCACGAATCTGGTCAGCCACAAGGCGCGTTTTCTGCGCCGAGATGCGGGCACCGCGATGAATTGCTTTCACTTCCATCTTGATAGCCCCTTATTTCTTGGCCTTCTTGTCGGCCGCGTGACCCTTGAACGTACGGGTCAGTGCGAACTCGCCAAGCTTATGGCCGACCATGTTTTCCGTGACGTACACCGGAACGTGCTGACGGCCGTTGTGGACGGCGATCGTCAGACCGATGAAGTCCGGCAGAATCGTCGAACGACGCGACCAGGTCTTGATCGGCTTCTTGTCACGCGTGGACGCAGCCGCCTCAACTTTCTTCAGCAAATGAGCGTCGCAGAACGGACCTTTTTTAGCAGAACGTGTCATTGCCTACTCCTTAACGCTTGTGACGGCGCTGGACGATCATCGTCGTCGTGCGCTTATTGCTGCGGGTGCGATAGCCCTTCGTCGGCGTGCCCCACGGGCTCACCGGATCGCGACCTGCAGCCGTGCGGCCTTCACCACCACCGTGCGGGTGATCGATCGGGTTCATCGCAACACCACGCACCGTCGGACGGATACCGCGCCAGCGGTTTGCACCGGCCTTACCGATTTGACGGAGGCTGTGCTCTTCGTTACCGACTTCACCGATGGTTGCACGGCACTCGACGTGCACGCGGCGGATTTCACCCGAACGCAGACGAACCTGCGCGTAGATGCCTTCACGTGCCAGCAGCATGGCCGACGTACCAGCCGAACGCGCGATCTGCGCGCCTTTGCCCGGCAGCATTTCGATGCAGTGGATCGTCGTACCGACCGGAATGTTGCGGATCGGCAGGGTGTTGCCTGCGCGAATCGGCGCTTCCGAACCGGACATCAGCTGCGCGCCGACCGCCACGCCCTTCGGCGCGATGATGTAGCGACGCTCGCCGTCTGCGTACAGAACCAGCGCGATGTTCGCGCTACGGTTCGGGTCGTACTCGAGACGCTCGACCTTTGCCGGGATGCCGTCCTTGTTGCGACGGAAATCGACGATACGGTAGTGCTGCTTGTGACCGCCACCTTGGTGACGCGTGGTGATGCGACCGTTGTTGTTACGGCCCGCCGACTTGGATTGCGAGTCGAGCAGCGCAGCATGCGGCTTGCCCTTATGCAGATCCTTGTTGACGATCTTGACCATCGCGCGGCGACCCGGCGAGGTCGGCTTAACTTTCACGATTGCCATGATTACTTGGCCTCCGCTTCAAAGTTGATTTCCTGGCCGGGCTTCAGGCAGACGTACGCCTTCTTCACGTCCTTGCGCTTGCCGTTGAAGCGGCCAAAGCGCTTGGCTTTGCCCTTCGTGACGAGCACGTTGACGGAATTGACTTCGACCTTGAACAGCAGCTCGACAGCAGCCTTCACTTCCTGCTTCGTGGCGTCCGGCGCGACTTCGAACACGACTTGTTCGTTCTTGTCGGCAACCAGCGTCGCCTTTTCGGAGATCACCGGCGCGAGCAGAACTTGCATCAAACGATGATCGTTTTTGCGAACTTCGCTCATGACAGCAACTCCTCGATCTGAGCGACCGCAGCCTTCGTGATCAGCACTTTCTTGAAGTAGATCAGCGAGAGCGGGTCGGCGTAACGCGGCTCGACAACCGCCACGTGGGCCAGGTTGCGCGACGCGAGGTACAGGTTTTCGTCGACCGTATCGGTGATGACCAACACGGAATCGAGACCCATCGCCTTGAATTTATCAGCCAACAGCTTGGTCTTCGGCGCTTCGAGCGCGAGATCCTCGACCACCGAGATGCGGCCTTCGCGAGCCAACTGCGAGAAGATCGAGCAGAGGCCTGCGCGATGCATCTTCTTGTTGACCTTGTGCGAGAAGTTTTCTTCCGGCGAGTTCGGGAAAATGCGACCACCGCCACGCCACAACGGGCTCGACGACATACCGGCACGAGCGCGGCCCGTACCCTTCTGGCGCCACGGCTTCTTCGTGGTGTGCTTGACCTGCTCACGATCCTTCTGAGCGCGGTTGCCGCTACGTGCGTTCGCCTGATAAGCGACGACGACTTGGTGAATCAGGGCTTCGTTGTAATCGCGACCGAACACGACGTCCGATGCGGTCACGCCAGCGCCTTCCTGACCATTGGCATTCAGGAGCTTAAGTTCCATTATTTCGCTCCTTTCGCAGCACGGGTCTTGACGGCGGGGGTCACGAAGACCTTGCCGCCCTTCGCACCCGGAACAGCACCGCGGACGAGCAGCAGATTGCGCTCAGCGTCGATGCGGGCGATTTCGAGATTCTGGACCGTGACGGTCACGTCACCGAGGTGACCCGTCATGCGCTTGCCGGGGAACACGCGACCCGGATCCTGCGCCATACCGATCGAACCCGGAACGTTGTGCGAACGCGAGTTACCGTGCGATGCGCGGCCCGAAGCGAAGTTGTAACGCTTGATGGTACCGGCGTAGCCCTTACCGATCGACGTGCCTTGCACGTCAACCTTCTGGCCGACTTCGAAAATGTCCGTACCGATGACGGCGCCGTTCGACAGTTCACCTGCCTTGGCGGTATCGATATGGAATTCGCGGAGGATTTCACCAGCTTGAACGCCGGCTTTGGCGAGGTGACCCGCCAACGGCTTCGTCACGCGCGAAGCGCGGCGAGTACCGAATGCAACCTGAACGGCGGTATAACCATCCGTTTCAACGGTCTTGATCTGCGTCACACGGTTGTCCGACACGTCCAGCACGGTGACAGGGATCGAGTCCCCCTCAGGCGTGAAGATACGGGTCATGCCAACCTTGCGACCTACGAGTCCAAGGCTCATCGTTTTCTCCATTCCCGACTGCGATTGGTCGGGGCTGATTTCAAAATGTCCGCCCTGCTACGAGAAACAAGGCGCACTTTTTTGCGCAAATGCGCGAAAAGCCTTGGAGTATAACAAGGCTTTTCGTTTTCTGCAAGCAATCAAAGACTTAGCTCCGTCCGAGACGCCGGCGGAGCTTTGTAGGCTTACTGCAGCTTGATTTCGACGTCGACACCAGCCGGCAGGTCGAGCTTCATCAGTGCGTCGACGGTCTTGTCCGTCGGGTCGACGATGTCCATCAGGCGCTGGTGCGTGCGGATTTCGAGCTGGTCGCGCGACGTCTTGTTGACGTGCGGCGAACGCAGGATGTCAAAACGCTGAATACGCGTCGGCAGCGGCACCGGGCCACGGACGATCGCGCCAGTCCGCTTCGCCGTATCGACGATCTCGGCTGCCGACTGGTCGATCAGGCGATAGTCGAAAGCCTTCAGACGAATGCGGATTTTCTGGTTCTGCATGACGATTCCTTAGAAAAAGAGCGAGGCGGTATTGCGCCGCCGATTTGGCAAAAGAGCGAGGGGCCAGGCATTCGCTGAGGGCGAACACCCGGCCCCGGTCACATCACTTCTGTACTGCTACTGCAAGAAAGACCGAGATTTTACTCGATAATCTTCGCAACGACACCTGCGCCGACGGTACGGCCGCCTTCGCGGATTGCGAAGCGCAGACCTTCTTCCATGGCGATCGGGGCGATCAGCTTGACCGTGATCGACACGTTGTCGCCCGGCATCACCATTTCCTTGTCCTTCGGCAGCTCGATCGAGCCCGTCACGTCCGTCGTACGGAAGTAGAACTGCGGACGGTAGTTGTTGAAGAACGGCGTGTGACGGCCGCCTTCGTCCTTGCTCAGCACGTACACTTCAGCGGTGAAGTGCGTGTGCGGCGTGATCGAACCCGGCTTGGCCAGCACTTGGCCGCGCTCGACGTCTTCACGCTTCGTGCCGCGCAGCAGGATACCGACGTTGTCGCCCGCTTGACCCTGGTCGAGCAGCTTGCGGAACATTTCCACGCCCGTGCAGGTGGTCTTCACCGTCGGCTTGATACCGACGATTTCGATTTCCTCGCCGACCTTGATGACGCCGCGCTCGACGCGACCCGTCACCACCGTGCCGCGACCCGAGATCGAGAACACGTCTTCCACCGGCATCAGGAAGGCGCCGTCAACTGCGCGCTCCGGCGTCGGGATGTACGTGTCCAGCGCGTCGGCCAGGCTCATGATCGCCACTTCGCCGAGTTCGCCCTTGTCGCCTTCCAGCGCGAGCTTGGCCGAACCCTTGATGATCGGCGTGTCGTCGCCCGGGAAGTCGTACTTCGACAGGAGTTCGCGCACTTCCATTTCGACGAGCTCGAGCAGTTCGGCGTCGTCCACCATGTCGCACTTGTTCAGGAACACGATGATGTACGGCACGCCGACCTGACGGGCCAGCAGGATGTGCTCGCGCGTTTGCGGCATCGGGCCGTCAGCGGCCGAGCACACCAGGATCGCGCCGTCCATCTGCGCGGCGCCCGTGATCATGTTCTTCACGTAGTCGGCGTGGCCCGGGCAATCGACGTGTGCGTAGTGGCGGTTAGCCGTTTCGTACTCGACGTGCGCGGTGTTGATGGTGATGCCGCGAGCCTTTTCTTCCGGCGCCGCGTCGATCTGGTCGTACGCCTTGGCTTCGCCGCCGAACTTGGCGGTCAGCACCGTCGTGATCGCCGCCGTCAGCGTGGTCTTGCCGTGGTCAACGTGACCGATCGTGCCCACGTTCACGTGCGGCTTGGTCCGCTCGAATTTACCTTTTGCCATGATTACCTTCTTTCAAAGTTTGGTTATCGGTTAAAGCTTGTGGCTTGCGCCGAATGACTTGCGGGTATTACTTACCCTTGGCGTTGATGATCGCGTCGGCGACGTTACGCGGAGCTTCAGCGTAGTGCTTGAATTCCATCGTGTACGTTGCACGGCCTTGCGTCAGCGAGCGCAGCGAGGTCGAGTAGCCGAACATTTCCGACAGCGGCACTTCGGCGCGAACGATCTTGCCGCCGCCAACCATGTCTTCCATGCCCTGGACGATACCGCGACGGCCGGACAAATCGCCCATCACGTTGCCCATGTAGTCTTCCGGCGTTTCGACTTCCACGGCCATCATCGGTTCGAGGATGACCGGGCTTGCCTTGCGCATTGCTTCCTTGAAGGCCATCGAGCCGGCCATGCGGAACGCGTTTTCGTTCGAGTCCACGTCGTGGTACGAACCGAACGTCAGGTGCACCTTCACGTCCACAACCGGGAAGCCTGCCAGCACGCCCGACTTCAGCGTTTCCTGGATACCCTTGTCCACGGCCGGGATGTATTCGCGCGGAATCACGCCGCCCTTGATCTCGTCCAGGAACTCGTAGCCCTTGCCCTGCTCGTTCGGCTCAAGCGTAATGACCGCGTGACCGTACTGGCCGCGACCACCCGACTGCTTGACGAACTTGCCGTCGACGTCAGCCGCCGTCGTGCGAATGGTTTCGCGGTACGCAACCTGCGGCTTGCCAACGGTCGCTTCCACGCCGAATTCGCGCTTCATGCGGTCGACCAGAATTTCCAGGTGGAGCTCGCCCATGCCCGAAATGATGGTCTGGCCCGATTCTTCGTCCGTTTGCACGCGGAACGACGGGTCTTCCTGCGCCAGACGGTTCAGCGCCAGGCCCATCTTTTCCTGGTCAGCCTTGGTCTTCGGCTCGACAGCCTGCGAAATCACCGGCTCCGGGAAAATCATGCGCTCGAGCACGATCGGGCTCTGCGGATCGCACAGCGTGTCGCCCGTGGTGGCTTCCTTCAGGCCGACGGCCGCCGCGATATCGCCCGCGCGCACTTCCTTGATTTCTTCGCGCTGGTTCGCGTGCATCTGCAGAATACGACCGAGACGTTCCTTCTTGTCCTTGGTCGCGTTCAGCACGGTGTCACCCGAATTCACGACGCCCGAGTACACGCGGAAGAAGATCAGCTGACCGACGAACGGGTCCGTCATGATCTTGAACGCGAGTGCCGAGAACTTCTCGTCGTCGGCAGCACGGCGCTCGGCCTTCTCGCCGCTCTCGAGTTCGCCCGTGACCGGCGGAATGTCAACCGGCGACGGCAGGAAGTCGATCACGGCGTCGAGCATGCGCTGCACGCCCTTGTTCTTGAACGCGGTGCCGCACAGCATCGGCTGGATTTCGCACGCGATGGTCCGGTCACGGATCGCCTTCACGACTTCCGCTTCCGACAGCTCTTCGCCGCCGAGGTACTTTTCCATCAGCTCTTCGCTGGCTTCAGCAGCCGACTCGATCATCTTCTCGCGCCACTCGTTGCACGTGTCAACGAGTTCAGCCGGGATGTCGACGTAGTCGAACTTCGTGCCTTGCGACGCTTCGTCCCAAATGATCGCCTTCATCTTCAGCAGATCGACGACGCCCTTGAAGTTTTCTTCCGAGCCGATCGGCACGACGACGGGCACCGGGTTCGCCTTCAGACGCGTCTTCAGCTGGTCGTAGACCTTGAAGAAGTTCGCGCCCGTACGGTCCATCTTGTTGACGAACGCGAGACGGGGAACCTTGTACTTGTTCGCCTGACGCCACACCGTTTCCGACTGCGGCTGCACGCCGCCCACTGCGCAGTAGACCATGCATGCGCCGTCGAGCACGCGCATCGAGCGCTCCACTTCAATGGTGAAGTCGACGTGTCCCGGCGTGTCGATGATGTTGATGCGGTGCTCGGGATAGTTGCCGCCCATGCCCTTCCAGAAGGCCGTGGTAGCAGCCGACGTGATGGTGATGCCGCGCTCCTGCTCCTGCTCCATCCAGTCCATCGTTGCTGCGCCGTCGTGAACTTCACCGATCTTGTGGTTCACGCCCGTGTAAAACAAGATGCGCTCGGTCGTCGTCGTTTTGCCGGCGTCGATGTGAGCGCTAATACCGATGTTGCGGTAGCGCTCGATAGGTGTCTTGCGAGCCACTTTGGATCCTTTATTCGGTCGACGCGCCGACTCAATCAATGAGCCGGCAGCGCCCTAACACAAACGGGCGAGGCGCCGAACTAGCGCACCCGCCCTGATTTTTCCGTTGCCCTATGAGCGGGAGCTTAGAAACGGAAATGCGAGAATGCCTTGTTAGCCTCTGCCATGCGGTGAACTTCGTCGCGCTTCTTCATCGCGCCGCCGCGGCCTTCGGCCGCTTCGGAGAGCTCACCTGCCAGGCGCAGGGCCATCGACTTTTCGCTGCGCTTCTTCGCGGCTTCGCGCAACCAACGCATCGCCAATGCCATACGACGCGAGGGACGCACTTCGACCGGAACTTGATAGTTCGCACCACCAACGCGACGGCTCTTCACTTCGACCACCGGCTTCACGTTGTTGAGCGCGACCGTGAACACTTCCAGCGGGTCCTTGCCACCCTTGGTCTGGATCTGTTCAAAAGCGCCGTACACGATGCGCTCGGCAACCGACTTCTTGCCGGACAACATCAGCACGTTCATGAACTTGGCTACATCTACGTTGCCGAACTTCGGATCCGGCAATACTTCCCGCTTGGGGACTTCGCGACGACGCGGCATGATTCTTCCTTTACTTTTTCAGTTGGAGCGCTTTTTTCGCTCCGCGGCCACCAACTAACCCGATCCATCTCTCGACTAAACCAGCTTGGCCGGGTGACCACTTACTCGACAGCACCGGCACATCCGGCACTACCGCATTAACCGCCTTGCGGCGACCTGAAACTACTTCGACTACTCGAACCGGCGATTACTTGCCAGCCTTGGCACGCTTCGCACCGTACTTCGAGCGAGCCTGCTTACGATCCTTGACGCCCTGGGTATCCAGCGAGCCGCGGACCATGTGGTAACGCACACCCGGCAAGTCCTTCACACGACCGCCGCGAATCAGCACGACCGAGTGTTCCTGCAGGTTGTGGCCTTCACCACCGATGTACGAAATGACTTCGAAGCCGTTCGTGAGACGAACCTTGGCAACTTTACGAAGTGCCGAGTTCGGCTTCTTCGGCGTCGTCGTGTACACGCGGGTGCACACGCCGCGACGCTGCGGGCAGTCCTGCAGGGCCGGCGACTTGCTCTTCGTCGTTTCCGACGCGCGGCCTTTGCGAACCAGTTGATTGATGGTTGGCATCGTTTAATCCTAAAAATGAACAAAATCGGCGCAATTCCAAACGGGCAAAGCGAAGGAATCGCGCGTCTGACTTTCTCGTGAATGGCTCTTACTTGCGCAGACCCCGCGTTGAACAGGATCCCGAAATGCGCCAAGAACGAGAACCTAGCATGATATTCTGAAAATGCCAATGCGGTCAATACGTTGCGTGAAATCCTGGCTCACTCGCCGATGCAACGTCAGTCCGCGCCCACCACGTCGAGCAGTTCGTCGCCGAAACGCTCGAGTTTGCGAACGCCGATGCCCGGAATGTGCCGCAAGTCGTCGATCGTATCGGGATCGCTGCGCGCGATTTCGGCGAGCGTCGCGTCGTGGAAGATCACGTACGCGGGCACGCCGTCGGTTTTGGCGGTCTCGGCGCGCCACGTGCGCAAGCGATCCCAGCGCGCTTTCTCGCGCGGCGACATGCCTGCGGTGGGATCGGCGCGCTCGCCGGTTCGGCCAGATGACTGCCGGTTGCGCACCGGTTTCACGTACTTGCGCAGCGTGACGCGCTCTTCGCCCTTTAGGACGGGCTTGCTGGCGTCGGTCAGGACGAGCGCGCCGAACCCGTCATGATCGACGGCAAGAAAGCCAAACGCGACCAGCTGCCTGAAAACCGCGCGCCACTCCGGCTCGGAAAGGCCCGCGCCGACGCCGAAGGTGGACAGCTTGTCGTGCCCGCGCTGCAAGACCTTCTCGCTACGCGTGCCGCGCAGAATGTCGATCAGATGGCCCGCGCCGAAGTGGAAACCACTGGCCTTCTGCGCGCGATACACGCACGACAGCGCCATCTGTGCCTCGCGCGTCGCGTCCCACGACGCCGGCGGTTCCAGACACGTATCGCAATTGCCGCACGGCGTGCTCGTCTCGCCGAAGTACGCGAGCAGGCGCACGCGGCGGCACGTCGCGGCCTCGCATAGTCCTAGAAGCGCGTCAAGCTTGCCGGTCTGCACGCGTTTGTGCGCGTCGTCGGCGTCGGATTCGTCGATCATCTTGCGCTGCTGCACCACGTCGCCCAGGCCGTAGGCCATCCACGCGTTCGCGGGCAAACCGTCGCGGCCCGCGCGGCCGGTTTCCTGGTAATAGCCTTCGACGCTCTTCGGCAAATCCAGGTGCGCGACGAACCGCACGTCCGGCTTGTCGATGCCCATGCCGAACGCAATCGTCGCGCACATCACGATGCCCTCTTCGCGCTGGAACATCTCCTGATGCTTCTGGCGCGTCTCGAACTCCATGCCGGCGTGGTACGGCAGCGCGCGAACGCCCTGCCCCTTGAGCCAGTCGGCGGTTTCCTCCACCTTCCGGCGCGAGAGGCAATAGACCACGCCGGCGTCCGTCGTGCCGTCCTTGTTCGTGTGCTCGGCGCGAATGAAGTCGAGCAGTTGCGAGCGCGCGTTGTCCTTCTCGACGATCCGATAGCGGATGTTCGGCCGGTCGAAGCTCGACACGAAGATGCGTGCGTCGTCGAGCGCGAGGCGGTGCACGATTTCATCGCGCGTGATGGCGTCCGCCGTCGCGGTCAGCGCGATGCGCGGCACGTTCGGGAATCGCTCGTGCAGCACGGACAGCTGAATGTATTCAGGCCGGAAGTCGTGGCCCCATTGCGAGACGCAGTGCGCCTCGTCGATCGCAAAAAGCCCAACCGGCGAGCTTCCGAGCAGATCGAGAAACCGCGGCGTCATGAGACGCTCGGGCGCGACGTACAGCAGATCGATGCTGCCGTTCCGCAACGCGCGCTCCGTCGCGGCGGCCTCGGCGCCCGAAAGCGTCGAATTGAGATACGCCGCCCGCACGCCGAGTTCGGTGAGCGCGGCAACCTGATCCTGCATCAGCGCGATCAGCGGCGAAACGACGATGCCCGCGCCGAAGCCCGCCTCTTTGCGCACCAGCGACGGAATCTGATAGCACAGCGACTTTCCGCCGCCCGTGGGCATCAACACGAGCGAATCGCCGCCGTTGGCGACATGTTCGACGATTTCCGCCTGCTGTCCGCGAAAGGCCGGATAGCCGAATACTTCGTTGAGAATTTCGAGCGGACGGGACATAAGAAAGAAGCGCGAACTGCGGCGTGGAGGTTAACGAATTCTATCAACGCGAGCGCGCGCGCCCAGGCGTGAATCGCAACGTTAGCCGTTCGGCCGACGCGCGAGAACGAAAAGAAGCAGCGAAAAAAAACCGCCCGGCGAAAACCGGGCGGTTCGAGGTGCTACGAGCGAAAGACGCTTACTCGTTGGTGTGCGGCTGCTGCTCCGTTGCCGGTGCTTCCGGCGTACCGAAATCGAATGCCTCTTCGGCAGCGATCTGGTCGAAGCGTTCGCGATCCGCCGACTCCTTGCTCTTGCGCGCCTTGTGGAACGCGAGACCCGTACCGGCCGGAATCAGACGGCCGACGATCACGTTTTCCTTCAGACCGCGCAGATCGTCGCGCTTGCCCATGATCGCCGCTTCGGTCAGCACGCGAGTCGTTTCCTGGAACGACGCTGCCGAGATGAACGAATCGGTCGAGAGCGAAGCCTTCGTGATACCGAGCAGCACGTTCTCGTACGTCGCCGGACGCTTGTCTTCCGCGATCATGCGGTCGTTCTCGTCGAGCATGTCCGACCGCTCGACTTGTTCGCCCGGAATGAAGCGCGTATCGCCGTTGTCGACGATCTGCACGCGGCGCAGCATCTGACGCACGATCACTTCGATGTGCTTGTCGTTGATCTTCACGCCTTGCAGACGGTACACGTCCTGCACTTCGTCCACGATGTAGCGCGACAACGCCTCGATACCCTGCAGACGCAGGATGTCGTGCGGATCCGCAGGACCGTCGACGATCATTTCGCCCTTGTTGACGACCTGACCATCGTGCACCAGCACCTGCTTTTCCTTCGCGATCAGGAACTCGTGCTGATTGCCCTCAAGGTCCGTGATCACGAGACGCTGCTTGCCCTTCGTGTCCTTACCGAACGACGTCGTGCCCGTGACTTCCGCCAGAATGCCGGCGTCCTTCGGCGAGCGCGCTTCGAACAGTTCGGCCACGCGCGGCAGACCACCGGTAATGTCACGCGTCTTCTGCGCTTCAACCGGGATACGCGCCAGCACTTCACCGACCTGCACTTGCTGACCATCCTTCACGGTGATCAGTGCGCCGACCTGGAAGCCGATCTGCACCGAATGCTCGGTGTTCGGGATCTTCACTTCCTCGCCGTTCGCGTCGAGCAGCTTCACCTGCGGACGCACGCTCTTGCCAGCCTGCGAGCCGCGGCGCTTCGCGTCGATCACGACGAGCGTGGACAGACCGGTCACGTCGTCGATCTGCTTGGCGACCGTCACGCCTTCCTCGACGTTTTCGAACTTCACCGTACCGCCCCACTCGGTGATGATCGGACGCGTCAGCGGATCCCACTGAGCCAGTTGCGCACCGGCCTTGATCTGAGCGCCGTCGAGTTGCAGCAGCGTTGCGCCGTACGGAACCTTGTGACGCTCACGCTCGCGACCGAAGTCGTCCGCGATGATCGCTTCGCCCGAACGCGAGATGACGACTTGCTCGCCCTTCGCGTTGGTCACGTAGCGCATCGTGGCCGTGAAACGCACCGTACCATTCGACTTCGCTTCCACCGTCGATGCAACCGCCGCACGCGATGCCGCGCCACCGATGTGGAACGTACGCATGGTCAGCTGCGTGCCCGGCTCGCCGATCGACTGCGCCGCGATCACGCCGACTGCTTCGCCGACGTTCACGCGCGAACCGCGGCCGAGGTCGCGGCCGTAGCACGCGGCGCACAGGCCGTAGCGCGTTTCGCAGGTGAGCGGCGTGCGCACGCGCACTTCGTCGATGCCGAGGCGCTCGATCTCTTCCACCGCGTCTTCGTCCAGCAAATCGCCGGACGCAAACAGCGTTTCCTGCGTTTCCGGATTGACGACGTCCGCCACCGCGACGCGACCGAGAATACGGTCACGCAGCGCTTCGACGACTTCACCGCCTTCGACCAACGCCTTCATCGCCACGCCGTTCGACGTACCGCAATCGTCTTCGACCACGACCAGATCTTGCGTCACGTCCACGAGACGACGCGTCAGGTAACCCGAGTTCGCCGTCTTCAGTGCCGTATCCGCCAGACCCTTACGCGCGCCGTGCGTCGAGATGAAGTACTGCAGCACGTTCAGGCCTTCGCGGAAGTTCGCGGTAATCGGCGTCTCGATAATCGAGCCGTCCGGCTTCGCCATCAGGCCGCGCATACCGGCCAGCTGACGAATCTGCACCGCGGAACCACGCGCGCCCGAGTCGGCCATCATGTAGATGGAGTTGAACGACTCCTGCTTCGTCTCGTTGCCGTCACGGTCGATGACCGGTTCGGTTGCGAGCTGCTCCATCATCGCCTTACCGACGCTTTCCGACGTTGCCGACCAGATGTCGACCACGTTGTTGTAGCGTTCCTGCGCGGTGACGAGACCCGACATGTACTGACGGTCGTACTCCTTCACCTTCTTCGCGGCGTCGCCGACGATCGTCTCTTTCTGCGGCGGCACGAGCATGTCGTCCACGCAGATCGAGATACCGGCGCGCGTCGCGAGGCGGAAGCCCATCTGCATCAGCTGGTCGGCGAAGATCACCGTTTCGCGCAGACCGCACTTGCGGAACGCCGTGTTGATCAGGCGCGAGATTTCCTTCTTCTTCAGCGGCTTGTTCAGCACCGAGAACGGCAGGCCCGGCGGCAGAATCTCCGACAGGATCGAACGGCCAACGGTCGTCGCGTACAGCGTGACCTTCGGCACGAACTTCGGTGCGCCTTCGCTCGTGTCTTCGTTCGCCACCATTTCGGTGATACGCACGTTGACGCGCGAAGCCAGCTCGACTTCCTTGTTCTCGTACGCGCGGATCACTTCCGACACGCCCGTGAACGTGAGGCCTTCGCCCTTGCCGTTGATCGCTTCACGCGATGCGTAGTACAGGCCGAGCACGATATCCTGCGACGGCACGATCGACGGATCGCCGTTGGCCGGGAACAGGACGTTGTTCGACGCCAGCATCAGCGTGCGCGCTTCCATCTGCGCTTCGAGCGACAGCGGCACGTGAACAGCCATCTGGTCACCGTCGAAGTCGGCGTTGAACGCCGCGCAAACCAGCGGGTGCAGCTGGATTGCCTTACCTTCGATCAGCACCGGCTCGAAAGCCTGAATGCCGAGACGGTGCAGCGTCGGCGCACGGTTCAGCATGACCGGATGCTCGCGGATCACCTCTTCGAGGATGTCCCACACCACCGGCGTCTGGTTCTCGACTTCCTTCTTCGCAGCCTTTATGGTGGTCGCGACGCCCATCACTTCCAGCTTGTTGAAGATGAACGGCTTGAACAGTTCGAGCGCCATCAGCTTCGGCAGACCGCACTGGTGCAGCTTGAGCGTCGGGCCGACCACGATCACCGAACGGCCCGAGTAGTCCACGCGCTTACCGAGCAGGTTCTGACGGAAACGACCGCCCTTACCCTTGATCATGTCAGCGAGCGACTTCAGCGGACGCTTGTTCGCGCCGGTCATGGCCTTACCGCGACGACCGTTGTCGAGCAGCGAATCGACGGCTTCCTGCAGCATCCGCTTTTCGTTGCGGACAATGATTTCAGGCGCCTTCAGTTCGAGCAGACGCTTCAACCGGTTGTTACGGTTGATCACGCGGCGATACAGGTCGTTCAGGTCCGACGTCGCGAAACGGCCGCCGTCCAGCGGCACGAGCGGACGCAGTTCCGGCGGCAGCACCGGCAGGACTTCGAGCACCATCCAGTCAGGCTTGATGCCCGAACGCTGGAAAGCCTCGAGCACCTTCAGGCGCTTCGCGTACTTCTTGATCTTCGCTTCGGAACCCGTGTTCTTGAGTTCGGTGCGCAGCAGCTCGACCTGCTCGTCGATGTTGATCGAACGCAGCAGTTCGCGCACGCCTTCCGCGCCCATTTCGGCACGGAATTCGTCACCGTACTCTTCGACCTTGTTGTAGTAATCCTCTTCCGTCATGATCTGCCGCGCTTTTAGCGGCGTCATGCCCGGGTCGATCACCACGTACGCTTCGAAGTACAGCACGCGCTCGATGTCGCGCAGCGTCATGTCGAGCACCATGCCCAGACGCGACGGCAGCGACTTCAGGAACCAGATGTGCGCGACCGGCGAAGCCAGTTCGATATGACCCATGCGCTCGCGGCGCACCTTGGCCAGCGTCACTTCGACGCCGCACTTCTCGCAGATCACGCCACGGTGCTTGAGGCGCTTGTACTTGCCGCACAGGCACTCGTAGTCCTTGATCGGCCCGAAAATCTTCGCGCAAAACAGACCATCCCGCTCCGGCTTGAACGTGCGGTAGTTGATGGTCTCCGGCTTCTTCACTTCGCCGAACGACCACGAACGGATCTTGTCGGGCGACGCGAGGCCGATCTTGATCGCATCAAAAACTTCTTCTTGTTGGACTTGCTTGAATAGATCGAGCAGAGCTTTCATTGCTTTCTCTCCGTAGTCCGATTAGTTGCGGTCGAGATCGATGTCGATACCGAGCGAGCGGATTTCCTTCACCAACACGTTGAAGGATTCCGGCATGCCGGCGTCGATCACGTGATCGCCCTTGACGAGGTTCTCATACACCTTCGTCCGGCCCGTCACGTCGTCCGACTTGACCGTCAGCATTTCCTGCAGCACATACGATGCGCCATACGCCTCGAGCGCCCACACTTCCATTTCACCGAAACGCTGGCCACCGAACTGCGCCTTACCACCCAGCGGCTGCTGCGTGACGAGCGAGTACGGACCGGTCGAACGCGCGTGCATCTTGTCGTCGACCAGGTGGTGCAGCTTCAGGTAGTGCATGTAGCCGACCGTGACCTTGCGCTCGAACGGCTCGCCCGTGCGGCCGTCGTGCAGCGTGACCTGGTTCTTCGACGCGTTCATGCCGAGGTTCTGCGCCACGTCGTCCGGGAACGCGAGGTCCAGCGCGCGCGACATTTCGTCTTCCGTCGCGCCGTCGAACACCGGCGTCGCGAACGGCACGCCTTCGCGCAGGTTCTTCGCCAGTTCCACGATCTCGTCGTCCGAGAAGCCTTCCAGCTCTTCCTTGCGGCCCGACTCGTTGTAGATCTGCGTGAGGAACTGACGCAGTTCTTCGATCTTCGCCTGACGCTGCATCATCTCGCCGATGCGCCAGCCGAGACCCTTCGCGGCCCAGCCCAAATGCACTTCGAGAATCTGACCCACGTTCATCCGCGACGGCACGCCGAGCGGATTCAGCACGACGTCGGCCGGACGGCCATCGGCCATGTACGGCATGTCTTCGATCGGCACGATCTTCGACACGACACCCTTGTTACCGTGACGGCCCGCCATCTTGTCGCCAGGCTGCAAGCGACGCTTCACGGCGAGATACACCTTGACCATCTTCAGCACGCCCGGCGGCAGTTCGTCGCCTTGCGTGAGCTTCTTGCGCTTCTCTTCGAACGCGAGGTCGAACTGGTGACGCTTCTGCTCGATCGAGTCCTTGATGGCTTCCAGCTGCGCCGCTGCTTCTTCGTCCGCGAGGCGGATGTCGAACCAGTGGTAGTGGTCGAGGTCTTCGAGGTACGCGAGGTCGATCTTCGTGCCCTTCGCGAGCTTCTTCGGACCGCCGTTCGCGACCTTGCCGTTCAGCATGCGCGCGAGACGCGAGAACGCGTCGCCTTCCACGATACGAAGCTGATCGTTCAGGTCCAGGCGGTAACGCTTCAGTTCATCGTCGATGATCTGTTGCGCGCGCTTGTCACGCGTGATGCCTTCGCGCGTGAACACCTGCACGTCGATGACCGTGCCGCTCATGCCCGACGGCACGCGCAGCGACGTGTCCTTCACGTCCGATGCCTTTTCGCCGAAGATCGCGCGCAGCAGCTTTTCTTCCGGCGTCAGCTGGGTTTCGCCCTTCGGCGTGACCTTGCCGACCAGCACGTCGCCTGCTTCGACTTCCGCGCCGATGTACACGATGCCCGACTCGTCGAGACGGCCAAGCTGCACTTCCGCGAGGTTCGAAATGTCGCGCGTGATTTCTTCCGGTCCGAGCTTGGTGTCGCGAGCAACGACGTTCAGTTCTTCGATGTGGATCGACGTGTAACGATCGTCCGCGACGACCTTCTCCGAGATCAGGATCGAGTCTTCGAAGTTGTAGCCGTTCCACGGCATGAAGGCGACCAGCATGTTCTGACCGAGCGCGAGCTCGCCCAGATCCGTCGAGGCGCCGTCGGCCAGCACGTCGCCGCGCGAGACCTTGTCGCCCATCTTCACGATCGGACGCTGGTTGATGTTCGTGTTCTGGTTCGAACGCGTGTACTTGATCAGGTTGTAGATGTCCACGCCGACATCGCCGGCGACGGCTTCATCGTCGTTCACGCGAATCACGATACGGCCCGCGTCCACGTAATCCACGACACCGCCACGCATGGCCTGAACCGTCGTGCCCGAGTCGACCGCCACGGTACGCTCGATGCCCGTACCGACGACCGGCTTCTCCGGACGCAGACACGGCACGGCCTGACGCTGCATGTTCGAGCCCATCAACGCGCGGTTCGCGTCGTCGTGCTCGAGGAACGGAATCAGCGATGCCGCGACCGACACGATCTGCGACGGCGCCACGTCCATGTACTGGATGCGATCCGGCGTGACCATCAGCGTTTCGCCGGCTTCACGCGACGAGACGAGTTCGTCGGTCAGCGTGCCGTCTTCCGCGACTGCCGCGTTCGCCTGCGCGATCACGTAACGGCCTTCTTCGATCGCCGACAGATAGTCGATCTGGTCCGTCACCTTGCCGTCGACCACCTTGCGATACGGCGTTTCGAGGAAGCCGTATTCGTTCAGGTGCGCGTACAGCGCGAGCGAGTTGATCAGACCGATGTTCGGACCTTCCGGCGTTTCGATCGGGCACACGCGGCCGTAGTGCGTCGGATGCACGTCGCGGACTTCGAAGCCTGCGCGTTCACGCGTCAGACCGCCCGGGCCGAGTGCGGAAACGCGACGCTTGTGCGTGATTTCCGACAGCGGGTTGGTCTGGTCCATGAACTGCGACAGCTGCGACGAACCGAAGAACTCGCGAATCGCCGACGAAATCGGCTTGGAGTTGATCAGGTCGTGCGGCATCAGGTTTTCGCTTTCGGCCTGGCCGAGGCGTTCCTTCACAGCACGCTCGACACGCACGAGACCCGCGCGGAACTGGTTCTCCGCGAGTTCGCCGACGCAACGCACGCGACGATTACCCAAGTGGTCGATGTCGTCCACTTCGCCCTTGCCGTTACGCAGCTCGACGAGGATCTTGATGGTCGCGAGGATGTCGTCGTCCTGCAGCGTCATCGGCCCGATGATTTCATCACGGCCCACGCGGCGGTTGAACTTCATGCGGCCGACCTTCGACAGGTCGTACGCGTCTTCGCTGTAGAAGAGACGATTGAACAGCGCCTCGACCGCTTCTTCGGTCGGCGGCTCGCCCGGGCGCATCATGCGGTAGATCGCGATACGCGCGGCCATCTTGTCCGCGGTTTCGTCGATACGCAGCGTCGACGAGATGTACGGACCCTGGTCGAGATCGTTCGTGTACAGCGTCTGGATTTCCTTGACCTTCGCTTCGCGCAGCTTTTCGAGGACCGTTTCGGTGATTTCCTCGTTAGCGTTCGCGATGACTTCGCCCGTTTCGGGATCGATCACGTTCTTCGCGAGCACGCGGCCGAGCAGATACTCCTCGGGCACCGAGATGAACTTCGTCTTGGCGTTTTCGAGGTCGCGAATGTGCTTCGCGTTGATCCGCTTGTCCTTCGTGACGATGACGTTGCCTTCGCGATCCTGAATGTCGAAGCGCGCCACTTCGCCGCGCAGACGCTCGGGCACGAATTCCATCTGCGCGCCTTCGCTCATCAGCGCGAAGTTGTCGAAAACGAAGAAGTTCGCGAGGATCTGTTCCGGCGTCAGGCCGATGGCCTTCAGCAGAATCGTGACCGGCATCTTGCGGCGACGGTCGACGCGGAAGTACAGCACGTCCTTCGGGTCGAACTCGAAGTCGAGCCACGAACCGCGGTAAGGAATGATACGCGCCGAGAACAGCAGCTTGCCGGAGCTATGCGTCTTGCCCTTGTCGTGCTCGAAGAACACGCCGGGCGAACGGTGGAGCTGCGACACGATCACGCGCTCGGTACCGTTGATGACGAAAGAACCGGTCGGCGTCATGAGCGGAATTTCGCCCATGTACACTTCCTGTTCTTTGACTTCCTTCACGACGGGCTTGCTCGGCGACTCTTTGTCGAGCAGAACGAGACGGACCTTCGCGCGCAGGGCCGAGCAATAGGTCAGGCCGCGCTGCTGGCATTCCTTGATGTTGAATGCGGGCGGCGACAGCATGTAGCTGACGAACTCGAGCCGCGCGAAGCCGTTGTGCGAAACGATCGGGAAAACAGAGGTGAACGCAGCTTGCAAGCCTTCTGCCTTGCGCTGCGAAGAAGACGTATCCGCTTGCAGAAACGTCTGGAATGATTCAAGCTGGGTCGCCAGCAAAAAGGGAACTTGGTGAACGATGGGGCGCTTCGCGAAACTCTTGCGAATACGCTTCTTCTCGGTGAAGGAATATTGCATACGATCTCCGAATCACGGCGGGCGTTACCGAGGCGGGATACCTCGACGACACGGCCCGGTGTTCACCGACTGAGACCCGCGCCGCTGTCCGGGGAGGACGCGCGAGTCTAGAAGCTTGGTGGTTGGCCGCTACCAACCGCTGGCTGACGGCAGCGGATGCCTGTGTTTCCCGCTACCCGACCAAACTTGCCTTCTGCAGTCGCTTCAGAAGACAAAGACAACTGCCGGAATATATTGCCGACCCGACCGTTGTCTTTGGCTTCTGCGGGGACATTTATGCTTGCCAACGCGCATAAAAACTCGGTCCCCACAAAGCACAAAAAGGCCGGCGGTGAAAAACCGCCAGCCTTCGCACAGCGCAATGAAACTTACTTGATTTCAGCCTTCGCGCCTGCGTCTTCCAGCTTCTTCTTCGCTTCTTCAGCAGCAGCCTTGGGCACCGCTTCCTTGATGGGCTTCGGTGCGCCATCGACCAGGTCCTTCGCTTCCTTCAGGCCGAGACCCGTCAGTTCGCGAACAGCCTTAATGACCGAGACCTTGTTTGCGCCAGCTTCGAGCAGGTTCACCGTGAATTCGGTTTGCTCTTCAGCAGCAGCGGCAGCGCCGCCAGCAGCCGGGCCAGCGACAGCAACAGCAGCTGCCGACACGCCAAACTTCTCTTCGAACGCCTTGACCAGCTCGTTCAGTTCCAGAACCGACATCGCGCCAACGGCTTCCAGGATGTCTTCTTTTGCGATTGCCATTTGAAATACTCCTAAATTGAATTCGGATCGAGCTAGCGATCTTTACCTAACTGAGCAACTGTGGCTCAAGCGTGACGTTATGCAGCTTCGCCTTGCTTCTCTGCCAGCGCGGCGAGAGCGCGCGCAAAGCCGGAAACAGGTGCTTGCATGACGAACAACAGCTTGGAGAGCAGCTCTTCGCGGCTCGGGATGTTGGCCAGCGCTTGCACGCCCGCCTTGTCCATCACCTTGCCTTCGTAGGAACCAGCCTTGATGATCAACTTGTCATTGCTCTTGCCGAAGTCGTTGACGACCTTGGCTGCGGCAATGGCATCTTCCGAGATGCCGTAGATCAGAGGACCGGTCATCTGCTCAGCCAGCGGAGCGAACGGCGTACCTTCGACGGCGCGACGCGCCAGCGTGTTCTTCAACACGCGCAGATACACCTGTTGCTCACGCGCTTTCGCGCGCAGCTTGGTCAGATCGCCAACCGTGATCCCACGATACTCAGCGAGCACCATCGTCTGAGCCTTCGCGACTTGCGCGGCGACTTCAGCGACGACTGCCTGCTTATCTTCTTTGTTCAGTGGCACGGTTAAACCTCCAGATTCGATGCACTCAGGTGTCCAACCTTCATGCACCACGTTCGACAACGGCGTCCGACTGTTAGGAGTATTTCAAGCGGTTGGTGACCGTCTGAGAACGATCGACAACCGGCTTCAACCACTGCAAAACTGTTTCGGGTTCGCCATCTGCGTTGGCTTGAATTAAGGCGCCGCCCAACTGCTGCACCGCCACCAACGGTCTTTGACAACCGGTTACCCAACTAAACGACTGTTGCGCAACCGCCCAAAGCCCTTGAGAACGCGGTCATGCGACCGCGTCGAAATTCTTATTGTTGCGCGAGCGTGGCTTGGTCCACGCGAACGCCGACGCCCATCGTGCTCGACAGCGCGATCTTGCGCAGGTACACGCCCTTGCTCGTCGCCGGCTTCGCCTTGTTCAGCGCGTCGATCAGCGCCGACAAGTTCTGACGAAGCGAAGCGGGTTCGAACGACGCACGGCCGATCGTGCCGTGGATGATACCGGCTTTGTCGACGCGGAACTGCACCTGACCAGCCTTGGCGTTCTTGACCGCTTGAGCGACGTCCGGCGTCACGGTACCGACCTTCGGGTTCGGCATGAGGCCACGCGGACCGAGGATCTGGCCCAGCGTACCGACCACGCGCATCGTGTCCGGCGAAGCGATCACGACGTCGAAGTTCAGATTGCCGGCCTTGACTTGCTCAGCCAGGTCTTCCATGCCGACCACGTCCGCGCCAGCTGCACGTGCTTGCTCGGCCTTGTCGCCTTGCGCGAACACTGCAACGCGAACCGACTTGCCGGTGCCGGCGGGCAGAACGACGGAACCACGAACCACTTGGTCCGACTTCTTTGCGTCGATGCCGAGCTGAACGGCGACGTCGATCGACTCGTCGAACTTGGCGTTTGCGCATTCCTTGATCAGGTTCAGCGCGTCGTCGATCGGATACAGCTTCTGACGATCGACCTTGTTTGCAAATGCCTGAAGGCGCTTCGAAAGCTTAGCCATTTACACGCCCTCCACAGTGATACCCATCGAACGCGCGCTACCGGCGATGGTGCGCACGGCTGCGTCCAGATCAGCTGCCGTAAGGTCCGGCATCTTGGTCTTCGCGATTTCTTCCGCTTGAGCGCGGGTGATGTTGCCGACCTTGTCGGTGTGCGGCTTGCTCGAGCCCTTCTGCACTGCGGCTGCCTTCTTGATCAGAACGGTAGCCGGCGGCGTCTTCATGATGAACGTGAAGCTCTTGTCCGCGAATGCCGTAATGACGACCGGCACCGGCAGACCCGGCTCCATGCCCTGAGTCTGCGCGTTGAACGCCTTGCAGAACTCCATGATGTTCAGGCCACGCTGGCCCAGCGCCGGACCGACCGGCGGCGACGGATTGGCTTTACCTGCAGGAATCTGCAGCTTGATAAAGCCGATGATTTTCTTTGCCATGTTGAAAACCTCTGCTGAACGCGTAAGCGTTCGGTGAGTGATAGCGCGCGTTCGACTTGACGACTACTGACGCTCCTCAACGGCCATTACGCGGACCGTAAGCGCGAATCGCGCGAGACCGATGACCTCGCGCGACGTATTCTTACACCTTCTCGACCTGACCGAATTCGAGTTCAACCGGCGTCGAACGCCCGAAGATCGTGACCGAAACGCGGACCCGGGACTTCTCGTAGTTGACTTCTTCGACGTTCCCGTTGAAGTCGGTGAAAGGACCTTCCTTCACACGCACCATCTCGCCGACTTCGAACAGTGTCTTCGGCCGCGGCTTCTCGACACCTTCCTGCATCTGCGACATGATCTTTTCGACCTCGCGCGGGGAGATGGGGCTCGGCCGATTGCGCGCACCGCCGACAAAACCGGTCACCTTCGCCGTATTCTTGACGAGGTGCCAGGTTTCATCCGTCATTTCCATTTCAACCAGGACGTAGCCCGGGAAGAAACGACGCTCGGTGACCGATTTATGGCCACCCTTGACTTCCACTACTTCTTCCGTCGGAACGAGAATTTGACCGAATTGGTCCTGCATTCCCGCTCGCTCGATGCGCTCCTGAAGCGCACGTTGCACGCTCTTCTCCATGCCGGAGTAGGCGTGCACCACATACCAACGCTTTCCACTCGGAGATGTCGGAGTATCGCTCATATCATTTCCAACCCAGAATCGCCGAGAAAATTACCCATTCGATTGACTTGTCGCTAAGCCAAAGGAAGATGGCCATGATGAGGACGAATGCAAAGACCACCAGCGTGGTCTGCGTCGCCTCTTTGCGCGTAGGCCAGACGACCTTTCGAACTTCTTTGTACGAGTCTTTCGCGAAGGCAATGAAGCCCTTCCCGGGCGCAGAAAGAAGGCCGACAGCGACACCAGCAACCAAACCGACAGCAAGCGCCGCACCGCGGACATACCACTCTTGGCCGCTGAGCAGAAAGAAACCCACGAACCCGGCCAAGACCAACAATACCCCAGCCACCAACATCAACTTATCGCTGGAAGTATTTACAGTTTCGACTGAAGGATTCGCCATAACACCTTAAGCAGCGCCACCTGGCGCGAGAATGTGGCAGGGGCAGAGGGAATCGAACCCCCAACCTTCGGTTTTGGAGACCGACGCTCTGCCAGTTGAGCTATACCCCTAAACCATTTGGGGCCGACGGTTTCGCCGACCCCGAAAACTACAGACTACCGAGAGATCTCTGGCTCTTACTCGATAATCTTCGCAACGACACCTGCGCCGACGGTACGGCCGCCTTCGCGGATTGCGAAGCGCAGACCTTCTTCCATGGCGATCGGGGCGATCAGCTTGACCGTGATCGACACGTTGTCGCCCGGCATCACCATTTCCTTGTCCTTCGGCAGCTCGATCGAGCCCGTCACGTCCGTCGTACGGAAGTAGAACTGCGGACGGTAGTTGTTGAAGAACGGCGTGTGACGGCCGCCTTCGTCCTTGCTCAGCACGTACACTTCAGCGGTGAAGTGCGTGTGCGGCGTGATCGAACCCGGCTTGGCCAGCACTTGGCCGCGCTCGACGTCTTCACGCTTCGTGCCGCGCAGCAGGATACCGACGTTGTCGCCCGCTTGACCTTGGTCGAGCAGCTTGCGGAACATTTCCACGCCCGTGCAGGTCGTCTTCACCGTCGGCTTGATACCGACGATTTCGATTTCCTCGCCGACCTTGATGACGCCGCGCTCGACGCGGCCCGTTACCACCGTGCCGCGACCCGAGATCGAGAACACGTCTTCCACCGGCATCAGGAACGCGCCGTCAACTGCGCGCTCCGGCGTCGGGATGTACGTGTCCAGCGCGTCGGCCAGGCTCATGATCGCCACTTCGCCGAGTTCGCCCTTGTCGCCTTCCAGCGCGAGCTTGGCCGAACCCTTGATGATCGGCGTGTCGTCGCCCGGGAAGTCGTACTTCGACAGGAGTTCCCGCACTTCCATTTCGACGAGCTCGAGCAGTTCGGCGTCGTCCACCATGTCGCACTTGTTCAAGAACACGATGATGTACGGCACGCCAACCTGACGGGCCAGCAGGATGTGCTCGCGCGTTTGCGGCATCGGGCCGTCAGCGGCCGAGCACACCAGGATCGCGCCGTCCATCTGCGCGGCGCCCGTGATCATGTTCTTCACGTAGTCGGCGTGGCCCGGGCAATCGACGTGTGCGTAGTGGCGGTTAGCCGTTTCGTACTCGACGTGCGCGGTGTTGATGGTGATGCCGCGTGCCTTTTCTTCCGGCGCCGCGTCGATCTGGTCGTACGCCTTGGCTTCGCCGCCGAACTTGGCGGTCAGCACCGTCGTGATCGCTGCCGTCAGCGTGGTCTTGCCGTGGTCAACGTGACCGATCGTGCCCACGTTTACGTGCGGCTTGGTCCGCTCGAATTTACCTTTGGCCATTTTCGACTCCTAACAGGATTTTCGCACCTTGCGCCGCGCGCAACTTACTAGACTGATACAGCTGGTGCCCATGGGCAGGATCGAACTGCCGACCTCTCCCTTACCAAGGGAGTGCTCTACCACTGAGCCACATGGGCACTACAAAACCGACACTGGAGCGGGTGAAGGGAATCGAACCCTCGTCATAAGCTTGGAAGGCTTCTGCTCTACCATTGAGCTACACCCGCGAGGGTTGGATTCCCTTACCGCTTGAATTCTGGTGGAGGAGGTTGGATTCGAACCAACGTAGGCGTAAGCCAACAGATTTACAGTCTGCCCCCTTTAGCCACTCGGGCACCCCTCCGCAGAGAACTATCGATTATGGGGTAACAACACGCGGTTGTCAAGTACTTCTTGCGAAGCGAATCGATGAGGCTCTCACTTATAGTCGTCGCCCCAAACGCAAAAACCCCACCTTTGAGGGGTGGGGTTTTTGTTTTGAGCAAGGGGGAGCCTGACGATTACCTACTTTCACACGGGCAATCCGCACTATCATCGGCGTGGAGTCGTTTCACGGTCCTGTTCGGGATGGGAAGGGGTGGGACCGACTCGCTATGGTCATCAGGCTTTAAGGGGATGTTGTATCGCCTGTGGGGCGCTACAACCAATCGGGGAAGAAGTAGTTGTTTGGGTGGCGATTGTGGGCACAGTCGCTACTCAACCGGTGGCGCACCCGCTTCGGGGTG
>NZ_CADFFT010000006.1:0-130917 GCF_902833455.1 Caballeronia sp. BCC1704 | reverse complement strand
GGCAATTGCAGTACGTCCACGACTCGTGCAACCGGCTCGGCCTGCCAAGGCTCGTGCACGTCGGTGATGACCGGCATGCCGAATTCGGCCTTCACTTTTTCGAAGATGCGCAAGCCTTCTTCGAGGCCGGGCCCGCGATAAGATTTAATGGAGGAACGATTCGCCTTGTCGAAGCTGGCCTTGAATATATAAGGAATGTTCAGCCGTGACGTCACGCGCATGAATTCTTCGCAAGCTTTCAGGGCAAGATCGGCGGACTCAAGCACGTTGAGTCCACCAAACAGAACGAAAGGTTTGTCGTTCGCAATGACGATGCGGTCTTGAATCTTGAGGGTCGGCCGGGTCATGGGAGATCCGATATGGGTGACGAAAGGCGAAATAACTATTGCCGATTTTATCCCGTGTTACGACGCCATCGCTATTTGTTGCGCGTACGACGTCGGTAGCAAGATACAGCTCCAATGCCTTTTGAGCCAGGTTGCGCTGCTTTGTTCGTGATGAACAGCTGCACAGTCGTTTTCGCGGCGGGGTTTTGTCGCGGAAAGCGGACTTCCGGATATGGAGAGGGCGCTCGGCCACCTTGGGCGTGCGCCGTGACAAGGCGTCGTTTTAAGCCGGTGAGTTCGACTTCCTAGGTTTTGCGTTTGGGCGGCTGTATTCAGCAAAGACCGGTCAGGCCCGTATGGGCATGAAGCCGTCGAAGAAGAGTACCCGACGCCTGGTGAAAAAGGCTCATGCAACGACGCCCCTTAGGACGGTATGGCAAGTGGGCCGCGACAATTAGCTTGGCCGGCCGCGCTGCTTGACGCTCTCTAGGCAAGAGACCACGGAGTTAGTGGGCAAGTTGAACCGCACGTTGCGCGGCTGGGCTAATTACTTCCAGGTAGGAAGCGTCAGCCGGGCATTCCGAGCAATCGAAAGCTACATCTTTGAGGCTGGCTGGCTCCCGAGACATCGGCCCCGAGCATCTTCGGAAAAAACCTGCTTAAGCTGTCTTTGAGCGTTCGCGATGAATAAAAGTGATGGAAAAGGTGAACGGGGTTCACCTCAATCGTCATCGCCACCAGGATCGTTGGGTATCGGTGGAACGCCCCATGGATCTGGTGGCGCGTTCGGACCTTTCACCCAATCAGGCTTTTCTCCGACGGGCGCATAATTAGTCCATGCCGCAAGTAGTTTCCATTGCGCGTTTGCCTTCAATATCTCCACCCAGAATGCGGGGTTTTGAAGCAAGTTCAAGTTCCCGTATTTCGAATTCGTCCACTTGGATGGATAGCCGAGCGACGTGATGCCCTGCGGCAACCCTCCCGCAGCGGCTAGGTCCATGTCGATTTGTTGGCCGAAAGCTAATGGCGCGAGCATCGAAAGATCAACGCCTACGACCACGCTACAGTCGTAGCCCGGGTCCGTATTCTCGCATTCAATGGTTAAAGTCCAGAGCCCATCTACAAAACGACATACAAGTTCGCCGGTCTGAAGGATGATCTTGCCGTTTAAACTCTGAGAAAGTTGCTCCATTGGAGCTGACAACGTGAAGGCCTGCACCCCTGGAATCACAGAATAGTGAGGCCCCTCTCGAGTGCTTTCTGAACACAGTTCCTGCGTTGCCCATACTTTGTCTCGTGTTGAGAGCGGCCGCTTCAGGCTGACCGAGGGCCGTAGAGGCGTCACGTCCCGCTCGCCGATGATTTCGCGGAACGTATTCTCTTCATCGCTTGCCCACACTTTCACGTGCGCGCCAGGAATCGCATTCCGTGGCAATACCGCGAAGGAGCCTTCGATGAGCGGGTCAAAAAGCTGCAACGGTTCCAGTCGCGGATGCTCTTCAACCTGAAGCGCTGGGCCTTCGATCCAGACGCCGGCGCAAGAAATTTGGCGAACCCAGACTTTTTCTGGCACGCTCAAGTAGGGCGACACACCTAAATTGCGGACAGCGGTCGTCGCATGAACGCGCGGCGATAGTTGCATCGGACCATTTCCGTAGTCACCCCAGATTTCGAGATGCGTTCTAGGACTTGTGTTTACCGATACCGCGCGAGCGCATCTGTACAGATGAGGAGCCAACGTTGGATCCGGCACCGGGGACGCACCGACGATATTCACCGTCGCAGATGTGGAGAACTTACACAGTTCGAGGGTGACAGTGACCGACTTGTTCTCAGGAAGCGGTTCAATCGGCACGTCCCACTTCGTCACCATCGGTGGAACCATATAAAGCAACGGTTGCTTATCTTGCACTGTGATGGTCAGCGATGCTCCGCCAACTAGATTCGAGACAATTAAGGATGGTGAGCCTGCACACGGGGGCTCAATCTCAAGCGGTCCCGGGGTAGTTGCCGGCAAAATATCACCCTCAAACAGATCGGACGGATGTTCATGGCATCGCGGCATCGCTTGCGAAACGATGATCTTGTCGCCTGTCGCAGGAAACGGTGCAGACAATTGAAAATCTAATTCGTCTAAGTCGAAGGTCGCAGTTTCCTTCAAACCATCCGATTTGCGTTCGATTGTGACTTCCGCGCCGTCGATAATCTCGCTGACGGGAACGGACCATTCGCATCCTCTCGGCATGGGCGCGCCGACTTTGGGTGTCGGAAGCTTGCCGAATGGAGACGGTGACGTTGTCCCAGATGCAACCAGGGGAATGCCACCCAATGGGGGAAAAGGAGGGGGGGCCGATTGTATTGCCGTGATAGACGCTTCCGGACCTGGCAGTTTCGCGTTTAGCGCTAGGCGCGCATCTCCGTTCTGATCCGCTCTTCCTTGGCCAATCGGATTCCCATCGGCCGCGACTGAAACTACGGCCCCGGGAGCAGCGCCCTGCAGCCAAAGTGCTCCGCCGCATCGATACAGTTTCGATCGGAAGGACATCGATGGAAGATCAGTGTGATTTGTTGGCGATGCGCTGACAATGACGGCGAGCTCGCTCGGAGTTGGATCGCTTTTGTCGCCAGCTAGAGATTGAATTGCCACTAGCTGTTGCTGGGCCTTCAGGCTACTAACGACCGGGACGAAATCGCGGCCTCCGGCGGCTATACCTTTTGCCACGATTGTCGGCAAAGCCTCATCGGTCTGCACGACGATAGTTGCTCCGGGCCAGCAGCCTTCAACGACGATCCTATCTAGCCATTCCGCAACGGGACCGACGACGGAAGGCAATCCAAGCGCCATGATTCTCCCCATGTGTGCGGGAAAAAAGTGTCAGTTCATAGCCATACATTCTGTTGACTCGAATCGTTTTGACTTCTTGGGCTTCTATCGACGATATGAACGAACAGTCGTGCGACCAAGAACCGTACAGTTCTACCGCATATGTCAGCATAGGCGAGAGCTTTCAAGTTGCAAGCGAAAGTTGAAGGCTTCGAGCGCAAAACGCCACATTCCGCACATTCGTCGATATTCCAGAGCGCTGCATTAGAACTAACGTTGGCGGCGAATGCGCAGCTTAATCGTCCAGTTATACAGCGTTGGCCGACTCACGCCTCTCTTTCTCGGCAACCACGCACGCGCCGTGCTCTCTGGTGCCCAGTTCGATGCCTACCGCCTGCTTTACCCTCCTTTGTGATTCGCGAACGCAGTCAACGGCTCGACCGAAAATTCGTCTTTTGATTTCAGGCCGCAAATCTTCGATCCTAGCGGCAAGAGTCTCGCGACTCGGATAACCCAAAGTCGTCAAGGTTGCGGAGGATCTCAGTCGAATGCTTACCGCCATTGAGGTGTTGGCGGCCAACGATATATCCCTATCGATCGCCGAATTTCGACAATGACGTCTTCGCTGATAGTCGATGCAGATACTTGTAAGGCAACACCGCCCAGAGCCCTAAAATGGCTGAAGCTGCCGCAATCGCGAAACAAATTCCCATGAGATGGCCAAAAACTTCCGAGACCACAAGATTGCTCGACAGGACTAGAGCGAAGGAAAGAAAAATAGCGCCGAAGAGCAATTGTTGCGATGCAAGTCTCTTGAACTCTGGCCGATCAATAAGCGGGCGCAGGATACGATGCTGTACCGCTGGCGCTGCGAACAGAAAAAGACTCATCAACGAACAACAGAACGTCGCCAAGAAAACCCACTTTTCAGCGCTCACGATCTTCGCAAATCCACCGCTGAACGGAAGCGTAATAAGAAACGCCGTGAGAAGTTGTGCTGCCGGTAGCAAGATCCGCAGCTCATTAAGAAGGTCCGACAGATCGCCGTCGTCCCACGTATCCTCGTTGCCAGAATCAGGCTTCTTTGCGTCCATTTTGTGTTCGAAAATGCCTATAACATATAAGCAACGTACGCGCAGTACGACTAACAGGAGATTGAGCCATCCTGACATACGACGACTGCGGCGTCTGATGGTTGTTTTATCTCGCAGCTGACTTGTGCGTCGGTTACTTAAATTGCCCATGAGCAACGGCCCATCGTGCTTTTGCGCCACCCAATTTTCGCTGTAGCTCTACATGTTTATATTGCGCGTTGCGAATCTATCGTGGACACTGCAGCAACCAGTACTGTCGAGAGCTACGTTGATAAAGTTTTCCTTCACAAGAAATACGTTTCAAGTTTCAATTGCGTTTTAGAGAGTATTCGCCAAAATAGATGCGTAGACATGACGCGAAAATGATATTTTGCGTCGTCTTTCCGTCGCGCAGGAACGCCGCCGACACTCGTTCCGTCGGGAGGCAAACTACAGCCACGAGACAGCGCATCTTGTTTTACCTGCGACGCCATGCGCGCGAAGGTCAGTTTGCAGCCCGTCTATTTGCGAATTGCCAGATAGCTAAGGCAATCGCCTGAGTTCCAGTTTTTAACATCAAAGCGTGTTCATAGGGGAGAATTCTCATTAAACCGGCGTCTGGGTATCACGAACCAGCGCCGGTCTCGCGAGCGAGGCGGCTGCCGAAGCGGACCGTAATCGCGCGATGAATGTGGCAAGAACGAGGTGCATGTCGGATCCGACGGCGCACAAAATATGCACGTCGGCGCTGTTGAACGCTCAACCGAGCCGGCGGTAAAAATCCGTCATAGCTTTACATAAAGGAATTTAGCAATTTTCCGTTAGTTGTCCGAACGACCGCAGTCCTTCAGCGCTTAGCCGCGCGAGCCAGCCGGATAGTCCGAGCACGAGGGAAAACGGTCGTTACTATATACGTGCTGCCACCTCAACAGCGGCAAGCCTTCGCCGATCATCGCGAATCAACCCGGGAGTTCGTAGGCATCTGGGTTCACATAGCTCGGAACGCTGTGGACGCTGTGAACACTGGCTGCCAAGATGCCGCTGTGAACGCGCGCAATCACGCGCCCTCTCCTCGCAACACGTTGCCGGCGGTTGTTCTAGAGGGAGTGCCGGCGAAGATTATTAGTTGCGTCTGTTCGACAAACGTCCGAGTGCGAACCTGCCGTGCCGACTTGCTTTGATCCTAAACCATCGTTAACCGGCAGCCCATGCCGTGACGGCGGACAGTCATCGCCCTCCAGCACTGCACTTCCATCTCGCGACGTCACCCAGCAACAGTTCCCTCGGTTCTCCACCCGAAGCGCACCTGAGCGAAACGCGGCATCTAACCGTCCTTATTGCATCTTCCGAGCGCTCACACTGCACGCTCTTCCTCGTCGCTCAAGCTCTGGTCGAAACCTGCGCGCAACGGATTTGCGCGCGCACAAGATTGATCTGCCGCTATGTCCGCTTTGCGCGGGAGGCCTTTGCGGCGCTGGGCGCCTTCCGGGTCTTCGTCGAGCGCGCAGGCGTTGCGTTCGCTTCGGACTTCGACTTGCTGGTGCCACCCGTTTTGGTATCAGCAGTGAGAATCAGAAACTTGGTTCTGTCCTTTACCGACGCCAACCATCCCGGCGCCTTGCCGCGACCGCTCCACTCGGCTCCCGATTTGGGATCTCGATACTTCGCCGGTTGGGGACCGCGCGGGTAGTTCCCGATGCGCTTGCCGGAGTGGCTATCGTTAGACTCGACTGCAGCAGAGATGAGGAACCTCGCTCGATTCTTGACCTTCGCTATCCACGCCGGCGCTCGGCCTCGACCGCTCCACGTCGCGCCCGTCTTCGGATCACGGTATTTGCCGATCGCAGCTAGCGGAGCGGCGGCCGATTCCTTTGCTGCGCCCGCTCTTCCTCGCTTAGTCAGGTCGTCGATTGTGAGGCCATGCTCTTTCATGAGCGAACGAATCTTTGCGACCACAGCAATCGCCTGCTTCTTTTGAATCGCGTCAGCTCGAGCCTGCAATTTGCTAATCCTTTCTTCGATGTTTGAGAGAGTCGCCATATTCTCCCCTGGGTTGTCTGACCTTCAGCACTATGCCATACGTTCTTTCTTCGAGGAATGTGCTTGTCGCTGAAAGGTCCGGCTGGCGGACGTTACGGCAGGTCCAGCAGCAGGGGCAGGAAGGCCGTTGAACAGCATCGCGATGCGCGGGCCGCGGTCAACGCGCCCCGCACCCGGGAGCAGATGGCAACGGCGGACCCGCTATGTGTGGGGCCGCAGCGGTCGAAGATAGAGGCTGCTTATCCAGCGCTTCTGAGTTCCCTCTCTCGCGGACGTGAATCGCTGAGCATTGCGGTTCGGCCGTCGTAGGCGGACAACCTCCCTGCGTGTCGTGACTCAGCCGAGCCTCGGCTGGGCATCTTTCCGCGATTCAAGATGCTAGCAAAAGACACCAGCGGGCAGCATAACGGTCTCTGGTGGCAGGCGTCGGTTAGAACAACTCTTCGTTGTCGATCGATCTGAAGCGTGGCTTGACACTGCCATTAGCATCTTCGCCGTTCGCAAAATTGCTCGCAAAACGGAAGCCGTTGCGCCCTTTGCGTTTGGCCTCATACATCGCGGCGTCAGCACGACCAAGAATCAGTTCACCGGTTGAGTTCTCCCAACCGGTGCACATAGCGATGCCTACGCTTGTGCCGAGCCGCAGGCTCGACCCTCTAAAACTGAAAGGACGCCCAACCGAGCGGCAAATGTCTTGTGCTATTCGACTGCACGCGTCCGTCGTCGATGTGCCACGACTGATGATGACGAACTCATCGCCCGCGAGCCGGGTGACCGTGTCGCAAGAGCGGACCACGCGTCTCAAGCGTACGGCAACTTCCTTCAGTACTTCGTCGCCTGCGTCATGGCCGTAGCTGTCGTTGATCTTCTTAAAGCCATCGAGGTCAAGGAAGAACGTTGCAAATGGAATGCCTTTGTATTGCGCGTCGTTAAGCACCTCGTCGAGATGGCGTTGCAAGGCGCGCCGGTTCGGCAAGCCGGTCAAGGCATCTCTCATTGCCTCTTCGCGCATAGCGTGTTCGGCGCGCTTGCGCTCGGTCACGTCCTGCGACATAACATAAAAGCCGACCACGCGGTTTTCCCTGATGTCAGGGATGTAAGTGGAACTCCAAACGCGGTCCTTCGTCCTGTCATAACGGACATTGTCGTGAATTGTGCGATTGCCGGCCAGTGCGCCATCAAAGCATGGCTTCAGTTCGGCGAAGAGTTCCCTGTCCAGAACGTCTGACAACCGCTTACCCCGCACCTCGGCAGGGTCCACGCCAAATACCTGGCGGTAAACCTCATTGTTGAACGTGTAGCGTAGATCCGAATCGACGTGAGCAATTAGAACCGGGAGGTTGTCAGCAATCGTCTGTAGTGCCGCGCGGCTGCTCGCTAGTTCGGACGTCCTTTGTATGACGCGATTTTCCAGTTCCGACTGATAGTCGCGCAGGAACTGCTCGCTGCGTTTCCTGCTGCTGATGTCTTGCACCACACTGATGAAGTGAAGCGGGCGTTGCTGATTGTCGCGCACGAGCGCGACGGTGAGATCCACCCAGACAACCGAGCCGTCGGGTCGACGATAACGCTTTTCCAGGCTGTAAGTCTGGATCCGGCCAGCGAGTAGATCGGTTACACGTTGCAGGTCCGGCGCAAGATCTTCCGGCACGGTAATGTCGGCGAACGTCATCCGCATCAGTGCGTCCGCGGTGTAGCCGGTAATCTCGCAAAGTTTTGGATTGACGTCGAGGAAGCGGCCCTTCAAGTCGACGATCGCCTTACCGGTAGGCGTTTTCTGGAAGATAGTCGCGAATCGCGCCTCGCTAACCAGAAGATTGCGTCTGTCGAGTTGTTGGACTCGGCGTGTGTCGCGGATTGTCTCGCGCTGTATGAGTTCGCGTTCAACTATGGCTGCCAGGTCAACAAGCGCCTCACGCTGCGGTTTAGAGATTAAACGCGGAGCTGCGTCAATGGCACAAAGCGTCCCGAGGACGAGCCCCTCGCTGGAACGCAGTGGAACGCCCGCGTAGAACCGTACGAACGGTGCGCCGGTGACCAGCGGATTGTCGGCGAAACGCGGGTCGGTTAGCGTGTCCTCAACTATCAGCATGGCATTTTCGCTAACAACGTGCGAGCAAAACGCGATCTCGCGGGTTGTTTCGCATACCTCGAGGCCGACGCGAGACTTGAACCACTGACGGTGCTCATCGACCAAAGAAACAAGCGCAATCGGCACCTGCAGTATTTGCGCGACAAGACGCGTTACACGGTCGAATGCCTCCTCCGGCGCGGTATCGAGCACCGCGAGACTGCGCAGGAGGCGAAGTCGAGCGGGTTCGTTATCAGAAAGCGGGGCAGAAAGCATGATTGGATGAGTCGTCCTCGCGACCGGGCTGACTGTCTTCTGCTTGACGAGCTGACTTCAACGGCATCGTCTGCGCAAATGACTATAGACGTCCTCAAATGGGACGAAGCTACGAGTTGGATGATAAAACAGGTAGTATTTCGCGATTATAGAAGACCACGATCTGGTAGGCGACAATCCGCAGGTAACCGCTGCTTTAGCTGTGCCGACTTGCATAGACGCACCGCGCCTTTCGACGTCCTTTTGTTCTTTACGCCAGCTGTCCGGTTTCCCGGCGCGCGTGTCCTAGATACGTAGCGCGCAGACTTCGCAAAGCTGCAAAGTTTTGCGGCCATACAACTGGTCAGCGCGCGGATGGCAGCGTAACAGGGAACGGCCTGGCGTCCAACATGCGCATCCACTGTCGGAAGTGGCTGCTCTACGAGCTAACGTCAATAGTGGTGTATGGGCAGCATCGTGACGGTCGATTTCAAGCGGCGAGTTTCTGCTGAGCCGGTCGATCGTCTTGCACCGGTTCGCCGTCCTTGAAGGGGACGCCTTCGAGCAACAGCTTGATCTTTTCCGGTCCGTTGATGCGGCGCCAGGTTTTCTCCGCCTCCTCGATCAGCTTGAATGCCAGACCGAGGAAGGTAGGCCGCGACACGCAGTTACGCGTACGCGTCGTTCGATGACGTACCGTCGCGAACGTCGACTCGATCGCATTGGTCGTCCGCAAATGCTGCCAGTGCTCAGCGGGGAAGTCGTAGAACGCCAGCAGGCTCTCGCGATCCTTTTTCAGCGTCTCGGTTGCCTTCGGATACTTCGCCGAATGGATCGACATGAACCGGTCGAAAGCGGCGTACGCGTCGGCTCGTGTGGCAGCCATCCAGATCGCCTGCATGTCCGCCTTTGCGCGTGCTTGTTGCGACTTGGGTAGTGCATTGAGCACATTGCCCATCTTGTGGAACCAGCAGCGCTGGCCGCGCGTCGCGGGAAACACCTCTTCCAAAGCCGCCCAGAAGCCCATTGCACCGTCGCCGACGGCCAGCCGTGGACCCGCTTGCAAGCCCCGCGCTTTCAGGTCGAGCAGCAGTTCACGCCACGATGCCTTTGTTTCCCGATACCCGTCACCGATTGCCACGCGCTCTTTGCTCCCATCCGGCTTCACGCCGATGATCACCAGCAGGCATTGGCCATCGGAGTTCTCGCTGCGCAGCCCGGTGTGTATGCCGTCGACCCACCAATAGACGTAGTACGACTTCGACAGGTCACGCCGGCTCCACGCGGCATGCTCGTCTGCCCACTGCGCCTTCAACCGACTCACGACATTCGCCGACAAGCCCTTCGCGTCATCGCCGAGCAGCACACGCAGCGCTTCGCCCATATCGCCCGTCGAGATGCCTTTCAAATACAGCCACGGCAGCGCCGCGCTAACACGGGGCGATTTCCTGACGTACGGCGGGACGATCGATGAATTGAACTTCACCCCTGATCCTGATCGATCGCGTACCATCGGTACCCTCACGGGGACCGGCCCGGCCGCCGTCAATACCTCGCGTTGGGGCAAGTAGCCGTTGCGCACCACCGCACGTTGCCCGTGCAGTGTCTTCACGTTCGTGAAGCGTTCAAGAAGCTCTGCCAGCTCCGCTTCAATCGCTTGCTGAATTACTTGCTGCGCCCCTTGACGGATCAGGTCGTCCAGTCCGAGGCCGGCTCCTGATAGACCAATGACCGCTTTTTTCGTATCCTTGCTCATGGTGGATGGTTTTGTTGTTCGCTGGTTTCCGACTTCGACAATCAGATTCTCAGCTAAAACCACCACCGCCTTCAATTTCCCGCCTGAACTCCCCCGTACACCACTTCCGACTTTAGCTCCTGCTCTACAGCGCGGTGGTTCTGCTGGTGCTCGCTAACGTCATCAACATCGCGGCGGCCCCCTCGGCGATGGCGCGCGATCCACTTGTAAGATCCGGTCAGCAAGAACTGTACGTGGGCATGCTCGGAGCCCTGTCGGTCGTCGTGTGACCTTCATTCCCTATGACAGGTACGCGCGCCTGCTCAAATGGTCGGCGCTGGGGCTCTTGGCGTATGTCGTTGCTCTTACGGTGCCTAACAGGTGGGCCAATGTGGCTCATGCCATAGTATGGCCGCGCGTCTTATTGTACGTCGGACTGCGTATTTCGGATCCGTAATCGGGCATTGACCAGAACGACACGACCTCAATGCGATCGACGACCTACAATCGCTTTTCCTAGCACTGCCCGCGGCTCTTCGGTCTCTGCGCTCCTTCGAGTGCCGAAGGAGGTGCGAGCCTTATATGTCTTCGCGCACGGTGCCGGGGCGGGCATGCAGCACGCCAGGCAAAGGACTCTTGCCGACCCATACCCGTCTTTCGACTCAGCGCGAGCCCAACGACAGCTTCAGAACTGGAATCGACGCTAGGAATCACGATCGGTCTCCGGTACTCGGCCTATTTCTCGCACGATCATCCGCGCTGCTAGGCGCGAGCTAGCCTTGTGAATCTCCTATCGCCACGAATGGGGTCTTCAATAGGACCGCTTTCGCAACCGCACTGCCGGAAGGAAGGTGAACTGTATTCGACGCTTGTCAGTCCAGCAGCGGCACGGTCTCGCGCTCGTCCGCCTCGAACCATGCAGGATTGCGCGCTGCTATCGGTCCGAGGGTGACCAGAATCTCGCGCAGGTGCGCGCGCATCGCGTCTTCCGCTGCGTTCGGATCGTGCGCGCGCAAGGCGCCCAGAATCTTTGCGTGCTGTTTGATGAGATGATCGAGCGGCGAATCGTCGGGCAGGCTGAGATAGCGAACGCGGTCCATCTGCGCCTTGATGTCCTGAATCGCTTCCCACGCGGCCCCGCAATCGATCGTCTGGGCGATGGTGAAATGGAACGCTTCGTCGAGCGCCAGAAACGCCGCCGTATCGTTGGCCTTGGCCGCAACTCGCTGATCACGCAGGTTCTCCGTCAACTGCTTGATCTGTTCGTAGGTAATGTGCTGCGCAGCCTTGCGTGCGACGGCGGTCTCTATCGCTTCGCGTATGAACCGCCCTTCCCGCACGCGTCGCGGTGAAATCCGTTTGACGAACGTTCCCCGCTGCGGCAGCACCTGAAGGACTCCCGCTTCCACAAGCTTGATGAACGCCTCGCGCACGGGCTGGCGCGATACGTGGAACATGTCGGACACTTCCTTCTCGGACAGCGGCGTGCCCGGCACCATCTCGCCCGCGAAGATCGCTTGCCTAAGTGCGCGGTAGATCTGCCGCGTGATCGGCTCAGGTGACTCCATCGATACCTGCGCGCTCAGGTCCGGCAGCGTAGAAGGAGAATGTGCTGAGTCACCGACGCGCCGGCGTCCGCGCCGCGGCGGGGCACTAGGCGTGGCTTCGGCACCGGCGATGATCGGTTCGGCGGCTTTTAGTCGGGAGGCTTTCATCGTTGTTGATACGGTGGGAACGACATCGCACAATCGCCATGCCTTGTCACCATACTACTATTTTTCATTGCGACTTCGATTCGCGGGCGGCAATGATCGCTCATCTTCGGGCAGCCGGCGAACCGCCAGCGATGGTCGTGACGATGATGATCAGCGCACCGTACACCACCGCGCGCAGGCCTGCGCCTGCCCCGCTCGCATTCAGCAGCGCGTTGATGAGGAAAAGGAAGCATGCGGCTCCCCAAACGCCCGTCGGGCTTGCGCGACCGCCCGAAACCTGCGTGCCGCCGATCACCACCACGGCCACCGACAACAACATATAGTCCGCGCCCATGTCGAGCGTCGCTCCGCCGGAGAAAGAAGCGAGCAGCAACGCGGCAATCGCGACGAGCACTGAACAACTGACGTACGTCGCGCATCGCACGCGCTCGACGCGCACGCCTGCGAGATCGGCGGCACGCGCGTTCTGGCCGACTGCCGAGAGGCTTCGTCCCGGCACGAGCCGAAACAGCGCCACCGCGACCAACCCCGTCACCACGAGCGCCAGAAACGCGAGGCTCGACACGCCCGCCACCCGGCTCAGCGCGAAATTTTCGAGCAGCGGTGGCGGCGCCGCGCTCCCGCGTCCGAGGCTAATGGCGGTCGATTGCAGCACGAAGCTTGAAGACAGCGTCGCGATGATCGGCGGAATGCGCAGCAGGCGGATCAGCGCATAGTTAAAAAGGCCGATGCCGATGCCCGTGCCCACCGCTGCTGCTATGCCCACCGCGAGTGCGCCATCGTGCGCGGCCATCACGCGCATGGCGACACCGCCGCAGAGCGAGATCGTCGCGGGGATCGACAAATCGATGTTGCCTGGGCCACTCGTCACGACCAGCATCTGACCGAGCCCGACGAGCACCGTGAACACCACGAATGCGGACGCCGCGGACAGCATGTTCCCCGCTGTGAATGCGCCGAACGAGACCATCGCGGCAATACCGACGATGATGGCGCCAGCTACGGACCAAACCCAAGGCAGATCGCGCAGCGTTGCGAGGAACGATGAGTTCTTAGTTGTGTTCATTGACGAACTCCTCGGTTGCGAAACAGCAGACGCAGCGACAACACCACGATCAGGATCACGCCTTGCAAGCCGACCTGCCATTCCGGCGCGATCTGCAGAAATGACAGAAACGATGAGGCAAGCGTTAGCGTGATTGCACCGAGCACGGCGCCGAGTGCCGAAACGCGGCCGCCTACGAATTCGCCGCCGCCGAGGATCACGCCGGCAATCGAAAGCAGCGTATAGCGCAACGCGATGTTTGCATCCGCCGATGTGGTGAGACCAAGCAGCGCGAGGCCAGCGAACACGCCGAAGAGTCCCGCGCAGCCGAACAGCAACGCCTTCGCGCGGATGACCGACCAGCCGAAGCGCCGCATCGCGCCGGGATTGCCGCCCACGCCACGGAGCGCGACGCCGGCCGGCGAACGCATCAGAAGCAGATGGGCAACGAGCGCGATGCCCGCCGTCCAGACGAGCGGCGCGGGAATGACCGGCGACTTGAAGCCCATGAGCGAAGACAGCCAGTCGGGGCTCGTGCCGCCGGGCGACGGCAGCAGCAGCACTGAAAGCCCGTTCCAGATGAACGACAGCCCGAGCGTCACGACCACCGACGATATCCGTCGCATTTCGATCAGCGCGCCGATGAGCGCATACGCCACCACGCATGCCGCGAGCGCAAGACAGCCGAGCCACGGCGTCTTGACGAGCAGCGTCGCGCCGATGCACGCAACGAGGCTCACGAAGGAGCCGATTGACAGGTCCAGCTCGTTCGCAGTGATCACCGCGAGTTGCGAGAGCGTCGCCAGCACGATTGGCACGCCAAGATTCAGCAACATGACGATGCCGAAGTAGCTGAGCGCGTTGGGCTGAATGATCGCCATCGGCACGAGCACGGCCAGCAGCGACACCACGGGCAGGAGGGCCTTCCGGTCGATGCGCCTTGCGGGGCGGGAGGAAGCCGCGTCAACGGCCGTCGTCGTGTTCATGCGGGAACCTCGTCAAAGCTTGCGGCCAGCAGCGTGTCTTCGGTGCACTCGCTTGCATTGAGCACGCGAGTCACATGGCCCGCGCGAAATACATACGTCCGGTCGCAATAGGCAAACTCGTCGTTCTCGGTCGTGTACCAGAGGAACGTGCGGCCCTTCGCGGCTTCGGTCTGCAAAAGCCCGTAGATTTCCAGCTTCGTGCCGATATCGACGCCTCGCATGGGATCGTCCATGAGCACGAGTTCGGCATCGGATGCAAGTGCGCGGGCGAACAGCACTTTCTGCTGGTTGCCTCCGGACAGCGCGAGAATCGGATCGGACGCTCCCGCGCCGCGAATGTTGATGCGCTGCTTCCATGTGTCGAACAGCGACGCGAGGCGCTGACGATCCACCCACGCCGAACTCTTGCGGTCGTAGAGCGAGCGAACGTCGAAATTCTCGGCGATGCTCCAGTCCGCGAACACCCCGTCGGCGCGCCGGTCCCCCGCGACGAACGCGACAGTCTGATGCGAGCCGCGTTTGCGCGCCTGAGCGTAGATGTCGAGAAGCGCATCGGTCTGGCCCTGGCCTGCGAGTCCGGCGAATCCGACGATGCTGCCACGCGCCGCTTCGATCTTCGTGCGGGCGCGCGGACCGACCGCCCAACGAAATCTCGCCTGCGCCGTATCTGCCTGCGCCACGTGTTTTGGCGCGGGCGCCGCCTCTTCCGTGAACTGGCCCATCGCGCGTATGATGTGTTCCTTCTCGAGGTTTTGCGCGGCCAGCGTCGAGACGATCTGGCCGTCGCGCATGACCATCACGCGGTCGGCGCTCTGAAGCATCTCTTCGAGCATGTGCGTGATCAGAATACAAGTGATGCCCTTGCCCGCGCACTCGCGGATATACGCCAGAAGCTGTTGCGCCGTGTAGCGGTCGAGGCTCGACGTTGGTTCATCGAGAATCACGAGGCGCACGGGCGCGTCTACCTGCGCAAAGCCGCGCGCGATTTCGACCATCTGCTGCTGGGTGAGTGACAGATCGCCGACTACGTCCGTCCCGCGCAGTCCGTGTCCCGGAAAGATCGCATCCAGCTGGGCCTCGATAATGCGACGCGCATGCTTGCGCCAGCCGAACTGGCGCAACTGCGGATGCACTGCGCGCATGTTCTCTTCGATGGTCAAGTTAAGACACAGCGACAGTTCCTGGAACACGCAGCGGATGCCGAGTTCGCGCGCGGTTGCGGCGTCGAATCCGTTCGGGTGACGCTCGCCGTCTATGCCTATCGAGCCGTCACTGGCGCGACGCGCGCCGGACAAAACGGACATCAGCGTGGATTTGCCCGCGCCGTTATGCCCGGCGATCGCAACACATTCGCCGCAGGCGAAATCGAAGTCCACGCTCTGCAGCGCCCGCACCGGTCCGAACGAGACGGACAGTCCGCGAACCGACAACAGCGTCGACAACCCGGTTGGGGCGTGCGGCTGGGCGAGGACCGTGCTTTCTGAATGATTCATCCGTATGGCTCCGGATGTAGTGAGAAACTGTGGGGCGGGCTGCTGACAGCCCGGCCCGCGAGCGAAGACGGGGCGCTTACTTCTTCGCGCCCTGCACCATGTCTACCACCTGCTCGCGCGAGAACACGTTGCTCGCCACGGTCCCCGGCGCCGTTTTCGGCAAGACGGTCGCGAGCGATTCCGGCGTGACCGTGAGGGTCGGCAAGGACATGTCGTGAGGCAGCTTGTTGCCCGCGAGGATCTGCTGAGCCGCCCAGAACGCGAAGGTCGAGGAACCCGGATCGGCCGCGATCGACATCGTCTTGTAGTTGCTCACGCCCTGCTGCTGCCACCACGCGAGCTCTTCCTGACGATTGCCGAGGATGATCGTCGGCACCTTCCGGCCTGCGGCCCGGAACGCTTGAGCGACGCCGTAGCCGTCACCGCCTTGCGTCACCACACCGTCGATCTGGGGGAGCGAGGGCAGGATGCCCGCGACTTCCTTCTGCGCGACCGTCTGCGTCCATTGTCCATACACGGAGCCGACGATCTTCATGCCCGGATACTTCTTGATCTCGTCGACGATACCCTGGTGAATGTCATCGTCCACGGACACACCAGCGAGGCCACGGACTTCAAGCAGATTGCCTTTGCCGCCGAGTTGCTTGGCCAGAAAGTCCACTTGCGATGCACCCATCTTGTGGAAGTCCGCCGCGATGCGGTAAGCACACGGTTCCGTCACGATGCCGTCGAACGACACGACGACGACGCCCGCCGCGCACGCCTGCTTAATCGAGCCATTGAGCGCCGTCGGCGAGGCGGCGTTGATGACGATGGCCTTGTAGCCCTGCAGCACGAGGTTCTGGATCTGCTGCGCCTGCTCGGTCGCTTGATTCTCAGCGGTCGTGAATGCCGGCGCATCGGCGACAAGGCCGGCCTTCTTCGCTTGCGCCGCGACATCGGCCCAGCTCTTTAACTGCTGCTGGCGAAACGTGTTGCCCGCATAGCTATTGGACAGCGCGATCTTGTCCTTCGAGGTGTCGCCGGTTGCAACCGCAGCCGTCGCGACCGTGCTGATCGCGACAAGCGCACCGCCAACAAGTGTTGCAACACGAATTGAAGTCATCGCCACAGTCGTCTCCTAAATAGTCGAGTGAACGGTCGTCAACATCGCCACTACAGGCCAGCTTGTCCGGACCTACCGTTAATGCAATCATAGGTTCCAACCTACTACCATACAAGTAGGTAGTTTTCCGTAACCGCTGCTTGCGTTCACGCGTACCCTACGATTGCAGACTTAAAGGCGACCCGCAAAACAAGGAGATTCAGATGAGACAACCAGAACATGCGCTGGTATTCGTGGGCAGCCTCAATTGCGCGGTACCACACTTCGCCGCGGCGCACGGTTGCGGCATCACGACGCTGGCCATTGACGAGCGAACGGGCAAGCTTGAGCCACTTGCCGAAGTCGGCGGCATGGACAATCCGACTTACCTCGCGATATCGCCGGCCAGGAAAATTCTCTATGCGACGAGCGAGGTTTTTGGCGCACCGGAAGGGTCCATCGCCGCATATAGTTTCGATGACGCGACCGGCGCGATGACGCCGCTCGGCGAGCGTCGCCCGACGCGCGGCAGTCTCACGGCCTACTGCTCGACCGATCGCGAAGGCCGCCACGTATTCGTCGCTAACTATGCGCACGAAACACCAGAGGAACTGCCGGGACGGCATGTCGTGAGCTTGCCGGTACGTGCGGACGGATCGCTGTTGGAGGCCGCCGAAGAGTTCGCGCATCGAGGCGCGGGGCCGCATGCGGATCGCCAGGGCGTGCCGCACGCGCACTGCATCGCGGTGTCGCCAGACAACCGCTTCGCGCTCGTCACCGATCTGGGCGCCGACACGGTCTCGACGTATCGCATCGATGCCGACGGAAGCGGCCTGCTGCCGCCTTTTATCGAGCCGTTGCGCGTTTCACCTGGCAGCGGTCCGCGTCACCTGGTGTTTCATCCGCAGCTTGCGCGCGTTTATCTGGTCAACGAGTTGAACAACACGCTATGCCGGCTTGATTACGATGTAGCGAATGGCGCGTTGAAGGTCGGCCAGGTGATCGACGCGCTCCCCGCCGACTGCGCACCGAGCCACGCGGCCGACATTGCGGTGTCGCGCGATGGACGTTGGCTCTATGCGTCGTTTCGCGGTGCAGACTGCATCGGCGTGTACGCGCTCGGAACCGACGGCGACATCACTGGGCGTCGGCAGCTTCATACGAGTGGCGGAAAGACGCCGCGCAGCTTCGCGCTGTCGCCGGCGAATCGTTATCTGCTTGTCGCGAACCAGGATAGCGACCGGCTCGTCGTGTGGAAGCTGGACGGCGAAACCGGATGTATCGTCGAGAAGGCCGATGAATGCGACATCGGCACGCCGATGTGCGTCAAGACGCATGCCTGAGCCAGCGTGAAATCAGGCAGCCCGGGCTTGCGCCTCTCGGGCTCGCTGTCCCTTCGGCTCGCGAATCCAGACGAACGCGCACAATGCGCCAAGTACGGCGATGGCGCCCGCCAGCACGAACGCCGCCCCATAAGCGCCATGCGTCGCCTCGACGATGAAGCCCGTCACCGCCGGCCCGATCACGCCCGCGAGATTGGCGAGCAGATGCACGAAGCCGCCGACGCCGCCGACGTTTTCTCGACGCACCGTATCCTGAATTACGGCCCAATACACGGAGCCTGTGACATACAGAAAAAAAATGGACACCGACATCAGCGCGACCGCGCCTTGCGTCGTTTGCACGCGGCCCGCGAATGCCGCGCAGACCGCCGCTATCGCGAGACAAACCGACAGCACGAGCCGACGCGACATCAACGGTTTGCCGGTCATGCGCAGGATGGCATCGGTGATGAACCCGCCCGCTGCGAGCCCGATGCTGCCGAGCAGCCAGGGAATAACCGTGGCGAAGCTCATGTCGCGCAGGGACATGTGATGCGCCTCGGTGAGGTAGGTCGGAAACCACGAGAGGAAAAAGAACAGTACGTAGTTGTACGCGAAGAACGCAAAGGCGGTGGCGAGAATGATCGGTTGACGCAGATAGAAGCTGAGCCCGGCCTTCTTCCCGTGCGCGCCCTGCTCCATCGACGCGGCCTGCTGTTGACCTGCGACGATCAGCTCCAGTTCCGCCTTCGAGACCCGTGCATTCTCTTGCGGATGCTCGGTCGTGGTCAGCGTCCACAATACGAGCCAGGCAAACCCGATCAGCATGATGGCGACGAAGGCCCAGCGCCAGCCGAATTGAATCGCCATATAGCCGACGATCGGCCCCGCGAGAGCGCCGCCGAGCGGCGTGCCCGAACTGATGACGCCGATGGCGCTCGCCACTTCCCGGCGCGGAAACCAGTTATTGACAATCTTGCTATTGGACGAGCTGAACGGCCCTTCGCCCATGCCGAACAGCACGCGCAGGACGATCAGCGACACGAGGCTGCTCGCGAGCGCCGTTGCGCCGCAAAAGAGCGACCAGATGCCCATTGCGCCGCCGAACACCTTCTTCGCGCCGATGCGGTCCGACAGCACGCCACCGACGAAGTTGAACAGCGCATAGCCGATGAAGAAGCTGCTGAACACCACGCCCATCTGCGCGTGCGTGAAGTGAAGGTCTTTCTGAATCAGCGGGGCAGCGATCGAAAGTGCCGCGCGGTCCAGATAATTGACGACGCCCGCCAGAAACAGCAGGCCGACGACGAACCATCGCTGGCTCTTGATCATGTCGAGTCTCCGATGCGCCGCCTTTCTTGTTCTCTTCTGGCGGCTCGATGTTGATGTCGCTCAGTCGAATTGCAGGTGAACCTTCATCGACTGATTGCGGTCTTGCGCTACTTCGAACGCGCGGTTGGCGTCAGCAAGCGGGAACGCGTGCGTCATCAGCGGCCGCAAGTCAATGCGTTGCGAGGCAAGTTCGTCGGCGGCAATCGCGTATTCGTCGGTGAAGCGGAAGGAGCCCTGATAGCGAAGTTCCTTGGCCATGACGAGATTTGCGGCGACCGGCGACTGGCCTGCCGGCAAGTTGCCGAGTTGAATCACCGAGCCGCCCGCACGCACGGCGCGCAACGCGGTGTCGAGACCGGCCGGACTGCCCGACGCTTCGATGACGACATCGAACGTGCCGCGTTCGCGCGACCATTCTTCGATACGCGCCTGATCGGTTGCAAGCACGGTTTCGTCCGCGCCGAGCGAGGCGGCCATCTGCAAGGCCTTGGATGCGAGATCGACTGCGACGATGCGATGCGCGCCCGCCCGGCGCGCCGCTGCCAGCACGATACAGCCGATCGGTCCGCATCCCACCAGCAGCATGCTTGCGCCGACCAGCGAGCCAGCCTGCTTCAGCGCATGCAGCGCGACGGCCAGCGGCTCGGCCATCGACGCTTGCGCGTAGTCGAGCGAATCCGGCACCGGCACGCATTGCCGCGCGGCCGCGGTGATGTATTGGCGGAACATGCCCTGCATGTGCGGAAACGTGGATGCGCTGCCCATGAACCGCATGTTCAGGCAGTGATTCGGCATGCCCTTCACGCAGAACCGGCACGCGCCGCAGTTGAGTCCGGGATTGACCGCGACGCGCTGACCCACGCGCAAGCCGGTTACCCCTTCGCCGAGCGCGGCGATCTCGCCCGCGACTTCATGGCCGAGCACGAACGGCTCGCGCACCTTGAAGTCGCCGCTCTTGCCCTTGAAGTAGTACGAGAGGTCCGAGCCGCAGATGCCGCCCGCGCGCACGCGAACCTGCACTTGACCCGGCTGCGGCTGCGGCGTGTCGATTTCGTCGATGAGAAGCTTCTTTGCCTCGTGAAGAACGGCTGCAAGCATGATGAGTTCCGTATTCGTTGACCAGGTGTGGTTGACGTGAAGCTGGCGTTACCAGTTCCAGAGCGTGCCGTCTTCGAGCCGCGCGACCGGGAGATACGCCGGGTCAAACGGATATTTCGCGGCCAGCTTTTCGTCGATATCGACGCCATGCCCCGGCGCGTCGCCCGGATGCATCATGCCGTGATCGAAGGACCACGCATGGGGAAACACATCGAGCGCTTCCTTCGGAAAGCCCATGTATTCCTGTACGCCGAAGTTCGGCACCCACAGGTCGAAGTGCAGCGCCGCGCCCATGCACACCGGCGAGAGATCCGACGGTCCGTGGCAGCCAGTGCGCACCTGATAGAGCGATGCGAAGTCGGCGATGCGCCGCAGATGCGTGATACCGCCCGCGTGCGTCAGCGTCGCGCGGATATAGTCGATCAGTTGCTCCTCGATCAGCTGCTTGCAATCCCAGATGCTGTTGAACACCTCGCCTACCGCAATCGGCGTGACGGTGTGCTCGCGGATCAGCCGGAAACCGGCCTGGTTTTCGGCGGGCGTCGGGTCTTCCATCCAGAAGAGCCGATACGGCTCCACCGACTTGCCGAGCCGCGCCGCCTCGATCGGCGTCAGCCGGTGGTGCACGTCGTGCAACAGATGCGTATCGAACCCGAATTTGGCGCGCACCGCTTCGAACAGTTGCGGCACGAAGTCGAGGTACTTCTCCGACGACCAGCTTTGCTCTTCCACCGCGCCTTTCGTCGCCGGCTCATACATGCCGTCGCCTTTCGAGACGCCGTAGACCGAACGCATGTTCGGCACGCCGCACTGAATGCGAATGGCCTTGTAACCTTGCTCGATGTGCTCTTCGTAGCGATCCAGTGCCTCCGGAATGTCGCGGCCCGTCGCGTGTCCGTAGACCATGACGCCGTCGCGCGACGCTCCGCCCAGCAGTTTGTAGAGCGGCGTGTCCGTGACTTTTCCGAGGATGTCCCATAACGCAATGTCGACCGCGGCTATGGCCGTCATGGTGACGGGGCCGCGCCGCCAGTAAGCGCCCTTGTAGAGAAACTGCCACGTGTCTTCTATACGGCCCGGATCGCGACCGATCAGAAGCGGACAGACGTGATCCTTCAGATACGACGCGACGGCCAGTTCGCGGCCATTCAACGTGGCATCACCGATGCCGTGAACCCCTTCGTCCGTGACAATCTTGAGCGTGACGAAGTTGCGGCCCGGACACGTCACGATGACATCGGCGCGAATGATCTTCATAAGGGATTTCCTCGGATGGCAATTCGATGAGTGACAGACTACCATACCAGTATGTCACATCGTCAATTGCGGGTTTTCCCGCGAACCGCTAACCCCAACGAACCATGACCGACCTTTCTCTGCTGTCCCGCGCGCGTCTTGCCGATTTACGCGGTCATCTCCTCTCCCCAGACTGGCGCGAACCGGAGATCGGCATCGTGCATTTGGGCATTGGAAATTTTCATCGTGCGCACCACGCGCTGTACACCGAGGAGGCCATGCTCGCACAGCCGGGCGACTGGGGCATCTGCGGCGTCACGCTGCAAGGCGACGTCAGCAAACGCGACGCGCTGATGGGGCAAGACGGCCTGTACAGCGTCGTCGAACGCGGGCCGGCCGGTGTCCGCGTAACCGTCGCGCGCGCGTTGCGCGAAGTGCTGGCCATGCCGTTCGATCGTGCGCGCCTTTTTCAACTGCTGGCGGATGAGCGTGTGCGAATTGTCTCTTTGACGGTCACGGAGAAAGGATATTGCCGCGACGCTCAGACAGGCGACGCTGACTTTTCGCATCCGGGCATGGTCCGCGATCTTGCACATTCGAACGAGCCGTCGACCGTGCCGGGCATTCTGACCGCCGCCCTTCGCGCCCGACGCGACGCCGGGACGCCGCCTTTCACGGTTCTCTCATGCGACAACCTCTCACACAACGGCGCAGCGCTCCGGCAGGTCGTTTTCTCATACGCGTCGCGGCTAGATGAAGGCCTGGCGGCTTGGATCGCCAAGCACGTCGCATTTCCATCGACGATGGTGGATCGCATCGTTCCGGCCACTACCGACGCCGACCGGGAAGCCGCGCACGCTGCCCTCGGTCTGGCGGATGCCGTGCCGGTTCCTTGTGAGCCGTTTCGTCAGTGGGTAATTGAAGATCGGTTTCCGGCAGGTCGCCCTGCGTGGGAGACGGCGGGCGCACAGTTGGTCGGTGACGTCGAACCGTTCGAGATCGCGAAGCTGCGCATGCTTAACGCCACTCATTCGACGCTCGCGTATCTGTCGATGCTGGCTGGCTTCGAGACTATCAGCGACGCAATCTCCTATGCACCGTTGAAGGCGATGATCCACGCGATGATGACGCATGAGATCGCGCCGACGCTTAATGTTCCAACTTCTTTCGATCTGCTCGCGTACCGCGACGCGTTACTGGAGCGTTATTCGAATACCGCACTGAAACACCGTTGCGCGCAGATTGCAATGGACGGTAGTCAGAAGATGCCGCCTCGAATCTTTTCGACGATCGAGGCGCGTCTGGCTGCCGGGCAGTCAATCGAGCGGCTCGCGCTGGCAGTGGCGGCCTGGTTCGTCTTCCTGCGCGGACGCTCTGACAGCGGCGAACAGTACACGATCAGCGACCCGCTCGCGGATCGGCTAACGCAAATTGCCGGGAACGCCGATACCTCAGAGCGGCTTATTGACGGCATGCTCGCGCTGAGAGAACTGTTCCCCGAATCACTCGCTCGATCGGCCGCGTTGCGACATGCGCTTGCACGCTCGCTTGAAGCGCTGCGGGGCGGCGCACGCCAGGCAATTAATTCTTATGCGCTGCTTGACTGACGACCAGCCAGCTCAACTGGACACTCGTTGCGGTCTGCAGTCGTCGGGAACGCGAACCGGTAATTTAGTTCCTTGCCGGCTAGGCGGCTCTCGGCCGTTGCCGACGGGCAACGAGTGGAGGATTGCCGCTAAGCAAATAGCCGGGATGCTAAGTCCCGTTTCGCGGTAATGCGGTCGTTCGAATGGCTCTGCGCTGCCTTTTACGAAAGACTGGAACTGGCCGCACTGAGCCACCTGACGTTCACTCCGCAACGTCGTCGTGCCTCACGCCTTCTGACTTCGAATGGCGCATAGATTTTCCCACCAAGGGCCGACCTGATAGCCTTTGCTGAGACAACTGCCATGTGTTCGCTGGTGTGTTGTTGGACTGTTGGACGACAGCGTGGTCGACGATAAACTGGCTGCTGTGTCCATCGATCTTAAGGCGCCCCATGAGTACCAAGACATCTATCAGGTATCACCACGGCGAAGCAAAGGAGCCGTCCTGGCATCTCTATGAAGAGGCGTTCGAGAAGGATGATGTGGTCTACCTTGAACTCGAAGGCGTGCAAGCCGACGTCGTGATGATCGACAGTGTTTGGGGAGCCAAGGCCGGCACGGTGCTGCTACGGTTGCCCAACGCGATGGCCCGTCAGCTTGGGTTGCTTCCGCACTCGGATGAAGGGTATGCGGTCCTTCAGGGACGCCCTAGCAATGGACGAGTGATTCTCTGATGCTACCTGTCCACGTGGACAGCTAGGATGAGAGTACATGACAGAAGATCGAGATTTACGTAGCCGTCTGGTAGTCGGCGCGAAGCGGGATGGTCGCCGGGAATACGATCCGCAAGCCCGCGAGGAACTGGTCCGGTTGTGCATGACGTCCGGCGTTTCGATAGCGCGTACGGCGATGGAATACGGCTTGAACCCGAATCTGTTGCGCGAGTGGATCACGCGCTATCAGAAGACACATGCGGCGCAGAATTCGGCGGAGAAGGAACTGAGGCCAGCAGACAGGGCATCGCTTGATGTCACGCCGCCGGCCTTGCGGACTCACGCGCCCGACGTGCCATCACCATTTGTACCGGTCGTTCAGGGGGCTGTGACGGTTGAACGAGCGGTGTCCGCGCGCACACCATCGATCACGGTTGCCTTGCACATACGTTTGCCCAACGGGGTTGAGTTCGACATCGCAGAGGCGACCATCGACGAGCTGACCACCGTGGTCCAGATGCTCGGGAGGATGCCGTGTTCCGGTTCGACGATAATCTGAAGGTCTACCTGCACCGCGATCCTGTCGACTTCCGCTACGGCATGAACAGTCTGTCGATTCTCGTCGAGCAGTCGATGCGCCTAAATCCGATGGACACGTCGCTTTACATCTTCGGAAACCGACGTCGTGACCGGATAAAAATTCTTGGCTGGGACGGCAGTGGTTTCTGGCTTTTTATAAAACGATTGGAGAATAGCCACTTCATCTGGCCAGACAACAAGGCTGAGATCGTGACGATGACGAGCAACGTGTTGCACGCGTTGCTCGATGGCGATGACATCACCGCGATACGACGGCATCCGAAGCAGGAATATCGCCGCGTGAGCTGAACAGTGAGGCCGTGCGCCGGTCTAACCGGCCATGCCGATCAATGTCACGATCACCGCCGAGGAATTGAAGGCGTTGCTCGCCGAGCGCGATGCTGCTCGTGCATTGCGAGAAGAACAGGAGGCCTTACGCGGCGCCTTGCGGCTTATGACGGCAGAGCGCGATCTTGCTGAGGAGCGACTCCGAGCCTACCGTCGCGAACTGTTCGGCGCCAAGAGCGAGGCACGAGATTCTGATCAACTTGGCTTGTTCAACGAAGCCGAGGTGCTCGGCGCGAACAGCGCGCCTGCCCAAGAAGACACGCCGGAGACGACGGTTGGCGCGCACAAGCGCAAGAAGCGCGGTCACCGCAAGCCGCTTGATCCCAATCTACCGCGCGAGGTCGTGCGGCACGAACTGCCCGAAGCCGAACGCTTTTGCACGAACGATGGACAAGCGCTTGTCGAGATCGGCGCGGAGATCAGCGAGCAGCTCGATGTGATCCCCGAGCAGCTTCGAGTGATCCAACACCAGCGCGTTAAATATGCGTGCCCGTGCTGCGATCTCGGCATCAAGGTCACTCCAGCGCCGCCGCGCATCATCGCGCGCGGACTGTTGAGCGAAGCGGCGCTCGCATGGATCGCCACCGGCAAATATCAGTTCGGCATGCCGCTCTATCGCCAGGCCGGTTTGCTGAGTCGCTTCGGCGGAGACATCTCGTCGAACACGATCGCCGCCAGCATGGTTCGCGTTGGCCTCGCGACCCAGCCCGTGATCAACCTCATGCGCGATGCGTTGCTCGATGCCGAACTGATCTACTGTGACGAGACGACGTTCCAGGTACTGAAAGAGAAAGGGCGCAAGCCGCAAACGAAGAGCTACCTCTGGGCGCAGATGACCAATTCAGGCATCCCCATCCGCTGCTTCAGCTATACGCCCGGACGCGGTGCCAAGCTGGCCGACAAGCTGTTCACGGGGATCCGCAAGGGCGCCGTTCTGATGACTGATGGCTACGAGCCCTACAACGACATCGCTCAACGCTACGACCTCGTGCACCTCGGGTGTTGGGCACACCTAAGACGGTACTTCATCAAAGCGGAGGAGAACGTGCCGAAAGCCGCGCGTTCGCCCGATCTGCTCGCGACACGCTTCATCACGCTGATCGGCATGCTCTTCACTGCCGAGGCCCGCTCTAAGAAATGGGCAGCTGAGCGACGACAGCGACTGCGACGTCGATACAGCACGCGCATACTCGACGCCATCTACGCTTTAGCCCTCGCGGAGTCGCCCGGCGTCGTACCAAAAAGTTTGCTCGGAAAGGCACTGACCTATCTGCGCGAGCAGTGGCCGAAGCTGATCCGCTACGTCGAGAACGGCACTTGGGCCATCTCGAATAACGCTTGCGAGAATGCGATTCGCCCATTCGTCGTCGGCCGCCGCTATCGACAGGTCGTAGTTATGGAAGGCTTGCCGGAAAGGCGTGCAGTGAAAAAATGACGATCGATGCCGTGGCCTCGCATTTGTGGACCGACGGCATCGATACAGCATGTGACCTGTGGCAGTACCAGTTGCGAACTATCCATAACTACAGCGTCTGCAGGAAGCGAAGGAGGTCATCTCTGGGTCGATATCGAAGTGGCTTGCTCGATGGCGACTGCAGTGCCTTCAGTGCCCGGTCCTTCATTTGCAGGTCGGCCTCGACATAGCGGTGCGTGGTGACGGGGCTTTCGTGACCGAGCCACAGTGCGATGACGGTGATATCAACGCCAGATTGCAGCATATGCATGGCGACCGAATGTCGAAAAAGGTGTGGAAAAACTCGGTGCCGCGCAAGTTCCGGAAACTGCCGCGAGGCACTGCGAACGGCAAGCTTCAATCGTTCGGTAAAGCCGACGCGCGTGAGCGAAGCGCCACCCCGCCCGGGAAATAAAGGCTCCTCGGTAGCTCGTGGATATTGCCGAAGCCAACGCCTAAGCTCTTTAGCGGTTTCAGGCCATAGCGGAACTGAACGCTCCTTGCGACCCTTTCCGTGGATAAGCACCCACGTAGTGGGTCCGAGCGTCAGATCAGAAATGCGCATCCCTATCAGCTCAGAGACGCGGGCTCCAGTGTTGTAGAGCGTTGCCAACATGATGTGGTCGCGTTGCCCCGTCCATGTGCTGACATCGGGAGCAGCAAGAATAGCTTCAATATGCTCGCGAGACAAAAATCCGACGAGCGGCTGCTCAAATCGCTTCATGGGGATTGCTAGAACCGACTGCGCCAAGGACAGGACCGACGGCTCGGCAAACGAAACGTACTCCATGAATGACCGAATGGCGGCAAACCTGGCGTTGCGGCTGCGAATAGAATTATGCCGATCCTGTTCGAGGTATTTAAGGAAGTCGAGGATGAGCGGAGCGTTCAGTTCTTCGATAGCGATATCGCTGGGCCGCTTGTGTAAGCGTTGATGCGCGAAGGCTAGCAGCAGCCGGAAGCTGTCACGGTAGGCCGCCACGGTGCAAGGGCTTGCGTGTCGTTGCTGAAGGAGGCGTTCCGTAAAGAACTTCTGCAACAGGACTGGAAAAGATTGCGCTGCTGATTTGCTCATGATGCACCTCCACGTTGGCGCAAAAAGCGTTGGGCTGCGATTGCCAGCAGCTCAGGCGTGGCTGTTTGATACCAGTACGTGTCCGTGACCTTGGCATGCCCAAGATAAGTCGACAGCGCAAGAATGCTACGGTCAACGTCCAGCCCTTGGGCGTACCAGTCCTGCAATCGATGACAGACGAACGAATGTCGAAGATCATGTAGTCGCGGCGCGGGATGGCCACCCCGAGCCCTCCACTTCAAGGCCGTGCGCAGGATCTTGAACGCATATTCGACGCTTCTTGTTGAAGCGGGCCGACCGTAGTCGAACACAAAGAAAGCGTTGGTGTTTCCAGTTGAGAAATCGCGGTCGCGCTTGCCGACATAGCGGCGCATCGCTGCGGCCGTCGTAGGATGTATCGGTACCCAGCGTGATTTGCCAAATTTGGTGCAGCGGATATGCAGTAGCCGCTGTTCGAGATCGACATCCGAACGGGTCAACCCTGTTGCTTCCGAAATGCGCAGCCCGGTCGCCGCAATTAATCCGAAGATCGTCCTACAGCTTGCACCGCGCAGACCACCGGGCGGATACAGCTCATCGCAGGCCGTCAGTAGATCCTGGACCTCCTCATCCGTGAAAATATGTGGCGTCAGCCGATGATGGGCACGTCCGAACAGATATTGCGGCGGAATCTCAGTCGCCGGATCGAACTGCCGGCAGTACGCGGCAAAGGGGCGAAGCAGCTCGATCCTGCGTGCTGCCGTCAATCGCCGTCCGGTGCTGGAACTGCTGGCCCACTGAGCGGCGAGTTGTATCGTCAGCGTGCCGTTGTGACCTACCTCTTCGGCAAAGTGCGCAAATTGCTTGAGCTGATTACCCACCACTTTGAGGTCAAAACCGGCCCGACGACGAACAGCCAGGTAATCGTCGATCCAGGTGGAAAAAGATGAGTGTGCGCTCATGATCGTCCCCCTGGCCATGGGAGCGCAACGCGACGAAGGGCGGGAAGATTGACCTTCGCGTAGATTGTCGTAGTGTCGAGGGAACGGTGGCGCAACATGTCGCCGATCTCCTTGAATGGAGCACCGCCTTGTACCATCCGGCAAGCCATGGTGTGACGGAAAACATGGGTGCCACGCACGCGCTCGTGTAAACCACACCGTTCTGCGGCATTGCGAACTGCGTTGCGGACTATATCTAGGTTGGCTGGAGCATTGAGCGGTGGCCGATGGCGCACAAAGACCTCGCGCCGCGTAGTGTTTGGGCGTCCATACTGCAGGTACTCAGAGATCGCACTGCCGGTCGATCGTGGAAGCGGGACGATGTCGATTCGTTTGCCCTTGCCATGTATCGTCAATGTCCCGTCTCTCCAGTCGATATCTTCCAGCTGCAGGCGTGCCACTTCCACGCGGCGCAAGCCCAAATCGAGCAGGCAGCGCGTCATGGCGTAATCGCGCATGCCGGTAGCACTGCCGCGGTCGAACGCCTTCAACAGTTGCTTGACCTCGACAGACGAGAGAACCTCGGGAACTCTGGACAGGCGCCATTGGGCAACCCTCGGCAGCGCCGCGATGAGAGCAGTGGTTGACGTTCCCCCACTGGCTTTGAAGAGCAAGTAGCTACGCAGCGAGATACCGATGCCCTTGACTGTAGCGGGAGCAAGTCCGCTCGTCCGGCGCATTACAAAACGTACGATATCGCTCGGGGTCAACGTCGAAATTTGCACGGGACGCGCGCCGAAATGATCGACAAGAAACTCATAGGTCTGTCGCAGTCGAACCGTGCATGTGCTGTCGGAGAGACCGCGGACCTCTGCCAGATGGCGCCTAAACTCTGCGAGCTCCGCGGCGATTGGCACAGAAAAGTTGGGAGTCAGGTGTTGCGGTTGCGCCCCGTCGAGCATCGCGAAAAAGTGTTTCAGTCCAGCACGAACATCGGTTCTCGTGTGGCGACACCGCGGAGCGCATCGGCAATGAGGCAAATGTCGATCGAGAAACTGGTTGACCGTCGACTCGTTAATATCGCAAAGATAGATGTCCCGTTTCGATATCCAGTGAACGAAGTGGGCGACACACCTGAAGTAGCATTCCACTGTCTCCCGGGCATAACCGCGCTCGGTCAGATATTGAACGTAAGCGTCTGCATGCGTTCGCAGCGTAGCCTCCTCGAACCACTGCTGGCCAAGCAGGTGGCCAGGTTTAATACGCGAGTACTTGGGCATGGTGACTCTCCTCGAAAACGCAGAACAACGCGAGGAAAGTACTGCATATTATGGAAGCGTACCGGAGGTGCCTCGATCCAGTTAGATCTGAAAAAGAGCGGTAAATTGCGGCCACGTCGTACGGACCTCCCATAACTACGACCTGTCGATAGCGGCGCTTATAGAAATGCTTCTATAAGCGCCGCTCATGGCTTTTTAGCGACACCGTAGCGGGGGCGAACGCAAGTGCAAACCTCTACAGCCTGATCGAAACCTGCAAAGCCGGGGGCATCGATCCCTATCGCTACCTTCACCGGTTGTTCCAACGTCTTCCTCTGGCGAGGACCGTTGACGACTACGACGCGCTGCTTCCTTGGAAGATGCCCGCAAATCTCCGCTGACCCGCATTGCTGACGCACATCACGCGCTCTTCACCTTACTCCGAGGGGCGTCGTTCGTGGATCGCGTACGATGAAGGCGATGCGCCACCGGTGGGTAAGGGATAGACTCGCACGCCATCACAAGCGATGGCGCTTAGGAGGAAAGGATCGGAGTAGCTAGCTGTCCGATGCGCCCACGGCTATTCCGAGATCATCACGGGGTGAATCTCGGTGAAGCGCATCCACGCCTAACACCACTCAGGCCGCCTCAGCCTGTAGCGTGAAATCAACGTGGATAGCATCATAGGGAAAAATGATGTCGCCGTTGTCCGAACGTTCCAGGACGCCAACATTGATTAGCGCGAGAACGTCATCATGCACGCGGCGAACATCGCGATCGACGCGCCGGGCAAGTTCTCGGATCGACATGGCGCCCGCGCCCGTCATCTTCTTGAGGATGTCCCAGCGCAACTGGGTGAGCGTCCTGAGCAATAGTTCGGGCGTTGCGAAGCTAATGAATTCGCCTTGTTCTTCTCCGCGCATGGCGGCTGCGAAACTTCGGGTGATGTCGTCGCGCGAGGCAATCCCAAGCGTTACCGTGGTCATTGTGCGGCCCTCCATTGGTCTACGTCTGACCAGAAATCAGCCATAAGCTGTTCCGGCGTCGTGAATGCATAGGGCGTCTCGACTTCACCAACATGCTTATGGTCGCCCTTCCCGCGTTCGTTGTCGTAACGAAGCACGCATACGTTCCTCACGATGTACGCGGCACTATATTTGTAGAAGTGTGCGCTGCCCTCGACAGGTTGCGGAACCTTCCAGACAAGTAAGGCCGCAAAGGAATTTTCATCGACCGGGACACGGCGTTTCAAGAGGCGGACGGCATTCATGTTGACAATCATGACAACATCCGTGCGTGTTGTCAATCATGTCAACATCATGGATTCGCACGGCATTTTTAGGGGGAGACGATTAGTTGCATCTGCATGCAAGCGGATAGTTGCTTTTTTTCAGGCTTCTGAACTACGTGCTCCCGACTTCCGTAAGTCCATCCACGCGAGCCAGCCTCGACGATAGGCGCGCGCGTCAACCAGCGCATGATGGATACGCGCATCGTCGGTTTGATAGAAGCCGGACACCGCACGGTCGTAGACCGTCGTATCGATGAGCGGGCGCAGGTCAAAATACCGCTCATCCAGATTTTCGGGACGGGGTTCGCCGAGCAGTTGCAGAAGGAAGCGAAAATCAGTCGCCGAATCGCACGCCGCTTGGACATACCGCGGCGCCGAAGCGAACCAGGCACGGAGCTGGAGGCTCGCTTGCGCGATCGCCAGTGGCGAACCGTCCAGCCTCGGCAACACCTCGCGGAGGACAAACCCGTTGCAGTCCTCAGGCCGCCAGGTGTCGGCCAGCTCGACGTAGAACTCGCGTTGCCCATCTTCAGCAACGAGCCCCAGGCTGATCAGCCCCGGATCCGCCTGTCCTTCCCCCGTATATTCCGTGTCTAAAAAAAGCAGCATACGTCGACGCTCCTAGCGATCGTCTCGACCGGTGTCGCGGCTCTTTGCGGCTCGGACGAGCGCCCTGCCGCTGCGATAGTGAATGATGACCCGCTGGTCCTGCATCGGTTGACCATCCAGTAGGCTGCGCTCATGCAGCACATACTCGTGCTCTCGGACCGACTGTGCGACGAAGTGAGCGTCCTCCCAAAGAATACGGCCGGTATAACGCTTGTTGTGCGTGCTCGCGTGCGAAATGGTCGCCTTCGGATTATCTTGAAGGATCGCCTGCTTGATCTCCGAATCGATTGCTTTTGCATCAAGTGACGGCGTCAGGGTCGTGGGTTGGACCGGTTGCGCCCTCCCCTTCGCCGATCGGATCGCTTCTTTCTCAGCCTGAAACTGACGCTCCAGCTCGCGCAATTCGAAATTGCGAACAACAATGCCGTGCTCGACCGCCATGCGAACGACGCGCGCCTTGAACGCGAAATCGCCCCCGTAGACCCGAATGCCGTCGGGCCACTTCTCGGCGCTGTAACGCAGGCTCAGGCTCAACGCTTGATCAGATACGTCCGCCCTTCTGTAGGTAACGCGCTCGCCCTCGTCTCGGAAGGCTTCCTCGCCGCTCGGAAACCGATACGTGACCCGGCCATTTTTTGCAATCCGGCAGACAAGGTTCTCGAGTCGTCGCACTTGAGGATCGCTGCGTTGCGGCTGCTCTGAACCGATTGCATTCACCTGCGCATCGATCTCTTCCCGAGCGAGCTTCTTTTTCTGATTCCGACCGTCCTGATAGACCATCCCCCGAAGTGCGCTGAGCGCTGCCTCGTCACCGAGCTGCGCCTGCTGCTCGACCCACTCCCGCCAGGTTGGAATCGGCGGCAGCAATGCGCGCCGCTCGTCGCGCTCTCGGCGGATTTGCTCGACCAGCTGCGCGCGCAGGCGCGCCATCGAGATCTTCGCAACCATGTACGCCTGCTGCTTTTGACCCGGGCTGAGCAACGGATCGCGACGGATCGCGGATCGCATTTGCTTTTGACGCTCAAGGAGCGCCAGATGTCGCTCGCGATCCTCCGCAACAAAAGGCGCCAGCTGCCGGCGCGCTTCTGCCTGCCACTCGCGGGCGGCTTTTTCGTCGGCCTTGAAGCGGGCATGCAGCGCATCGCGCAACGCCCGGCGTTCCATCCGCGACTCAAGGCGTTTATCCGGGTCGCGCCGATAGGTCCGCCGGGGTTCAATGTTCACCTCAGCCTTGGACGCCTTGAAGGGTCCGAAACGCGCTTCCAGTTCGCCTCGCCGCAGAAACCGAAACGCCGCGGACGCGCTGACCGCCAGCGGCTTGCCCTGCTTGGCCAAAGCGGCCTCGCTCACATCCGCGACCCTCAGCCCTCCTCCACCGGCGTCGCGCAACTCCAACCCGTGTAGCGCCAGTGCACGATGCACGTCTTGCCAGCTTGTTGTCGCTCCGTCTTTCAGCACCCGTTTTAGGTCATTGGCTGGCTCGCCCTTGCACCACGTCTCCAGCGACTGCTCACCGGACCAGACCTCGGCGCGTTGGGCACCGGCACGGCTGGGCGCCAGGTCCGGATCGCGATAGTCCAGGTTGCGCACGATGTGCTTCTGCCCGTCGATCACCTCGACATTGAACGCGCCATTATCGTGATGCCAGCCATACTGGATCTCGACTTCGCGCGCGGCACGATGCAGCGTCAGGTAATCGTAATAAGGATCGAAGGCCCGAAAGGTCTTGGGATGAATCCGATTGACCTCGATGTGCGCATGCAAATTGTCGGTGTTGGCGTGAATCGCGATGATGTGCTGGTGATCCTGCATGCCCAGCGCCGCCAGCGTGTGCCGGGCCGCAGCGAAAATGTCCTGGGTCGCCGGCCGCTCGTGTTCCGGCCACGACAGGATGTAGTGATAGACCGGTTCCTTGACGCGCGGGGCCTGCTGCGCGACGGCGTACATTTCCGCTGGCGCGTTCGCGAGCGACGACACATTGCTGATCTCGACGCCGATCGTTTTTTCGACCTGCTCTCCCAGCGCGTCCAGCACGCTTTCTTTCGTGATGTACTGGGTGAGCGTCGACCAGCTGTATTTCTCGGGCGGCTCGCCCGACTGGGTGATGCCGTTCGTGACGTAGGCGGCCAGCTGACGGAACGACGATTTGCCGTCCCGCCGGTTGGGCACGACTTTGGGAATCATCGGTCGTCCCCGCTCTGCCAAACGCGCTGGATCGCGGCGCACACCGCTTCCATCGCACGCTCCATGCTCGCCGGCGACAGGGCATGCTCGGCCTGCGGAATACCCTGCAGGCAGGCGTGCATTCCCTTGAGCTCGTCCACGCACTCGCGCAGCAGATTGATCGCGTCGACGTCGGAACGCTGACGCATCGGGCGCCCAAGCCCCGCACGCGTGAGGTACTCCGTCACGGTCAACTTCCGGTCCCGCGCCTTCGCTTCGATGGCGGCCTTGTCTTGCGCCGTCAGGCGTAGACGGACAGACTCACTTTTCCCCGCTTCACTGTCTTTTTTCATTGCTGTTTTCTGTTCTTTGAATCTCACTCGCACTACGGGTCTCGGGGCAACGCCCTGAGTTCAACGGAAAGGAACAAAGTGCGACGGGGGCCGAAGGCAACCGAGCGCTCTGTTCCGGTGTATCCGCGCGACTGGTCGCGTGGATACATTCCATATCCTGTCCAGAAGCTGTCTGGGTTGGCAGTGGAACATTTCGTGGAACCTCACGCGGATCATTCCGACGGGCACCAGTGGACCATCGGTTCTAGTTCATCGGAGCGCGCGGGGAAGAATTTCACGTCAAGCACCCGAAGTGTGCCGCGATGTAGCTCAACGCGGACTATTTCGCATATCATCTGATTATATTATAGTAGTTGGTTCGTGTAGTAATAATGGAGTGTCGCGAGGTCCAACATGCCGAGCAAGAAACAGGTAGAGAGAAACGACATTGAGATAGCTCGCCAACGACTGTTGGAGGCGATCTACAGCGAACTGCCAGACGACCGTTTTTGGAAGCGGGATGCCGTCAAGCAACTGCTCAGTACGTTGATCGCCGCGCGGGAGCGCGGCCTGGCGTTCGACAAGATCGCGGAGATCCTGAAACAGTCAGGTTTGGATCTGCCGACCGAAACGTTGCGTTCCTACTTCTTCGAACTGAAGACGCAATCGGAGTTAGCCGCCGAGAGCATCCGGCACGCGCAAAAGATTGCGCAGGCCCGCGAATCCTTCCAGAAGCAGATACGCGAAAAGCACGCTGAGCACGGCAATGCAGTCGCAATGCGGCGGGCGCGCGCAACTCAAGCAACGCCTCAGCTGGTGACTGCCTTCGAAGATGAATCGGAGCATCGAGAACCGCTCGTTGAGCAGCGACCGGCAACCCCGCGTGCAGCAAAACCATCTCCAGCTGAACGGAAGATTTTGAGCCGCGAAAATGCGCGACCGGCTTCGCCGGCCGCGCCGGTTCCGCCACCGCCTGCGGCGGCGTCGGAACCGGCGCGGATTGAAAGTGAGAGGACGGTGCCCGAAACCGTCGTTGCCGAAAAACCGTCGACGGCGCTTCCAACGTCAGAAAAAGATCATCGGTCTGCGCCCGATGTTCAAAGTGAAGGCGCGAGAACGTTGGCTCAAATCGAGGAAGTTAGCCTCGAGACAGAGGAGCGAACGGAACTGCTGGAGGACGTGGAGCTAAGGGAGGGGGATATGGTCTACTACGTGTCGGGGAAGCCCTTCAAAGGCTTCCTTGCGTTTCGGCAAATCTACCTTCTGCGGACGGTGGGACGACTGATCGCGCCCACGAAAACCAGAACGAGCAAAGACTTCGTGAAAATGCCGGCGAACCTTTGAAGCATCAGGCGGCGTAACGCACCAGTGCGAAGATCGAAGTCGCTACTAGCAGACTGCGCGTCGCGAAGATTCTCGTCGCCAATCTTAGAGAAATCGTCTTGCCTCGACGCCGCGTCAAGCTTCGGCAGGGTCCTGGCGTAGGGCTGCCAGTCGTACCTTTATGCTATTCGAGCCTGCGGCGGCGCAATCTTGATCCGGCGAACTGTATTCACCCGTCCGACGTGAAGGTGACAATTGCGGCGGCGGGCCAATGATCGCCACTCGCCCGCCGTGGCCTCCTTCCGTTCAGTTGGACCGCCGATAAAAATCCCCACGGCGGGACAAAGCTCTCGCGCCACGTCATCTAGCTGAACGCCGTCCGGTACAGCAATTAGCAGCTTCGTCGGAATCCGGCGCAGGCGCTCTTTCGCGAGCGAAAATTCCAGTGACGCCATTCGCCCGTGTGCATGATGTCGGCAGGACTATCCATTCAGCCCGCTCGCCGACAAGGTCCACGACCCGCAAAAACGCCGTCTCATCGAACGGTTGTCCTTGCTGATACAGCGTCCATGCGCCATTGTCGAGCGCTTAGGGCATTCCTTTCGACCGCAGACTGTTGCTTTTGGGCGAGAGCCATGTCCTATCCGGCTTCCTTTGTAGCTGCCAGGTAGAGACTCGTTCCCGTGCGGCTGGCATTCGCAACCATCGGTTGCCGGTGCATCGTCAAACGTCCTCGATGCTCCGGTCGTCGTCCGCTTACCCGTCGACGCAGTAGTAGTAGTAGTCGGTATACGCCGTTACTGCTTGTCCCGGCCTAGTCAAGTGTTCAACGCTTCGGTCCATCCTCGTGGTCCGCGTCACCGTCTAAATCGCCGTCGTCGTCGGCCTCGTCGTCCAAACCCGTCCGCCGTCTCCCAGCAGCTGGGCGATCGAATTGACGTAATCGATCTACGGTGAGTTGCCCGACGATCGCTTCGCAAAGCAGGAAGCCGAGAACCAAGATGCCGACCATCGTCTCCGCCAGAGACCGTGACCTATCCTTCGAAGAGATCGCCGCACTTTTGCAGTTGCAGGTAGCGCCGTCGACCCTGCGGAGCTATTACTTCCAGCGAAAATCCGATGCCGCAATATCGGCCAGAACGCATCGCGAGAAGGTCGCGCGCACCCGCGAAACGATTAGCAAGAAGGTCCTCGAAAAGCATACCGAACACACGAACGCGCCGGCCTTGAGGCGCGCCCATCTGACTAGGCAGTACCGTCGCGCATCACGAGTCCAGCGTGTAGCCCCGCCGAGCCAGCCCACCCGCACGCCTATCGCAAGCAAAGTTCGATTTCGTGCTGCTGGAAAACTTCTGCCGGTGACAAGCCTTCCCGCAACGCCTCGGACGCGTCGAGCAGCGCCTCGTGCTCAAGCTGCTGCTGTTCCAACAGCCGAATGAGCACAAAGATTTCGCCCTGTCTCTCGAGCGCGCGCAAATCCTCGGGCTGCTCAAGCGCCCATCGATCGGCGATCCGCCACGCCGCAAGGTGATATGGAGAGCGACGAAGTGCGGCAAGCGTTTCGGGTGAAAGAACCCGCGACGCGATCGCCAGCGGCGGTGGATTGTTTTCAAGCATGACTTTGTTCTCCATGGCCCTTCGTGATTGCAACTGGACTACTGGTCAATGGCTCGGCCCTGCCCTTCTTCGCTCGGGATTCGCCGTCCGCGCTTCAAACCGTATTCATGTTCCGGCGGCTAGCCTTTACTTGATCGAAAAAATTCTCCACAGCGTATTCCGCGCCATGCACACCAACCTGCCGATCAACAAGCTCCGAGATGAGAGCGAGCTGATAGCTTCGAAGGTAAGACGACAAGGGTTCTGACTCGAACAGGTGGTTGCCGTCCCTCGTCTCTTCCAACTTCAAATCCGGCTTTTGCACGGCGGCGAGAGTCATGGCCAGGATTTTTACGGCCATCCGATCGTGAAGCCCGTCATTGGCGACGATATCGCGAACTAGCGCGCGCAATCGCACGTCGCTCAGGTTCTGCGGCAGCGCAGCATCCGGTCCGCGTGCGCTCAGCTCGCGCAATAAGGCCACTACATCGGTCCTTGGCAGGTCAAACGTGGCAGACCGCGCCGTCCCGCGTGCAACTTCGAAACGTTTCGTTCGCATAAATGGGTCGTAAATACCGTGGTCATAAAAGCATAGCATCTTGACCATGGAGGTATGCAAAGAATCTCAGCTGCTAGTGACGGCACCGGCTATCTTATTGGTCTAGGACGGGCTATTCGCGCGCTGCGCAAGGAACGCGGCCTTTCGCAAGAGGTGCTCGCGCATGAGGCCCGCATCGACCGCAGTCACATGGGAAAGATTGAACGCGGCGAGCGGAACGTCACGATCCTTAACATTCTTCGGATTTGCGAAGTCTTGAAATGGTCGCCTTCTCAACTATTGGCGCGTGCTGAGGCTGGCAACGGGAATGGCTCCGGATCGTGAGATAAAGTGCGGTTTTCTGAGGTAGTCGGCCCAATGGCCCGCCTTTCGGCCGAAACCGTTTAGGACTTATCTGAGTGAGACGTTGAAAGGTCGCTGACCATAGAGGGCGACGCCTTGGCATTGCTCCGGTCGTCACCGTGAGCGATTCGCGACAATGCGCGCACGAGCGGCGCTACTGCGTCGCTCATTCGAGTAAAACTCTGCTGACCGCGTGTCTGCCGAGTGCGATGAACCGCACCGGATTTTGTGGAGGCTCCAACTCTTGAGACAATGGAGCTATGAACAAAAAGGTAACCAAATTTTCGCCAGAAATTCGCGAGCGTGCGGTACGTCTGGTGCGCGAGCAGCGTAGCGAACATCCGTCAATGTGGGCAGCGATCGAATCGATTGCACCAATGATCGGCTGCACGCCGCAGACGCTGCACGATTGGGTCAAGCGCGATCAGATTGATGCCGGAGAGCGCGAGGGCGTAACTACAGAAGAGCGCGAGCGCCTCAAGGCCCTCGAGCGCGAGGTCAAGGAACTGCGCCGTGCCAACGAGATTCTCAAGCTCGCGAGCGCGTTTTTCGCCCAGGCGGAGCTCGACCGCCGTTTGAAATCCTGAAGGCCTTCGTCGACCAGCATCGCGATACCTTTGGGGTCGAGCCAATCTGCAAGGTCCTGCAGATTGCCCCGTCGGGTTACCGACGCCATGCGGCGCAGCTCCGAGATCCGTCCGCGCGCTGCGCCCGCGCGAAACGCGACGATACTCTGCAACCGGAGATCCGGCGTGTCTGGCAGGCCAACATGCAGGTCTACGGCGTGCCGAAGGTCTGGAAGCAGATGAACCGGGATGGTATTGCGGTGGCGCGCTGCACGGTCGCGCGGCTGATGAAGCTGCAGGGTTTGTGAGGCGCTGTACGCGGCAAGCGGCTTCGCACGACGATCCCCGATACGAGCGCGCCTCGCCCGCTGGACCTAGTCAACCGGCAGTTCAAGGCAGACCGGCCGAATCAGCTGTGGGTTTCGGATTTCACATATGGTACGCCCAGCCAGCGTAGCCCGCCCGTATGGGGGTGAAGCTGCTTGAGCATGTCTGGAATGCAGTACCCGGAGGAGTCGACGTTCTAGCACCGGGGCATGCCCTTCCTCTGCTGCGAGAGGAAGTGAGCCGAAGCGGCGGTGACTTGCCGACACTGGCAAGGTGACGTAGTCCGTGGGAAACGGGGCTTGCGGCGAAGCGGTTACGCCAAGATGAGCCTCCAGGCTGAGCATGGGACGGTTGAGGATCACGAACCTGTTAAACCGCATCTGAGGGTTGAAATGTCACCCCTGCCCACACCGCTTTACGGGCAGGACGCGAACTGTCGCCGGTCACACGTATGGCCCGGTGGCACGAGTGCTGATTGGATATGAACGCCGATCATTATGGAACCACGGGGAGCGCGCAGCTAGACCGTGGTGTTCGCGACGACTTGCGGCAAGCAAGGATAAAGACTGCGACAGGCAACCTCGCCCATGCGTTGAGTCCAGCATGTGAACTGGGGAAGGTCTGCGCGGATGCCAAGGGAGTGTGCCCCCGATGACGTGCAGGCTGGCGGAGCCTCCGTAGTAGTCCGAGGCCGGGAAAGCCGGCTACATGGCGAAGGGAGGCAGTTGAAGTGGTTTGCTTGGCTAATTAACTGACCATAGTGAGGTGAAGACCTTTGATAATCAGTGAAATGCAAAGCAAACTGGCGACATGGTCGATGGAGAACAAAGAACGCAAGTTTGATCGACTCCTGAGACTGATTGCCGACAGGGATTGGCTGAGCGAGGCGGCTCGTATCACGCTGGCATCCAGCGGGGCTCGCACGCCGGGCGTGGATGGTGTCGACAAGCGCATGATGGAAGCATATCTCCCTCATGAACTGGCGACGATACGCGAAGAATTGTTGGCGGGCTCGTATAGTCCGCTTCCTGCGCGACGCGTGTATATACCGAAAGCGAATGGCAAGCTCAGGCCTCTTGGCATTCCGAGCCTTCGGGATCGGATCGTACAACGGGCCATGTTGATGGCGATGGAGCCGATATGGGAGAGCGATTTCCATCCGGCTTCGTATGGCTTCAGACCGGCCCGTAGTGTTCACCACGCGATTCGCACGGTGAAGCTTCAGCTACAAGACGGCGGCGAACACAGTGTCTCAGGTCGTTGGGTCATCGAGGGCGACCTCGCCAGCTACTTCGACACCGTTCATCATCGTCTGCTTCTGAAGGGAATCCGCCAACGCGTTGCCGATCAGCGTTTCCTTGCCCTGCTCTGGAAGTTCATCAAGGCGGGCTGCGTTGATCGTGATCTGTTTCGTGCCGCGAGTGAAGGCGTTCCTCAGGGCGGGGTCATCTCACCCCTGTTATCCAACATCATGTTGCACGAATTCGATGCGTGGATGGAGAGGAACTATCTGAGCAAGAAGGTGCGGAAGGATCGGTGGGCGTGGAATTTTGCGATTCTCAAGCAGCGTCCGATTACTGTTCGAGAAAACCGGCAGTGGAAACCAGCTATCGCCTACTGTCGGTATGCAGATGACTTTGTGATCGTGGTTAAGGGAACTCGCGAACATGCTGAGGCAGTGCGCGAAGCATGCCGTGAGTTCCTCGAAGGCGAACTGAAGCTCACGCTGAATATGGAGAAGACCCATATCACACACGTGAACGATGGCTTCGTCTTCCTCGGTCACCGCATCATCCGCAAGCGTGGACCACGCGGCCGTATGCGGCCGGTGACGACGATTCCGTGGGAGAAGTATCGGGGCTTTGCCGAGCGGCTAGTCAAGCAACTGTCGGGCAACTACGGCATGAACCGGATGGACCTGATGGAAAGCCTGAACCGGCAGATCACCGGCTGGGCTGCTTTCTACCAATACACCGACTTCACGGCCACCATGTTCAGAAAACTGGACCGCACGGTCTTCTGGAAATTCGGCTACTGGCTCGCGCGCAGGTATCGGCGCGGGTTCAGGTCGCTGATGCGCGATCATGTGCGTGCGCCAGAACCGGGACAGGCCAAGACATGGCTGCTACAAGGCCAAAATAGTCGGGGTTGGTATGGGACAGTGGCGCTTCGGCGTCTTGTTACCAGTCGGAAAAGCCAGTTCAGGTGGCGTAGCCCGTCGGAAAATCCGTACATCCTGCGCGACGAGACACGCAGCACCATCGAATCGCGCTATGCCGATGTCGCCTTTGCTATGAGCAACGCTTGAATGGAGAGCCGGATGCGCTGAGAGGTGCAAGTCCGGTTCGGGGAGGAGAGGCCGGGAGATAGCTCGACTACGCCCGGTCTCTTACTCCACTCTCGACATGGCAGGGCTGGCTGTATGTGGCGTTCGTCATCGATGTATTCGCCCGCCGCATCGTCGGCTGGCGGGTCAGTTCCTCGATGACTACGGACTTCGTTCTTGACGCACTTGAACAGGCGCTGTACGCACGCCAACCAGGCGAGGACGGGACCCTGATACATCATTCAGATAGGGGGTCCCAATATGTCAGCATTCGGTACAGCGAACGGTTAGCCGAAGCGGGTATCGAGCCGTCCGTCGGCAGCCGTGGCGACAGCTACGATAACGCGCTGGCTGAAACGATCAACGGCCTGTACAAGACAGAGCTGATTCATCGGCGCGCCCCGTGGAAGACACGCGAATCTGTCGAACTCGCAACCCTGGAATGGGTCGCCTGGTACAACAACTGTCGGCTGATGGAACCACTCGGCTATACCCCTCCCGCTGAGGCTGAGGCACACTACTACAGGCAACTCCGAAGTGCCGCTGACATGCCGGCATTAACTTAACCCAACCGGCCTCCACAATTCCCGGTGCGGTTCACGATCGCCTTGTCCGCGCTCCGTGGAGGGACGTTGAGGGCATACCTGGACGCTAGCATCCCAAGGCAGCGATCGAGGTAATCAGCGTGGTGTCGCGGGCTTTCGGAGTGTTTCTGGCTGTGCACACACAAATACGGCGCCTATCGCAACAACCAAGTTTTTTAGGAAAAGCGTCTTCCCGCCCTCTTTGCATCTAATTGCTCAATTTTCATATCTTAGATTGTCTAAGAAACAGCTAAGAACCTTCTTAAAACCTTCTAGCACCTGTCCAAGCGACCACGTTTTCCTAATACATTCAGTTGCTTACGCCGGTCGAGCGGTGGCTATTTGACTACAGTGGGTGTGTATCCGACTAGTTAGGGTAAGCATTTGACTTGTATCGGTGCGCATCTGACTTAGAACGGTGAGCATTTGACTATTGCTCTGTGGATAATGCGCTTGTCATCCGTTGTGCAGGCAAAACTGGCACTTTTTTGTATTTTTTACGTTACAGACCGCTGCAGCTTCGGGCGAAAAGCTGGTTCGTCGCTCCGTTGGTGACTATTTGACTTAACTCCGGGCTGCTGGGTATCTTGTTCCGAGTCAAATGGTCACCGTTGATTGAAGCGCTGGTGATCATTTGACTAAGTCGAGTTGCGGTTGCGTTAGCCTTGGGTCAACGGACCCCCGTCGCTCGCTACCCTATCGGGGTTGGCAATAAGCGTTTGACTGCGGACCACCCTTACCTTGTCTGTTTCGTCCAATTGCCAAGACGAAAGGAACCCTACTTCCGTCAAACGGTCCAGTGCGGCTTTGATCGCGCGGCGGAAAAATTTGACCTCAGCCATACGAGATCCACATAGCTTGTGTATTGTCTCGACCTTCATCGGATACGGATGTTGATTGGTCGAGTAGAAGGCATGCAGCCACTTCTCCAAAGGAGAAAGCTTGGTCCTAATTTGCCAGTCGATACGTGTGTAATCCCCAGGTTTGAGCTGTGCTGCGACCTCGCTGTTTATCTGCACCTTCCAAAAGGTCACTTCGTCAAAACCGCCCTCTTGCGCACCGGCGTATTTCAGCAGGAGTGGTCCGCCGTAGACCACGGGAGCGCTGCTTTTCGTGCGGGAGCGAGTTACTTCCAGCGCGCACGCCGTTAATCGACGTATGGTTTCCCGCAGTTCTACGAGGCTGCGAGAGTTTTGAGTCCAGCCCAGCATCTTTATAAGAGAACGGGCCTCGAACTCGACCCACTCCTGTCGATTGTCAACAGTGGCACCGCGAGACAAATGGAGGATCTGCAAGTAAACGTCATAGTCGCGCTGACGCAGTTCCTCTCCCGTGTACGTGATCTTGATGTGTTCTAGCGCACAGATCGGCTTCGCCTTGAGATCCATACGTGCATCCCTTTGCCCGCAGGTGAAGAGCGCGGACCGAACCAGGTCGTGCAGCACGGGCCGATGGTCTTCCGACCATAGCGGAATCTGGACACGAGTCGGTGGCCGTGGCGACTGTTGATTTGAACTCCTCCTCCCGGCAAGGGATTTCTCTAGCCTTGCGACGATCTCGAGAGCTGTCTCCTTGACCGCTATCTTCTCGGTCGTATCTGGGGATTCAAGAAATTCGGAGGAAATCAGACTCGGCGTTTTCTTTGTCATTTGCTTTGTTCCTCGGCGTCGATCAGGTATTCTATTGCCGATTACTTTTTTCGAGTATAACAACAATTTCTAATCGGACGGACAATGATTGATCCTTTGCGCCCTGAATACACGATCGATGACATTGAGGATCAGGCCAATCGCGTAGCGGACGTTGTAGAGCGTGTTCGAAACAGCATTTTTTCGCCGGATTACATCAAAAAGCCCCCTACTTTTTCCGTCGCCCAACTTGCTGCTCTTTGTCGCATCGATCGCAGCGCCCTCATGAGACGGGTCGCGAAGGGAGATCTTCCTGCCGGCAAGGAAATAAACAAATCCCGTCGCGATTTCACGTTGGCCGAGGCGCGGCGCTGGGCACGTGCTTACGGGCGGTCCTATACGCGAGGACCAGATGACCGGGCGGTGGTCGTAACGACCGGAAACAGCAAAGGCGGTGTAAGTAAAACGACTACGACAATGTGTATGGCACAAGGGCTGTCGCTTCTTGGGTACCGGGTGTTGTGCATAGATCTGGACCCGCAGGGGTCGCTTACGAGCCTATGCGGTTACCTGCCAGATACTCAAGTCCAAGAGGAAGACACTATTTTGCCGTTATGCGCTGGGGATGAGCTGTCGCTCCAGTATGCAGTCAAGCCGACCTACTGGGATGGTCTGGACGTCGTCGCTTGTAGCCCAGTCGCCTTCGCAGCGGAGTTTCATATCCCAAGTCGACAGTCAAAGCGCGAGCCCAATTTTCGGTTCTATGACGTGCTGAACAAAGGATTGCAGGACCTTCGATCGGAGTATGACGTCATTCTAATTGACACCTCGCCAACGCTTTCCTACTTGTCTTTGAACGCCTTCTTCGCTGCTGACGGGCTGATCATGCCGATACCACCTCGCGGCATGGACTTCGCCAGTTCGAGCCAGTTCTGGACTCTCTTTTCGGGTTTAGCTTCTTCGATTGCCGAGCAAGCGGGTGCTGGAAAGACGTGGAAATTTATTGACGTGCTGCTTTGCATGACCGAGGGGCAGGGAAATGTGAACGAAAGCGTGGTAAGGGAATGGGTAAAAGTGGCGTACGGGGACAAGCTAATGACAGGCGAAATTCCGAAGACAGTTGTATCGAGCTCGTCCGGGACGAAGTTTTCTACGGTCTATGACATAACCAAGTACACGGGTAGTGCCAAGACATATCAGACGGCGCGAGTTGCCTATGACGCAGCCGTCGACCAAGTAGAGGCTCAAATCAGGCGTGTCTGGGTTAATTGAGGAGTTAGCTGATGACAAGTAAGAAAGAGGAGGCGGCCCGACTCGCCGCTGCGGCGTTGGATCCGGCACTTATGCCACGTTTGGATCGTAGAACGCCGCGAATCGCAATGAACAGAGTCACGGATTTCACAGGAGAACTCGAAAAGGTCGAAAGGGACCTGAGCGAGGCGCAAAGGAGACTTGCGCTTCACGATGGTGCGCTCCCGACACGGAAACTCACAGCAGATTCGATCAAAGCGTCGAAGTTTGCAAATCGAATCGAGGGTTCGTTTGAAGGACCTTCATTCGAAACATTCAAGCAAGAGATCTTGAGCGCGGGTGGAAACGTACAGCCAATCAAGGTGAGACGAATCGGCCCGAACTACGAAGTTGTGTTTGGACACAGACGACATCGAGCGTGCTTGGAACTTGGACTACCGGTCCTGGCAATGATTCAGGAGGACATGTCCGACAAGGACCTGTTCGAAGAGATGAGCAGGGAAAACGAACAGCGAAAAGACCTGTCGGCGTATGAACTCGCCATGCATTACAGACGAGGGATTGATCTCAAGCTCTACCGAAACTGGTCGGAGATCGCAGCCGTACTGGGGAAAACCAAAAGTTTGATGAGTCGGTACAGTGCACTCGCTGAACTGCCTGATGCCGTTGTTAATGCGTTCCGGTCGCCAAGCGATATTCAGCCGAAGTGGGCTGAAAAGTTACGGCAGGTCATTGATGCTGATTCGGCCGCGGTTATAAGTGCAGCGAAAGCAATCGCAGGCAAGTCTCTTCCGCCGAAGGCAATTTACGAGGCCCTTATCAATCGTAGCGCCCAGAAGTTCACCCGGGTGAACTTTTCGTTCGGCACTTGGAACGAGACAGACAAGAAGGTAACTATCGACATTGATAAGACAACCCTAAGTCCGGAAAAGTTGGAATCGCTTCGGGCTTTCTTGGCATCACTACAGGCTGAGAGTTCACCCGGGTGAACTAGTCGCCGCGAGACTCGCAGCAAAAACGCTCTCTCGTGCGCATGTATCCAGCAGGCACCAAGGATATGTTAGCGCGCTGGTCGATGGGCGGACTGCTCCACTCTTTGATCTCGTTTCCTCGGCCGGCAATTGGTCGCTGAGATGATCGCCGGCGGGCCGGCGGCGACTATCGCTCGATGCCGGCAGCAACGTCCCTGTTGCTCGCTTCATCGTCTACGACGGGCACCCATCCCGCTAATTGACGATATGTCGGCTGCTTCCGAGAGCATTGCAGGAGCGATTGCGCAATGAAGCAAGTCCCATCTCGGCTAGACTTCCCGATGGCGAGAACCCACCTGATAACAAAATCGTTCGGGGAATTGCCAGGTCACATCGGGCGCGTACAGGCGTCCCTGCGTTGCGCCGGCGGCCGCCAACGGCAGGCAGCGAACGCTTAAGGGCGGTTGAGGATCAAAATACGGCGGTAACCAGGTTTTGGCTTCGCGGCTGCCAAATAAGCTTAGCTTGGCAGGACCGTCGGTTACGGGCGTCCGCCCCGCTTCGCAGGCATTTCTGTGAGTCTCAACAATCCGTGTCGCCGCGCCCCGTAGTGTCCGTCGCGGACAACGTCGTCCGGCGGTCCTCCTGCCCATGGATGAGCGCCTCGCCGCGCCGATGTCCCGATCGCCAAGCCAGCATGCGTTGTTCAGGGGTTCAGCGGCTAGGCGTCGCTTTTCTGCCTGGGCGGCTCAGCAGAGCTTCGCGGCGCGACGTCAATTCGCGTCGGAAGCACGCCCGAGCCGTCGATCGCAGCGGCATTGACCGCCCCGGCGACGCCCATCGCGCACTTTGTCGAAGGCGCCGTTGGCGTCGATGTAATGGTCCGCCAAGCGTCCGTCGGGACGGAGAACCGTAGGTGCGGCGGCATTGGGTTTCATGACTGCGCTGCGTTGCCACGGGTCCGTTCGATCTTCGGGCAGTGTCTGGAACAGCATGGGGGCCGACGGCACCCGCCGGCGGACTACGCGGCGAAACTTGGCCACCGACGTCCGGCTCGTCAAGCCCTTATAAGCAATGAAGCGGGAATCTAGAAGGCATGGGTCCGCTGCATTGAGACGGAAGCAGCGGGTTGATCGTCGATGATCGACCCGCTCGGATCTTTGTCGCCTTCGTCTCGAGCGCTCGATTGTTCGACAATCAACTGGCGGTGTGCGGCCATCGTCTGAAGGTCTCGCGTAGTTACCCAACAAAAATCTGGCCCCGCAGCGCATCGTGTCCTTCGCACGCGAGCGTCCCGAGGCGGTTCTCCTGCGCGCGGACCAGCGCACCAGCTGAGCCAACGTGTCCATCCGCAATGGTCAGCATGCGGTGCAGATGGGCCAGCGTCAGCGGCTGGACGCCACTTCGAGTGAGCGGCTCGCCCCTGTCCAGCGGCTCGACGTCGATGCGCATCGGACGCACCCCAAGCCCTCCAGCACGGCCCTCCGATCCTCCCGGCGCCGCACAGTCACGGCGATCTCAAGGCCGCTGTAGGCGTCGACATGGTGGCCGAGCCGTCCGCCGCTGGACGTCATTTGCAGTGTCGAGTTCACGTTTCATGGGCGTCTTCCGCCACAGTCGAAGTTGTCCTGCCTCTGGCTGTACTAAGACCGGCATGGGGCAGGGCTGAGGGCTCCGCCGGTCGCGTTGCGTCGGACAGCTTCCGGATCGAGACAGTCTGATCAAGCCCGATAACAAGCGGGTATCAGGCTAGACCAGCGCGTGCGCACTGGTCAGGCTCGTTTGCCCCGTGATCTCCGGGGGAACCACCGGGTTGCCTTGCACGAGGCTCACGATCAAGATAGGCACCCGTATCCGCCAGATTGCGAGCGCCGTCTTTAACTCTCTCTTGGGTCCAACACAAATGGCAACCGGTACGGTCAAGTGGTTCAACGATGCAAAGGGTTTCGGCTTCATCACGCCGGACGGCGGCGGCGACGATCTGTTCGCGCACTTCTCAGAAGTCCGCGCCGAAGGCTTTAAAACACTCGCCGAAGGCCAGAAGGTGACGTACGACGAGGTGGTGGCCCTGGCGATCAAGCGGTCGTCTGGGCGTCCCGAGTGGCGGGGCGGGGCAGAGAAGCGATCATTGAAGGCGCCAAATGCGTCAAGTACGCGGCCTTGCCTTGTCTGCTAATTATTATTAGCAGTGAACGGTTTAATGGCTAAAATGGCGGGTGGCCCCCGTTACGTCTCGTTCTTGCAGGGCATGGGTATCATTTGGACTATAATGAAGGTTCAACTGATCCTAAGGAGGCCGCCATGCTGCTGGTGTCGCCCGAACAGATTGCCGCGGTGATGGCGTTGCCGTCGATCCCCCATTCGGTCGCCGAACTCGACGCGCAGGTGCGCGACGGGCTGCCGAAGTCCGCGCTGAAACAAGGCGTCGAACATGCGACGCGCAGCGCCGAGGAACGGCGCGCGCTGCTCGCGCGCATCGTGCCGGAAGCGACGTTCAAACGTCGGCGCGATAAGCTGAGTCCCGACGAGTCGGAAAAAACCGAGCGCCTGGCTCGCATCGTCGCCACCGCGCGCTACGTGTGGGACGACGAGGCGGACACGCGCGAGTTCCTGAACACCGCGCACCCGCTGCTTGAAGGGCGGACCCCGGTCGACGTGGCGCTCACCGAACTCGGCGCGCGGCGCGTCGAGGAGTTGCTGTGGAAGCTGTTTTATGGGCTGCCGGCATGACGATGGACCGCGTGACTCTCTATATAGGGGTGGTTGAGCATGAGCTTGGGGTATCGGGCTGATGCGGATTTTTCGGATTGCGGACCGGCGTCACCCGGTCTGGAGTGGCACCGGCGCGATGCTGGTCGGCGGGCGCTTCAATAGTCCCGGGCGGCCGGTGATCTATGGCGCGCTGAATTTTGCGGGGGCGATGCTCGAGGTGTTAGTGCACGCGCGGATCGGCAAGGTGCCGAAGCACCACGTGTGGGTTGAAGCCGAGGTGCCAGAGGACCTAGCAGTGGAGCGGGTCAGCGTCGAGGACCTGCCAGCCGGTTGGGATTCGCCCGACCCGCAGGCCGCGCGGCGCTTCGGCGACCGGTGGATCGACGAGGCGCGCTCGGCCATCTTGATTGTGCCGTCGGTGGTGGCAAGGGCGGAATGCAATGCCGTGGTCAATCCCGCGCATCCGGAGGCCGGACGGCTGGTTGTATCGGCGCCGCAGCCGGTCGTGTGGGATCAACGGCTATTCGTGAGCGGACCTGGCGCATCACCTGAATAAGCTCACCGTCGTTTGTTTTAGAGGCTCTTCGAACGAGCCGCACGTGGGAAGCATTGGCTTCCGTTGATGGAGCAACGAGCGCACCGCCATGGCCAATCAACCGCAACAGCTGACCCTGCCGCCGCCGCGCACCTATACGCGCACCGACTTCACGGCGCTGCGCGCGTTCGTGCAGCGCCTGCCCGCAGCCACCATCGCGCGCCTTTACTACGATCCCGAGCACGCGCCGCATGCGGCGAGCGCCGACGCGATGGAGCGGTATCTGCGCACGATGCGCGATGACCTCGTCCAGCTCGCGCTCCTGCACGGCTCGTCGGTGCTGGCCGATCACCTGAAGGCGTCCATTCGGCAGCACGGCAGCGCGAAGCTCACCACGATGACCTTGCGCATGGTCGAGCAGGCGTCGACGCTCGCGGCCGCCGTGCCGCTCCCCACGCATCCGGTGCACCTGTGGTTCCGGCCGCTGATCGCACAACGGCTAAACGGGGAGGGCATCGGCACGCTCGGCGCGCTGATTGAGCACTGCAATGCCCGCGGCGGCAGCTGGTGGCGCTCGGTGCCACGCATCGGCGCGCTGCGCGCCCGCACGATCGTTGCTTGGCTGCGGCGGCATGAAGCGACGCTCGGCGCCAAGGTCGCGGCCGACGTTGACACGGCCTCCCTAGTGCCGGCAAGCGCGAGCGCCGGGAAGGGCGACGATCGCGTGATTGTGGTCGGCGGTGATCCGAACACACCACGCCTGGCGCCATTCGAGCAGCTGGCGGTGCCGGCCGAGTTATCGGGGGCGACCGGTTTCAATCGGGCGACGAGTTTCGCGTTCATCCGGGCCGAGCACGATCTGGCGGCGGTGCACGCGTACCTGCATCGCTATCGGGATCGGCCAACGACCTTGCGGGCTTATACCCGCGAGCTGGAGCGGCTGATCTTGTGGAGCGTGGTGGTCCGAAAGAAGGCACTGTCGTCGCTCACGGTCGAGGACTGCGAGGCGTACAAGGAATTTCTAAGGGCGCCGCTGCCGTCGTTCACCGGACCCAAGCGCCCGCGCACCAGTGGGCGGTGGCGCCCATTTGCGCCGGGAGGCCTCTCGGCCGACAGTCAGGCCTATGCGGTGCGGGTGCTGCGCGCGGCGTTTGCGTGGCTGGTCGAGGTGCGCTATCTCGCCGGCAATCCGTGGACTGCGGTCCACGAGCCGGCAACCGTGACACGGGAACTATCGGTGCAGGTGCACCGGGCGCTGCCGGCGAAACTCTGGGCGCAGGTGCGCCAGGCCCTGGACGCACGATGCGAGGGACGGCAGGCGGGCGAGCTGGATGCCGCTCCCCATGCCGGTCCCGCTGATACCGATGCCGATGCGGAGGCGCGGCAGTGGCGCGCGGCGCGGGCGGCGATCTTGCTCATGGGCGATTCCGGGCTGCGGCGGGCTGAAGCCGCATTGGCGCGGCGCGAAGGCTTGCGGATCGCCGAGGTGCCCGAGGATCGGCGTGCGTTGCGGCCTACCGTGTCAGGTACGGCGGTGCAAGGAACTTCGGGAACGACGACTCCGGCTGAGCCAGTTAGCAGGACCGAGCCTCGCCGTAGCGCGTCAGCCGTCTGGACGCTGAGCATCGTGGGCAAGCGCCGCAAACAACGCACCGTCCCGGTGAGCGGCGCGACCATCGCCGCGCTGCGCGCCCATTGGCAGGACAGGGGGCGCGACTTTGATGCGCCGCAAGCGCAGGGACCGCTGGTCGCGCCGCAGTGGATTCCGGCCACGCGTGCGGCACTTGAGCGGCACGACGAGGCCGCGGACGATGCGCCCTATACCGTCGATGCGTTGGGACGGCTCGTACGCATGGCTGTGCAACGGCTGGCTAAGGAAAGCGCAGCGCTGGCCGAGTTCAGCACCGATGACCTGGTGCAGCTGGCGAACACGTCGGCACATGCTTTTAGGCATACGTTCGGCACGCGCGCCGTCGCGCGCGAGATGCCGACGGATGTCGTGCAGGCGATTCTTGGTCATGCGTCGTTGCAGACGACCTCTATTTATGTACGCGCGGAACGTCGGCGCATGCTGGAGGCCGCGGCACGCTACTACGCAACTGACGAGGAATAGCAATGATCTTCGAGCGGCCGGCACTTCAAGGTGGGCCACTCAACCCTAACACGGGAGCGCGGAACGAAGCAGGCAGGGACGACTATCCAAGGATGCATGTAGCTGATCGCATTCTTCTTCGAATCAGCCATCGTAGACCCCGCCCATTCGGCGCCGAGATCATGCAGGGCTTAAGTGCACGCGCAAAGCTGCCTGTGCCGACACTTCCTTTATTCCTTGTCTCCGGTGGTAATCTCTCTGCGCAGAACGCGGATTCGGAAATATGATCTGACGCTTGGTCGAATTCCGCGTTGGCGCACTCTTTCAGGCCGGATGGCTGGCTGGCCTGCCATATCGACTAGACGCTGCACAACGAACGCTCGGGAGTGTACGCTCGCGCATTGCGGCCCGCGTCACGCCATGATGCGCGCGAATACCATGCACGCTCTGCGCTTGACTTAACGCCGTCGTGTCGCCCGTCGCATTACTGTCCAATTAGTCCTTCCGGTCAAGCACATAGCGCATGCGTCGCGGCGTAATCTACACGGTTATCCACGTAAGCTGTGGAAAACCTCGCGGTCGTATGGCGACGGCTCCGTCACAGAACGCCTCGTCGGATTGGGTCTCCCGCTTGCATCGTTCGCCCGCGAGAACTTCTAGTGTCTGAACATCGCTGTTTTGATGTTCGCCTTGCTCGGCGAGTTGCGCGCCGTAGTCAGAACGTCGCGCCCAAAACGGATCGGGTATGAGAAGCCGTTCGACTTCGGCGGCCCGCACGGGTTCGCCCTTTTGGCCAACGACTGCCGTTCGGCGAGAACCGCCCGACACGGCTACCATGCATCGCAGCCGACACCCGCCAAGGTAGGCGGCGATTCACGCTCACGTCGAAAACGAAGGATCGCTCGAGCAGTCTAGTCTAGACGGTTGGTCCTAGATAGCCAGGCGCGACTACGCGGCGCTGACGGCGTCCAGCTATATTGACCATGCTTGACGCGCAGATCGGCAATGCGCGCGCGCATTGCAACGGCTGAACGTTGAGCTTGCGACGATCCGCTCGCCGATAGACGGCTAGATTGACAACACCAAGCACGGCCCCGTTGGCGTGCTGCGAGGTTCGCAGTAGCTCTCAGCTACGCTTCGGGCAGCGGTGTCACCCGGCGTCTCCGCGCTCTGCCATCCTTACTGAGCGGGCGCTCTGCCGCGCATAAAAGCTCCCTGTGAGCTACGGAAACGGTCCGTTTTTGCAGTCACTGGCTGGTGGCGCTCTCAACGCCTTTGCGAGAAGCGCGGCTCCGAGAAGTCGGTTTACGCGAGGGCTTCGCCGATTGTTCCTCCGTTATCGCTCCCTGCACTGCCTGCTTATCGTCCTGTTTGTCGGGCTTCTCGAATGGTGATTCCTTTGCTGCGGTCTTCTTAGCGCGGCGCTGCCGCGACGCTTTCTCGTTCTTCGGTTCGTTCAGTGGTTCAGACTTCTTGCTTTCAACGACTACCTCCTTCTCTGGCCCATTCGCCGGCGCCGCTTTCTGCGTTTCCTTGGGCCTTCCGGTTTCGGTCGTGTTGTGTTCTCTGGGGCCGGCAGGTGCAGCCGTTTGTCCCGCGTCTTTCGCACTTGTGGCATACGAGCGAGAAACGAAGGCGCCGTTTTTGTCGTCCCGTCCCACGATGAAGAAGCCACGCAGTTGGGCCTCCTCGAGCAGGTTACCGAACGCCCTAAACCCGTACTGCGTTTCGCTAAAGCCAGGCTTGCGTCGCTTGATCGCACTTTTGAGCACGGAGGCCCAGATCTTGCCGCTTTCGCCACGTTCAGACGAGAGCGCCTCGAAGGTTTCAACGGCGATGGCGATCGCGTGCGACTTACGCGCCTCGATTTCCTCTTTCGGCTGACGATCTTCTTCTGACATACGTTTGGCTTCACGCGCTTCTTGCTTCGCGCTTGCGCGTTGTTGTTCGCTGACCAGATCATCATAGAAGATGAATTCGTCGCAGTTTGCTACGAGCAAGTCGGACGTGGACTGCTTAACGCCGATGCCGATCACCTTCCTTGCGTTTTCTCGTAACTTGGAAACCAGCGGCGAAAAGTCGGAGTCCCCACTAATGATTACGAAAGTATCGACATGTGACTTTGTGTAGCAAAGGTCGAGCGCATCGACGACAAGACGGATATCGGCCGAATTCTTACCTGACTGGCGCACATGCGGAATTTCGATCAATTCGAAACTGGCTTCATGCATCGACGCTTTGAAACCCTTGTAACGGTCCCAGTCGCAATAGGCTTTCTTGACGACAATGCTTCCCTTCAACAGTAGACGCTCGAGAACCGGTCTGATATCGAACCTCTCGTACTTCGCATCCCGTACACCTATTGCAACGTTCTCGAAATCGCAAAACAACGCCATGTTGACGCTTTCCTGAGGTCCGGCCATACGATTCTCCTGTTGATGCCGTGCATTCAATGAACGCATGATAGCGCGCCGTCAATCTGCAAATCGCGACTCAGTGGACTGTCCGCCGAAGATATTGTGACCGTTTGGGGACTGCGGGCTGCAAACATTCAGAAGCAACCTTGGCTGCGGAGGAGTCAGTGCGCGCGTGCGCATCGAAGGTCGCGCGGCTCCCCGGGACGGATGCGTTGCTTGCGGCGCTCACCAAGAATCGTCCAAGGTCCGGACGCTGGGTCGTGACGGGGATGGGCCTTGCAACAAATCAGATAACGATTATTGCCGCGCCGAGTTTGCCGGTCGATGCGCCGGTCGTCGATGCCCCGCGCCCGATGAAGTTGCTGCCGCTGTCCACATCTGCGTCGAGCGGAAGGATCCACGGCGGCGCAATCAAGGGCCCGCTCGCCGCAGCGGCGTCAAAGGAGCGCCGCCGGTGCCCAGGTCAGCGGCATGATGCCCGCTCGGAGAGAGCGGGCGACACGGACAGAACGGGCAAAAAGCCGAGGATCCTTACACGGTTGACGCGTTGGGCCCGATCGCTTGGATGGCGATGCAGCGGCTGAGCGCCCATACGGCGACATTGGCCGAACTCAGCACGGAGCATATGCTCACAGCTTGCCAACACCTCGGCCGATGCGTTCCAACATACTTCTGGGACGCGCACCGTCGCGCGCGCTGCCGACCTTCATAGTTCAAACGATTCTCGGTCATGCGTCGTTGCCAACGACCTCGCTCTATCCGAAGTCTAGTGCAGCAAATCTCTAACGACGCCTCCGACTGGATCGGAGACGAGCCAAAGGAGTTCTAGTCGCCCCACACGTGTGTGCAATTTCGCCAGTTGGCTCAGAAATTGCTCAGCGCGCGTAGTGCATCTAAGAGAAAGGAAACAGACATGGTCCCCGTTCCATCTCCGGGAGGCAGTGAGGCGACTCGACAGCTAGCGTCATACCTCCCTCTAGTCCCGATCGCACTCGCAGCAATCATTCTCGCCTTTGTTGGACTTGGCCGCTTGCGACGCAGGCTTCGGACCAATGCGGAACATGCCGCAGCGTTGGCGGTGCTGCGCGCGCCCGACAGATACCGCGAAGCGCTCTGCACATGCCGTTCACAAATCATTGAGTCTGGGGAAACTCCGCCAGGCTTTGGAGGGGCCATGGACGCTATGATTGCGCTTGACGCAGCAATCCGTGACGTGCTGCCAGCTACCGTTGCTCGGTACAGATCTGCGAGCGTCCTAACGGGGTCTTTGCTACAGCAAATCGAAGCGGATGTGTTCGAGCAGTTAACGTTCACCGGTCAGCATAGCAAGCGGGCTCTTGACCTTGTCCGCGCGACTCCCCCGTCGGACCACCGACAGAATGACGGCCCTGCCATTGAACGGTGCGGCAATGGGTCGATCGTACAGCAGGCGATCGAACAAGCGTGGCGTCTCGCCGAGGATGAGAAAGGATGGGCGCTCCCGTTCATCGAACGAAGTTCATCCGATAGCGCGGCGAACGCAACGCACAGTGCGCGTCACGCGTAGCGAGTCCATTGGTGAACCGAGAGAGCGAAGCATTTTTGAGCGCTAAGCGGTGCATGCCGTTGATGCGCTGAGATAAGCGTTTTCCCGTTACCGGCTGCCCTACACCGAGACCACCGATAGGGCATGCAGTTCACGGTGAGTGCATTCACCGAGGCCGTGGGGAGCCGGGGCGTCCGTCGATCGATGGCCGGCTAGGGTGCCTGGCGCGACAACCCGGTTCGTCGAGTGCGTGCGGCGCAGCATCAAGTGGGATGAAGTCTACCTGCGCGCTTACGAATCGGTCAGCCGTGCACGACGCTCAATCGAAGACTATATCGATCCGTACAAAACGAGACGGCCTGATTCGAGCTGGCGGACCGTACGCCGTAGACCGGTTATGTTGCAACGCTGCCTGTGACTAGAACAGCAGCGTGACTACTCACCATCCATCTAGTAATCAAGAAGTGTCCGAACCAGCGAGGCCACCTCTCACCTCTTCCCGCGCAATGCACGGCCGACTTACCTCACTAACTTGTAACGGTCGCCCCGACCTCAACTCGTATCGTCGGGTTGCGCCCCTTCTGACGCATTGGCCTTACCACGGCGACACGCCCAGTCATGCCGATGCGCGTGTCAAAACACGGGGGGAGATTGCCGGCTAATAGATTCCAATCCGAGCAGCCGATCCCGCCGCGCTTTCCCGAGCGTTAGGGTCGCCTGTTCATGAGGGCCGGGAGAATCTCAGGCCACCGACGCCTGAGCTACCGTGCACCAGTCTAATGCTAACAACGTCTGTCCTAGCTGCGGAGAGCCGTTCCGCTCGGCCGGGCGGTCGGCGCGTACCGCACTTCGCCGTATGGCTCTATCGGCATGAATTGCCGCTATCTAGCATCGAGCAGAAGGTGTAAAACGATAGAGGAGATCCAGGGCCGAGGGAATGCAGAGAATAGACGAGGCTCGCGGGTCACCAAAGCGTGCCGAATGCCGCTCAGTTCACAGCTAGAAGGCGATGCCGGGATCGAGCGAAGGGGTACGGAGCCTGAAGCATTCCGGACCGCCGTAGCATCGCGCGCATTGCGCACGCGAACGGCACGATTCCTCAGGGAGAAAGGCATGGGCTACATAACGGATCGAGAGGAAGCTGTACGAATTCGGATAGCGGCGGCAAGAAAGCGCGCCGAAGAATGGCGCAACGGGGGCGGAATGCAACGCACGGCCAGCGCCAGCCTATTCAGAGAGGTGGCCGAGCTTGACCGTATCCATAGGGCCTCGAAGGCTCTGGTGCCGGAGTATCGGGAGCGTTTCATTCAATGCGCAGCCTGCCGAAATGCGTTCCACGACGAGCGCAGCTTCCTGTCGCATTGGCGGTACGGTCTGAGTGGTGCTATCGAGTGCCTAACGACGCCGTATCTACTCGACGTCCTCGGTTTCGAAACTGATGAATATTGCTACCCCAATGAGCACTGGCCGGAACGGGTTTATCGTGAACCAATCCGTGATTGAATCGGCCTGCGTGAGTCGAGGGGGCCACCGCCGCGCACATATCGCAGATTCCACCGTATCGTCCTTTTCGGTCGCTGTTGCTCCAGCGCATCCAATCAAAGGGTAGGGCGGCCTTATGGCGTAGAACGACGGACGAGCTCTTCTAGGGCTCTCCAGTGGTCCAGCTCATGCCCGAGCAGCCCGAGCAGATTCGAGGCTCTTAGCAAGTCGTCGAAGGACATGGACCGGTTCCCAATCAACAGGTGAAGCGTTGCAATCTTCGCTTCTAGCCGGGCTATTTGTTCCCTGATGGCTTGCAAGGGCTGTGCTGAATGACTGTCCATTTGGACACTTTAGCTGACTTGGGTGGGTAGCGCGAATCGGGCGGGAAGGGTAGCGTTAGCTTATTCGCCGTGTCTTGCTCGGTTCGAACCAGAACGTTACGGGACACAGGGCGGAACATTTGCGGCACGGCTCGGAGCAACTCGAAGAATTTCGTTCCGTACAACTCAGATCGAGAGGTGCTCATGCATAGACGCGTTCAACGCCCGTATCAGACCGATGCGTTGCGCCACCTCGACAAGGCAGTGCATCGATTGATTGTGGCCACTACGCCGATGGAGAAAGCCGAGGCTGGCAGGTGGGCACGGCTATGGGCGCGGGCAGCAGGCGCGCCCTTCGATGGGCCGCAGCAGGGCATCCATCGGAGACACCGTGCGAATAGGTGGTACGACTACCGTATCGCACTGCGGCGGTGAGGTTAAACACCGTCACGAGGGAGGGCGGGATTAGCGGCTAGAGCGACAAAGGCGGCCCGTATATGAGCGGCTTGAAACAAAACATGCCATCGAAGGTAATGTTCTGGAGAGGCGGCTGTTCAACGGCCATACCGCAGGGACCCTGAGGGCGGATTGAAGCGGCCTAGTCCACCTCGATATGGTCCGGGTACGTGCCCGTTTCCCGCGCGACTTGCTCTACGGCCTGCGGGCTATCTCATGCCGCTGTCCCGCCAAGCTCCTTCTCGACGACAAACAGACGGCCCGCCCCTTGGCCACAGAGAATGAACGCCATCTAACGTAGTAACGCAGCCAACCGGTCCCGTCACCGTTCCCGATCGAGGCACGGTATCTCAAGTTGAGGACGCCTTATGTTTCGAATCATCGAGTACCGTGGGTTCAAGATCCACGTCACCCTGGCGCCCGCGTCGGAGGATTTTTACGACGTGAGCTTCCAGATTTTCGGAGGCAGCAATCTGAGCGTAGTTGGCGCGTCCGGCCATCGCGTGTCACTTCGCAACGGCCCGTTCACGCAGCGCTGGTCGTATCTCATTGCCGAGTGTGCCGGACAGGCGGCAATCGACCTTCTCATTGGTCCGCCAGACGACGAAACTCGAACGCTTGCTACCTGAGTAGCTTTTCGTCGCCAGTCGCCTCAAATATGAGCTTCAATCGCTGTATGGGCCGACCCGCGGTCGATTTGCGCCGGAGTTTCCAGATGGACGAAGACGTGGTCAAACTCGACGTGAGCGCATATGGCAACGGGTGGTTTGTGCACTGCGGCGCCGACGATGTGCCCGTCGTCCGCCACGTTCCGAACATCGCTGTAGGCGGAAAGCCGATCGATGCATGGGTCGTGGATTTCCTGGCATCGGCGCACTCGACCCCGCAGGGAGAGGCGCTTCTCGCATCAATCGCTAACCTCGCCGGCCAAGCAGTCGGAGAATAACCTAGAGCGCAACGCACCCAGCCAACAATCGGACTGAGCAAGGATTGCGCGGCGCAAGACGCATGGGATCAGGGGCGGCAAGGAGAAAATCGATAAGACGCGCGATGAGCTGAACGTGTCAACCACCGAGTCGGGCAAGAATCGATCGCGCGAACCCAACACCGAATGGTCGAATTCCTCGAGGAAGACCTTGACGAACAGAATGACTGATGGAACATGCTCCGAACGCGGCCTACGAGCCCAACCGTATAAGATTGCCATCCGTGAGCCTCGGGGCAACGCCTGACCGCATTAATGCGTTGATCGGGCGAGTACGGCAGGAGGCGTCGCTGGTGTCGCCCTTCTAGCCATATCCATCTAACCCGGCTGTCCAGTATGGCTCATGCGTAACGGCCGCGGCATGCGGAGCAAAGCCCGCTAGGCCGACGTCGTTCGTCTCAAACGTTTCGTAGTCGTCGAGCAACGGGGAACCATCCATCCCGGGCATGTTGATGTCGAGTAAGGCGATACCGGATCGCGCTCGATCTACGCGCATCGCCCAATGACTTGGAACAGAGATCACGCTTGACGCGCCAGTCCTGCCAAACGTCGCCCTCGTTGACGTGTTCATGGTCTAGGCGCTCGACGTTGACTTACTTATTTTCATTGCTTCGCTCTCATTCACCGCCGAGGCCGACGGTGGACCGAAGCGCCCGCTGGGCTCACGCGTGGGTCGCCTCGGGAGGTGATTTCGCATTTCTTCAAGCAAGTGCGCGATGTCTCGAAGACCAAGGTGCGTAATTTGTTTCGCTGTCAAGTTCATCAACTTCCCTCGAGCGTGCATAGGGATTCATTAGCTGCCGCCGATCGCAGAGTCGATCGAAGGTGCGGATTGGCCCGATGCATCGTCCGTGCGAGCCCCGCGCTCACCGCCTCCGCGCCGCAGACGACGGTTTTGCTCTGAGTCGCCTGCAACGATTAAGCAACGGGTCCGAGGTTGTGTCGCTGAAGCGGTCCAGGACCGCGGCTTGTATTCCACCCGCGATGGGATCGAGTAGCCGAGTCGCTGATGCCATAAATTGGGGCACAGGGCAGGCTCGCCGCTTGCGTGACTGTTGTTAGTTGCGGCGGTTGCTAGAGACCGCCCGCCTATGAGGAGCAATAGATGAGTAAAGCGCAGGACGCAAAGAAGACGCAAAAGAAGGCGGCGACGAAGACGCCCAAGGAAAAGAAAGCGGCAAAAAAGCTGAAAAAGGAAGCGTCCAAGCGGCAGTGAAGATCCCTGGTTTTGGTAGACAGGCGGATCAACTGGAAGGCGACCAATCGCCCGTCTTTCGAGCTCCGGCGTCGCCGCCTGCTTCGTCTTCAACCTGCACGGCACGCTGAGTGCGCACTCGATCGCAGTAGGGAAACGTCAAGGAATTTATTCGCTCCTTTTTTCCTGGCGCATAACACGTTCAGCAGTTTAGCTTGGACTTCAGACAGGCATTGCACAACAGCGTCGTTTGTGTTCCCGCTCATATAGTCTCTCGTTATCGATTGCACCGCTAGAGGAGCGCCTCGGTGTTGCTTCTTGCGCGCAGCGGGGCGCGCTTTTCCGGACGTGCAACTCATATAGCGCGTATAGTGGTCCCACATGCCGCTCAAGGTGTGCAACGGGAGTGAGCATGGAAAACCAATCGTGTGTGCCCTATCGCGGGTTCACCATCGACGTGCGCGTCGTTGCTAGCAAATCGCCGTCGCTTGACGGCCACCAGGCCCGGTACGCTGTCTCTTGGACGATTGGTTCCTTCGACTCGGGCGCGACGCCGGTCGTTAGCCTGCCCGAGCAGCTGAACTTCCTTACGCCCGACGACGGATTCAAATATGCGGAACGCCAAGCGAAGCGGTTTATCGACGGGTGCGCCGACGATGGGAGTGCTGCTGCAGCGCCGGCCTGAATATCTCTCCGAACCTCGCGATGTCGCCGCTGCTGGGACACGAATGTTCCAGTTCAACGTCGTCGTGCGACGCTGGTAGACTGCCGGTCGACGTTCGCTCGTCGAACCACCTTCGCAAGCCAACGGTCGCGAAATCCGTTACGACGGCCGCTGTCGCTTCGGGATCTTTGAATGCCCGACGGCGCGGCTATGACGTCGTCGGTCCCTCAATGTGAAGCATCAGTAAGTTGATTTCGCTCACGCTGTCCTCTTTATCGGTCATTCGACGCTGAATTGACTGCAGCCGTTCCGATCTCGTGTCAGGGCTCCGAAAGAGCGCACAATGAATGTCTCTCTGTGTTCGTCTACCGCTGGGCCTTGCCATGGCGCGCTTGATAAAGGTCGGAAATCATGAGTACCACGTCGTGGTACATCCGCTGAATGCTGGCGGCTTCGCCTTCACTGTTGTTGATATAGACCTGACAGGTCCCAGAATCACCGAGGCCCGCCACGACAGCGCAGTCAAATTTCCAACCGAAAAAGACGCTTACGATCGCGGTTCAGCCTACGCACGTCGGCGCGCTAGGCTGTTTAGACGTTGACTTCTCGCGGGACCGGTGCGGGGCAACGAATGGAACCTCACAGGTAAAAGCTGATGCTGTGTGCATCACTAGGCTAGGGCGTTCCTTCATGAATGCACCACCTCAACTACCTGTGCTGCGCTTGGACGGAGATCTTCAATCAGCGAATCGTCAACAGATCTTTCGAATCCAAGTGACACACCAATGCTTGGCCGACATTGTTGGTTCGGACGGCTCGGTAGCAAGCGACAACAAAGCGTTGCACGTCAATCACGAAAGAATTTTCCATCGCGACCGCGGAAGGTGGGGTTAAGCAGCGTCGAGATAGGGTCAAGTCTGGTGTATGAGCGGTTGATGAACAGCGACGTCAGGCGGCGAGTTTCGTCCGACCCCGTTGATCGTCTCGCACCGGTTCGCCGTCCTTGAAGGCAATGCCTCCCAGCAACAGCGTGATCTGTTCGGGGCCGTTGATGCGCCGCCATGTTTGCTCGACTTCCTCGATCAGCTTGAATGCCAGACCCAGGAAGGTTGGTCCCGACACGCAGTTGCGTGTGCGCGTAGTACGGTGGCGCACGGTCGCGAACGTCGACTCGATCGCGTTTGTCGTTCGCAAATGCTGCCAGTGGCAGGCAGGGAGTCATAGAAAGCAAGCAGGCTTTCGCGATCCTTCTTCAACGTCTCAGTAGCCTTCGGATACTTTGCCGGATGGACCCTCACGAATCGATCGAAGGCAGCATGCGTGTCGGCGCACGTCGCGGTCATCCATATCGCTTGCCGAACTGCTTGAACTTTGCCTTGCTGTGACTTCGGCAGCGCGTTCAGGACGTTGCCCGTCTTTTAAAACCAACAGCTGGCCTCGCGCCGCCGGGAAACACTTCCTCCAGTGCGGCCCACGCGCCCATTGCTCCGTCGCCGACTGCGAGCAACGGACCGGCCTGCAGGCCAACGCGATTTCAAATCGAGCAGCAACTCCTGCCACGACGCCTTCGACTCGCGATACCCATCGCCGATCGTCACGCGCTCCTTGCGCCCATCCGGCTACACGCCGATGACCACCAGCAGGCATTGCCCGTCTGGATCTTCGAAGCGAAGAAGGCAATCCGACACTTCGATGCCTAACCGGTCATGTCGACACCAGGTTATTCCCTTGACCACAGCTAGTGCCTGCGGGGACTCCGAGCGCTTCGGCGTAGACCGTATTAAATCCGTCAGATGCTCGGCCGGCCGCCAGTTCACACACCCTATATTGGCGACCAAGCCGCCACGCAGGCGGTCCATTAAGCCAGAATAGATTGGCCTGTTCGACGGCGCTCATAGGATCGTGCCCCGATTGGATAAAGTCTGGATCGGTCTGCGCAACCCTCGTAAGCGTCGGCCTTTCCTGCGCCGGCAACCACCCATGCCGGCGCGTTTTTTTGCGCACGGGCCAAAGGGCGAATTGGACTGCCCCAACCAGGTGGCGTGCTCGTGGTGGTGGTTCGGCGGCGATGTCAGCCTCATCGCTAGCTGCCTTCCTTGGCCTGAATGGACATTCGTCTAACGCGCGACGGGCAGGGCCTAAGGTGCTTATGGATTAGAAGTCCGTACCTGCGCTCAGAGTTCTACAAGCGCGTTGATCAGCTCAGCCACGCGCGCGCGAAGCGGCGCTTCAAGCTCACGTTTGGTCAAGTCTTGGACCGCCTAGCGGCAGCTCATTAAGCTGGCCTAAATCGGCGCTGGGCGGGCGCTGTCGAGAAGGGGATAACCGGGAGTTTGACTTACGTATTGCTGGAACGCCTTCTCTGCGTCTATCTTCGCGCTAGACGTCGATTGGCCCGTCGCTGCCCCTCGCAAGGACGGGTTTTCTCTTGTCCTTGCCGCATTCTGATGACTAAGAAGCTGTTGCGAAATCGCCCATAGGGGTCTGTTAACTTTTTCCACTCGGTGTTAACTTACTGTCTTGTTTTGTCCGACAGGAAGCGATGCCTAAAGGACTCATAGACGACGAACTGTGGTCGCTCATTGAACCGTTGCTGCCCAAGCGGGCGCCCCGCAATCGCCGATATGAAGGGCGCAAGCCGACGCCGGACCGTGCCGTGCTTACTGGCATCGTGTTTGTGCTGCGCTCGGGCATCGCCTGGAACTTGCTGCCGCAAGAGATGGGCTGTGGCTCGGGCACCGCATGCTGGCGAAGGCTAGTTGCATGGCAAGAGGCGGGAGTTTGGCAACGCATCCACGAGACAATGCTGCGAACTGCTGTCCGGCATGATCGCACACGACCTGCGTAATCCGTTGGGTGCGATCGTGATGTCCGCTCAATATCTGCTACGCAGCGAGGCGCTGTGCGGCCCTGAAGCAATCGCTGCTGGCCGTATCCCCAGCAGTGCCAGCACGATGGAGAAGATGGTGAGGGACCTGCTGGACTTTACGCAGGTGCGAATGGGCGGACAGTTGAGGATCGAGCCGATCCCCATGTCGGTTCGCGACGTATGCGAGGACGCCGTCGGCGAACTTCGGGCGTTTCACCCGGACCGCAGATCGAACTTAAGGTCGACCGCTCGCTCGACGGTTATTGGGACCGTGCGCGCGTGCGGCAAGTGGTCTCGAATCTGGTCGCCAACGCCAACGCCAACGCCAATGTACATGGCGCTGGCGATGCGTCGGTCACGGTCACCGCAGCCGGAACCGATCAGTGGGTTCGAATCGACGTGCATAAGATCGGTGAGCCGATCCCTGCGGAAAAGCACGGTGAAATTTTTGATCCGCTTAGGCGTCTGCGCAAAAGCGGCGAGCGCGGAAGCATAAGCAGAGTCGGCATTGGAGTCGGCCTGTTCATCCTCAACAAAGTGGCCGAACCGCACCGCACCTGCGCAGCAGGAGGTGGATTAATGCCCACAAAGCCGCGCGCGAGCATTTTGTTACATTTTTATTAGGTACCGCTGTTCTTCAACCGATGCCGCACCGCCGGCCCTCAACGGAACCGGAGGAGCGGCGACTGCTTCACCTCGTGATGGCGCTCCGAAATCTCCCCTCTTACCCGCGGTTACCCACGCTGACGGTGCATCTTTTGCTATCGCAGCATAAAGACTCGGAAGGGGAACAAATGAAAGCGACAATTACCTCGCACCAGCCAGCGCCTGCGGATTCTATGGCCGAGATTCATCGCTTCGAATTTGAGCTCGACGATGGCACCGGGGCGGCGGTGAACGAAAGGATCTCGCTGCGCACTGCTCGAGTCATCGTAGAGAACTTGCCGGACGGCAACGCGTTCATCAAAATGCTGCGCACAATCGTATCGACCAAAACCGACGAGTACGACCGGCTGAACAACAGTGTCTACTTCGACGACCACCCGCCCGGTGGGGATGGTGTGGACGGCAGCTGGCCCCGCCGCTCGACCCTAAGCGATAGGTCGAAATGATTGACGATTGAGTGGCGTGCGCCACACGAGGTTACCCAATAATCCGTTCGAAATATTTACTTGTTGCGCTTTCGTCTACGTGTACATATTGCCGCGCGTGTTCTAGTATGTAGGAAACACTAGGACCTGAGGGAGCCGGCCATGGAAGCCGAATATGAAGTCCTCTACAAAGGATGCACTTTGTCACCCATCGCCATTGATGACGGCGACTTCTACTCGGCGATGGTCGTTATCGGTATGCCCAGCGGCGACAGACGGGCGAGTGGTACGCTGGGTCAATTCCCATGTGCGTTATCGGCTAGGCAGTTTGCGCTTGCCTACGGGATGGCGGATGTTGACCATCGGGAACCACCGATCCCGGACTGGCCGGTCCAGATAACGCTGCGTAGCACCCAGCACCGCCTCCGGGCGTAGTGCTCGAGGCGTGGCGAGCGCTCACGGCCGCATAGTCCGTTCTCCCATCGGCGAGTTGCGTGGCGTCCACGACCCATGCTGCGGCCAGAAGCTTTCACTCGGTATAACGCATCGTCTGCAAGGGCTAAAAGGCGGGCGCCGGGCCCAGCCGGGCGTAGGAACGTGCATGCGAGGCGGATCGAGACAGTCACGGGTGCACAGCTTCTTCGATGGCGACTGGATGCCTAGCCCTTCGACTGCCGCCCTCTGCGATGCGGCGATGCGCATTGCCGCGGCCGAATCACAGGCGAGCAGGACGACGACGAACTCTTCGCCGCAGTAGCGCGTCCCGCGGAACCGGATCTGGCGGCCGTCGGTAGCCGCTTGAAGATGGCGGTCAGGCTCAAGGCGGGACTCATCAACGATCTGATGGACTTTCCCCCGCCCGGCTCTGCGGAGGCGTCGCAACCAACATTGCACCGACGCCCGACTCAAAGCAGCGCTACGCGCGGTCGTGGACGACCTCGCGCCAATTCGCAGCGTAGTCGAGTTTTCCGTAGACATCGCGGGAACGGTCGGGTGCGACTGTGCGCGCATCCAGCAGCTCCTGTCAAACCTCTTGGACAACGGGCTTAGCGCACGTGCCAAGGGTTCCGGTCACTGTCAATCGACACTTGGCTGACGGATGGCTCGAACTCACACTTCGAAACAGCGGCGCAGCGATTTCCGACGACGCAAGCGAAATATTCAAACTTTACTATCGGCCCGCGAATAGCGCTGCTGGTGCCGGTCTGGGGCATGGCCTCTTCATTTGCAAGCAGATTGTGATCGCTCATCGCGGCATCGTTGAGGTCGTCTCCGCAGACACAGATGCGGACGGCACAAGCTTAACCATTCGCACCCCTCAGAGGCCCTCAGTCAGCGACGCGGCATGACGGTTGCGAAATACAGGTAAAGCATCTTTATTGGTGACCATGACGCGTGTTCTGCTCGTAGACGACGATAGGGATCTGTTGCAAGCCCTAGGCGCCCTGTTCCAGCTTCACGGCTTTGAGGTGGTCTATGCGACTGACGGGGTGACTGCGCTCGCGCAGGCGCAAAGGACGTCGCCTGACCTCATCATCACCGACTGGGAGATGCCACGGCTCGATGGCATCAAGCTTTGCCGATCTCTACGGGCGCTAGGCCGATTCGCGAACGTCCCGCTCGTGCTGACTTCCGGAAAAGAGGCTCCGGAGGGAGCCCGAGTTTGGGACCTGTTTCTTCGCAAGCCCATCAATTTCCTACTACTTAGGCCCGTTATCCGGCGCGCCGTCGGCAGCGCCTAACGCTTGGCGTAGCTCGTCGACGTCAACTGGCTTGGTGAAGTGCACGTCGAACCCGGCGTCGAACGCCTTTGTCTTGTCTTCCTGCTGACCCCAGCCGGTCAGAGCGATAAGGGTCAGCCGAGCCCCGCACATCTTGCTTCGTATTCGCCGCGCGAGTTCATAGCCCGACATATCTGGTAAGCCGATGTCGAGCACTGCGGCGTCGAAGTAGCCATTGTCGAGCACCGTCAACGCCGCAGCGGCGTCGGAGGCGACGGAGACCGTATTGCCCTCCACTTCGAGCACTGCGGCCAAGCTCTCCGCCGCATCCCGGTTGTCGTCCACGACAAGGATTCGGCGCGGCACCGGCACCACTCCCGGTTCGACTGTTGAATGCTCTAACGTCTCCGACTCGCACATGGGCAGGCTGACGGTGAAGCGGCTACCCTTGCCAGGGCCCTCGCTATGCGCCTCAACCCTGCCGCCGTGAAGATCGACGAGCATCTTGACGAGCGCGAGCCCGACGCCGAGCCCATCGTCCGAGTATCCCTTCGGGCGCCCCAGCTGAACGAACATCCCGAACACCGACCCAATGTTCTCGGGCGAAATGCCGATACCAGAGTCGCGCACGGTAAAGACGGCCTCGTCACCGTCTCTGTAGCCCGCGAACACCAGGTCGCCACCGGGCGGCGTATATTTGACTGCGTTGTTGAGCAGGTTTTGCATGATCTGCAGCAGACGGGTCGGATCGGCATCGACGGTCAAGCTTGACGGGAGCTCGACGGTCAAACGATGCGAAGCGGCTTCGATCCGTGGACCGGATGCTTCGACGGCTGCACGCATCATGTCGGCGAGGTCCAGCGGACGCTTGCGAAGTTCGATCTTTCCCTCGTTGAACCGGGCGACGTCCAGCAAGTCATCCACCAAGTGAGAAAGCTGAGCCAATTGACGTTGTAGGACTTCTCGAGCCCACCGCAGGCGCTCAGCATCGACGACGTCGTCTTGCAGCAACGCAAGAACGTTAGACATTGGGGCGAGCGGATTGCGAAGCTCGTGCGCCAACGTCGCGAGAAACTGATCTTTTAGGTCGCTCGCCTTCTTCAGCTCGGACTCCGCCTGGCGCTTGGCTTCAAGGGCACGCTCGGCATTTGTTTTGGCCTGAAGGAGCTCGATTTCAAACTTGTGGCGGTCGTTCACCACCATGAAGGCGAATTGGTCAATGTCGCCGCCTTCGCTTTCGCTGCGGGATGCATTGACCAGCATTGGCAATCTCACTCCATCGCAGCGGACCAACTCTAGCTTTAGCTCGGCCACCGATCGTTGCAGCTGCAACAGCGGTCCCCAGTGCGTCTGCTGAAAGAGCCGCGCACCGATGGTCAGAAGGTCCGCTACCTTTCGTCGTCCGACGAGCTGGTCGCGCTCGTAGCCCAACCACCGGCAGAACGTGTCATTCGCATAGAGAATCGATCCGTCGGCCGACGCTGTCAGAAGACCACAGGGCGCCTGCATGAAAGCATCGCTGTCTGACGGACCGCTCATCGGCTAAAGGTTCCGCTCGCGCAGGAAGCCCACCATGGCATCGATGCTTGCGTCCGGTGAACTAAGATGCGGGCAGTGCCCGATGTTGCGCACGATCGACAGAGTACTTCCCTGTATCATTTCGTTCATGTATCTGCCGACTCCAACGGGGGCTAGAAAATCGTCATCCGACTGGACGATCAGCGTAGGGGTGCTTACTCGGGAAAGATCCGCACGATGGTCCGCTAGGAACGTGACCCTCGCGAAATGCTTAGCAATCTCGGGATCGGTTCTGCAGAAGCTGTTCGTTAGCTCGTCGCGCAGTTCGGGCTTATCAGGCGCACCCATGATCGCGGGCGCCATTGTGCTCGCCCAGCCAAGATAATTGTGCTCAAGCGTTTCTAGCAGGCCTTCGATGTCTTCGCGGGTGAACCCACCGACGTAGTCGCCGTCGTTGATGAATGACGGCGACGGACCGATCATCACGTTCGCCGAGAAGCGGTCCGGCCGCTCAATGGCGGCAAGCATGCCGATCGTAGCACTGACGGAGTGCCCGACAAAGATGGCCTCGGGGCAGTTGAGCTCGTCAAGTATCTCGATGACATCGGCGGCATGCCCCATCAGGGACGCATACCTATCACGGTCGTAGGCGCTTAGCGCCGACTTTCCGCTACCGACGAGATCAAACAGGATTGTCGTATAGCGTTGCGCAAGGATAGGGGCGAGGAATCGCCACATAGTTTGGTCGCAACCGAACCCATGGGCGAAGATCATTGCTGGGCCTCGACCTTCGATGCGGACGTTATTTCGTGTCAGGGGGTTCATTGAGCTGCTGGCTTCGTAAAATTGACGCCGGTTTGTGATGACATCGTTCGGGCGGTAGGCGGCAGGGTACCAGTTTCGTCCAAAGACTGTACAAACACGTCGACGTAACGTCGACGCATTTCCTTTCTCGTTGGCCCCGGTTAGAACGGAGGCGGCTGCCAAACGCTTCAATACGAACCTTAGGATATCCGGATCTGGCCAGGATTAGGCGTTCAGGCGGACCTCGCCGCCGTCGTTCGAAGCTCGGTCAGGCTCCACAGAGTCATTCGATCGTTCCACGTGGGCAAGGCGCTGGAGATCGACCGGTCCTTTCAGAAGGTGCTTCTTGGTGTGGCTCGACGGCGGTATTCGGTGAGCTCGCGACGAGGTAGGGGGCGACAGATCGCCGATAAGCACTCGTATTGCCGGGCAACGCTGACCAATCGTAATACAGTCCGCGATGTTATTTGCGACAAGCGACGACCGCAGAGGATCGGCTGAGTGGGCCTGTGCGTGGCGTGGCGAAAGTTCGGTCGAATCAAAGATGACCAGGCGCCATGATGGTCTTGGACTCCATCGAAGCGGAAATGAAATTGATGCATCATTTGCCGTGCACCGGACCGCATCCGCGCGCAGACGATGATTTGTTAAGGATTGGCCTGCCACGATGAGACAACCGGCTCCACGCCGTGTCGCTGCAGCGGTCCTGGACCGCGGCTTGAATCCCAGCTGAGATGGGGTCGGTAGCAGGTCGCTGATGCCATAAGTGGGGCCACAGAGACGGGCTCGCCGCTTGCGTAGGTGTTGCTCGGTTTTGCGGTTGCTAGATGCCGCCCGCCTGTGAGAAGCATGAGACGAGCAAAGCGCACGAAGCAGAGCAGATCAGAAAAAGGCGGCGACGAACACACACACTCGGAACTTTGCCGTTTCTTTTTCTAGCCTTTTTCCGCTTTCTTGTGAGCTCTCGCATCGCCGTTTGCTTCGTCTCCAACCTGCACATCACGCTGGATGCGCACTCGATCCAAGTAGGGAGACGTCAATGGATTTTTTCGCCCCGCTTTTTCTGGCGCATAACACTTTCTGGTCGTATGCAATGCCAGGCGCTTTCATATCCGGAGACTTCGTTTCCTGCCGCGACAATGCGGCCCTCGACCGAGTAGCGCAGGATTCGTCGCTGGCACAGGTCGGAAATGCGCACGAACAGGTGAGCGAACTCGGTGTGCAGGGAGGTGACCATTTGACTTTGGCGGTACGCGCACAAACGCCCGCCGCTTCTCCTGGTTCATCGGCTGAAAAACGCGCGCTGCCGGCGATCAGGGGGGCGCAGTGGTTGACTCACACGGTCGAGCGCAGCGGCCACGCTCACCGCGCGAAGGTCTACATACCGAATAGCTACGACGGTCGGCCGTTACCGATGATGCTGATGCTTCACGGCGCCCAGCAACACCCCGATGACTTCGCGGCGGGAACACAGATGAACGTGGCCGCAGAAGACGCCGGGTTCGTTGTCGTGTATCCGGAGCAACCGGAAAGCGCCAATCTGCTGCGTTGCTGGAACTGGTTCATACCGTTGAATCAGGCGCGCGATACCGGTGAAACCGCGGCGCTTGCCGCCTTGACGAATGACTTATTGCCCGGTTCAACGTCGATCGTGCTCGGGTATACGTGGCGGGCCTGTCCGCGGGTGGCGCCATGGCAATCAATCTGGCCGTAACTCACCCGGACCTTTACGCGGCTGCCGCTATCCATTCAGGCTTGGCATTCGGGGTCGCCAACGAGCACCTCTCCGCGCTATGCGCGATGAACGACGGGCAAGGCACAATCTGCTTGCCGAAACGAAAAGAGGGCGGGGCTTCCATGCGGCCTGTACCGTTGATTGTTTTCCACGGTGACGCCGATGACACCGTCCACCCGTTCAACAGCGAGCAGGTCATGGAGATGAGCCGGTTGTTGAACAGCCAAGCGGCCGACGCAAGGGTGTGCACAACGACGCGGGTCGAGCACGAACCGGGGCGCCATGACTACACGCGGGACGTTTGGCGCGACCAGGGCGGGTCTCTGCTTGCTGAGCGATGGGTGGTGCATGGTCTTGGTCATGCTTGGTCGGGCGGCCATGCTGACGGCAGTTATACGGATCATCGCGGGCCTGATGCCACCGCGGAGATCGTTCGATTTGTCAGCCAGTTCTCGCTCGAAATAGACGAGACGGCCCGTTGATGTGATTCAACTCGAGCGATTTCGAACGTGCGCCTAGCGGCAACTGCATCAGTCGCGTCGCTCTTTTCCAAAACCCGCGCTCTCGTCGAAGCAAAATAACGTGGCGTCGATTCCGGATCGCTATTAGTTAGCATACCTGATAATGTCTATTATCGGGATGGTGTTTCAGGGGTAGAATCGCCTAATTCTGATTTACCTGAGAGGGTAGGGGCCGTGGCACAAGGCAGCGAGCACTTTGACGATGAGAACCGCGATCGCGCTGGCGCCGATGAGCACGAGCGTTGGCCGAACGACGCGCCGACCGCGGCAGTCGCGCGCGTCGTGCTCGAACTCGACGAGGTGATCACCCTCAAGCGCCGGGCCGCAGCCGCGTGGCTGACCGCGCACGGCGACGCGGTGCCGTTGCTGCCAAGTCAAACCCACCCGCCTGGAGTTGGCGGTCGTCATCGCGCTGGCCGAAATTTACGGCGCTGCGCTGATCAACGACGCGCGCTTGGTGCCGGTGATCGACTTCATCACGGACGTCGGCGCGGTCAAGCTGGTGCAGCGCGTGATGTATGGCGCACGACCTGAATCCAACAGCAGCGCCGATTTCGATGTCACCGCGTACGCTGCGGAAAATGCGCGCCTGGCCGAACTGCTGCGCGAGGCTCGCACGGCGTTCGAGTTCCTGTGTGCAACGTGGCCCGAGGCGTTCATGGCGCAGGCCAGCGATGCGCTCGCGCAACTTGGCTTGCCCCGGCTGCACGCCCCGGCGCCGCCGTCAATAGATGTGGGGAGAGGCGGCGATGCGCCGGGCGATCGATCAGGCGAAGAGTCCGGCGATGCGCCAAGCGAGGAGAGCGACGATGCCTGAACGCACGCGCGTGGCGACGACATCCTCCCCGCAAAAGCTCACCGCCAAGACGACGCGGCCCCCGGAGAAGCTCACCGAATCACTCGCCCTCGAGCGGCGCTACACGACCAAGGATTTCACGGCGCTGCGCGCCTACGTGCAGCGCATCGCGCCTGCGGTGATCGCGTGTACCTACTACGATCCCGACGAGGATGCGCACGCGGCGACGCCCGGCGCGATGGAGCGGCATCTCACTGCGATGCTTGACGCGCTGGTGGCGCTCGCGCTCGCGCATGGCTCCACCGCGCTCGCGAATCACCTGCGCGCGTCGATTCGTCAGCATGGGCGGCCGGTGCTGACGGCGGTGACCTTTCGGATGGTGACCGAGGCGGCGCAGCTGGCCGCGCTGCCGCCCCGCCCCGATCATCCGATTGGCGCCTGGCTGCGTCCACGCGTGGCGCGGCGGCTGAAAGGCGAGGGCATCCAGACGCTCGGCGAACTGGTGGCGTTCTGCAACCGGCGCGGCGGCAGCTGGTGGCGCTCGATTCCGCGCATCGGCCCGGGCCGGGCGCGCGCGATCGTGAGTTGGCTGCGTAAGCAGCAGGCATCTCTGCAACTAACGATCGAGTCCGACATCGACTCGGTTGAGAGAGACGGCGTGCCGTTGATCGCGGCCGAACTCGTCGAGGTGGTGCCGGCCACCAAGGTGACGGGAAGCGGCCCGGGCGGCGTCCCGAGCGGTGGCGGTCCAGGCGGCAGCCCGGAATGTGCAAGCCCGCTGACGAGTCGGCTCGTTCTCGCGCCGCTCGAGCGTCTCGCCGTGCCGCAATCGCTCTCCGGCGCGCATGGCGAAAACCGCGCGACGGCGTTCTGTTATATCCAGGCGAGCCACGATCTCGATGCGGTGCGTGCCTATCTGAACCGTTTTCGGGATCAACCGAAAACGCTGCGCGCGTACATCAAGGAACTCGAACGCTTCTTGTTATGGGCGGTCGTCTTGCGCGGCAAGGCGCTCAGTGATCTCCGCGTGGACGACTGCGAGGCCTACAAGGATTTCCTGAAAGCGCCGGACCCGCGCTTTGTGGGCGAGCGCTTCGCGCGGCACTCGCCGCGTTGGCGACCCTTCGTCGCCTCGGCGAATGGATCGGCTTCGTTATCGCCCGAATCACAGCGGTACACCGTTCGAGTACTGCGGACCGCGTTCGCCTGGTGGGTCGATGTGCGCTATCTCGCCGGTAATCCATGGAGGGCAGTCAACGATCCGGGGGTGATCAAGCGAGAACGCGCGATGAAGATCGAACGTGCCTTGCCGGCGAATCTGTGGCGCAAGCTGCGCGACGAACTCGATGTGCGCTCAGTAGAAGCGGGCGGGGCGACCACCGGCGTGCAGTGGCGCGCCGTGCGCGCGGCGTGAGCTTCCCTCGGTTTTTCGCCTTCCACAGGTCCCGAGTTATGCAGCGGCATCCTTGGTCTGCTGAGCTTTGCTCCAGTCCTGCAGAAACTGAACCGGCGATACGAAGCCGAGCGACGAATGACGACGGCTGCGGTTATAAAACACTTCCAGGTATTCAAACAAGTCTGCCATCGCTTCCTGATGTGTCCGATAGCGAGTCGCATGGACGCGCTCGTTTTTCAGGCTGTTAAAAAAGCTTTCCGTCGGCGCGTTGTCCCAGCAATTTCCCTTGCGACTCATCGAGCAGCGCATGCCATATTCCGTCAGCTTGCGCTGGAAGTCGTGGCTTGCGTACTGGCTACCCCTGTCGGAATGATGCAGCGCGCCGGGCTCAGGCCGACGTCGGAACCACGCCATCGTCAGCGCGTCAATCACGATGTCCGCCGTCATGCGGGGCTTCATCGACCAGCCGACAATTTCCCGGTTGAACAGGTCCAGCACGATCGCCAGATACAGCCAGCCCTCGTCGGTCCAGATGTACGTGATGTCTGAAGTGAACACCTGATTGGGCGCCGTCGGCCTAAAGTTGCGCTCCAGCAGATTCTCAGCGACCGGCAGCTTGTGCTTCGAGTCCGTCGTTACCTTGTAGCGCTTCTTGTGCCGCGCCCGGATACCGTTCTCCCGCATAAGCCGCTCAACCCGTTCCTTGCTGGCCGGAAAGCCGCGCGCGCGAATCTCCTCGGTCATCCGCGGCGATCCGTAGGCGCCCTTGACCTCGGCGTGGATCGTGCGAATCAGCGCCAGTAACTGTTCGTTGCTCAGGCGTTTGCGCTCGGGTGCGCCGCCGCGCTTCCATGCTCGATAGCCGTTCAGACTGACCGACAGGACCTCGCACAGTACCGACAGCGGAAAGTGCCGGCACTGCGTATCAATCCAGGCGTACTTCACAGGAGGTCCTTCGCGAAGAACGCCGCCGCTTTTTTTGCGATTTCAAGTTCCATCTGCAGGCGCTTGTTTTCGGCTCGCAAGCGCGACAGTTCCATCTGTTCTGGCGTCACAGCCTTTGTCCCGGCGCCGTTCAGCTTGCCTGCCTCTGCAGCTTTCACCCAGTTGCGCAGGGTCTGCGGTGACATCTTCAATTCACGAGACACGGCACGGATGCTTTGTCCATCCTTGACCCGTTGCACGGCGGCCGCCCTGAACTCCGCCGTATAGGCTTGGTTTGGTACCTTGAACATTGTTCTTTTCCTTCCTTCAGATCGAGTTTACACACGACCCGCTGGAAGTCGAAATTTCGGGGGAAGCTCAGCGATTCTGTTGATGGGCGATTCGGGTCTGCGGCGCGAAGAAGCCGCACGCGCCCGGCGCGAGGATCTGCGCCCTTCATCCTTTGGAACACCCGAGCGGCCGGTCTGGGAGCTGACCCTCGTCGGCAAGGGCCAGCGCGAACGCACGGTGCCGGTGAGCGCCGCGACGCTCGCCGCGCTGCGCGCGCATTGGCGCGATCGGGCTCAAGATTTCGACGGCGCGACCGAAGAAGACAAACAGAGCGGGCCGCTGCTGAGCCCCGTCGTCATCCCGTGGACCGATGCATCACGCCGGCGACATCGGGGCGGGCAAAGCGCGGCGGGCAAGGAGGGGCAGCCTGTAAATGAAGCGGGCTACACCGCCGATGGACTGAACCGGCTGATTAGTCGAATGATCACCGAACTCGTTGAAACGATGGACGGCTTGAGCCTGAATGAACGAATGCGGCTGGGGCAAGCCAACGCGCATGCGTTTCGCCACACCTTCGGTACTCAATCGGTCGCCGACGACGTGCCCATCGATGTGGTGCAGAAGGTGCTCGGGCATGCGTCGCTGCAGACGACGACCATCTATGTCCAGGCTGAGAAGCAGCGCGTGGTCGAAGAGGTGGCTCGCTACTATGCCGGCGTCGCCGCGCATAAGACGGGGCAGTGAGCAGCAGCGCATTCGGCGCTGCGCACGTCACTGACCAAACACTTTCGGCGCTTTCTCGTGCACTTGCGCGCCGGAACACATGGAAAACACGATGACGGATGAAGAATTGAACCTGCGCGCCGGACTGGCCGCGTTCTCCGATGTGGACCGCGTGGTGGCGGTGAACCTCGATCAGTTCGACCCGCTGAACTCTCGCGACGATCTGATTAAGTTGCTGGTCGAGACCGGCATCTCGTTTTCGCGTCCCCGTGAAGGCGACATCGCTGCAGAGAATAGCGACAGCAGCGTTGAGGTGACGATTCGACGCGATGACGTTGTTTCCGCCGCGGCACGCGCCGCGTGCGAACTCGCGGCGAGTTGGATCGATGATAACGACGTGCAGGCGTGGAAAGTTGCAACGGGGCGATTCACGCGCTGAGCGGAAAAAGAACAGATGGCGACAGTGGGTCGTTGTTTTCGGTTCTTGCCGCAGGTCGCCCCCTTGGGCAAGCTCTGGATTGAAGCAATCCGTCGACGCCCCTGGGACGGTCACGTTCCTGATCCGCCTTCCGGCGTTTCACCCTCTGTCGCTTGGACGACCGAGAAGAGCTGAGATGAGACGGCGGGTAGCACATGTCCGCGGGAACCTCGAGCATAGAAGGGGTTTGCTCGTTGGGTTCAGCATAAAATGGCGGGGTTGTGCTGTCCACCGCGTTGCGAGGCGCGCCTGACGGCGAACCGTCATTACCACATCGCTAATCGATGCGTTTCCCGAGGGATAGGACTTGAGCCAAGAAGGGCAGTTGCTCGACAAGAAATCGCTGCGCGTCGTCACGGGAAAGTCTACAGACTGGAATGAGTTGGCCAAGGACTGCGTGGCATTTGCCAATGCGACCGGCGGCCGACTGCTCATCGGCATCGAAGACGCCGCTACTGCGCCGCCGGCTGGACAAGTGCTTCCCGCCGACCTGCCTGACCTGGTGCGCCGTCGCCTGAGCGAGCTGACCGTCAATGTTGTTGCGTTACCCGAGGTGAGAACGGCCGAGAACGGCGCGCAATATCTTGAACTGACGATTCCCCGCGTCGTGGCGGTCGCGTCGACCACCGACGGCCGCTACTACATCCGCATCGCTGACAAAAGTGCGCCCGTCACCGGCGACGATGTGCTGCGGCTCGCGAGCGAACGCGCGGCACTGCCTTGGGAGACCCAGTGCACGGCGCGAGTTTCGCGGCGTGAAGTCAACCCTGAAAAGATCCGTCGGCTCGTGCACGGCCTCAGGACGTCGGACCGGGTGAAAGCGTCGGTGAAGGAGAAGGCCGACGACGAGTTGCTCGAGCATTACATGCTGGTGCGCGGTGATTATCTGACGAACATGGGCGTCCTCTGTGTCGGCATGCAGGCCGATCGTACCCAGCTCGCGACGGCGCCCGTCATTCAAGTGATCAAGTACGACGACAACGGCGCGAAAATCAATAAATGGGTGTGGGACGACCATCTCCTCAGTCCGATGGAACTCGTCGAAGCGGTATGGAAGGAGGTTCCGGATTTCCGAGAACGGTATGAACTTCCGGACGGCCTCTACCGTCAGTACGTCCCAGCTTACGATGAGATTGTGGTGCGGGAGTTGCTCGTCAATGCACTCGTGCATCGGCCCTACACGCAGCGCGGCGACATTTTTATCAACCTGCATCCGGACCGCCTTGAGGTCGTAAACCCGGGACTTCTCCCGCTAGGCGTGACACCGCAAAACGTCCTGCACACGACCGTTCGACGCAACGAGATTCTGGCGCGGCTGTTCCACGATCTGAAACTGATGGAGCGCGAGGGAAGCGGTTTCGACAAGATGTATGAGGTCCTGCTATCGCAAGGGCGGCCCGCACCTGAGCTTATCGAGAGACACGACCGCGTGCAGGTGGTGATTCGCCGACGCATTCCGAAGCCGGAGGTCATCGACTTTCTTGCCAAGGCAGACGAGACGTTCCACCTTCAGCAGCGTGAGCGAATCGCCTTGGGATTGCTCGCGCAGCACGAAGCGCTCACGGCGCGGGAGCTTATCACCATGCTCGAGCTTGCCTCTGTGGAAGCACTTCGTCCCTGGTTGGCGCGACTGGTGGATTGGGAAGTGGTGAAGACCGCGGGACGCACACAGGCCACGCGTTACTTCGTTGACCCGCACCTACTGCGTAACCTCGACTTCGCAGCAGCGACGACGCTGAAGCGGATCGAACCACATCGCCTGTCGGCACTCATCCTGGAAGATGTCGCTCGGTATCCCGGTACAAGGATTAGCCAGATTCATCAGCGGGTAGGTCTGGAAATTCCGCGCTCACAGGTGCGACGGACATTGGATCGCCTGGTGAAGGACGGGAAACTACAATTGACTGGGACACGCAGTACGGCCCGATATGCGCTCACCTCCTAGCGTTGGCGCGAATCGCCGCCTATCTCAGGGAGATGAACCAAGGACCCGATCCAAGGCGGGCGGCAAACCCTCGCCAGGTAAGGGTTTCGCGATATCTCAACGTTGGTTCAGATATCGGAAATGAGCCAAGGCTAATCCAAACCGTGCCCAAGTCGAAGTGACGTCGCGGTCCAACCCTGAGGGGGCGCGAAGCCCGCGGTCACTTGAACGGCTGGTTCAGGTTCGAAACCCGCCTCACGTGTAATTCGCGCATTCGCGCATATGGGCCTTAGCGGACATTCGCATATCGGCTTAGGACGCCGGCTTCTGCAGTCATTCGACGGTTCACTTTTTCATCGCACACCACCACATCTCCATCGTCGGATCTGAACTGTCGAAATCTCTTCGAAGATTGAGGGATGTTTAAGCGAGATGCCGGTCGTTACATCAGAACCGCCTTGCTCGCTGGATGTTCCTGACGAACGTCAATAGGCCTAATAGCCGAGTAAAATAGCCTGCAATTTGACGGGATATCGAGCAGAATGACAGACTACGACGCAGACAAGGAGCGAAAAGAACGGCTTGACTGGATTGAGAAGTCCGCAATCGAAAATCTGAAAGCGCATCACGCTTCGGCAGACGTGATTGCCAAAGAGGCATCTACGACCTTGACAGTCCTGCTGGCTGGCGCTGGAGGTGGACTTGCATATGCGGGCAAGGCCATCGACGCGCATAGCTGGACATCGTACTCGTTCGGCGCGGTCGCTTTTACGGCGTGGCTGACCTGGCTGTGTTATAGATGTGTCAAAGAGTGTTTGATGATTTCTCCGATCCCGCAGATCTACAATGAGCCACGGAATCTGCATGCTCCGGAACTCACGCTTAGTGAGCTTCGCGAATCTGAGATTCTTGGATTGCAGAATCGAATTGATCGGGCCGCCAAGCGGAATGGCGAACTGTCCTCGAGGATGAATGATATACGGAAGCTGGCGGTAGCCAGCCCCTTGGTTTTTGCTATTTCTTCACTGGCGTGGGCGGTGGGTTATTCCTGGGGGGTGTCCGGTTGAACCCGTCCTTAGAGGGCGCGCGGTACACTGGCTGAGGGTCTGGCCGCGGCGAGGCCGGTTTATCATTCGAAGTAGCCATGTCTCTGCGTTGTGTCTGGTTTTGAGAACTCGTAAAGATACCAGAATTTTGTGCGGCCCTGCTTGGGCCAAGCCTTTGTTGCGAAAATTATACTAACCACCTAAAAGACCGATAAGGAACATTAGTAATGGCCGCTAAGAAAGTCATTTTTGTTGCATTCGCGATTGAAGATGCTCGCATCCGAGACATGATTAAAGGGCAGTCGTTGCATACAGATAGCCCTTTTGAGTACATCGATATGTCGGTCAAGGAAGCTTACGATGAGGAGTGGAAGAAGAAGGTCCGCACACGTATTCTGCGGTCAGACGGCGTACTGGCGATCATCAGCAAGAATTCCTTGACGTCTAGCGGTCAGAAATGGGAAATCCAATGTGCAAAGGACGAAGGAAAGGCCGTGAGGGGTATTTGGGCGTATAAGGACGACCGCACCGCTGTTGCGGGGGTGAACACGATGGTCTGGACCTGGGACAATGTTGCGAACTGGATCAACGGTCTTTAATGCGTAAAGCTCTCGTTATCGGTATCGATTCATACGACCATGTGTCGCCGCTCTATGGGTGCGCAAGCGACTCATTTGCCGTGAAATCCATGTTGGACCGTCATGCAGATGGTTCGGTGAATTTTGGCGTCCGGCACATCACAAGCGCCGGACACAAAGCGTCAACCTCTCGCGACGAAATAAGGACCGCGATCCGCGATCTCTTCTCAGGAGACGGCGAGGTTTCGCTTCTCTATTTTGCCGGTCACGGTCACATCGAGGCGACAGGGGGCTACCTTTGCTCTTCCGACGTCAAGACCGGCAACGATGGATTGGCTCTTGCTGAGATAATGACAATGGCGAATCAATCCAAGATCGCCAACCGCGTCATCATTCTCGATAGCTGCCACAGCGGGGTAGCAGGAGGCAGTGCGCTACAGCAGAACGTGGCAGAGATCAGCGATGGGGTAACCATTCTGACGGCATCGACTGACGAGCAATATGCATCCGAGGAGAACGGGGCAGGAGTATTCACCTCTTTGCTTGTCGATGCACTTGGAGGCGCTGCGGCCAATCTTGTCGGCGAAGTTACGCCCGGCGGCGTTTACGCCCACGTGGATCAGTCGCTCGGACCGTGGGCGCAGAGGCCTGTTTTCAAGACCAACGTGAAACGGTTTGTCTCTTTACGAAAAGTGCAGCCGCCTCTAGAGCTTGCGGAACTTAGGAAAATCTCGGAATTCTTTCCGACCGCTGGCTATCAAATGCAGTTGGATCCCACCTACGAACCTGAACGTCACGATTCGTGGGCAACAGATCCGCAGGGTGTTCCAAGCCCCGATCCAGACCACACCGCGATTTTCGCGGTCCTGCAAAAGTTCAATCGGGTCGGACTTTTGGTGCCTGAGGGTGCGCCCCATATGTGGCACGCTGCCATGGAATCGAAAACAGTGCGCTTAACCGCTTTGGGAGAGCATTATAGGCGGTTGGCGGCAAAGGACTTGATATGAGTGATAGGCGACTGCAATGTATCAAAGACGCGCTTGATTCAATTGTCGAGGAGTTAGCGCGTATTGAGCATGAGCGGTGGTCGCACTGGCAGACTTATATGCATAGCATGGGGGTCCGCCAAGCTGACGGGAGCTTGCTAATTCCTCCTGACCTCGTTGAGCGGTGGGACCGCCAAAGCGGAACGCAGTACATGAACCTAACCGAAAAAGAGAAGGAAAGTGATCGCGAACAGGTGCGAAAATACCTACCGTTGATACTGAGCACTCTTGCGAAGAGCTAAAGCGGCGCGTTATGTAAGGGAGATGGTCAGCAATCGGTTTTGCAAGAGCGGGAGCACACGCCAGCACTTAACATAACGCCGTCGTGACGCTCGGCGCATCACTAGGCGTTTAATGTTTCCTTTCAAGAACATAGCGCTCGCATCGGGGCGTTATCGACACGGTTATCCACGTGCTCTGTGGATAACTCAGCCCCCTGCAGCCACGCGCCAGACTGGACGCGCCTCCCGACAGATTCGACGCCGACCTTCTCGAATTCCGGAGTCGGCCATCTACGGCCACTCATTGGTTTCGTGACTTGTAAGTTGAATGAGTTGAATGGCGGTTCTACACCAGTTAGCTGACTGCCGCTCGCCAACCAAGGCCCTTACATCGGTGGCCAAAGTCTCCGTGTCGCATGCGAGATGCCGTCGCCGAGCGCATTGCCTTCCAATTAAGGACAAGAGGCGCTTAGCCCTATCCCGGGTTGATTCGCCAGCGGCGAGAACGATCGCCGTTTCCTTCTAAATGAAGAGAAGGAAGACATTGGACACCTCCTTTCGGCTGTTGCGGCGCTGCTGCGGCATGGTGACGAGACGGCTGGGCGAGCCGTGCCGCGCAGAGCCACTCACATTATTGTGCGGCTTTCCTCGGCTGCTTGACGGCCAGGAACGTAGGTAGTTCACGTGCACCGCGCGATCGTGTCGGTACCGAGGGGCGACCGAGCAAAGCGAACCAGTTTCCGAGCGAATAGTCTTGCTCGCCACGCCGACGTCGGACGCCATGGACGCACCTGGCTGCCGGAGCGGCATCGTCAGGAACGATCTAGCGATCGCAGCCAAAGGTGAGCGAATCGACCGGCTAGAAGACAGATGCAGGAGCCCGTCCTCGAGTTGTCCAAAAAGTCGGGCGCAAATCGATTGTCTCGATAAAAAAAGACGGCTACGCTCTTTGGCATCGCCGTCCGCTCCTTTCCGATGCAATCGGCGACTAGGCAACCTCCAAGTATCCGGTCATGACGACGAGAGAGCTTTCGGCGTGCATACGAGTACCCGCGCTCATATGGGCACTTTTCATCGCTCATCCCGTCGCTGCGGATTACGCCTACGCACCCGACGTCCATTGGCGCGATGTTGTCAAGGAATATCTAGTTGATGACTGGGACGCGCTTCGCACGTCAATAACAGCTTTCGAGCCGCCTGATAAAGCGACCGTACTGCTTAGAACGAAACTGATAGTTCACGACGATACAGAGGAGAAAGACGAGAACATCTGCAGTCAGACATCGACGCCGGCATACACAGAGATTACGGAAAACCAAACTCCGGTAATACACTTTTGTATTTGGAATTACGGGTATCTAATGGACCTGGCGGATTCCATCGCATACGCGCAACTTTTCTACGGTTACAGGTTAGATCCCGATTTCGGGAAAATTGATAAGATAATAAGCTCCTACGAGTCTTACCTCGCAAGGTCTGCCATTGAAGAGAATCTAGCGAACGACCTCCGGATGGAATCTGTCGGCCATTGCAACCCCGGACCCTTTCTCTACATGTTTGAGCAGGGCCTCGACTATATGCGGTGCGGCGACTTTTATGTGCACTCTTCCGTATCGCCAGAAATGAGAAACTGGCACCTGACGTATGCGTTCTTTCCTTATTTCAAACTTTGGTTTGAAAAAAACTTCCTGAGGCCTGCGACCTTAATTGACTATGACAATATGCGCGGAAAATTAGCACTCTCGTATTTCAGATGGTCTTACCGTGCCGTTCTGCTTCATGAATTCGGGCATATTGCCACCGGGGATATCGGTCTAGAAGGCGGAAATGAAGAAGCTGAAATAAAAGATGACGATGCAGCGATCAATTTCGCAACCAAGATAAGCGGGGACGCGCCGTCGGTACGCGCGACGGTCCTAAACACTTTGTCGCGTTCTGAGTACTACCTTACAGAGCTTTCCGCATTATTAAGGGGAAGGGAACTAAAGTGGTCCGCCGCGCGGATCCAGCATATAACAAGACAAGCCGACGCAGCCCAGCAATCCCTTTCTAAGGAGCCGCAACAACAGCAATCTTTTGGCTTTGGGGCCTTCAGGTCTCCATTCTTGATGTGCGGAACCAATTACGGTCGAACCCTGAAAGAGAGCTTCGTCTACGTTTGTCCCGATGCGTATGTCGAACTTCTGTATCTCTCCTCATATAAGACTAAGCCATTCTTACCTCCATCAGGTCGTAACAAAAGTTCATTTCAATGCAATATGTGGTGTATCCCGCATTAGTGCTGACGATACCGGTTGTCAAGACGTTGCAGTTGATTCTGTAAACGCGCTCTCGTTTGGAAAGGGAAAATATGGTGCAGCGTTAGCCGCGCACCTGGTAAGCGGAGCGACATCGGTTAGTCGCCGCTTGAGGGAGGGATCAGTAAGCGCATTTGCTTGAGCACCTCGACCTGCTCGACGAGGTTTACCCCCGCCAAGGGACTATTCGCATTTTGCGCAGTCAGGGATTGCATCTCCAGGCTCTTCTCCGCCGTCTTCAATGCGCTACGTGCCATTTCATTAGTCAGAACCTTGGGTCCGTCGAAGAACCGAATTATGTGAGATTTTGGAAGTAGGCAAACTGGACATGCATTGGTCGAGGGACACTTTTCATCACTTATTAGCTGAATGCCGAGAACGACGTCCGGTTGCGAGCTCCGACTTGCTGAGAGCAAACGGAGGTCTTCCAGGAGTCTACTGTTTCTCGCGCTCGCCACTGTTGGGCGATCTATGTTTGAGATTTTCAGTTCGACTTGTTGACCAACGATTTTTACCAGTAGCCAGACACCGAACGCGACAAAGAAAACACCCGGTCCGGCGCCCGCAAGCTTAATCGTCCATCCTCCAGCTTTGAAACTACCTTCGGTCTTAGAAAGTATGACGTCCTTATACAGCTTCCAACCTAGGGCGATCGACATGATGCCACCGCATGTCGCAATAACCAGGACGGTGGCTCTGCTGATTGCAACGATCAGGTCTACCGTCTGGCAGGCTTCCATGTTAGGTTCCCCGTTTGTCGGCCTCGCTCAGAGCAGCGTAGTCGCGCGTCGCAGATTAAGCAAACGCGTGCAAAAAAATTGTTGGCAGCGCGTCACAACCGCAACGTTCTTTTTCGCTACATCGTTAATCTTGCCCACGCGCTCATTATCGTCGCAGACGATGAAGGCGGTCACGTCAACGCCGGACCTCGCTCGCCCGGGTATAGCGCACATTCTGAGGGCCAACGCTAGCTTTTCATCACCGCGGCGAAGTTCAAAGACACGCAAGGCGGCGACCTCCGGCTTAGTGTTTGCGCTCGCGAAATCAGCCGCTCGGCCGCTCGTGCACCTCCCCGTAAGACCACTCGGACGGCTTGTTGCGCCCGGCGCTGTGCCCTGCCGGCCGCACGCCAAGAAGGGACGGAGATGGCAGCTATGGCGAAAAGGGGAAGATGCCTTTCGACATCGCCCGACAGGCAATCGACTGGTACGCGAGCCAGCATGCCGGTTCGCAAAATCAACTTCTTAGAGGCGAACTTGCTAAATGAAGGGCAGCATAATAAATAGTAAATACATGAACGGAATCCGCGGGCGCTTAGGCATCGTTACGCCTCATCGAGCCGAGCAAAGTCAAGGTCGTCCGTAAAGACCTCGATACTTATGGATTCCGCGTTGCAGAAGTTCACAATATCGATCCAAGGGCGCCATCCCGACTTCAACGCGCGAATGCGGACAGCGTGTTCCGGCCGGGAGTCGCCATGGAAAAACTCCGTCATATCGCCTAATCCATACGCTTCGAGCAGTCGTGCCCGGTCGCCGATCGCCTTCAGGCTCAATCTAAGGGCACCCTGTAGGTCACTTGCGAGCACTTCTGTTCCCCATTGATCGTCACGAACTGCGGCCGTCTTCATGATCTTCACTGCTCGCTTAGCTACAGCACCCACGAATCGGCGTAGTTCAATCGGAACGTTTCTAAACTCTGCAACATAAGCGTTGAGCTCGTTGGCGGTTTCGTCGAGTTGATACTGCTCGTGTCCCCACTTGAGTACCGTGTTCATGCGCCGAAGGTTCTTGATCGTTGTCGGCTCGTCGGTCTCAGTCCAGTCTGACAGTGTTTCGAGAATTGCCCTGTCCGGATGCGCAAAACGCCTCTCGTGATCGGCCTTCATTTCGCGAAGCTTTTCTGTGGGGTAGGCTTTCACGTCGTTCGTCTCAACGTGATGGGCATAGCACATGAGCATGAGGTTGGCGAAGCCTCGGCGTTGCTCATTCGTCATGTTCGGATTGAAGCGTTCCCCGCCTTCGCCGGCCGCTTCAATGTGGCATATCTGGCCGATGAATTTTCCCGAGGCATCCATCATCAAATGGGCACATCCAGCGAAGGCACAGAGGTTTCCAGATTTCAAGAAGAGTTCGCGCAAGGTCTCGGGCAGTAGGGCCAACCGTTTTGCTTTTTCGGGCATTTTCGGGATTCTCCGCATGGGAACGTGTTCCATCATAATCGGACGAAGAGCAACGCAGGTACGGAGTCCCGAGATAAGTCCTACGTAATCGCCGAGAGAGCGGCCATCGGCGTTATCCGCCCAAATCAGTTTCTTGGCAGTCTCGCGCATCTGTCGTCGAGCAGCGGCTCTCGGGTCGGCTACTATCTGCCAGAGATCGCCCGGTCCCAGTTAAGTCCTCGCACCCCCGTACTATCACGCGTCCGCTAGCTTGATGCGGCATATTTACGCATGAATGGGTCCTCCCTGATGTGTCGCAGCGTGTTGGGAAAGAACGACCGTTGCGCTTCACCAAGAGACGCCCAGCCCCGCAAGTAATGCACGGCCGAAGTGGGTCGCAATTTGCCAGTCGTGAGCCGGCACCGCGACGCGTCAGCAGAAGTTCTTGCTGACCGTCGTCAGTCCGCCAAGCAGATGGGACATATCGACGAGTCGCTGCGCGACCAGGTGACGGACTTCGCCCTCACATTGCCATGTGCCGTACACCGCGAGCAAGGCCGCGCCCAACGCTTCACGTCGCTGCTTCTCGAGCAGCGACGGCCATACGATGACATTGACGTTGCCGGTTTCGTCCTCGAGCGTCACGAACATGACGCCTTTTGCTGTCCCGGGTCGTTGTCGTACGGTCACCAGCCCACAGCCTCGCGCGAGACGCCCGTTCCGATACGTGCGCAAGGTCGAAGCGGGCATTAACCGTTGCTCAAGCAGTGCCGGCCTCAGCAACGACAACGGATGGCGCCCGAGTGTCAGTCCCGCGGTGTTGTAGTCGCTCACGATCTCCTGCGCCTCCGACGGCGCTCCGAGCGTTGGCGTGTCATCGTCGATCCGAGTATCGGCCAGAATGTCGCGGTCGGGCACCGCGGCCGCAGACTGCCACAACGCTTCACGACGATTTCCTGCCAGTGACCGGAGTGCGTTCGCTGCTGCGAGCACCTGCAGGTCGCGGCGATCGAGCTGCGCGCGACGCGCCAAGTCGCTCACGCTTGCGAACGGCTTCACCGCGCGCGCCGTTTCGATCCCCTCCGCCGCGCCCTCGCGCATGCCCTTGAGCAGCGAAAGCCCGAGTCGTACTAATGGTTTCTCGGGCTTCTCGTGACCGGGCCGCTTTTCCAGCACAGAATCCCATCCGCTGATGGTCACGTCGATTGGTGCCATTCGAACGCCGTGACGCCGCGCGTCTTGCACCAGCTGTGAGGGCGAGTAGAAGCCCATCGGTTGTGAGTTGAGAATGGCGGCCAGAAACGCGGCGGGCTCATGACACTTGAGCCAGCTGCTCGCATAGACGAGCAGCGCGAAGCTCGCCGCATGACTCTCCGGAAAGCCGTACTCGCCAAATCCCTTGATCTGCTCAAAGATCGCTTCCGCGAACGTCTTGTCGTAGCCACGCGCCTGCATGCCGCCGACGATGCGATCGTAGTATTGCTGCAGTCCGCCCTTGCGCTTCCATGCCGCCATTGCGCGCCGCAGTTGATCGGCTTCGCCCGGCGTGAAGCCTGCGGCCAGGATCGCCACCTGCATCACCTGCTCCTGGAAAATCGGCACGCCGAGCGTACGGCCCAGCGCGATCTCCAATTCCTTGCTGGGATAGGTGACCGGTTCGAGCTTCTGGCGCCGCCGCAAGTAGGGGTGGACGGCGCCGCCCTGAATCGGTCCCGGCCTCACGATCGCTACTTCAATCACGAGATCGTAGAACGCTCTGGGCTGCATACGCGGCAGCATGCTCATCTGCGCGCGTGACTCGATCTGGAAGACGCCGACCGTATCGGCGCGCGAAATCATCTCGTAGGTCGCCGCATCTTCCGCGGGAATGTCCTGCATCTCGAAGCGCTCGCCGCGTTGCTCCGAGACGATATCGAGCGTGCGTCGAATCGCGGACAGCATGCCGAGTGCGAGTATGTCGATTTTCAGCAAGCCGAGCGCTTCGAGGTCGTCCTTGTCCCACTGGATCGCGCTGCGGTCCGGCATCGCCGCGTTCTCCACCGGCACCAGCCGCGTGAGCTTGCCGCGACTGATCACAAAGCCGCCCGAATGCTGCGACAGATGACGAGGAAAGTTCAGAATCTGCGCCGCGAGATTCGCCCACATCGCAATCAGCGGATTGGCAGGATCGAGGCCCGACTCCTCGAAGCGACGCAGCAGATCCTGCGAGTGATCGAACCACTGGTGGCTTTTCGCGACCTTGTCGACGATCTGCGGATCGATGCCGAGCGCCTTGCCGGTTTCCCGCAGCGCGCCGCGCGGTCGGTAGGTTGAGACCGCTGCGGCGATCGCCGCTCGGTCCCGTCCATACTTGCGGTAGATGTACTGGATGACCTCTTCGCGCCGTTGGTGTTCGAAGTCGACATCGATGTCGGGCGGCTCGCCGCGCTCCTTGCTGATGAAGCGTTCGAACAGCATGTTGCCGCGAGATGGATCGACTTCGGTGACGCCCAGGCAATAGCACACCGCGCTGTTGGCGGCCGATCCCCGGCCCTGACAAAGGATATGTTGGCTGCGCGCGAAGCGCACGATGTCATAGACGGTGAGGAAGTAAGCCTCGTAGCGTAGCTCGCGAATGAGCTGCAGCTCATGCTCGATTTGTTGCTGCACGTGGTGGGGAACGCCGGCAGGAAAGCGCCGGTGCGCGCCGATATAGGTCTCTTGCCGGAGATAGGCTTCATGCGTGTAGCCTTCGGGGACGAGTTCGTCGGGATACTCGTAGCGCAGTTCGTCGAGCGAGAAGCTGCAGCGCGCGAGAATCCTCAACGTTTCGGCAATCGCATGCGGCGGATACAGGTTGGCGAGCCGTAAGCGAGAACGCAAATGCTGCTCGGCATTGGGCGCGAGCGCATACCCGCATTCGGCAACGGGTTTGCCGACGCGAATCGCCGTCATGGTGTCCTGCAGGGGCTTGCGTGAGCGCACATGCATCACGACGTTGCCGGTGGCCACGACCGGTATCCCGGCTCGCAACGCCACCTGTTCAACGATGCCGCGATGGATGTCGTCCATCGCCCGCTGATGCAGCGTGAGCCCGATCCACGCACGCGCCGGGAAAGTGTGGCGCAGCCAGTCGACGTGCGCCGTCAGCGTCGCTTCGTTCGCCGGAAAGTCCGGCACCAGGATCGCAAGGCAGTCTGGAGCGCCCTTTAAATGCGAGTAGCTTGGTTCCGGCCGGGCAAGATCGTCGGGTGTCAGCAGGTAGCTGCCCTTGGCCGCCCGCATGCGCGCCAGCGTGATGAGTTCGCACAGGTTGCCGTAACCTTCGCGGTTCTGCGCGAGCAAGATCAGGCCAAAAGCGGGGCGGTTCTTGGGACCGCCATCCGCACCGTGACTCGCCTGGACCAGACGAAAATACGAGCCAATGACGAGCGGCAGCTTTTCTTCCTTGGCCTGAACATGCGCGCGCACGACGCCCGCGACCGAGCACTCGTCGGTGATGGCCAGTCCCGCGTAGCCGAGTTGCGACGCGCGCAGCACCAGCTCCTCACCGTGCGATGCACCGTGCAGGAACGAGAAGTTACTGAACGCGAAAAGCTCCGCGTACTCGGGCAGGGCCGATGAGGGAAACTCCACAATGCCACCTGCTTATCCGCTTATCCAAATAGGCCGTGAAGGAACCAGCGCGTCTCTTCGGTCTTGACGCTCGGCCGCTCCCGGTAGATCCAGTAGCAACTCTTGTCGTCGGCTTCCGCGACGAAATAATCGCGCGTCACCAGCGCGCCGTCATGCCATCCGGCCTCGATCCGTTCGCCGGTCGACACCAGCTTGAGCGGCGAACCATAGAACGGACGATGGTTCTTGACCATCAAGCGCAACGGCACATGCAGCAGCCAGGTCGGTCGTGGTAGATCATCAGGCGCGGGGAGGGCGGAGGGCGCGAGGGTCGCGGCGTGCGTCCTTGGGCTGCCTTGCACCGGCACCCACTGATTGGCGTGCTCCGGGCGATGATCCGGTGCGGGCGCGGGCCGCAGTACATTTTCGGGGCCGAGGCGTGCCGCCAGTAGCTCCAGCAGCCGGTTATGGTCTTGCGCGGAGCCACCGGGCTCGGGGAACAGCGAATCGCTGGGCGGTTCAGCCGCTCGCACGTCCGAGGCCGTCAGCCGCACGGCGATCACCGCGGCTTCGAGCTCGGTGCGCCCGAGCCGCTCCTTCAAGAGGCGAGCCAGATGTTCTTCATGCCAGGTTGGCTCCGCGAGCGCGATCTCGATGAGCGTCGGCTCGATAGCCTGCCGTCCGCGTTCATGTTCGAGCGTGATCGTGGCATGCGTGAGCGCCAGTTGCTGGGCGGTGAGCCACCCGCAGAGCTGCACGACGAGTCGCCGCGCGGAAAAGAGGATGACTTCGGCATGCTCGACGCGATCAGGTAGCTCGACGCGTGCGCTGAAGGTCGGCGGTAGTTCGAGCCATTCGTGCAGTTCAGGCGCCAGGCCATAGGCCCGGTCCAGGGAATCGAGTAGGTCCACGCCACACCTTTTCTTCAAGCCTGCACGAGGCAGGCGTTGGATATCGCCCAGGACGCGGCAGCCCAGTCCACTGAACCAGTCGGCGAACGGCTGCAGCTCCGGCACCACCATGAACGGCAAGGCGCCCAAGTGACGTTCAAGCGAACGCATTTTGAGCACCCGCCGCCGGCCGGCCTTTGCGAGCAGCCAGGCGCCGCGGCCGGTGGGCGCGACGCTCATGCGCGCGGTGACGCCGATGGTCTTGACGACGTCCTTGATTTCGCCGCACACGCGCAGGATGCCGCCGAAGAGTCGCAGGCTCGCGGTGACGTCAACAACGATGGTTTCCTCTCCACACACGGCCACCTGCGGCGAAAACCGCAGCAGCGCGATGGCCACCTCGCGCTGCATCTCGTGTTCGCGCTCCGGGCTGCAATCAAACATCAGCGCCTCCGACGCGAGCGTCGTGACCCCGCCGCGCTTCATTCCCACGCGCACGCCCGCGTCCCTTGCCACCGCATCGAGGACGATGACCTTGTCGCGCTCGAGCACCACGCACCCGTGCTCAGACGGAGGCGACCACCTCGGTCTGAACACCTCCAGCGACAGCCGGGGCAAGTGAATGGCGACGAATACGGCCATAGGGACTCAGCAAAATCGGCGACGGTTGTAGGGAGACGGACAAGGGCTCCGTTCGGTTGGGGCCGCGTCGTTTAATCATGTCGACGGCAATCCCGCCCTCTGCCGGTCGAACGCCAAGCCGTAAGCTCGCCGGCGACGCATCCTGGGCGCTGGCAAGCGGCCGCACCAGAATCAGCAACGTGTCAGTCGCCTGGGCGGCCAGATGCAAGCGTCGCAACGCCTCGGAGCGGATGTGCTGCTGCCAAACCAGCAGCGCACCGCAAGTCCCGGCCTGCAGCACGCGTTCCGCGCACCACAAGGCGTCGGCTGTTTTCGACGCACGCAGCCACATCAGCTTCTCGAGTGGCACGCCGAGGTAGGAGAACGCCAGCGCGTTCGGCACGTGCGGCGCCTGCAGCAGCACGACGGGCCGCTGAGCATCATGAGCGACGCGTGCGAGCGCCGGGCGCATCAAACGCATTTCGCCCACGCCGGGCTGCTGGACCAGCAATTCCACCAGCGCACCCAGCGGCCAGCCGCCGCCGGGCAGTTCCGCCGACAACGCCGCGTAGCCGGTGTCGACGGTCTTGCCGTAGGCACGCGCCAACTGCGATCCGAGCCACAGGTTCGGATGAATGGACTCGACATGTTTGAGCAGGGCCGCCATTGTGCATAAGTACTGTATATATGTACAGTACTTTACCTCGAAATTCGCAACGCGGTATTGCGCCCTTTTTTGTCGCTGCGGCCCGGCAGGGCGACTATCCTGATTCGTTACTGCGCTGGGAAACAAGACGGCGCTGGCAGGGCCAATCGGTAACAAGCCATGGCGGCGCCTCTGGCCGCGTGCGGGAATGCAACGTCATGTTGATTCCGGCCCCTGCGCCCGCAATTGCGATGGAGCGTTGCAATCGAAGCGAGCAACGCCATCAGGAAACGAAGCAAAGGAAACGAAACGACGTATGGCCGGATCAGATATCAACGATGTGATGGATGGGTCGGACGCGCGCGCGGAACTGCTGTGCTTCCTGGTCGCGACCGTGGCGGCCTCCCATTCGCTCACGTATGAGTGGCGAGTCGATCATCTCGTGGAGAGCTGCCGCCTCTGGCTGCGACGCAACCACCTCTGGATGGATTGGCTCGAGCGCGTGCGCCTCGGCCAACTGGCGCTTAAGATCGCCAAACGAGACCTGAAAGGCGCCGGCATCGCAGTGCGGCAGTCGAACGTCCAGGCGCTCTTCACGGGTGACATGCAACTGAACTATTCGTGCACCGTCATCAAGAAGATGCTGGCGCTGTGCAAAGAGGCGCTCTGACGTCCGGCGCCTTGGCGTTCGCCATCACAACAATGGGGAATCTGACGCATGTGTTACTCAGCGCAAATCCAGGCCGACTATCGCCGCTACGTGAAGATGTTCGGCGCACAGATGGACATCCGTGAGTTTGCGCGACTGTTCTGGGAGCGTTCCGAGGGCAGCAAGGCAAAAATCCCGAAGGCGATGGAAGACGCCTTTCGGCAACCCGCGACCGATGACGAGCGTCAGATCAAGACGTTCATTGACCGGTACAACGCGGAACAGGCAACCCGGCTCGAACAGGATCTGTTCAAGCAACGCACACGGCTGGCGGATGCAGAGCGGTCGCTGCAGACGAAGGTGACCAAAGCGGCAACCGAGAGCAAGCGCATTGCCACGGACAAGATCGATGCCGCGCTACGGCGCCTTACCGATCTCGGTCGTTGCGAGCCGGAACCGCGTGATTCACGCATTTTTCCCGGCTACTACGCGCCCGTGCTCGTGGTCGAAGACGGGCAGTATGTCGTCAAGCCGATGCGCTATCAATGCCGCATCGCGGGCAAACCTGCGAACTACGACATCAAATATCCAGGGACATACAACGCGCGGCGCGACAGCCTGGACAATTTCTGGAAGCCGTGTTTTGGCCATACGCACGGCCTGCTGCTCGTCGACGTCTTCTACGAGAACGTCACGCGCGCGAAGTGCGAGAACACCTTGTTCGAAGAGCATGACGGACCGCAGGCGGTGGGCGAGAACGTCGTTCTCGAGTTTCGTCCCAACAACGGCCAGCTGCTGATGGTCGCGTGCCTGTGGTCCAAGTGGACCGCGCCCGGTCAGCCGGATCTGTTGTCGTTCGCCGCCATCACGGATGAACCGCCTGCCGAGGTCGAAGCTGCGGGTCACGACCGCTGCATCGTGCCGATCAAGCGAGAGCACGTCGACGCCTGGTTGAATCCGCAGGCGTCCGACCTCGCCGCGCTCGATGCCATTCTGGAAGACCGAGACCGGCCTTACTACGAGCATCGGCTCGCGGCGTAGAGGTGGCGTTGGTGGCGTGGTGGCAAGCAGCGGTGATGCTTGTCCGGCGATGCTTGGCTGGAAACCTCGGAACGCTCCTTGCTCGACTGTCGTTGTTCTTTTCTCAGGAGAGGCGACGATGGCAGGTGACAACTCGTATAAGCCCGGTGAAATCGTCAAGGTGTCGGGTATCTATTCGGTGGTTCACGACGATGGCAAAGACACCTTCGAAGTGACGTGTGTGGAGGGCGAGCACTTCCCGCCGACGCGCAGCGGCAAAGGCGCTCACTTCGAGCTGAAATACGGGGCGACCCATTCGCATAAGCATGGGGAACTGAAGGGCACCGAGGTGCGCGGTTAGTGTACGATCTACCGTGTGAAGTGCTGCTTGTCTAGCGCTTCATGCCGACCGCCCGGCGCATCGCGGCGGTGATTCCTTGCCGCGTGCGCCAGTAGTCTTCCCACGGATCGGTGGTGAGCGTCCGTTGTCGGTGGATGGCTTGCGCCATCGTCCATTGGTTGCCGCTCCTCACGTCATTCAGCTCGTCCCATGAGACCGGCATCGACACCGCCATGCCGGGGCGTGCGCGCACGGAAAATGCGGCGACCGTGCTCGCGCTTCGACCGTTGCGCAAATAGTCGATGAAGATCTTGCCCACTCGATTCTTCGGACCGAGGACTGCTGAAAAACGCTGCGGCACCACGCGTGTCATGTGCTGGGCGACCGCTTGCGAGAACAGTTTCACTTCGTCCCATCCCTGTCGCCGGTTGAGCGGCACGACAATGTGAAAGCCCTTGCCGCCGCTGGTTTTCGCGAACGAGCGCAATCCCAGCTCATCCAGCACCACCTTCACGAGCGCTGCCGCTTCCAACATGGCCGACCATGGCAAGGCTGGGTCGGGATCGAGATCGAAGATGACGCGATCCGGATGCTCCAGATCAGGCGCCGCGCCATTCCATGAGTGAATCTGACGACGCTCATCTGAGCGAGTCCGACCAGCGCGTCCGCGGTATTCGCCACGAGCAGCGGCTTGTGTCCCGGATACAGACTGACGGGCAGCTCTTCGATGCCGGGAATGCGGGCGCGCTCGGAGTGCTTCTGAAAAAATAGCTCGCCGGCAATGCCGTCGGGCGCGCGCACGAGCGCAAGGGGTCGGGCATGCAGATACGGCAGGGCCCACTTGGCGATCGCGTCGTAGTAACGCACGATGTCGAGCTTGGTGCGGCCTGACGCCTGATCCATCACGCGCTGCGGGTTGCTGATCTTGATGTCGCCCACGATGACTGTCCCGCGCGGACCGGGCCTTTCGCGGGTCGAGCCGATTTGCTCGGGACCCTCGACCCGCGGTTCGGCGATGACCTTTTCTTCCGTCACCGCACGGGCAGGCCTGTCTTCGCGCAGCGCATGAAAGACCGGATGGCGGACTTCACCGTTGGGCGTCCATTCAAGAAAGGCGACCTCCGCCACGATGTCAGGCTTGAGCCAGTAAAACTCGCGATCGCGCTCGGGTTCCGGCGCGTTATAGAAGGCCGGTTGCGCCTGCTGCAAAGCCTGAGCGCGCTTGCTGAAGGCAGCGCTTCGCCCGGGCGTGAGGTGGGGTGCAACGTGCCCGGCGTACCGGAGGGCGCCATCTGGATCGTAGACGCCCAGCAACAAGGAGCGCACGCCTGATTTCGCGCCCTTGACACGCGAAAACCCGCCGACCACGAACTCTTGTCTCAGATTGCACTTGAGCTTGATCCAGTCGTTGGAGCGTCCGGACCGGTAGGGCGCGTCGGCCCGCTTGCCGATAATGCCTTCGAGCTGCATCTTGCAGGCGGAAGCCACGAGCGAGGCCGGATCCTCGGCGAAATCGTCCGAATAACGCAGGAGCGGGTTTTCAACGCTTTTCATCAACTCGTGGAGCAATGCACGGCGCTTTCGCAACGGCTGTTCACGGATGTCGGTGCCGTTAAGCCAGAGAAGGTCGAAGACGAAGAGAACGATGTCAGCTGTACTGCGCCGGTCGAAAGCGTGCTGCAGTGCATTGAAGTCGGGCTTGCCCGTCGCATCAAGGACGACCGCCTCGCCGTCAATCCATGCGGTGTCGGCGGGTATGGCCTCAAGCGCAGCGCGCAGCCGCGGCATGCGCTCAGTCCAGTCGTGGCCGTTGCGCGTGACCAACTTGACGTCGCCCCGTTCGATGCGCGCGAGCATGCGATAGCCGTCGAACTTGATCTCGTAGGACCAGTCGCCTTCGCCAGGATGACGTTCAACCAGCGTCGCCATTTGCGGCTCGATCAGCGCTGGCATTCCGCCAGGCAGCGCGTCAGGTGCGCGCACGCGTGTCGCGCGTGAACCGCTCCAGCGCCCCATCTCAGTCGTCCGCGCCCGGCGGCAAGCCACCGCCGTCATCAGCGTCATCGTCCTTCCAATAAAGATTCGGCGGATGAAGCGCCTGAGTGGTGTCAATCCCGGCCATCTGGAGGGCTCCATCGATGCACTGGAGTTCGCGATCGAAGCGAATTCGCCAGCGCGCCGGCGGTTCATCGTCGCCTAGCAGCGTCATGCCGTCATGGATGACGAGCGCATATCGCGCAACCAACAGGGCATCGACGAGCTGCGCTTCCCGTTTGGCTTGTTCCAAGAATGTAGTCGCTTTCATGGCGGCGCCTCCCGCACTTAATTACGCAAGCGTTGCGCCCGGGGGAACCGGGAACGACGAGGCGTTGCACATCTAAGACAGCTCGGAACAGGAATTCCGGGTGAGCGATAAGGGTTTATACTGGGGTTGTCTACTCCATGTCCACCGATATCGATTTTGCCCGCTCAACTGAGCGGGTTTTCTTTGCGTCTGTTTGCGTCCACCGAGCCGCAGTTGCCGCTCCCCATCCATCGACGCGGATCGCTCGTTGTACTAACGATTGCAGGCGCGACGTACCATTAAAGCTAATCCTAATAATACGAATTATCACCATTGAAACCGACACTCGGCGTGCGGGTTGACGGTCGCAGTCCGAGAGCACGGACTGGAGGCAACCAGCAAGCCGGCTCGGCGCTCAGGGTAAGCCTCCGGGAGGGACACTCCTTGCAGCCAGCGGGGGCCAAGCCCAGGGAACGAACCGCGAGCGGTAGCCACGGTTGCGGGGGGAGCGGTGGAGGTCGTTGGCGCTCGCCGGACTCGCACTCACCGACGGACAGAAAAAGAACCCAGGCAAATGTCGCCCCAGATGCCGCGATGGACGGTGGCCAGACGGAGCAAAAGCGCTTGCACGGTTTCGATAAGGGTTTATACTAAGTTCGTCTCCTCCATGTCCACCGATATGGATTCAGCCCGCTCTTTCCGAGTGGGCTTTTTCTTTTCCAGTGAGACCCGCGTCAGCGAACGGCCCCGTTGCCAGTCGTAGGCGCTTCGTGCAAGCGTCGAAACCCTCTTCTGGAAACGTCTACAACGACCGCTACCACATACATGCATCTCCCCCCGCCGAAAGCTCACCCCGGATAACCTCGTTATCAACGGTGCGGCTTTTTGGAGCAGGGCGGTGGAGGGAATTTTCACTGGTGAAAATGGGCTAACGCCGAGCCGGCGATGGCCGCCGCCTGCCGCCCAACGCGGGCATCGTCTTTGCGCTTACTTCGTCATGCCTGCATGTCGCAGGCAAACCGGGGAGCGATCATGAACGAAGACCAGGTGAAGGGCGTTGGGGAGAAAGTCAAAGGCAAGATCAACGAGGGCGTCGGCAAAGTGACGAACGATCCTGCGCAGGAAGCGAAGGGGAACGCCCAACAGGTCGAAGGCCAAGTTCGTAAGGACGTCGGCGATGTCAAGGAAGATCTGAAGGATGCGGCTGACGATGCGGCGAAGCCGTAACCGACTGTCAGTAGCCAGGCCGTCTTGAACGGCCTAGCTCATGCATCATGCATCGACGCCCGCCTTGTGCGGGCGTTTTCATGACCAGATTCTGCTTACCACGATTTTTTCGCCAAAGGTGCCTACCGCGTTGGACCATGTGGCGCTCCGAAGTCTCGTACCGAATGCACCTGCCTCATTCCGATGTCGAATGTTGTCGAGATGCAATTCATGAGATTTCTCAATGAATGTCACGCCAAAGAATCGTTTGTTGCCGCTGTTTTCCACTTCGATAATTTGCTCCAACAACCCGGTCGCAACGGGTCGGGTCAGACAATCGACGTCATCGGAGACAAGCAATGAATGCCCCCGCCGAAGCCAAGCACTTCCCTATCATCCAGCTGGAAACCGTTCTGAAGCCCATTGATCAAGCAACCGGCCTGGGCAACAAGTTCTATACCGACGATCAATACTTCAAAACCGAGCGCGACGCCGTGCTGGGCAATGAGTGGGTGTGCATCGGCTTTGAGAGCGACGTAAGCCGGAAGTCGTCCGTCAAGCCCATTGATTTCATGGGCCTGCCGCTCCTGATGATGCGCAATCGCGAGGGTGTGCTCCAGGTTTTCCATAACGTGTGCAGCCATCGCGGCATGAAGCTGGTGCACGAAGCCGGCGACATTCAGGGCGTCATCCGCTGCCAGTATCACTCGTGGACCTACGACACCAACGGCGCGCTTAAAGGCACGCCGCACGTCGGCGGCATCAATCAGCACAAGGACGAGCGCTTCGCATGCGAGAAACACGGTCTCAAGGCCCTGCGCAGCCATGTGTGGATGGGTATGGTCTTCGTGAACCTCTCGGGTACGGCGCCGGAGTTCGATGAAGTCATCAAGCCATTGACCGACCGTTGGCAGCCGTTTCTCGGCGGGGATGGTCTCTCGCAGATCAATGTATCCCCGGATAGTGGTGCGTGGTCTGTGGAAGTGGGTTGCAACTGGAAACTCGCGGTCGAAAACTATTGCGAGGCGTATCACCTGCCATGGGTGCACCCGTCGCTGAATTCCTATTCCCGCCTCGAAGATCACTACAACATCGCGTTCGGCGAGCAGTTCGCGGGTCAGGGCAGCTACGCGTATAACCTCGCTGATGTCGAAGGCACGTCGCTACCGACGTTCCCCGCATGGCCCGCGGACCGCATGCGCAATGCCGAATACGTCGCATTCTTCCCGAACGTGTTGCTCGGCATCCAAGCCGATCACGCGTTCGCGATGATGCTTCAACCGCTGTCGGCGAATCGCACAGTGGAGCATCTGCGCCTGTTCTTCGTCGGCAAGGAGGCCGCGCAGGACGCGAACTTCGCCGCGAGCCGTCAGGCGGTACTCAACGCATGGCGCGTGGTCTTCTCTGAGGACATCGGCGCGGTCGAAGGCATGCAAGCAGGGCGACAGTCACCGGGCTTCCAGGGCGGCGTCTTCTCTCCTGAAATGGATGCACCCACGCACTATTTCCATCAGTGGATGGCGCGCAAGGTTCTGGCAACTGGCCGGCACGGCTAGGAGCGGCTGATGAACTACGAAAATACTCACCACTGGCTCAATTACATTGATGGCGAATGGGTTGACGGCGAACGCCGGCTGAACGTCGCCAATCCGGCCAGCAATGAAACGTTCGCTACTGTTGCACTGGCCAACGCAGACGATGCGGAACGCGCGCTCGCCTCAGCGGTGCGTTGCGTCGAAAGCGGCGCTCTGACAAGCCCCCGTCCCGCGGAGCGAGTGCGCTTACTTTTGCGCATCGCTGCCGAAATTCGCGAAGTGAGCGAGCGCGGCGCACAGATTCTGTGTCGAGAAAACGGTAAGACGCTGCGTGATGCGCGCGATGAATTTATCGAAGCGGCGCGCTACTTCGAGTATTACGCAGGTATGGCCGACAAGCTCGAAGGCGTCTCGGTTCCGCTCGGCGATGATTACGTCGACTTTACCCGCTACGAGCCGATGGGCGTGTCAGTGCAAATTGTTCCCTGGAACTTCCCTGTCTCGATCTGCGCACGCTCACTTGCACCGGCGCTGGCTGCCGGTAATGCAGTTGTGGTGAAGTCGCCAGAGTTGTCGCCCTTGGGATTATGTGTGCTGTTTCAAGCCATTGATGCAGTTGGGCTGCCAAAAGGCGCCGCGCAACTGCTTTGTGGACTTGGCAGTGAGGTAGGCGCGCATCTCGCCTCGAGCTCGAAGACAAATCAAATTGTATTTACCGGTTCGGTGCCGACGGGCCGTACTATCCTCGCCGCCGCCGCGCAGTGGGCCACACCCAGTGTCATGGAATTGGGTGGCAAATCGGCAGCGGTGGTTTTTCCTGATTCGGACCGGGCTCAGGTCCTGGCGAGCGTGAAAAGCGGGATTTTCTTTAACGCGGGCCAGGTGTGTTCAGCGATGTCGCGCTTGATCGTTCATCGCAGCATCCATGATGAAGTCGTGGATTCCGTTTGTAACCTGGCTCGCAAACTATCGATTGGGCCTGGTTCGCAGGATCCCGATCACACGCCGTTGATCAGTGCAACGCAAATCGAGCGTGTTCTTGCCATGTGCGACGAGGCAATTGCCGAGGGCGCGACTGCGGTGACCGGCGGCGCACGCGTGGCGGACCGTCCTGGCCACTTCATGCAGCCCACGGTTCTGGCCGACGTGCATCCTCGAATGAAGATTGCATACGAGGAAGTGTTCGGTCCCGTGCTTTCCGTCATTCCGTTCGATACCGAAGACGAGGCTGTCGAGATCGCTAACGGTACGCCGTATGGACTCGTCGCGGGCGTGTTCACGCGCGACGTCAACCGCGCGCTGCGCTTTTCCAGGCGTCTGCGTGCGGGTCAGGTCTTCGTCAACGAATGGTATGCGGGCGGGATCGAGACGCCATTCGGTGGTGTTGGCCTGTCCGGCTTTGGTCGCGAAAAAGGCCAGGAAGCGATCTACAGTTACGTGCGAACGAAGAACGTAGGCATTCGCGTTGCACAGGATTGAGGTGTGTCATGAAGAAGTGGCTTTGCATCATTTGCGGCCTGATCTATGACGAGGCCGAAGGTTGGCCGAAGGATGGCATCGCGGCAGGCACGCGGTGGGAAGACGTGCCGGAGGACTGGAAGTGTCCTGATTGTGGCGTCGGTAAAGCAGATTTCGAGATGATCGAAATCACCGACGCCGAAGTGGTGGCGATGACGTCCACGCCGGCAACAGCGACCGACACGAAAGCTGCGCCCGCAGTCGTTGCGAAGCCTGCTGGTCCGCTTGTCATCATCGGCTCGGGACACGCCGGCTATAGCCTCGCGCAAGCGGTGCGCCGCCGTGATAGCGGGGTCGAGATTATCGTGCTGACTCGCGAATCGGGCCATCTCTATTCAAAGCCGGCGCTGTCGATCGCTACATCGCAGGGTCGCAGTGCCGATGCGCTCGTCGCCGAGTCGCCATTCGAGATCCAGAAACGTCTCGGCATTCGCATCTATCCGAACTGCGAGGTTGATTCAATCGATGCGTCGGCGCACGTTCTGCATACACGCTACGGTGACCTATCGTATGCAAAGCTGGTGCTCGCGCTGGGTGCGAGTCCCATTCGCCCCGAAATTCAGGGGCGCACCGATGCGCTCCTAAGCATCAACAATCTCGACGATTATCGGATGCTGCGGCAGAAGCTTGCCGCGGCGTCGCGTGTAGCGATCATCGGTGATGGACTGATCGGATGTGAGTTCGCCAACGATCTTGCCGTCAGCGGTTTTGATGTGAGCGTGGTCGGCATCGGTAAATGGCCGCTCGATCGGCTCATGCCGCAAGAAGCTGGAACGCATCTTCAACACGCCTTGGCAATGCAAGGCGTCAAGTGGCACCTGCAGAATTCGGTGAAGGAGATCGCCGGCGAAGTAGGCGCGTGGACGCTGACGCTTGCGAGCGGCGGCAAGTTGGAAGCCGATGTCGTGATCTCAGCGGTTGGCCTCGCGCCGAATGTCGCATTGGCCGCGGACTGCGGCGCTGAGATCGGTCGCGGCATTCGCACTGATGCGCAACTGCGCACGAGCATCGAGGACGTGTTCGCGCTGGGCGATTGCGTCGAAATCGATGGACGGCCGGCTCCATACCTCGCTCCGATTAACTTCGGTGTCGATGCGCTGGCGCGCACGCTCACCGGCGAACCCACTGACGTTCGCTATCCGCCGATGCCTGTGCAGGTGAAGACGCCCGCTGCGCCGCTCATGCTTCTGCCGCCGCCGATCGCGGTGGCCGGCGAATGGCGAGTGGATGCCACAGAAGACGGCTTCAGTTGCGGGCACTACGACAACAGCGGGCGCATGTGCGGCTTCGCGCTAATCGGTCAGCGAGCACAAGCACTACGCGGACAATGGGTTCAGCAGTGCGCTCCTCGCGTCGGTCAACAAACACTATAGAGACACAGGAAGCGATATGAACCTGCCTCATGATGACGAAACCTGCGGTTGGTACGCTGCGCTGCCAGCGCCAGATCCTGTACGGCGTCTCGTCGGTCACCAGTTGGCGGACTACGTTGTGGTCGGCGCCGGCTTTGCCGGTCTTGCCGCGGCGCGTCGCCTCGCAGCTCACAAGCCGGACGCTCGGATTCTTTTAGTCGATGCCCAACGCGTTGGAGAAGGCGCATCGGGACGTAATTCTGGCTTTGTCATCGATCTACCGCACAAATTCGCGCTCGAAAACCCCGACCCTGAGTTTAAGCAGCGGTTACTCCGTCTGAACCGTACGGCCATCGGGCAACTGCAGACGCTGGTGGAGGAGCACGGCATCGAGTGCCAGTGGTCCCACGCGGGAAAATACCAGGGCGCAGTCGGCGAGCGCGGACTGGCATATCTCGCGCACTTTGAGAAGTTGATGGCAAAACTTGGCGAGCCTTACCGCGTGGTCGAGGGCGGTGATTTGTCGATGGTGCTCGGTACGAGCCACTACAGCCGCGCCGTGTTCACGCCGGGCTGCTATCTGATGCAGCCAGCGGCACTGGTTCGGGGACTCGCGCGTTCGCTCCCGGCCAACGTCGAGTTGCTGGAACAATCGCCCATTCAGCGTCTGGAACGTGACGGTCGAGGCGGCTACGTGCTACATGGCGGCGAGGGGCAAATTCATACGCCGCAAGTGCTGTTCGGCACGAGCATCTTCACCCGCGAATTCGGCTTCTTGCAGAACCGACTGCTGCCCGTTATGACGTTCGCGAGCTGGACCGCGCCACTCGACGAGTCGCAAAGCAAGCGCTACGGCGCAACCTTCAATTGGGGCTTAACCCCCGCGGATCATGCTGGCACCACGGTCCGCATGACGCAGGATCGGCGAATTATCATTCGCAATACGTATAGGCACGTTCCGACCTACGGCCGCAGCGTCGATGACGCGATGCGCAGAAACATTAGCGAAGACCATCGTAAGGCGTTTTTAGCGCGCTTTCCCGATCTAGCCGACGTGCCATTCACGCATACCTGGGGCGGCGTCTATGCGATGTCGCGTAACTTCACCAACTTCTTCGGGAAGCTGCAGGAGGGCGCGTTCGCGTCGGCATGTGATAACGGAGTCGGTGCAGCGTGGGGCACGATCTCCGGAACCTTGCTAGCGGATTACGCGGTAGGCGCTGACTCTTCATTGCTCGATGACATCCAGGCGGTCACAGGCATGCCTTCGCTCAATCCGCCGGAACCCTTCCTTGGCCTCGGCGTGCGGACTCGCATTAAGCTCGCGGCGTGGCAAAGCAGGGCAGAGCTATGAGCGCGGCCCTCAATCAAAGCGCTGGCGTACGGCTCGTCGATCATGCTGAGCTCGGGTTTCACGTGCGAGGCGGCCCGCCCGGGGCCGCCTATGTCGCACGCGCGATCCCTGACGAAATATCGCCCAATCTCGGCGTCGGCTTCGCACGCTGGCAAGGCGCTACAGTACGTTGGACGACGCTGTACGAGGAGGTCATCTTCACCATCGAAGGATGCATGGAAGTGGAGACCGAGGGAGTTGTCCATCGTATTGAGCCTGGCCAAGTTCTGTGGATACCCAAGAACACCGAGTTGATCTACTCAGGTTTTGCGCTCTTCGGTTATGTGGTTTATCCAGGAGACTGGAAGCAGGCGTGTGATGAAGCGGATTCCGACCACGCTGCGACGTGAGAGCAGCACTGGGCGGCGCTGGCCCAAGCGTTTGGTCTTGACGCCGGCAACACTTGAGGCACAATTTAGGGCTAGCTATGCCCGATAACGATGGTGGCCATACAGGCGGTATTCCGATTTCGGAACGCATTCTGTGAGCTGCCGGAAGGGGCACTCGAAGAGAAGCCCCGGAGACATCTGTTCCCATGAAGATCCAGCCACTGCCGCCATTCAAGGCGTTGGTCGCATTCGAAGCCACCGCGCGCCTTGGCAGCTTTACGCGCGCTGCTGATGAACTTAACGTCACGCAAGGTGCGATCAGTCGGCAAATCGGTCTGCTGGAAGAGATGATGGGCGCGCACTTGCTTGATCGAACCACGCGCTCGGTGCGACTGACCGCTACCGGCGAACAATACTTTCAATCATGCCGCGAGGCTCTGCTCGCGCTTGCTGATGCCACTCAGTTGATCATGCGTTGGCATGGTGACGGGCAGGTGACCGTCGCGACCAGCACCGCCCTGGCATCGCTATGGCTACTTCCAAGAATCCCCGAGTTCAATGACGCGCATAGCGGCATTGACTTGCGCATCGTTGCTTACGACCACGTCAAGGATTATCGAAAGCTCGAATGCGATCTAGCGGTGTACTACTGTAAAAGTCCGCCGCCGGGAATCAAGAGTACGCCGATCTGCCACGAAGAGATCTTCCCAGTCTGCAGCCCGTCCTATCTGGCGCGAGCGCCCGAGCTGCGTTCCGCCCAAGATCTCGCATCTTGCACTTGGTTGTGGCTGGACGAATCGGACCGTGACTGGGTGTCGTGGGCCGACTGGTTTCGTCGAGTGGGGATCGCGCCCGTCAAGCCGCGCAATAAGATCAACCTCAACAACTACTCGATGGTTATTCAGGCGGCCCTGGCCGGCCAAGGCGTGGCGCTCGGTTGGGGCAATCTCGTCGACCCGTATCTCAAGGACGGATCGCTCGTGCGCCCCGTGCCCGAAACGCTGCAAACGGAAGGGCAGTTTCTTGTGCTCGAGCCATCGGGTCCGCATGAGCGCCGCAAGAGCGTTGGCAGCTTCAGAGATTGGCTTTTGACGCTCAAATAGTTCAATAGCTATCCACGAAGCAAGCACCGCATGGCCGCACGGGGCCAGGCGCACGCACGCCTTCGTTCTAATCCATTACAAAAACCAATAAATCAACGCACGAAACATCGTTTGTTCTGGCATGACGTCTTGCGCAAACTGGCTTCGGCATTCTCGCAGACAAGGGTCAGTTGTTCGTCATCGCACGAGACCTTTAGTCCTCGTATAACATCAGGAGACAGCATCATGACAAAGGCCTTCTCTCGTCCAAGCTCAAGCTCTGCGCACAGGGTAGGTCTTCTATCCGCAAAGCAGCGTAAGTTCCTCACGAAGCTCACCGTCCTCATTTCCGGTGGAATGTTCATTGACGGGTTCATTCTTGGTTGCGTCGGCATTGTGATGCCGGCGATCACCGCCGACTTGCATTTGTCGCTGGCGTGGCAGGGGTTGATCGGAGCGTCGGCATTGATCGGCATCTTTATCGGTGGTCCACTGGGCGGCTGGCTCGCTGACAAGGTCGGGCGCAAACCGATGTTTACGATCGATTTGGCGATCTTTCTCGTGGGCTCCGTGTTGCAATTTGTGGTCGGCGAGGCGTGGCAGCTCTTTCTCGTACGCGTATTGATGGGCATCGCAATTGGCGCAGACTATTCGATCGGATGGCCTTTGCTTGCGGAGTTTTCCCCCGCACGTTTGCGCGGAAAGCTTCTCGCTGTGTTGGAGTTGGCGTGGTACGTCGGCTATCTCGTCTCGTATGCGCTCGGTTGGGCGCTTACCGTGTCGTTCGCCACGAACTGGCACATCATCTTGGGTCTCAGCACGGTTCCGACTGTCATTGTCTTTTTGATGCGTCTGGGCACGCCCGAGTCGCCGCGCTGGCTAATGAGCCAAGGCCGCACGACTGAAGCGAAAGCGATAGCAGCGGAGCACATGGGTCAGGACGAACTTAACGAACTTCAAGCCCACAGCCACCGCGGAAGCCAAGGCTTCGGACGGCTCTTCTCGGCGGACTATATCCGCACAACAGTCTTCGTTTCTATTTTTTGGGTCTGCAATGTCACGCCGTATTTCGCCATCGGTGCATTCGCACCAATCGTATTGCAGCAGTTGGGACTAAAGGAAGGGCTGACTGGCGGCCTGGTTCTGAATGGAGTAGCGGTGCTCGGGACGGCACTGTCGGTGATGCTTATCGAGCGAGTGGGACGACGCAAGCTTGCTGTTCCGCCGTTCTTCATCTCGACGATCGCGTTGGTCTGCGTCGCGCTGTTTTCTCACGTATCGCCAGCAATTATCCTCGTTTGCTTCTTCACGTTCTCCTTCGTGAATGCGATCTCGACCACGCTGACGGGTGTATATCCGGGTGAAGTGTTTCCGACGGAAATCCGCGGGATCGGCGTCGGATTTGCCACGGCTGCATCGCGCATTGGCGCTGCAGCGGGCACCTTCCTTTTGCCGGTCGTAGTCGGCTCAGTGGGAGTAGGCACTGCAATGCTTCTTGCGGCCGGAATCAGTCTCGTGGGTGGTATGGTGTCTTATCTGCTCGCACCGGAAACGAGAGGCAAGACGCTGAGTGAAGCATCGGCGCCGCAAAGGAAGGCGAATGTGGAAGTAACGGCAGGCGACCTCAAGTCGGTACGTTGACCTCAATCGATCCCTACGGTGGGCGGCGTTCAATGCCGCTCATCGCTGGCTTGGTCTAGCATTTCATAATGCCAGTCACTTACATGAAGCAATCGGTTGCAAGCGAGTTCCCACGGACCAGCGCAACGATGTCGACGCGCAAGATAGGGCCACTCGAGTTTCGAAACAGGGACTATGCCGGCATCGTGCTGCACGACCCGTGAACGTTCGTTATGCGACCGACAGCACCAATATGCAGGTCTGGCGGCTCCACAACGCAGGCCGTTACACTTTTGTCCCGACCGAAGGGCCGGTCATTCTCTGGGGATTCGAATTGCGAATTCTTGAGCGATTGTGCGGATTCGGTCGACGAAGTGCGGCCATGCGTGCCATGGTTTCACTTCTGAGCGGGCAACCGCAGCGCCGAACACGTTGCGCGATGGGCCGCTGAAATCAGCGCGTTCGTGCGGAAGCATGTTGGCGGCAACGCTCGACTCGCTTTCGATCACTGCGATCCTGAGGGTGTTGAGCCGCTTGAGCGGCAATGCATCCGCATTCAGAACGGCGAGTCGCTGATGGAAGAGGCGCGCCGCATCAAGTGCGAAGACGAGATTCGCGCGATGCGATGCGCGATCCATGCATGCGAGGCCGGCCATGCAGGTGATGCGATCTCATCTTGAGCCTGGTATCACTGAGCAGCGGTTATGGAGCTATTTGCATGCGGAGAGCATTGCACGCGGCGGCGAATGGATAGAAACGCGGCTTCTGGCATCAGGACCTCGTTGCAATGCCCGGTATCAGGAGTGCAGTAGCCGGAAAATCGAAGAGGGCGACCTCGTTGCGTTCGATACGAACCTAGTCGGCAGCTTTGGCCTATGCGTGGATACCTCGCGCACGTGGTTGTGCGGTAGCAGGTCCCCACTGCGGAACAGTGCGATATTACAGCCGAGGGTATGCACAGATCCAGGCTTGTACCACGGTGTAGGGTTGTGCGACGAAGCACCCTATATGTACTTTCCAGAAGAGTGGCAGTCGTGCGGCTATGACGGCGTCATCGAACCGGGAATGGTGATGTGCGTCGAGAGCTACCTTGGCCGCACCTCGGTAGGGCCGGGGGCGAAGCTCGAAGAGCAGGTCTTGGTCACGGAAACCGGATGCGAAGTGCTGACTCGCTACCCGTTCGAGAACCAACTCCTCGGATAGCTGCTTCTTCATCGAAGACTTCTCTTCGCAGCAAACGTCAAATAGAAATTATGAAAATCGCCGACGTTGTTGGAATCATTGGTGTGCTTTGTTACCAAGCCGCCTATGCTGGACTGCAGTTTGGCCGCTTACAGCGCGAAGACCGCTCATATGTGCTTCTCAATCTGTTTGGGCCAATCTGCCTGCTGTATTCGCTGCTGTTTCATTTCAATCTGGCCGCGGTGATCAGTCAGTTGCTATGGCTAGCATTTAGTTGCCCAAGTGCGATGAAGGTTCTTGGCATGCGGAATCAGAGGCGGAGCGTGGCGTGCATTGTCGATTGCCTGCCAGAAAAATGTCATTCGGAGGTAAGTTCGATTGAATTGGCATCGAAGTCAAGCGTGCCTAAGACCGGAGTGGCATCCTTGAATTGTGAATTGCCGTGCAGCGAGTCGCAAGAGCATGACCGGTTGGCGGGGCTGCGCCCTGAAGGTCATCCTGAAGCCAACGATTGATAGCGGGCAGGGGTGCTCAAGTGCTCAGGTTGACGAAATGAACTTGACCAGCTTGAGCAGTGCGTCAAACATGCAACCGAAGCTAGCTGCCATGCCCAATAGCCCCACGAAAACCGCCTCTTTGATTAGACGTGCGTTGGCCGGCACGGACTTCGATAAAAGGATTTCCGCAAATAGCGTTGTCCAGATGCTTGCAGCCGATGAAATTGCTGCGAAAATCAGCACTGTTTCAGCAGCGGAGCTAAACGGTATCGGGATGAAGGCCAGCGTGACCATTAAGATCAGAAGCGCAAGCGCGAGAGCAACTACGCTTAAACGTCGAATGAACGAGTGGATGTCGCGCAACATAATCTGTCGGATGTGAGTCAATCAGCGGATGGGACGGTGCGTCGCAATGGATGATCGGCGGCGTCAGCCAGCTAAGCTCCGCCTTGCCCGAGTCGGCACTTCGTGCGTTGGCGCGCAGCCGCGAAGGGCAATCCATTAAAATGGCGACTACGTCCTCCGGTCGTGATGCTGTTCTCTCATAACGCCGTTTTTCTGCAAGGAATTCATTAACATGCAGCGCCTTAACGCTGGCCGCTCACGATTCGCCCTTCGTGCGGCTCTCTCCATGGTCATGACGCTTCCAATTATTGCGCCCGCAGCTGAAAAGGTCATCGTGCTCGATTCCGGCGAAGCCAAGGTGAGTTTGATCGACCAACAAACGCACAAAGTCATTGATAGTTTCTCGACGGGCAAAGAGCCTCATCACCTGATGATCACGCCGGACGGCTCTTCGCTGATCGTAGCGGACTCGGTGTCGAATGACCTGATGTATCTTGACCCTCGATCGGGGCAGCTTCAGCGGCGGGTCGCAAATATCGACGATCCCTACCAATTGGGATTTTCGCCGGACCGAAGGTGGTTCATCACTGCGGCGCTGCGCCTCAACCGCGTTGATATCTATAAATACGACGGGAAGGACGTTTCTCTGGTCAAGCGCGTTCCATTGTCGCAAACGCCCAGTCATATGACCTTCAGCTCTGATAGCACCATGGTGTTTGTTACGCTGCAGGAGACCGGCGAGCTTGCTGCAATCGATCTTGCTTCGCAGTTGGTCAAATGGAAGATGAAGGTCGGAAAGGTGCCGGCAGGTCTTTGGATGACACCGGGGGACCGTTATCTGCTCATCGGCATGACAGGGGAAGACAACGTCGCGGTCGTCGATTGGCGAAAGCAACAGGTCATCAAGACGATCAAGACCGGCCGTGGTGCCCACAATTTCCGAAACCTCGGTGACGGGCAGCACATCGCGGTTTCCAATCGTGTCGAAAGTACCATCAGCATTCTTGACTACAACAACCTGAGCAAGGTCAGCGATATCAGCGGATTGATGCCCGGGCCGGATGACATGGAGCTGTCCGCCGATCGTCGATATTTGTGGGTGACATTTCGATTTGCGCGGCACGTCGGTGTGATCGATCTGACAACAAAAAAGCTAGTTGACACGATCGCGGTCGGCCGCTCGCCGCATGGCCTGTTTTTTGCCAACCGCGCGCCAGTCTATCCCCCTAATCCAGATTAAGTTGCTTGCCCGTCGGAATCAGTTCACCAGCGTTCGCGGCGCTGCGGATGCGTTTCCGGTGCAAATACCGATTTTGCTGGGCGCGCAAGCGCCACGAATTCTCCGCTATCTAACCCAAATGAGTCGTCCGTGGTTTCGACGGGACTGTGTCCATCGATGTCAGACCCTGGACGATTCCACATTTCGCAACGGCTGCCTCAGTGCCACATCGTTGGCGCAACTCGGTTAATTGGTCGCGCAAGTGCGCGAGCTCCGCCAGCCGCTCATCGACATGCGCAATGTGATCGTCCACGAGTGCGTTCACACTCTCGCAGTTGCCTGATGGGTCATCAGATGCGACTAGCAGCGCCCGCACCTCTTCGTGCGTCATGTCAAGCGCGCGACAGTTTCGGATAAAACGAAGGCGGTCGACGTGGCCTTGCGTGTAGGTACGATAATTTGCGCCGTTGCGCTCGGGCGGAGGAAGGAGCGCCTCCTTTTCATAGAAACGAATAGTCTCGGTGGTGCAGTTAGCCAGTTTTGCTAGTTCTCCGATCCTCATTTTTGACGGCCTTTCTCAAAAAATCCTTGACCTTGAAGCCACTTCAAGGTGTGTACTGTGAGCATACAGCAGAAAAAGGATGTGAGCATGGCACCTAGTGAAGACAAGACGAGGGCTCTGAAGCCTGTTACGACGTCGAAAAGTGACCCAGCAACCGAAAGATCGACCGAGCGCGGCGTAGCGGCTTGCTGCGCCGCACCCAGGCAGCAGGCGCTTGACCTGCAAGAGCCAGGTAAGGTGCAAGAGCACGAGGATGTGCACGGCACGCATGACCACGGGGCGCACCACGACCACGGCCACGACCACGACCACGACCACGACCACGACCACGACCACGACCACGACCACGACCACGACCACGGTTGCGGTCATACTCACGCCCATTCTCACGGGGCGGACGGCGGCCATTCCCATGATGATCATGACCATGGCGACGCCTGTTGTCATGCTACGTCGACCAACTTCGAGGCACTTGCCGGCGCAGTTGCAGTCGGCGATTCGGTCCGTACACAGATGCGCATTTTGCAAATGGACTGTCCGACGGAGGAAGCGCTCATTCGCAAAAAGCTTGGCGCAATGCCCGAAGTCGCCGAACTGGAATTCAATCTGATGCAACGCGTCTTGACGGTGGTCCACAGGCCCGACAGCTTGGATGCCGTCGTCAAAGCTCTCGGAACGCTCGGTTTTACGCCGGAACTGCCGGGCGAGGGCGGCACCCTCAGCACGGCGACGGTTGCATCGGACGTCCGCAAACCCTGGTGGCCTCTTGCGGTGGCGGGTGTCGCCGCCGTTGGCTCGGAGGCTGCCAGCTGGGCGGGGGCGCCTGTCTGGGTCGTCGCGGCGCTTGCCCTCGCGGCCGTCGCCTGTTCGGGTCTCGGCACCTATAAAAAAGGCTGGATCGCGATTCGGAACCGTAATCTCAACATCAATGCGCTGATGAGCATTGCTGTGACGGGCGCGCTGTTGCTCGGGCAGTGGCCAGAGGCCGCAATGGTAATGGTTCTTTTCACCATCGCGGAACTCATCGAGGCTAAATCGCTGGACCGCGCCCGTAACGCCATTCAAGGCCTCATGCGGCTTGCTCCTGACAAAGCGACGGTAAGACAGGCTGACGGGTCATGGGCGGAGATAGACGCCTCACAGGTAACGATCGATACGGTCGTTCGCGTTAGGCCCGGCGAACGTATCGGGCTTGACGGTGAAATTGTAAGCGGGCGCTCTACCGTAAATCAGGCACCGATTACCGGCGAGAGCCTGCCAGTTGAAAAGGCGGAGGGCGATTCGGTGTTCGCCGGCACTATCAACGAGGCGGGTTCGTTCGAGTACCGGGTAACGGCGGCGGCCAGTAACACGACGCTTGCCCGGATTATCCACGCGGTCGAAGAGGCTCAGGGAGCCAAAGCGCCGACGCAGCGCTTCGTCGACCAGTTCGCCCGGGTCTACACGCCGATCGTTTTCCTGCTGGCGATCGGCGTTGCCGTTGTCCCCCCTCTGTTCTTCGCTGGCGCGTGGTTCGACTGGGTTTACAAGGCGCTCGTGCTGCTCGTGATCGCCTGCCCGTGCGCCTTGGTGATTTCCACTCCTGTAACGATCGTCAGCGGCCTTGCTGCCGCGGCGAGGCACGGAATTCTCGTAAAGGGAGGTACCTATCTTGAACAGGGGCGCAAGCTTGCCTGGCTGGCGCTCGACAAGACCGGCACAATCACGCACGGCAAGCCTGTCCAGACCGAATTCGAACTTCGCGCGGTGGATCAGAACAGCATGCGGGTTCGCTCCATCGCGGCGAGCATCGCGGGCCGCTCAGATCACCCTGTCTCGTTGGCAATCGCGCAAGCGGCTGATGCGAACGGAATTGCTAGATCAAGTGTAGAAGCGTTTGAAGCCATTCCGGGTAGAGGGGTCGCGGGTGTTGTAGATGGACGGCGGTATTCGCTGGGCAATCACCGGCTTGTCGAGGAGCTCGGTCGCTGCTCGGCGGAACTGGAATCCCGACTGGATGCCCTTGAGCGCGAGGGCAAGACGGTCGTCATGCTGATCGACGATTCACGCGTGCTCGGGCTCTTCGCGGTAGCCGATACCGTGAAGGACAGCAGCAAGGGCGCCGTATCCGAGTTGCATGCGCTCGGAGTTCGTACGGCGATGCTGACGGGTGACAATCCCCACACGGCGGCGGCGATTGCGAGCCAGGTCGGTATCGATCGTGCGGAGGGTAATCAGCTTCCGGAGGACAAGCTCGAAGTGGTGAAGACACTTTCGGGCGGTCAATCGATGGTGGGCATGGTCGGAGACGGCATCAATGATGCTCCGGCGCTTGCGCAAGCCGATATTGGCTTTGCCATGGGCGCTATGGGAACGGATACGGCAATTGAGACGGCCGACGTAGCACTGATGGATGACGATCTGCGCAAAATCCCGACATTCATTCGACTTTCGAGGGCGACGCACAGCATCCTCCTTCAGAACATAACGTTGGCGCTGGGGATCAAGGCTGTGTTTCTCGTGTTGACAATCGGTGGTCTGGGTACTATGTGGATGGCCGTGTTTGCGGATGTCGGAGCGAGTCTGCTGGTTGTAGGTAACGGACTGCGTCTGCTTCGCAAGTAAAGAATTTTAAGAACTCAACTGAAAATGGAGCTGAGCCATGAGCTGGCTTGAGAGAATGTTCGGTGGTCATCATGGTGGCCAAAACCGCGGAGGTCACGATCGCGGTCATGGCGGGTCGCATGGTGGTTCTCATGGCGATAGAGGGCGCCATCACGGCAACAACCATGACAATTATGGCGGCTATGCAGACGAACGCGGTCGCGCTTCAAATGGCGGGTGGGGCAGGACGCCAGGCGCAGCACCGGTAACACAGGCCGATGTCACGTGTCCCAAATGCGGCGCGGGTAATCCGGAAGGCTCCCGCTTTTGCAGCCAGTGCGCGACGTCGCTCGCACCCCAAGCCTGCACGAAGTGCAACCAGCCGTTGGCCCAAGGCGCGAAGTTTTGCAGCCAATGCGGCACGCCGGTGGCCACGTGACGCCCGCAGTCAAACTCGCGCTCTTGACGCTGCCACCCGTGCTCGCCGGCGCCGCCGGCGCCGTGATCGCATCCGTGCGTAAGCCGGGTGAGCGCACCACCAGTGTTATCCAACATTTCACGGCAGGCATTGTCTTCGCAGCCGCAGCGCTTGAATTGCTTCCCGAAGACCGTAAACATGCTCTGTGGCCGGTCGTTATCGGTTTCGCGCTGGGCCTGGGATTGATGCTGGGCATCAAGACGGTGTGCAACCGTCTTGAAGCGCGACTCGAAGGTTCGTCTCTCCCCACCGGTCTTGTGGTCGTCACTGCAGTTGACCTGATTATTGACGGTCTGGTGCTTGGAATCGCCTTTTCGGCGGGCGAGGAAACCGGCCTCATTCTGACCATTGCGCTCACGCTCGAGGTGCTTTTCCTCGCGCTCTCCGTCAGTACAGCGCTGAGCGCCGCCAAAGTGCGCGGTCTTTGGGCTATCGTCGTCCCGGTTTCGCTCTCTGCGTTGCTCTCGGTATCGGCGGTGGCCGCACACGGAGTGCTTGCCAATTTACCCTCGGTCTACTACGCGGGACTTCTCGGGCTTGGAACGGTCGCGCTCATATATCTTGTGACCGAAGAACTTCTCGTCGAAGCACATGAGGTGGCTGAGACCGCGCTCGCAACCACCGCATTCTTCGTTGGCTTCATTGTCTTTTTCGTGATTGAAGCAACGATCAAAACGGGATGACTCCACGGCGGCCAAGATGACATTTTTATCATCTGGTTGTCATTGAGACGCACCATCGGCGCTCCACACTAAACGAATTATATGCGGCCGAGTGATTGTGGAGTTCACCGATGAAATCGATAGTAGTTATTGCAATGGCCCTGCTGATGGCCAGCCTCGCGCAAGCTCACGAAGGCCCGTTGAACGAAGGAAAAACACGAGAGCAAGCGCGCCAGGAACTTGAGCAGGCTTATAGAGACGGCGTCTTACCCTTCCGGCGGAGCGAATATCCGCCCACTGCGGCAACCAAGAAAAAGAACCGGGAAGCGTACCTCCGAGCACACCCAGAAGAAGCAGCGAAGCCGACAAGTTCGGAAGCCAATGCCGGGCAGTAGTTAGCTTACGGTGAGATGCCGATCACAATCGGCGCATTCCTCAAAACTCGATGTTCCATATGCCCGTTTCGTCGACGGGCTGCACGTGTTTTTACGTGCGAGAGAAGCGACGACGGTAGTGTATTGCGTCAGAAATCGGGCAGATTACTTTGCCCAAACATGACAAAAATATCATCTTCGCCTCATCTTCACACTGCAACAGAAACGTAGCATCGCATCACATCCACCATTGAATGCCGCACATGCTCACGCGAACCCTAGCCGTCACGGCTCTCCTGGCGGCCACAATATCAAACTACACACAGGCGTCTCCCGTTCAGCTCATTGCGGACGAAGGCGGTGTACAAGAGTCTCAGGGCCTTCCATCCAGTCTGCCGCAGGTTTCATTAATCGACGTGCTGGGGCTTGCTGCCCAGAGCAACCCGCTCTTGCGAGGCGCGAGAGCCGAGTCAGATGCATCTGCCGGCGCATTGATGCAGGCAGGCGCACGACCCAATCCTGAATTGTCGCTCCTGCAAGAAGGGTTTGGCGGTACGGAGCGCACCAGCACTGCGACCGTGAACCAGTTGATCGAACTCGGCGGCAAGCGTCAGGCAAGGCTTGATGTGGCGTCGTACGGACGAGAGGTCGCGCTCGCTGCCTTGGATGGAAGAGGTGCAGCATTGCGGGCAGACGTTATCTCCGCGTTTTACGAAGAACTCGCCGCGCAGCGGCAAGAGCAGGTTGCACGCGAATCCGCTGACATTGCCGCCCGCTCTGCCGATCTGGCAGAAAAGCGTGCTCGCGCAGGAAAGGTCTCTCCGGTCGAAGCCACCAAGGCGCGCATTGCAGCAAGTGCGGTGCAAATTGAAGTGACTAACGCCGTCGCGCGTGTCATAACCGCGCGCGAGCGGCTGGCATCCGTCACCGGCAACCCGCGAGTGCGGGGTAGTGCCGCCGGAGGCGATATTGAGTCTGTACCGAGTCTCGAGCCACTGTCCGTACTGGTCAACCAGTTGAACGACAGTCCGGCTACGCGCGTCGCCCGCGCCGAAATGCTGCGTTCAGACGCGGCCATATCCGTTGAACGAGCCAAGCGCACCCCGGATATCACCGTAAGCGCCGGCATGAAGCGCGTCGTCACGGGTGGAGTACCCGACAACCAGGCAGTCATCGGCGTATCGATTCCGCTACCCCTCTTCAACACCAATAAAGGTGCCCTGCTGGAGGCTGCACATAAAGCCGAAAAAGCCAGTGCAGATTTCGACAACGAGCGCTTGCGGCTGCAGCTGGAATTGACCCGTGCATACACGAACTACGAAACTTCGGTTCAGGCGGCTCGCAGGCTCAAGGACGACGTGTTGCCGGCCTCCAAAGACGCATTGAACGCTATGTCGCGCGGCTTTGAACTCGGGAAATTTGCCTTTCTCGATGTGCTCGATGCCCAGCGCACGCTGTTTCAGGCGCAATCGCAATATGTCCAGTCGTTGACCGACGCGCACCTCGCCTATGCGGAAGTCGGGCGTCTGGTCGGCACGCCGCTCCCGGCCGTCTCGCTGTCGAAGAACACTTTACCCTGAAGGAATCACCATGCCGCGTCGTAGAACATATTTCATCGTGGCCGCTCTCGGTGGGATCGGCATCATCATTGCCGCCTACGCGATGACGCAAAAAAAGGAAACGCCGGCGCTTGAGCCGGCGGCCGCCCAGGCTGAACGTGGCGAGGCGAATGCCGGGGCCGGACAGCACGGCGGCGTTCTCCTGAAAAACGGATCACTTACACTCGAAGTCGTGCTCGCGGAAAAGCCGGGCGATTCACGTCTCATCGTCTATCCAGCCAACGATGGCAAGCCCCTGCCCAAGGACGTGATCGTTTCTGCAGCGGTTACCCGTTATGACGGGCAGAAGGAAACGTTGCAGTTCCATCAATCCGGGCAGAAATACACGTCCACCGAACCGATCCCGAAACCGCACGTGTTCGATGCGGTCATCGACGTCAAGGGAGCCGGTCGGAACGCCTCGTTCGAATATTCGCGCACCGACGGCGCGGTGGCGCTATCCGAGGATCAACTGAAGACGTCAAGGATCGACTTGGCCAAGGTTGGTCCGGCGGAGATCGCGACATCGTTTCAGTTGCCGGGGGAGATCAAGTTCAATGAGGATCGCACGGCCCATGTTGTGCCCCGCGTGGCCGGTATTGTGGAGCGTGTGGACGTAGCCATCGGGCAGAACGTCAAGAAAGGTCAGGTCCTTGCGGTGATCGCGAGCACGGGTCTGGCAGATCTCCGCAGTGAACTGCTGACGGCCGAGCGGCGTCTGGCGGCCGCGCGCACGACGTACGATCGAGAGAAGACGCTCTGGAAAGAACGCGTGTCCGCCGAGCAGGACTTCCTGCAAGCGCAAGTGCAATTGCGAGAGGCGGAAATCGCAGCGCAGAACGCTCGCCAGAAGCTTGCTGCGATCAATGCCCCCACAAGCTCTGCCAGCCTGAACCAATACGAGCTGCGTGCGCCGTTTTCAGGAACCGTAGTCGAGAAGCATGCCACCCCGGGCGAAGCCATTGCAGCTGACGCCAACGTTTTCGTGATCTCTGATCTCTCTAGCGTGTGGGCGGAAATGGCTGTTCCGGCGCAGCGACTCAACGACGTGCGAGTGGGGCGCGAGGCCACCGTGAGCGCTGCCGCGTTCGAATCGAGGTCGCGCGGTCCCATCGCCTACGTGGGTGCCTTGCTGGGCGAGCAGACGCGCACCGCGCCCGCACGGGTCGTGCTGCCTAATCCCGATGGCGCGTGGAGACCGGGCATGTTTGTGAACGTCTCGGTCGACGCAGGCAAGCAGGGCGTGCCCATCGCAGTCGCGAGCGACGCGCTTCAAGATGTAGACGGCACACCTTCCGTGTTCGTCCAGTCGGCGAAGGGATTCGTCGCTCAGGCTGTCGAGACGGGACGGCGTGATGAACGGGTTACTGAGGTCGTCAAAGGCCTTCAACCCGGCCAGCAGTATGTCGCGGCCAATAGCTTTGTCCTGAAGGCAGAGCTTGGAAAAGGCGCCGCTGAAGAAGAGTAACAACGCAACCCGCTGTATAAGGACGCGGCGCCGCACGCCGCGCGCTTCCTGCTGCATCAGAGGACTTTCCCCATGTTTGAGCGATTGATTCGCTTCGCGATCGCGCACCGCTGGCTTGTCATGCTGGCGATCGCGGCAGTTGCTGCGTTCGGCGTGTACAGCTATCAGAAGCTGCCGATCGATGCCGTGCCTGACATCACCAATGTTCAGGTGCAAATCAACACTTCGGCTCCCGGCTATTCGCCCCTGGAGGCCGAGCAGCGCATCACATATCCTGTCGAGACTGCTATGGCGGGCCTGCCGAATCTTGAGCAAACGCGCTCGATCTCACGGTACGGCCTGTCGCAAGTGACCGTCATTTTCAAGGACGGCACCGACATCTATTTTGCCCGTCAGCTCGTCAACGAACGTATTCAGGAAGCGAAGGACAAGCTTCCGCCCGGCGCGACGCCCGCAATGGGCCCGACGTCGACAGGACTCGGCGAAATTTATCTCTGGACCGTTGAAGCCGATCCTTCTGCACGCAAGCCAGACGGGACGCGCTACACGCCGTCGGATCTGCGCGAACTTCAGGACTGGGTCGTAAAACCCCAGCTGCGCAACGTACCGGGCGTCACGGAGGTGAACTCCATTGGCGGATACGTTAAGGAGTTTCGCATTGCGCCCAATCCGACCAAGCTGATGTCTTATGGTTTGACGCTGGCTGACATCGTGCGCGCGGTCGAGCGCAACAACGACAACGTGGGCGCAGGCTACATCGAGAAACGCGGCGAGCAGTATCTGGTCCGCGTGCCGGGCCAGGCACGCTCGACGGAGGATCTCGCGAACATTGTCTTGACAAATGTGGGAGGGGTACCCGTTCGCGTAAAGGACATCGCGCAGGTGGATGCGGGCCGCGAGTTGCGCACAGGCGCTGCGACGTCCAACGGGGAGGAAGTGGTGCTCGGCACTGTCTTCATGCTGATGGGAGAGAACAGCCGCGCGGTCTCGAAAGCCGTCGCGCTCAAGATGAACGACGTCAATCGTTCGCTGCCCCCAGGCGTTCGCGCCATCCCCGTGTATGACCGGACAAATTTGGTCGAGAAGGCTGTCGACACGGTCAAGAAAAACCTGCTTGAAGGCGCCGTGCTGGTCATCGTCATCCTGTTCCTGTTTCTGGGTAACATCCGGGCGGCGGTTATCACAGCTCTGGTCATTCCCCTGTCGATGCTGATGACCTTCACCGGCATGGTAAATGCAAAAGTGAGCGCGAACCTGATGAGTCTCGGGGCGCTCGACTTCGGCATCATCATTGATGGTGCGGTGGTGATCGTTGAAAACTGCGTGCGACGGCTTGCACACGCGCAAACCTTGCTTGGCAGACCGCTGACACGCGAGGAACGGTTTGCAGAAGTGTTTGGGGCGTCGCAGGAGGCGAGAAGGGCGCTTATCTTTGGGCAACTCATCATCATGGTGGTGTACCTGCCGATCTTTGCGCTCACCGGCGTCGAAGGAAAGATGTTCCATCCGATGGCCGTAACGGTTGTGATGGCATTGGCTGCAGCCATGGTTCTGACCGTCACATTCATCCCGGCGGCGGTCGCCCTTTTCATCGGCGATCGTGTAGAAGAGAAAGAAAACCGCATCATGGGCTGGGCGCGGCGGGCCTATGAGCCCGTTCTCACCCGCTTCATGGAACAGCCTAAGCGTGTGCTGGCAGGAGCCGTTGTCATCGTTGCATTGACCCTTGGGCTGGCGACTCGACTGGGTAGTGAATTCATCCCAAGCCTCAACGAGGGTGATCTCGCCGTCGCCGCACTGCGCATTCCTGGCACGAGTCTGTCTCAGTCCCTCGACATGCAAAAAACGATCGAGAAGACGCTCAAGGAGCGATTTCCCGAGATCGACCGCGTATTCGCGCGGACCGGGACCGCTGAAATCGCGGCCGACCCGATGCCACCAAATCTCTCCGACGGCTATGTGATGTTGAAGCCGGCGAAAGAATGGCCCAATCCCGACAAATCTCGTGACGACCTGATTAAGGAAATCGAGACGGTTCTCGCCGAACTACCTGGCAACGCGTACGAGTTTTCGCAACCGATCCAGCTTCGCTTCAACGAGCTGATCTCCGGCGTGCGCAGCGACGTGGCTGTCAAGATCTTTGGCGACGATATGTTGGTGCTTAATGGAACGGGTGAGAAAATTGCGGCGGCGTTGAACAAGGTACCGGGTGCGTCCGAAGTGAAGGTCGAGCAGACCACTGGCCTGCCGGTGCTGACCATCAATCTCGAACGTGAAAAGCTTGCGCGGTATGGCGTCACGGTCGCCGATATTCAGGATGCGATCGCCGCCGCGGTCGGCGGACAGAAGGCCGGCACCCTGTTTCAGGGCGATCGCCGCTTTGACATCGTCGTGCGCTTGCCGGACGAGCTTCGTACCGATATTGAAGCAATCAAGCGGCTGCCGATTGCGCTCCCCAATAAGGCCCTGGCGCCGGCAAGCGGTCCGGTCGTGCAGGCGCCGTACGTGCCGCTGGCTGAGCTCGCAACCGTCGAGGTCAGCCCGGGACCGAACCAGATCAGCCGCGAAAATGGAAAGCGCCGCGTCGTGGTCAGTGCGAATGTGCGTGGGCGCGACGTGGGCTCATTCGTTGCCGATGCGCGCCAACAAATCCAGCAGGATGTACAAATTCCGGCAGGCTACTGGGTGTCGTGGGGCGGCCAGTTTGAACAACTCCAGAGCGCGAGTGAGCGCCTAAAGCTCGTGGTACCCCTGGCTTTGTTCATGGTGTTCGTGCTGCTGTTTTTGATGTTCAATAACGTGAAGGACGGTTTGTTGGTGTTTACCGGCATTCCCTTTGCACTGAGCGGCGGTGTCGTATCGCTGTGGGTACGCGACATTCCCTTGTCGATTACGGCAGCGATTGGCTTTATCGCCTTATCGGGTGTCGCGGTCCTCAATGGTCTTGTGATGATATCGTTCATCCGAAGCCTACGAGAGGGTGGGGCGGAGCTTGACGTCGCGGTGAGGGAGGGCGCGCTGACCCGGCTGCGACCTGTCCTGATGACGGCGCTGGTCGCCTCGCTCGGCTTTCTGCCTATGGCCTTCGCAACCGGCACAGGTTCAGAAGTGCAGCGGCCGCTGGCAACTGTCGTGATCGGCGGCATCCTTTCGTCGACCGCACTGACCCTTCTCGTTTTACCGGTGCTGTACCGGATTAGTCATGCAACATCGTTGCGATCCCTGCTTGAAAAGCGCTTCGGCCTTATGGCACCAAGCGGGCTGCAACGGCGCCGGCGTCAATCCCGAGGTAACGTGTAATGCGAATTCTTATTGTCGAAGACGAGGCGAAGATGGGCCTCTATCTGAAACGGGGGCTCTCCGAGGCGGGTTACACCGTCGATTGGGTCGAGGACGGTCTTACCGGCCAGCACCAGGCTGAGACCGAAGACTATGACCTGATAATTCTGGACGTCATGCTACCTGGCCAGGACGGATGGTCGGTGCTGCAAAACCTCCGACGGACGAAGAAGACGCCCGTCCTGTTTCTAACGGCGCGTGACGATGTTGGCGACCGGGTCAAAGGGCTCGAACTCGGCGCCGACGATTATCTATCGAAGCCCTTCGATTTCGTGGAGCTTACCGCCCGCATCAGGGTCATTCTCCGACGGGGGCAGCCCAATGAATCGAGTACGATCCGCGTAGCTGACCTCGAACTCGATCTGACTAAGCGGAAAGCCTTCAGACAAGGCATTGCAATTCTGTTGACCGCAAAGGAGTTCGCGCTGCTCTGGCTACTGATGCGACGTAAGGGGGAAATTTTGCCACGAGCGACGATCGCCTCTCAGGTGTGGGACATGAACTTCAACAGCGATACAAACGTCGTTGATTCATCGATCAGACGCTTACGGTCAAAGATTGATGATGCGTACAAGCCCAAGCTCATTCATACCGTTCGCGGCATGGGATATGTGCTTGAAGTAAGAGACCAGAACTGAATCACATCATCGTTCAATGAAGCGACTCTTTCCTCGGACGCTGCGAGCGAGGCTGACCATGCTCATCGTGGTCTCGACCTCGACCGTCCTAGCCCTCAGCGGTCTTGCGCTTTATGAGGCGCTACGTAGCCGCATCGAGTGGACCGCGTCGGAACAGATGACCAGCATCATGGCCGCGCTGCAAAGCCATTTTGACGAAACCAAAGTCGGTGATGAGATTGCGCGCAATCCCGAAATGTGGTCGGATCTGCTGCACGATCATCCGAACATGGCCATGGCGATCTACGATCGCAACGGCAGGCACTTGCTGCAAACCACGGGATTCCAGCCCTACGGTCCAACCTGGAACTTAAAAGTGCCGACGGGCGGCACAAGCATGGTGCCGCCGAAATCGAAGCTTCACTATCTCGTCGCCTTAGCGCCGCTCAACGCTTCGCTCGGAGAAAGCGTGCGGGTGGTATTGCAGTACGATGGCAGGAAAGATGCGGCCCTGCTAAGAGCCTACGCTTACACGATCGTTGTGATCGAGGTGCTGGGAGTCATGCTGGCCTCTGCGCTCGCATATGGCATTGCCAAGTTCGGACTGAAGCCTTTACGTCAGCTTGTCGCGCGCGCAGAGCAGATGTCCACCACGAGACTTGCTCACCCCTTGCCCTCGCTGGACACGTCGGGCGAGCTTAAAGAGCTTGAAATTGCGTTCAACGGCATGGTGGAGCGGCTAAATGAGTCGTTCACCCGACTGAGCGAGTTCTCATCGAACCTCGCCCACGATATGCGGACACCGCTCACAAATTTGCAGGCCGCGGCTCAGGTGGCCTTGTCGCAAAGGCGCAGCGCAGATGAATACAAGGACGTTATCGAATCGAGCATCGATGAGTTTCAGCGCCTTTCCCGCATGATCGAAGACATGCTCTTCATTGCACGTTCGGAGCGCGCCGATGCTTTGCTCAAGATTCGACGACTCGACGCGGCACGCGAGGCGCAGAGCCTGGCCGGATTTTATGAATCGCTAGCGGAAGAGGTGGGTGTCGCGATTCGGGTCTCAGGGCAGGCGCGAGCCGATGCAGACCTTCTGCTGTTCCAACGCGCGCTGAGCAACCTGATTTCGAATGCAATTGCGCACGCCCCGGAGAATAGCGTAATCAATGTGGAATGTGAGGAAGTTGCTGATCGGACGATCGTAAGCGTATCCGATACCGGCAGAGGCATCGAGCCACCGCACATAGACCGAATATTCGATCGTTTCTACCGAGTGGACCCCTCACGGCACAGTCATTCATCGAGTTCGGGGCTTGGACTGGCCATCGTGAAGTCGATCATGGATAGTCACGGTGGAAGTTGCGGGGTTCAAACAGAGCCGAATGTGCGAACTAGGTTCTGGATAGCGTTTCCGCGTCACACGACCGAGCAGGATGCCCCGCTGCTTTAACTTTTCGATGCGCACAAAGACTTGCGCGCATCCGGGCTCATAACGGGCCGATCTTGCGGTGGTCAGCGGGCGGCAACGCTGTCGTGATGGTCGACATCGGGCGCTGGCTCACCGGCGTGTTTCGTTGCCGCGTGCGTTGCTTTGTTGCGCGCGATCGTCGCCTCGTTCGGCGGGTACTGCGTTTTGTTGCTCGGGATGATCCCGTTGTGTTGCGCCTGCACGAGTTCCTGCCTTACTTGCTCACGCGTCTTAGCTTGCGCCAAAGCCGATTCGGACACCGCGCCGAGGGCGATAGTGGAGGTAACGAGCAGGGCCGCGAATTTGATTGCTTTCATCTGTTTCTCCTTTCAGTGAAGTCGGCCGTTTGGCCGTCTTGAGAAACAGTATGATCGACAACCTATGCGTCACCATGACGTGAAAATGATAATTGTGTGAGAAACCGGAAGGCGGGCTTTTCAGGCCGATGCGCCGCGTTATCGCGATGCGAAGGTCATGATATTCGATTGGCCGTTTGAATGAGCTTCATCGACCGGCCAAAAGCTTCAGCATTACATACTAATTGACATAGCCACGCACTTAACCGCAAGCGCGTCAGAACTCTCGATTCGTGCCGTCGATCCCGGGGGCTTCGGATGTGGTTTGCGCCCAAAGGTGCCCAACCATATCACTGATGACCTGCTTCACATGGTGATCCGCCGCCGCGTAAAAAATCTGCTTACCGCGACGCTCTGCCCGTAAAACGCGAGTCGTGCGTAGAAGCCTCAGATGGTGGCTCACGAGTGGCTGCGACATGCCGTACTTCGCCGCAATATCCGATACGCACGTGGGAGCGCCCAGACACGCGGCGATAATTTTGAGCCGACTGGGATCACCCATCAGCCGGAAGAGCCCGGCGAGCTCCACAAACTGGTCGTCACTCAGCGCCGTAACCGCAGACATAAGTTAGCCCTTGCCAATCAAATCAACACATATTTTTATCTGTATATACTACCAGTTGGATTCGAGCTTGCTCAAGGGATACGGAAATGACATCCAATCACGAAAATGCTGGACATCAGCACCGGCATGGGACCGAAGGCGCCGGTCACGACGCCCACGACCATAATGACCATGAGCATGATCACAAGGGCAGCCACGGCCGTGATGATCATGGGCACAGTCATGCGGGCCACAATCACTTGCACGGGGTAAGCGATCAGCGGCGCATCGGGTGGGCCTTTCTAATCATCGCGGTGTTCATGTTTGTCGAGGTTGTTGGCGGCGTGATTTCGGGTTCGTTGGCGCTGTTGGCGGATGCAGGCCACATGGTGAGCGACGCCGCCGCGCTTGGATTTAGCTGGGTGGCGATTCATTACGGAAGGCGGCCAGCGACGGCGCACTTGTCGTACGGTTATAAGCGCCTCGAAATACTCGCGGCCTTTGTCAACGGTTGTGCGCTGTTCGTGATCGCCATCTGGATTGTGATCGAGGCCGCTCAGCGCTTCGCTTCTCCTGTGCCTGTCATCGGCAAGACGATGCTCATCGTTGCAATAGCTGGTCTACTTGCCAATATCGCAGCATTTGCCGTGCTCCATGGGGGAAACCGGGAGAACCTCAATCTGCGAGGCGCGTGGCTTCACGTCCTCGGAGACATGCTAGGGTCCGTAGCCGCGATTGTTGCGGCCGTCGTCATCCTGTGGACCGGTTGGACGCCCATTGACCCGCTGCTCTCCATCTTCGTCGCCGTGATCATCCTGAAGAGCGCATGGAGCATCGTGAAATCGTCGGCGCACATTCTCCTGGAAGGTACGCCTAAAGGTGTGAACCTGCTCGATATTAAAACCGACCTCGAGAAAAATGTGCCAGCAGTTGCGAACGCTCACCACATTCACGCTTGGTCGATTACCGGTGAGCAACACATGGTGACCCTACACGTCCACCCTACAGCAGGCGCGAATGCTCGCGAGGTCGTGGTCTTGATTCAGCAGAGATTGGCGACGCAGTTCAACATTCAGCATGTCACGGTTCAAGTTGAACACGACGAATGTGTTGACGAGCACTCGAAAACAGGAGATGGAAATGATGCGCCAAGGGTGGTTTGAGACCGCTTTGCGAATAGTCAGCATCCGAATAATGCCGAGCCGAAGCGCAGAGCAGAGTCTCGGTTACAAAGCGAGAAAAGCAAGTAAAAAGAGTCCGGCGATTCGCGTGGACTGCGCACGGCGAGGATCGTCCTCTGCCGTGGCGTGGCCCATCACTTCATTGTCCTACAGGCCAACCTAGCCCACGCGGGAGCCGCCTGTTCGGAAGAAGCAAATGTCTTTGGTTTCTCTGCCGTGTAACCCGAGCCATTGTCAGTCAGTCATTCTATTTCCGACGGTGCCTTCAGGACATCAGGAACCGGTTCTCTATGGCGGCCAGCATGACGTTGCGCACTACGTCGCCACTGTGGCCGCCGGTCGCCGCCGCCCAGTTCATCGCTTCGCAGTCGCGGCGGTCCAGAGCGAACGTGACATGCCGAAGTTCGCCGTTGTCGCAACGAAACCCGAAGCCATCAGAACACCAATGCTGATTGGTTTTCGCCACAGCGAGCTCGCCATCGTGTCGGCGCTGAGGGCGCGGCGACGCCGGGCGGCGTTCCATCAGCAGACCGTCGACGCGCATTACCCGGTACACCGGTTTGCATTGACGGGCGTCGCACCATGATTCTCCCGTTGCCGACGCAAGAGGCCACACACAAGACGGTAGCCATATCTTGGCAAATCAAGCCGAAGGCGCCAGCTTGCCTGCCACTTACTGGACTTACCTTGCGCAACCGCGAACTATTGAGTTGGGAATCTGGCCTCATGAGATAGGGTGGTAGCTCATATCGGAGCGTGTCAATCCACAGACATCGACTTAGCAAGCATCTCACGACGGGTGGCCTGAGTTCACAATCGAAAGAGGCGGGGCGGTACAGGCACAGCCGGCACAAAAATTTATGGGTTGTATAAGTTATCTGCTTCTTTAATTCGGGTAGCAAATAATCAATGCAAATCCGACTGTCTTCCGCTATTAGTAAACTTCTCATCAGTTGTTAGCGGGCGCCGAATCGCGCACTTCGCGTAGAAAAATCGCCGGGGCTAGCAACGATATCTAGACGCAACGGGGCTTGCCTCGGTTGGCGGGCGGCGGATCCTCGTTAATATCGGGGACGTCTACGCTCTGCACGATTCTCGTGCGACATTGCGAGTGAATGCTCGGACGGGCAGTGGCAGCCGCATTAGATCGCGTGGAGATTGGCCAATTGGACAGCGACGACTAAGTTCACGACTAGCGGTCTATGCGCGGGCTACTACGCTATAGTCGATCGCACGATCTGCGTCGCGAGCGTTGCCGGCCGGTTGAAAAAAACCGGCTCCCCACCAGCCGCGATCTGGGCGTGGAGTGTGCGAAAAAGATGTCGCCCCAGAAGACGAACCGCGAAGGTGGTCGCCTGAGGAGTGATTCGATCAAGCGAACATTGCAAGCTCGCTGCGCGGAGGGGATCCATGAACATCTCGCATTTCTGCATTGACCGTCCAATTTTCGCCTCGGTCATATCGATAATCATTACGTTGGGCGGCGCACTCACCATGCTAGCGTTGCCCACGGCGCAATATCCCGACATCACGCCTCCTCAGATTACGATTTCCGCGACCTATCCGGGCGCGAGTGCCGATGTCGTCGCAAACAATGTCGCCGCGCCGATCGAGCAGCAGGTCAACGGCGCAGACAACATGATCTACATGAGCTCGTCGAGTTCCTCGACGGGCAATCTGACGATCAACGCGTACTTCCAGATCGGCACGAACCCGGAACTCGCACAGGTCGACGTGCAGAACCGCGTGAACCTCGCGCTGCCGCAACTGCCGCAGTCGGTAACGAATCAGGGCGTGCAAGTGCAGAAGAAGTCGCAGGCGTTCATGATGGTCATCGCCATCTATTCGCCCGACGAGCGCTATGACGCGACATATATCGCGAACTACGCGAACGTGTATGTCCTCGACGCGCTCAAGCGTATTCCCGGTGCGAACCAGTCGGCCATCTTCGGCACGCCCGACTACGCGATGCGAATCTGGCTTAAGCCCGACCGCATGGCGCAACTAGGTATCACCGCCGCCGACGTGCAGCGTGCGGTCGCTAACCAGAATCAGCAATTCGCCGTGGGACGACTTGGACAATCGCCGACCGGCGCGCCCGTCGAACAATCCTTCGCGGTGACCACAACAGGACGGCTCACCGAACCTTCACAGTTCGAAAATATTATCATTCGTGCGCAATCCGGGGGAGCGGCTATCGTGCGGCTGAAGGACGTGGGCCGCGCCGAACTTGGACAGAAGGACTATTCGATCCGCAGCCGCTTCCAAGGCAAATCGGCGACGGTCCTGGCCGTCTATCAGCAGCCGGGCGCAAACGCACTCGACGTTTCGAATCAAGTGCGCAAGACACTTGCGGAGATGAAAAAGACGTTCCCGCAGGGCATCGACTATGAGATTGCAATGGACACGACGGAATTCACCCGCGCCTCCATTTCTGACGTGGTGAAGACATTCTTCGAAGCGGTCGTGCTGGTCGTGATCGTCGTGTTCGTGTTCCTGCAAAGCCTGCGCGCCACGCTGATTCCGGTGATCGCGGTGCCAGTGTCGATCGTCGGCACGTTCATGGGCATGGAGGCGCTCGGCTTCTCCATCAACATGCTGACGCTCTTCGGCATGGTGCTCGCGATCGGGATTGTCGTGGACGATGCGATCGTCGTAATCGAGAACGTCGAGCGCAACATGACCGTGCACAAGCTCGATCCGAAGACCGCATCCAAGAAGGCGATGGACGAAGTGGCCGGGCCGGTAGTCGCGATCGTGCTCGTGCTGTGCGCGGTGTTCGTGCCGGTGGCGTTCCTGAGCGGCATCACGGGGCAGATGTATAAGCAGTTCGCCATCACGATCGCGATCTCGGTGGTGATCTCGGGTCTGGTCGCGCTGACCTTGTCGCCTGCGCTCGCCGCGTTGCTGCTGAAACCCGGGCATCACGAGAAAAAGGGCTTTTTCCGCTGGTTCGACGTCCAGTTCCTGCGCATGACGCACGGCTACACGAGCGTCGTGCGGCTCATCATCAAACGCTTTCTGATCGCGCTGCTCCTGTTCGTCGGCATGATCGCGCTCGCCGTCGTCATGATGCGCGACATACCGACCGCGTTCCTGCCGCCCGAGGATCAGGGCTATCTGCTCGGTGCGGTGATCATGCCCGATGCGGCATCGCTCGACCGGACTGGAAAAGTCTCCGAACGCGTGACGGATTACTTCATGGGACAGCCGGCCGTTGGCAGCATCACGACGATCGACGGCTTCAGCCTTCTCGACAGCCAGAATAAAAACAACGCGTCGACCTTTTTCGTCGGTTTCAAGAGCTTCGAGGATCGCTACAAGTCGGTCAATATCCGCACGCAGAACGCGCGCGCCGTGCTCCTCGACGCATACAAGCACTTTTCGCAGATCAGGGAAGGCATCGTCGTGCCGCTGAATCCGCCGTCGATTCCGGGTCTCGGCACGACCGGCGGCACCGAGATGTGGATTCAGAGCAAGGGCGATGCGACCATCGGACAGTTCGCGGCCGTGGTGGACGATTTCATCGGCAAGGCCAAGGCGCGCCCGGAGCTGACGGGTGTTACCTCGACCTTCAACGCGTCGTCGCAGCAGATGCTCGCCGATGTCGATCGCGACAAGGCCGAAACGCTCGGCGTGCCCGTCGAAGATGTCTACAGCGCAATGCAGACGATGTTCGGCTCGCTCTACGTGTCGCAATTCAACCGGTCGAGCCGGCTCTGGCAGGTGATTCTGCAGGCAGAGCCGCAGTATCGGCTGAAGCCGGACGATCTTACGCAGATTTTCGTGAAGAGCAAGACCGGCGAGATGGTGCCGCTCAAGGCCATGGTCACGACGCGCTACGTGACGGGGCCCGATCTCATCACGCGTTTCAACAATTTCCCGGCGGTGAAGATCACGGCGAACGCCGCGCCCGGGTACGCGTCCGGACAGGTCATGCAGGCGCTCGAGGATATCGCGAAGGGCCTACCATCGGACTACGGCATCGGATGGAGCGGCGAGGCGTACGAGGCGCAGCAGTCGGGCAGTTCGTCGGCGCTCGTCTTCGTGTTCGGCCTGATCATGGTCTTCCTGATTCTCGCGGCGCAGTACGAGAAGTGGAGCCTGCCGTTCGGCGTGCTGATGGCGGTGCCGTTCGCGATCTTCGGCGCGCTGCTCGCCATTCTCCTGCGCGGCCTCAACAACGACGTGTATTTCCAGATCGGCTTGACGATGCTCGTCGCGCTCGCCGCGAAGAACGCGATTCTCATCTTCGAGTTCGCCGTGCTGAACCGCGAGGCGGGCGCGTCCGTCTACGACGCGGCGATGACCGCCGCCGAAGAGCGCCTGCGCCCGATCGTGATGACCTCGCTCGCGTTCATTCTCGGCTGCGTGCCGCTCGCGATCGCGACGGGCGCGTCCGCGAACAGCCGGCATTCCATCGGCACGGGCGTGATCGGCGGGATGCTCGGCGCGACGGTCATCGCCGTGTTTTTCATCCCGATGTTCTTCTGGGGACTGGAAACGATGTCCTCGCGCTCGAGAAAGAAGAAAGGCGGGAAGACGCCTGCTGCCGATTCGCCGCCGACACCGCCAGCGCCGGGTGCCTCAGGAAGCAACGAAAACGTCAGTTCGTCCGCTTCAGGAAAATGGGGGCGTTGACATACGCGGCAGTCATCCGACCCGGTCTCGTGCTTACCCCATTGCGCTCCTTTTAATTCGGTGGCCGGCAGCGGCAATTGGTTCCTTGCGGTGACGTCACTTAAATCGCGCAGAGGTAGAATTTGGACGGTTTCGCAGGCCCGGCTAGAAACCGCGGGTGTGACTACCAGTCCAAGGGTACGCTCAGACAGACGCGCAGAGCAGGGATCCAGTTGCAAGCAAGAAAAGTAGCAAAAAAAGTCCGGGCGATTGGCCCGGACTAAGCACGGCGAGAATAGTCTTCTGCCGTGCGCGTGGCCCATCACTTCGAAGTCGCACAGTCCCGCTGGCCAGCGCGAACCTGAACTGTGCAGAACTGCCGTTTAGAACTTGTGGCGCAGGCCGAGCGCGACTACGCTCTGGGTGCTTTTTCCGCCGTAGCCGTAAGAGCCAACCGATGCCTGGGCGTCCTGAAGGCCGCCGGTCGTCGTACGCTGAGATCCATTCGCTTTCTGCCATGCCCCTACAAGATAGATATCGGTCCGCTTGGATAATGTGTAGTCAGCGCCGAGCGACACTTGGTGATAGCGCGCGCCGGCGTCTCCTGTGGCGCGTGTAAAGCTGTAGCCAACGCCGAATAGCAATCGCGGGTCGGCCTGGAAGGTCAAGTATCCACGGCCAGTGTCGTACTTCTCCGTGGAGGCGAATGTAGACATCCCATCTGGACGGTAGAGCGCATTGCTGTAATCAATGCCAACGTTGAAGGCGGCGAAAGAGTAGCGCGCTGCTGCCCTGGCGATGCCGATCGATTTTGCCGATATGTACGCGCCATTCACGAGCGAGCCGTCGAACGTTCCGTCCGACGTTCCGCTCCATGTCGTGCGCACTCCGCCAACAGCGGGATTCGAATTGGCGGCATAAAAGTAGCCTCCAGCCACGGACAGCGGCCCGTTGTTGTACGAAATGCCCGCGGACCAGGTCTGGCCGCTTCCTGTCCTGCCGGCGACCCCGCCGAGTGCGTACATTCCTTCAAATTGGAGGCCTGCGATTACCGGCGACGTATATTTGATGGCGTTACTGGTGCGTGAGGAAGTATCGTAATTGTCGACATCGCCCGGTGTCGCGAAGACGCTGCCGAAATAAAAATCGCCAGTCACGGGCCAGACCAGATCGGCCAGGGGATCATACTGACGTCCGAGCGTCAACGTTCCCATTTGCGCGCTGTCGATCCCGACGAACGATTGTCGGCCAAACATCCTTCCACCCTGATTCAGTGCCCCGGTGTTCGGATTGAATCCGTTTTCCAAAGTGAATATCGCGCGCAATCCGCCACCAAGATCCTCACTTCCCTTGAGACCCCAACGGTTACCAAGCAGGTTCCCACTTCCCATTGCCCACAGATTGTCGCCATTTGCGTTTGCGTTGTTGACGTATGTGATCGAGGTGTCCAAGAGTCCGTAAAGATTGACCTGACTCTGCGCAACCGCGCTGCCGGCCGACCCCAGAAGGACGACCGAAACCGCACCCCAGACATTGTGTTTTTTCATTGAATTCTCCGGTAACGGACTCGACTTGCTTGCAATACGGCTACAAGCGGGGTGAGATACAAGAGTCACTACCGACGGATCATAAAAAACAAACGCATTTTAACGATGAGCGCGAAATGACAAGTTTTTCATCTTCGCATCATCTTTGATGCCTGTCTGTCACCATTCGGTCCTGCCACATTCTCAACTTCGGTTTGAAATAAATGCGAGATAGGCTCGTCTGACATTTTTCTCATGTTCGCGTCACGTTCGCGCACTGTTGATCTCACATACTGCTTCCCATGACGCGCCACCTATCGGCGGTCGACTCTTGGAGAACAGAATGAAAACAGCAAAACTCGCGATATCGCTTGCATTGACGGGCATCTCGATCGGCTTGATTTCACCGGCTGCCGTGGCACAGAAATCTCGGGAGCAGGTGCGTCAAGAACTGGTGCAGGCTCGACACGAAGGATTCACGCCCGCCGGCCGGACTCAATACCCGCCCACAGAAGCGGCGACCGCCCGAAACAAGGAAATCCATGTAGCAACAACGCACGGCAACGAGAAGGCGCCGGCTCCCGACCATCACGATCAGGTCGCGGGGCGCTGATCGACTTCGGCGACTTCACTTCAAAGCATTATCGAGATAGTGGGGTCGTGGAAGATGACATCACGACCTCACCTTCTTCGGACACTCCCTTTCGACCTGGAATAGAGTTTTGTTCGCTCTTGGGCCCTCACGATTCAAGAGTTCTATTCGATGGCTCTCGGCATTGCGGAGCAGAAGAGGAGTAGCTTAAATTGGTGAGCAATATGCTTGCGAAATTTTTCTTGGTCTGTACTTCAATCGCCGCGATAAGTCTCACGGGATGCGCTCAGCGTGGGTCGGCCGCTTCAGACACGATCTCGTCGTCCCACGACTCCACGAAACAAATGTCTTCGGCGCTTCCGTCGAACAACCAGGTCGACTATGCGGGGCACCCTTGCACGAGCGCTAATCTGCACGTAAAGGCACACCCTTGCATTTTTCCACGAAATCGATCCGATTAACCGAGCCCAGCAGTTATGGATCGCCGACGATCGTGCGAAAGCGTGGCTGATAGGATCAGCGACCTTGATGGACCTTCTTGAAGGCTAGGCGATGTGAGGCGCCGTTGCTGTGTCGCATTGTTGCACTGCAATTTCCCCGCCAATCGCGCCCATGTTAGGGATTAGTCCAGGCCTAACGCGGGCGCGGTGCTTTTCTAAACGGTCGGGTGGCGCCACGTCATTGGCATTGCACGTTGCGACGAAGCCGGCCGTGTCGTAACTCGTGTTAAGCGACCCGGTTGTAACGGAAGTATGGCCAAATCGCGCAGCATCTACGATGCATCTCTGCGACCATCCCGCTCGGCGGTGCATTTGGCCTCCGTGACGTTATCGGTCACAGCGAGGCACTGCTTCTCGACGTGTTTGTCACCAATGAAGTGCCCCGCTCCTTTTGCGAGCCGCTCGGCTTTGTTACGAATGTCCAGCAGCCGGCCGCGACGCCGCGACCGCTGTGGGTATCGGTAGATCTGCGCCCGATTCGCATGTCTCGCGCAAGCCCGCCAGACTCGGGAATATCCGCGCGCGCTCCTTTGCCGGCGCGCAGTGTGTTGTAGATTAGTTGATTACGAGTGGAGGCAGCGACTTCACGAGATCGTCGATCGCCTTCACCTGATTCAGATACGGCTCGATTTGCGCGAGAGGCAGCGCGCTTGGGCCGTCGCACAGGGCGCGATCGGGATCAGGATGAGCTTCGAGGAACAGTCCCGCCAGACCGAGAGCCATGCCCGCCCGCGCGAGTTCCGCGCTTTGCACGCGCCGGCCGCCTGACGCCGCACTGCCTTGCTCGCGCTGCTGGAGCGCATGCGCGACATCAAAAATGATCGGGGCGTCGCCGCAGGTGCGCTTCATCACGCCGAATCCCAGCATGTCCACCACAAGGTTGTCGTAACCGAAGCACGCGCCCCGGTCGCAGAGAATGAGCTGATCGTTGCCCGCCTCCCGGAATTTCTCGACGATGTGTCGCATTTGCGACGGGCTCAGGAATTGCGGCTTTTTGATGTTGATCGGCTTTCCGGTCTTCGCGAGCGCAACGACGAGGTCGGTCTGTCGCGCGAGAAACGCGGGCAATTGCAGTACGTCCACGACTCGTGCAACCGGCTCGGCCTGCCAAGGCTCGTGCACGTCGGTGATGACCGGCATGCCGAATTCGGCCTTCACTTTTTCG
>NZ_CADFFT010000005.1:0-591740 GCF_902833455.1 Caballeronia sp. BCC1704 | reverse complement strand
GTGGAGAACAAGGAAGTCGTGATCGGCTTCGGGCATCCGGTTTATACGATCTCCGATCCGCGTAACAAGGTCATCAAGGAAGTCGCGAAGTCGCTGTCGAAAGAAGCGGGCAACACCAAGCTCTTCGATATCGCGGAACGCCTCGAAACGGTGATGTGGGACGCGAAGAAGATGTTCCCGAATCTCGACTGGTTCAGCGCGGTGTCGTATCACATGATGGGCGTGCCGACCGCGATGTTCACGCCGCTCTTCGTCATCTCGCGTACGTCGGGCTGGAGCGCGCACATCATCGAGCAACGCATCGACAACAAGATCATCCGGCCGAGCGCGAATTACACGGGACCGGAGAACCTCGAATTCGTGCCGCTGCCAAAGCGTTCGTGATGCTTCGCTGAACGCCCCGTCTCAGCCCGGCGCTCGATTCGGTGATGCCTTTACCGAGTCGCGCGCCGGCGGCGCCTACAATAGCCCGAATCTTCGAATGAAGGGTTGCCCTTTTGCATGACCCTTCGAGCGTGGCATGTCAAAGACCATGCAATGACCGAGACCCCGCAATGAATAGCGCAAACCGCAAACCCCTCCCCGGCTTCTCGCTCGACTACTTCGATGCGCGTGCAGCCGTCGAAGCCCTCGCGCCGGGCGCGTATGACACGCTGCCCTACACGTCGCGCGTGCTCGCCGAGAATCTGGTTCGCCGCTGCGACCCGGCGATCCTCGATGCATCGCTGATGCAACTCATCGAAAGAAAGCGCGAACGCGATTTTCCGTGGTTTCCCGCGCGCGTCGTCTGTCACGACATCCTCGGGCAGACGGCACTCGTTGATCTCGCGGGCCTGCGCGATGCCATCGCGGATCAGGGCGGCGATCCGGCGCAAGTGAATCCCGTCGTGCCCGTGCAGTTGATTGTCGATCATTCGCTCGCCGTGGAATGCGGCGGCTTCGATCCAGATGCGTTCGCGAAGAACCGCGCCATCGAAGACCGGCGCAACGAGGATCGCTTCGATTTCATCAACTGGACCAAGAAGGCATTCAAAAATGTTGCAGTGATTCCGCCGGGCAACGGAATCATGCACCAGATCAATCTGGAGCGGATGTCGCCTGTGATTCATGCGATCGATGGCCTCGCCTATCCGGATACGCTCGTCGGCACCGACAGTCACACGCCTCACGTCGATGCGCTCGGCGTCATCGCTATCGGCGTGGGCGGCCTCGAAGCCGAGAATGTCATGCTCGGCCGCGCGTCGTGGATGCGGCTGCCGGATATCGTCGGCGTCGAGTTGAGCGGCATGCGCCAGCCGGGCATCACGGCCACCGATATCGTGCTCGCGCTCACCGAGTTCCTTCGCAAAGAGAAAGTGGTCGGCGCATACCTCGAGTTCTATGGCGAAGGCGCATCGAGCCTCACGCTCGGCGACCGCGCGACGATCTCGAACATGGCGCCCGAATACGGCGCGACGGCGGCGATGTTCTATATCGACGAGCGCACGATCGACTATCTGCGCCTGACCGGCCGCGACGAGAAGCAAGTGAGTCTCGTCGAGCACTATGCAAAAACCACTGGCCTGTGGGCCGATTCGCTCGCGCATGCGCAATATGAACGCGTGCTGCGCTTCGATCTTTCCACCGTCGTGCGCAACATGGCGGGTCCGTCGAATCCGCATCGACGCTTGCCGGTGTCTGAGCTCACGGCCCGCGGCATCGCGCGCGAATGGGAGAACACGCCCGGGCAGATGCCGGATGGCGCGGTCATCATCGCGGCGATCACGAGCTGCACGAACACGAGCAACCCACGCAACGTGATTGCAGCCGCGCTGCTCGCGCGCAATGCGAATGCGCAAGGGCTCACGCGCAAGCCGTGGGTGAAGTCGTCGCTCGCGCCCGGTTCTAAAGTGGTCGAACTGTATCTGCACAAAGCCGGCCTGTTGCCCGAACTCGAACAACTCGGCTTCGGCATCGTCGCGTTCGCATGCACGACGTGCAACGGCATGTCCGGTGCGCTCGATCCCGCCATTCAGCAAGAGATCGTCGATCGCGATCTGTACGCCACCGCCGTGCTCTCCGGCAATCGCAATTTCGACGGACGTATTCATCCGTATGCGAAGCAGGCGTTTCTCGCGTCGCCGCCGCTCGTCGTCGCGTATGCGATTGCGGGGACCATACGCGTCGATATCGAACGCGATGCGCTCGGTATCGGCAAGAACGGGCAGCCTGTCTATCTGAAGGACATCTGGCCGAGCGATGAAGAGATCGACGATATCGTCAGACAGAGCGTGAAGCCCGAGCAGTTCCGCAAGATCTACGAGCCGATGTTCGCGCTGAACGCCGCGAGCAATGAGTCAATCAGCCCGCTCTATGACTGGCGCCCGCAAAGCACCTATATTCGCCGTCCGCCGTATTGGGAAGGCGCGCTCGCAGGCGAACGAACGCTCAAAGGCATGCGCCCGCTCGCGGTGCTCGGCGACAACATCACGACGGACCATCTCTCGCCGTCCAATGCGATCCTCGCAACGAGCGCGGCCGGTGAATACCTCGCAAAAATGGGCTTGCCCGAAGAGGACTTCAATTCATACGCGACGCATCGCGGCGATCATCTGACGGCGTTGCGCGCGACGTTTGCGAACCCCACGCTCATCAACGAGATGGCAGTTGTGAATGGGGAAGTGAAGAAAGGCTCGCTTGCGCGCATCGAACCTGAAGGCAAGGTGACGCGCATGTGGGAAGCCATCGAAACGTATATGGAACGCAAGCAGCCGCTCATCATCATCGCGGGTGCGGATTACGGGCAAGGCTCGTCGCGCGACTGGGCCGCGAAGGGCGTGAGGCTCGCGGGCGTCGAGGCGATCGTCGCCGAAGGCTTCGAGCGCATTCATCGCACGAACTTGATCGGCATGGGCGTGTTGCCGCTTGAATTCAAACCGGGGATGAATCGACAGACGTTCGGCATAGACGGCACCGAGACTTATGACGTGATCGGCGAGCGCACGCCGCGCGCCGATCTCACGCTGGTCATTCATCGCAAGAATGGCGAGCGCGTGGAAGTGCCGGTGACGTGCCGCCTCGATACCGCGGAAGAAGTCTCGATCTACGAAGCCGGTGGCGTGTTGCAACGCTTCGCTCAGGACTTCCTCGAATCAGCGAAGGCAGCGGCCTGATCGGGCACGCTGCATCCAACCAAGGAATCACATGGCATACGCACCTCAGATCAAGATCGCCGCGACCTACATGCGCGGCGGTACCAGCAAGGGCGTTTTCTTTCGCCTGAACGATCTGCCCGAAGCGGCGCGCGTGGCGGGACCCGCGCGCGATGCGCTGCTGTTGCGCGTGATCGGCAGCCCCGACCCGTACGGCAAGCAGATCGACGGCATGGGCGGCGCGACGTCGAGCACGAGCAAGACCGTCATCGTGTCGAAGAGCACGCGGCCCGATCACGATGTCGACTATCTCTTCGGGCAAGTGTCGATCGACAAGCCGTTCGTCGACTGGAGCGGCAACTGCGGCAATCTCTCGGCGGCGGTCGGACCGTTTGCCATCACGAGCGGCCTTATCGATGCTGAGCGCGTGCCGGACAACGGCATCGCGATCGTGCGTATCTGGCAGGCGAACATCGGCAAGACGATCATCGCGCATGTGCCGATCACGAAGGGCGCCGTGCAGGAAACGGGCGACTTCGAACTGGACGGCGTGACGTTTCCGGCCGCAGAAATACAACTCGAATTCGTCGATCCCGCAGCGGAGGAAGAAGGCGCGCAAGGCGCAATGTTCCCCACAGGCAATATCGTCGATGATCTCGAAGTGCCAGGCATCGGCACCTTCAAGGCAACGATGATCAACGCGGGCATCCCGACCATCTTCGTGAATGCAGAAGACATCGGCTATAAGGGCACCGAGCTTCAGGACGCGATCAACGGCGACAACCCGGCATTGACGCGCTTCGAAACCATCCGCGCATACGGCGCGCTGCGCATGGGCCTTATCACGAGCCTCGATGAGATTGCCCAACGCCAGCACACGCCCAAGATCGCGTTCGTCGCGCGTCCGGCGGAGTATGTCGCGTCGAGCGGCAAGCGCATCGGCGCGGAAGATATCGATGTCCTCGTGCGTGCGCTGTCGATGGGCAAGCTACATCATGCGATGATGGGCACCGCCGCTGTCGCCATCGGCACGGCCGCCGCGATTCCCGGCACGCTCGTCAATCTCGCGGCGGGCGGCGGCGCGCGTCAGTCGGTGCGCTTCGGTCATCCGTCCGGGACGTTGCGCGTCGGCGCGGAAGCGGTCGAAGCGAACGATGAATGGTCAGTCAAGAAGGCCATCATGAGCCGCAGCGCGCGCGTGCTGTTCGAAGGCTTCGTGCGCGTGCCCGATCCTCGGGATAGCGTGTCCGAGTAGCCGCTCGAGGCGGCGCGCGATGCATCGCAAGGCTCGCTGCGCCGCCGATTCGCTGCTCCCTATTGAGAAGCGCGAGAAGCCGTGTTAGCGCAGCCCGCCGCTCGCGATGATGCTCTCGCCCGTCAGCCAGCGCGCATCGTCCGATGCGAGGAACACCGCGACTGACGCGATATCGTCCGGATTTCCCAGCCGGCCGAGCGGCGTTTGAGCGACGATGCCCGTTTCCATCTCCGAGCCGATGATGCCCGCCGTATGCGTGCCTTCGGTCGCTACCATGCCGGGATTGATCGAGTTCACGCGAATCTTCCTCGCGCCGAGTTCGCGCGCCAGCACGCCCGTGATTGCATCGACGGCGCCTTTGGTGCCGCTATAGACCGCGCTCGCGGGCGGCGTGATGCGGCTCACGACCGAGCTCACGTTGATGATGCTCGCGCCTTCGCCCAGATGCTTCGAAGCGGCCTGCGTCACGAGTAGCAGGCCCAGCACGTTCACATTGAACTGCTTATGGAAATGCTCTTCGGTGATCTCCTCGATCGGCGAGAACTCATAGATGCCCGAGTTGTTCACGACGATATCGAGGCGGCCATAGGTTTCCACCGCCGCATTCACGATGCCTTTGGCGTCCGCTGCATTCGACACGTCGCCGCCGACGGCGATCGCTTTGCCGTTAGCCGCGACGATATCGGCCACGACCGCGTCCGCGCCATTCCGGCTGCTTGCGTAGTTCACCACCACCGATGCGCCTTCGGCCGCGAGCGCCTTGGCGATGGCAGCGCCGATACCCTTCGATGCACCCGTGACGACGGCCACTTTGCCTGCGAGCTTGCTCATGATCGTTTCCTTGGAATATTGAATACCATGAAGATGGAATTGGCGTTCGGCTCACCGCGTCGAAGCGCCACGTCGCCAATGTAGACATCTCCCGCATGACGATAAAGCGGCCGGAAACGAATTGACTGGCTGGCAATAATGAACAATGCATGCAAAAGACCAAAGACATCAGGCGACCGGGCGTGTGGAAGTCCGCCCGTTTCGTCTCGCCGATGTCTTGCGCCGGCCGCCGCTTGCGGGCGCCGCCAGTTGCGGCGCGGCGAACATATCGACCAGTTGCTCGCGCAGCCAACGGTGCGCCGGCAGCGTTTCGTTGCGCTGATGCCAGAAGAGGCTGATGACGCGATCCGGCGCCTCCAGCGGCGCGCGCACGCTGACCAGTTCGCCGCTTGCCGCCGCCCTTTCGCACAGATCGCTCGGCAGTACGCCGATCAGATCGCTCGCGCGGATCATGTCGCACGCCACGGTGTAATGGTTCACCGTCGCGACGAGATTGCGCCGCAGTCCGCGTGACGCGAGAAAGGTATCGAACGTGGGCTGCGTCTGCCCCGCGAGGCTGACATCGACGTGACGCGCGTTCAGAAAGCGTCGCGTCGTCAGCCTGCCCGCTTCGGCGAGCGGGTGATCGCGCCGCATGATGCATCCATAATCCACGGTCCACAGCGAACGCGAGCGAATATGCGCCGGCGGCAGCGTTTCGTTCACATAGACGCCGATCAGATAATCCACGCGATTGCCCTCCAGCAGCGCGGGCGCATCGAGCAGGATGTTTGGCACCGTATGAAAACGCACGCCGGGCGCAGTCTTACCGAAGCGCGTGATGAGTCGCGGCATGACGATGCCCGCGACGTAGTCGGACATCGACAGGCTGAAGTTCACGTCGGCGAGCGATGGAAGGAAGGTCTGCTCGTCGAGCGCGCCGCGGATGCGGGCGAGCGACTCCCCGATGGGCCCCCACAACGCCATCGCGCGCTGAGTCGGCGCGACGCCCGCGCCGTGGCGCACGAAGAGCGGGTCGCCGAAGGCCTCGCGCAACCGGCCGAGCGCGTTGCTGACGGCCGGCTGCGTGAGCGACAGCTTGGTGGCTGCCCGCGTGACCGCGCCTTCGGTCATCAATGCTTCGAATACTTTCAGCAAATTCAGGTCAAGCGTACGGAAGCTCATGAACCATTCAGTCCGTCAATGGATGGGATCACGATTATAAATATGGTTGAAGATGCACGCGCCCTAGAATGAGCGGATCGTCGCCTGCCTGGAGAGCCCTGTGTCGAATGTATCCGCGCGCATCGAACGTCTTCCTTTCGGACGCTTTCATTGGCGCCTCTTGATGATGGGCGGCTTCGGCTATGCCTTCGATGCCATGGACGCCGCAGCGGTCGCGTTCGTGCTCCCGGTGCTGCGGCACGACTGGGCGCTGACCAGCGTGCAGACAGGCGTCCTCGGCAGCGGCAACTTTATCGGCTACTTTTTCGGCGCGCTGTTCGCGGGCACGCTCGGCGATTCGATCGGCCGGCGCAAGGTGATGATGTATGCGCTACTGCTCTACAGCGTCGCGTCTGTCGTCAGCGCGATGACCGATTCGTGGCCCACGTTCCTCGCCTCGCGCATCGTCGCTGGCATGGGCACGGGCGCGGAAAGCGCGATCATCGCGCCATATCTCGCGGAGTTCGTCGCGAAACGCTATCGCGGCGTCTTCACGGGCGCGCTCGCCGGCTTCTTTTCGTTCGGCTTCGTCGCGGCCGCGCTGCTCGGCTATTTCGTCGTTCCGGCGTTTCCCTCGGGCTGGCGCACCGTGCTCTTCATCACGGCGCTTCCCGTGGTCATGCTCTTGTGGTGGCGCCGCTCGCTGCCCGAGTCGCCGCGCTGGCTCGAAAGCCGCAAGCGTCACGACGACGCCGACCGCGTGCTCGCCGACATCGAAGCGGATTTCGCGCGGCAAGGCATCGCGCTACCGGCTGCCGCAGCCGTCGGTCCGACCGGCGCGCCGCCCGCGCCCACCGGCACGCTCGTCGCGAACTTCCGCGCGCTGTGGGCAGGACGGCAGGCGCGCATCACGGTCAAGACCTGGCTGATGTGACTCTCCATCACGTTCAGCTATTACGCGTTCTTCACATGGATTCCCGGCCTGCTGGTACAGCACGGCATGAGCATCACGCGCAGCTTCGGTTATTCGCTCGCGATGTACGTCGCGCAAGTGCCGGGCTACTTCACGGCGGCATGGTTGAACGAACGCATCGGCCGGCAAGCGACGATCGCCTCGTACATGCTGTGCGGCGGTGCCTGCGCGCTCGGCATGGCGTTCGCGAGCACCAACGGCGAGATCATGCTGGCGGGCATCTGCCTGTCGTTCTTCATGAACGGCACGTATGCCGGCGTCTATGCATACACGGCCGAAGTCTTTCCGACCGCCGTGCGGACGACCGGCGCGGGCACGGCGTCGGCCATCGGCCGGATCGGCGCAATCGTCTCGCCGATTCTCGTCGGCTATCTGTATCCCATCTCCGGCTTCGCGGGCGTGTTCGGCGCGACGACCGTCGTGCTGCTGCTCGGCGCGCTGGCGGTCGTGGTGATGGGCGTGCCGACGCGAGGACGCTCGCTCGAAGACATTGCAGCGGGCGAGGCGGAAGACGTGGCATCGGTCACGCACGCCGCCAAGTATTGAATACATTCGATTGAATACATAACGCCGAATGCAAGTTTTCCCCGGAGACTCACCCGTGCAAAGCATCCTTTTCCAGAACGCCGCCCTGCTCGATCCCGCGAGAGCCGAAGTGCTCGACGCGCATCACGTCCTCGTCGAGAACGGCGTCGTCAAGGAGATATCGGACAAGCCGCTGAAGAGCGCGTCATCGCGCGTCATCGATCTCAAGGGCAAGACGTTGATGCCGGGGCTCATCGACCTGCACGTGCATGTCGTGGCCGTGCAATTGAATCTGTCGCAGCAGGTCCATATGCCCAATGTGCTCGTCACGCTGCGCTCAGTGCCGATCATGCGCGGCATGTTGCGGCGCGGCTTCACCACCGTGCGCGATGCCGGCGGCGCGGGCCACCCGCACAAACTCGCGGTCGAAAGTGGCCTGGCCGTGGGACCGCGCCTTTTCGTTGCCGGACGCGCGCTCAGCCAGACCGGCGGCCACGGCGATATGCGCGCCCGGTCCGACTATATGGGCGACAGCGCGCCGTGCGGATGCTGCGTGCGCGTGGGCGCGCTCGCGCGCGTCGCGGACGGCGTGGACGAGGTGCGCCGCGCGGCGCGCGAGGAATTGCAGATGGGCGCCGATCATCTGAAGATCATGGCGTCGGGCGGCGTGGCATCGCCTACCGATCCTGTCGGCGCATACGGCTATGCGGAGGACGAAGTGCGTGCCATCGTCGAGGAAGCGCGCGCCCGCAATACGTATGTGATGGCGCACGCGTACACGGCGGATGCCATCGCGCGAGTCGTGCGCTGGGGCGTGCGCACGATCGAGCACGGCAACCTGATCGATGCGCCCACCGCGAAGCTGATGGCCGAACACGGCGCCTACGTGGTGCCGACGCTCGTCACCTACGAAGCGCTGGCGTCGGAGGGCGCGCAGTACGGTCTCGGCGAGGAAAGCGTCGCGAAGATCGAGGATGTGCGCGAGGCGGGTCTGCGATCGCTCGAAATCTATCGCGAGGCAGGCGTGAAGATGGGGTTCGGCTCGGACTTGCTCGGACCTTCGCAGCGGCTGCAAAGCGATGAATTTCGCATTCGATCCGACGTGCTCGGCAATGCGGCGGCGCTCGCGGCCGCCACGACGACGGCCGCCGAAGTGCTCGGCCTGCCCGGGAAGCTCGGTTGCATCGCGCCGGGCGCGTGGGCCGACATGATCGTGGTGGACGGCAATCCGCTCGAAGACATTTCCTGCATGCTGGGACAGGGCGAGCGGATACCGTTGGTCATGAAGGGCGGCGAGATCCAGTTCGACGAACTCGAAGCGCGCTGACGCATCGCGCCCAGGCGCTTATTCCCCGGCGTTTTCGTCGACCAGATGAGCGATCTCGTCGACTTCGATGGTCCGGCCGAGCCGGTTCTTCACGCCATATCCCCACGCATGCACGTGGGCGCCCGGCGTCAGATAGTCCGACAGCGCCTCGGCCGCGTGCGGCGGCATGCGCAGCGACGTGCCGTCGTCCAGCAGGGCGCCGCGCAGCTCGCCTTTCGGACCGTGGAGCGCGATCAGCACTTCGCCCGACGCTTCCATCTGGCGCATTTCGACTTCGGGCGGATGATGCTTGCCGTCCGAGTCCGGGCCTTCGTCGAGGATAGTGCGGCCCGCCTTCGTCATGACGGCGACGGCCGCGATCATGTCCGCGCCACGCAGCTTGATGCCGCGCACCGTGACGGCATCGCCGATCTTCACGTTGCGCGCCAATTGCTTCGACAGATGCGGCGGGAAATGAATTTGCCGCGAGTCGTCCAGAATGAATCCGTCGAGCTCGCCGTGGGGATTGAGCAGAAATCGCGTGACCGTACCGCGCGTTTGCGGCAAGCAGTCAGGGTCGATCCAGTGCATCCGTGCTTCTCCTTTCGATAAGGTTCGGTCGATACTTTGCTTTTTGCATGCAGACGCATGCATGCGGCATGCAGCATGCAAAACGCGAACAGCAAGAGTCTCGCCTTACAGACAGGAAAGCCGGAGTACTCGGTGTCAGCCGGCGTCTGAAGTCTTCGCCGACACCTCTTGCGCACGCCGCAGCCGCTCGCGGCTGTTCGAGAGGTGCATGCGCATCGCGGCGCGCGCCGCCTCCGGATCGCGGCGCTCGATTGCATCGTAGATATCCTCGTGCTCGCGATTCACGCGGTCGAGGTAACTGCCCGGATCATTGTGCGCGAGCGCGGCCGAATTCACTCGCGTGCGCGGAATGATCGTATTGCCGAGCTGGCTCAGGATGCTGTGGAAGTAGCGGTTGCCGGTTGCCTTCGCCAGTTCGAGATGGAATGCGACGTCCGCTGCAACGGCGTTTTCCGTGCCGGAAGCGATGTGCCGTTCGAACTCATCCAGCGCGCGACGCATCTGCGCTAGGTTCTCGTCTGTGCGGCGCATCGCCGCCAGCCCTGCGGCCTCCGCTTCGAGACTGATGCGCAGTTCGAGGATCGCCATCACGTCGCGGATGGTCAGGTCGCCGGCGGCTTCAATCTGGAATCGGTCATGGTCGCCCGCCTCCAGCACGAACGTGCCGATGCCATGCCGCGTCTGCACGAGCCGCGCCGCCTGCAGCCGCGAAATCGACTCGCGCACGACGGTGCGGCTCACGCCGAGCTGCGCCATGATCTCGGATTCAGTGGGCAGCTTGTCGCCGGGCTGAAGCGCCCCGCTGCGAATCCGCTCGGACAGTTCGGCGACGACCTCCTCGGTGAGATTGCGGGAACGGCGAAGCGCGCCAGGCGCGAGTGCAGGAGACATGAGTGAACCGGTCGTAGAAAGGCCAATGGCCCATTATAGGGCGCAGACCCGCTTGTACGATGACTATTGCACACCAGCCATGCGCCCTCTGCCGCCGCGCTTGTATGCAAAGTGCAATCGTTACGACGGTAATGGATGTCTGAAACTACGCATTGAAATGCCGAAAGTTGGGGCGTAGAGTTCACGTACTGCATGAAGTGAACGCCATGTGCTCCTGACCCTACCGCACATCTCTTGTTCGCTTTCTCTCGGGGCTCGTGAATCCCATGTCCGCATCCGTTGGATTCGCCATCTTCCGCGCACGCGCGAGCTATCGACAGATGCGGATCTCGGCCGCCGCAGTGAATTGCATCCAACATTAAGGCGCGAACTAGCGCGATCGCGGGGCGGCCGGCAGTCCGCATCCCCTCCTATGATCTGGCGGGCTATGCATCAGCAATACGGGACGGCAAGGAGACGAGCAATGATGCGTGAAGTAACCGGGGCGTTCTGCGGCCCGCGCAAGCTGGACGAAGCACTTGAAGACCTGCGCGCCGAAGGCATTGCGGGCGACCGTATCCGCGTGGCCTGCGTGGAGCCCCACGCGGAGATCCAGATGTCGATCGCGCTCAGCGCCAGTTCGCCCACGCAATGGATCACCGCCGAACATGCCGGTTATGCGCCGTATTTCGAGGACGACACGATCGGCGCCGAATCGCCATGCGCCGACATTCTTCCGGACTTTCGTGATCGCGATGTGGCCGGCCACGCTGAAAGCCTCGGCACGGTGACGCGAGTCATCGTCAGCATTCGCGACGAAGCGGAGATGCGTGCCGTGTGCGACATCTTCTCGCGTCTCGGCACCGACGATATCGACGCCGAAAGCGCGGCGGTCTGACTCGCCGCGCTCGGCCCGGGGGCTACTGCGGCGTCGTATCGGCAGGCTTCGCCTTCTTCTTGTGCTTGAAATGGAAGCCGCCCTTGTGCGTGCTTCCCGGTGCGGACGTATTGTCTCCGCCCACCGTCGGCCCGGCGGTCGCAGCCCCGTGCGCGTTGCCGCCGCCGGAGCCGCCGTTGCCATTGCCGCCCGCCTGCGCCATTGCGCTGCCCGAGGCCAGCGCCATGCTGGCCGCCAACGCGATCAGCCCTGCCAGTCTGCTCGTTCTCATCTCGTTTGCTCCGTTTGTCGAGGTTGATTGTCACGCGCCTGCTTCTGTCGATTCTTTGCATTCTTTATGCGGCATGCAGCACGCATCATGCAATTCGCGATAGAAGACGGAGCCGGTGGCGAGTTCAAATACACCCGCCGACGAGCCGCCTTCCGAACCGCCGAGAGACCTAGAGCAGGTTTCGTGCTCGTTCCCCTCGCCCGTATGCAAAGCATGCTTCTGATCAACGCCCTTTGGACCGCTGACTTTCTGTTTGATTACAGACAGCGCTTTCGCAAGGACGAAGACATCGCTCATCGAAGGCACCGTGCGCCATCGCACGGACGTACACCCCGCGGAATCCGTTAAATACGATCAAACAACCTCGATGGCGAGTGCGAGGGTTCAGTGGATCGAATGACATTCATTGAGCGAATACACCGCCGCCCGTACGCCCCGGTTTGAATAACGTAAATGGCGTTCGTTGAGGGGAATGCCCTTGAGCGCCTAACTGGCCGGTCGCACCGTTGGCCAGGTACAAGGGACCAGACATAATGAAAACTGAATTGCGCCGCATCCTTTCCGAATTCGCACGCCTCGACGTGCCCATCGATACCCTTTCCGACAGCGACGATCTTTATGCCGCCGGTCTTTCTTCGCTTGCCACGGTTCACGTGATGCTTGCGATCGAAGATGAGTTCGGCGTCGAAATCCCGGACCACATGCTTACGCGCCGGCTCTTTTCCAGCGTGGATTCGCTCGCGGCCGCCGTGGAGGAACTTCGTCGTCAGCAGGCGGCAGCATGAACGCCGCCGCGCAGGAAGCCGAGGCGTCGCAATTGGCCGAACTCGATCGCAGCGCAGGCGCCCGTAGCGAGACTGAGTTGCTCGAAGCCGCGCGTCGCGTCGCCGCGATTGCAGCGAAACACGCGAGCGCCGTCGACAAAGAAGCGCGCTTTCCCGCAGAGGCCGTCGCCGCGATGCGTGACGAACGGCTTTTCTCCGCCATGGTGCCCGTGATTCATGGTGGCGACGGCCTCTCGCTTTCAGGCGTCGCTCGCCTGTGCGAAACGCTCGCGCAAGGCTGCGCGTCCGCCGCCATGATCTATGCGATGCATCAGAGCCAGGTGATCTGCATCGTCGATCACGGCGCGAATGTGCAGTGGCAGCGCGATTTCCTCACACGCATGGTGAGCGAGCAATTGCTGCTCGCCTCCGCGACCTCTGAGGAGACGATCGGCGGCAATATGCGAACGAGCGCGTGCGCGGTCGATCTCGTCGATGGCGCGTTCACGATCGAGAAGCTCGCGCCGACGATCTCATATGGCAAGTACGCCGACTGCATTCTCGTTACCGCACGCCGTCATCCCGATGCCCCGCCCTCTGATCAGGTACTGATCGTCGCGCCGCGCGAGACCTGTACGCTCGAACAGCGCGGCACATGGGACACGCTCGGCATGCGCGGCACATGCAGCGAGGGCCATCGGCTCGTCGCAAGCGGGACTGCAGAGCAGATTCTCCCCGTACCGTTTTCAAAGATCGCCGACGAAAGCATGCTGCCTGTATCGCATACGCTGTGGTCGTCGGTATGGATCGGCATTGCAGCGGATGCAGTGAATCGCGCGCATCAATTCTTTCGCAATCAGGCGCGTGGAAAGCCGGGTGCGTTGCCGCCGTCGGCGTCGCGGCTCGCACAGGCCGTCACGCTCATTCGCATGATGCAGGCGCGCCTGCGTGAATCGCTCGCGGCGGTGGAAGCATCGCAGCGAGAACGTGTGATACGTCAGGCAAGCCATGCAGACGACATCGATGCGCCGCTCACCGCATCCATCGGCCTTGCATCGGACCTCAACATGCTCAAGCTCTCGATTTCACAATCGGCGGTGCATGTGGTGCAAGAGACGCTGATGATCTGTGGAATGGCCGGCTATAAAAACGACACGCCTTTTAGCGTGGGGCGGCACTTGCGCGACCTGCATTCCGCGCCGCTCATGATCAGCAACGACCGCATTGAATTGAACACGGCGAATCTGCTGCTCGCGCAGCGCGCCGCAACCGGGGACCTTTAACCATGAACATGCCGACGGAACAAGCCGCGCTCGTGCCGGCCGAAGCAACCGCGCAAACCCAATCGAACGCGACGCAAACACACTACGACAAGTCGGACGTCACGTTGCGGGACCGCCTGATCGAAGCGGGCATTCTCATCGATACCGGCGAAGACGGACTCTATGGCCGCAGTGCGATTTTCGAAGATATCGTCGAACGACTGAATCAGGCGATTACGTTGCTGGGCGCGGACCAGCACGCAGAAGTACTGCGTTTTCCGCCCGCCATGCGCCGCCGCGACTTTGAAGACAGTGAGTATCTGAAGAGCTTCCCGAATCTCGCCGGTACGATTCATTCGTTCCAGGGCAGCGATCGCGGGCATCATCGCCTGCTGGAAGCGCTCGAAAAAATCGTTCATATCGGCGAAGAGGAGGAACGCTCCGACGAATGGATGGACCAGCAGAAACCCACTCGCCTCGTACTCACCCCGGCCGCCTGCTATCCAATCTATCCGCTCGTTGCCAAACGCGGAAACCTCGCGAAGGACGGCGCGACGTTCGACGCATTCTCCTACTGCTTCCGTCATGAGCCGTCCATCGATCCGGGCCGCATGCAAATGTTCCGCATGCGCGAATATATTCGCGTCGGCAGTCCGGAACAGGTCATGGCATTCCGCCAGAAATGGATCGAACGTGGCTCGCTGCTCGTGAATCTCTTGCAGTTGCCGTTCGAAATCGATCTCGCCAACGATCCTTTCTTCGGGCGCGGCGGCAAGATCGTCGCGGATAGCCAGCGCGCGCAGCAATTGAAGTTCGAACTGCTCGTTCCTGTCGCGACGCCAGACCGTCCGACCGCATGCCTGTCGTTCAACTATCACATGGAACACTTCGGCGAGTTGTGGAACATCCGTCAGGCAGACGACGCCGTCGCGCATACGGCATGCGTCGGCTTCGGCATGGAGCGCACCACGCTGGCCCTGTTCCGCCATCACGGTCTCGATGTCAAGGCATGGCCTGCGCCCGTGCGTGAATTGCTTTGGGGAGATGCAGCGCCGATCATCTCCAATGGCCTTGCCAACATGGGTCGAGACGCATGAACGCGCGCTCGCCTGCAGAAGCGTTGACTGGCGCGGACGACGAAGCAAGCCGCCATGCATTGCATCGCGGCGAGCGCGTCTGGCTCGAAACCAATTGCTATGTCGATTTGTGGATCGAGCTATTGCATCACTTCGGCTGTGATCCGCACGCGGCGCTCGGCTTCACGGTGACGCAAGCGTTCGAGGGAGACCAGTTCACGTTTCCAAAATTCTCTCTCGACGATATCGGCAGGCTTTACGGCCTGCAAGCGCAAGAGCTCGCCATTTACGATACGCTCGAAGCACACGTCTGCGAGCAGACCAAACGCGGGCATGTAGTGGTCGCCGAAGTCGACGCGCACTATCTGCCCGATACGCGCGCCACCGCTTATCGTCAGACGCACTCGAAGACGACTATCGCGATCGACTCGATCGACGCCCAAGCAAAACGCCTCACGTATTTTCATAACGCGGGCTATTTCGCGCTATCGGGCGAGGACTATGACGGCGTCTTTCGATTGATGCCGGATCTCGCGAGCGATGTGCTTGCGTTATTTCCGTACGTCGAATTCGTCAAGCGCGCGAGGCCGCCGCTCGAGGGACAAGCATTGGTGCAACGTTCGCTCGAACTACTCAAGCTGCGTCTCGTAGATCGGCCGGGCGCGAATCCCATCACGCAATGGCGCACTGAATTCCCCGAGCATTTGCAGAGACTCCTCGAACGCGACGTCGCCTATTACCATCTGTACACGTTCAACGTCATGCGCCAGCTAGGTTCGAACTTCGAATTGCTGTCGAAATATATGACCTGGTTGAGTGAGAATGGCGTAACCATTCCAGAGGACATTCGGAGCAACGCACAGGCCATTGCCAGCGAAGCGATGGTAATGCAGTTCCGGCTCGCGCGGGCACGCATGCGTTCGCGTCCGGACTCATGCAGCGACTGCCTGGACTCACTCGAAGCGGCGTACGAGAAAGTGATCGAGCCGCTCGCCTCGCTTCTTCTTTAGAACCTGTGCCGCGCGTCGACGCGGCACAGGTTCTCATTCATCCCCAAAGGCTGTGATATGAATGGCTCCCCGCTCGCGCCTCGCCACCTGGACGCAGGGTGGCAATGCGCCAGCACGCCTGCGGGCGCATATACGACGCCCATGGCGCTCGACGCTAGCTTGAAGTGGCTCGATGCGCCAGTGCCGGGCACGGTTGCTTCCGCGCATCGCGCAGCCGGCGTGGACGACGAAGCACTCGCCCAACCATTCGCGCTCTCGGACCATTGGTATCGTCTGACGCTGCACGCGGAAGGAAAGCGACGCCTGCGCTTCAATGGACTTGCCACCATAGCCGAAGTCTGGATCGACGACCGCAAGCTATTGGAGTCGGACTCGATGTTCATCGCGCATGACATCGACTACGAATTCACAGGGAGTGCCACGCTCCACCTTTGCTTTAGGTCGATTACGTCTGCGCTTGCCGCGAAACGCGGGCGAGCTCGCTGGCGTCCGAGGCTTGCGCAACCCGCAACGCTGCGCAACATCCGTACGACCCTGCTCGGCCATATGCCGGGATGGTGTCCGCCAGTGCAACCTGCTGGGCCTTGGCGCCCCGTGGAATTGATCGGCGAGTCGCCTGAATCCATTGATCGAGTCGACCTAGCGTCGCGTGTAGAAGACGGCGATGGCGTCGTCGATCTAACGGTGCGGTTCTTTCACGCGCAAGCACCGGATGATATGCGCCTGCAATGCGGCGAGGCGTCGGCCACGCTGATCTGGAAGGACGCGCATACCGTGACCGGTCGCGTGCGCGTTTCACGAGCGCGCTTATGGTGGCCTCATACGCACGGACAACCTGCGCGTTATAAAGTGCAACTCGTCGGAGCATCGACAGGCGTCGTCTCTTTGGGCGAGGTCGGCTTTCGCACGATTGAAGTGGACCGTGGTGCGGATAAGGCCGGCTTCCGACTCGTCGTGAATGGCGTGCCGATCTTTGCGCGCGGGGCGTGCTGGACATCCGCCGATATCGTTGCACTGGATGCATCGCGAGAGAAGCTCGCATCCATCTTCGACGCATGTCGTCGCGCGGGACTGAATATCATTCGCGTGAGCGGCACCACGCTCTATGAGTCAGACACGTTTTACGAGCTTGCCGACGAATACGGCATTCTGGTCTGGCAAGACTTTGCCTTCGCCAATTTCGATTACCCGACTGACGAGCGCTTTAAGCGCGCCGTGCAGCAGGAAGCCGAGCAGTTCCTTGCGCGCACACGGCGCTTTGCGTCGCTCGCCGTGTTATGCGGCGGAAGTGAAGTGCATCAGCAAGCGGCCATGCTCGGGCTTCCGTTCGACGCCTATCAGCAACCGCTCTTTACGGAACAATTGCCGTCGATCGTCGCAGCTATGCGTCCCGACGTACCGTACCTGGTGAACTCACCGAGTGCCGCGCCCGGCGATACGTCGTCGATGCCCTTCGGCACGCGCGGCGGCATCACGCACTACTACGGCGTTGGCGCATATCAGCGTTCCTTCGACGATGTGCGCCGTGCTGATGTTCGCTTTGCAAGCGAATGCCTTGCATTCGCCAATGTTCCCGATAACGCCGCGTTGCGGCTCGCGCCGAACGCCTCGCGACCGCATGAGCCGCGTTGGAAGGCCGGCGTGCCGCGCGATCCGGGCGCTGCATGGGACTTCGACGACGTGCGTGAGCACTACTTGCGCACGGTCCACGGCGTCGACGTAGCGCGTTTGCGGTACGAAGACCCTGAGCGGTATCTAACGTTGTCGCGCGCCGTTGTCGCCGACGTGATGGGCGCAGTCTTTTCGGAATGGCGACGCAAAGGCTCGTCCTGTGGCGGTGGCATCGTATGGAATCTGCTGGATGTGCGGCCGGGCGCTGGTTGGGGAATCATCGATGTAAACGGCGTTCCCAAAAGCTCTTTGCATGGCCTCGCTCGCGTGCTTCAGCCGGTGCAAGTGCTAATCACGGACGAAGGCCTCGACGGGCTCGATCTTCATCTCGTGAACGAAACGGCACACGACATCCGCGCCCGTGTGGTGCTCAATTGCTTGCGCGATGGCGCAGTCAAAGTGGCGGGCGGTTCGTGCGAGATGATGTTGCCCGCTCGGGGCGTCGAGCGAATCAACTCGAATGCTCTCTTGGGCGCGTTCTTCGATACGACCTATGCCTATCGCTTCGGCCCACGCGCTCACGATGCGACTCACGTCGTTTTAAGCGACATCGCCACAGGTGAAGTATTGTCTGAGGCTTTTCACTTTCCTGATCTCGGCGTTGCAGACCGCCGAGATCCTGGCCTCAGCGTGAATGTCGAGAAGCATGCTGCGGGATGGTGCCTCGACATAACCACCACGCGACTCGCGCGCTGGGTACATGTCGACGACCCCAACTACTATGCGGAAGTCGACTGGTTTCATCTCGCGCCTGGAAGCACGCGACGCGTTCCGCTCGTCGCACGGCGCCCCGACGTCTCATCGAAGCCGGAAGGCGAAGTCTTTTCATTGAATGGGACTGCGGGTACGTTGTATAGAGCGTGAGGCGTTGCTACTCGTTGCTCTACGGCGCTTGTTTTGGGTAATCACTCTGAGGAACGCCATACAACGCATCTAATGCGTGTGTAAATTGCTCTGCGCACCCAATGCGCAGTAGAAATTTGTCGATACGAATCATCTCGATCACGCCTTCCGCTTCAATGATTCGATAGAGCGCCCCGGATTCGTTCATGATGCCGACCCGCATGCACGAGCGCGGCCCCGGCAAGCAGGTCGCGTGTTTCGACACGAAGTCCAGGATCTGCGCATCGAGCGCCGATCTGGCTGCGCCATTGATCAGATGGCTGCGCATGCGGGTTCGTTACTTTCGGACCTGCTCACAATAGCACGGCTCACTAGAGTCGCCACTATCAAACAGCGACCGAACGCGTTGCAGACTACTTCCACGCGTACCGGAGACCTACCCAAATGCCACGGGGCGCGCCCACGCCCAGGAACTGTTCATTCGTCGTATCCGTTCCGCTGAATGTATGGTTAGGTCCATTGAAGGCGTTCTCGCCGAGTATGGCAAAGCTCGCATAGCGCTTGTTCAGAAGATTCTTCACCGTTGCATAGATCTGCAACTGCTTCGTCACGCTATAAGTCGTATCGAGGTCGATCAGGAAGTAGCCTGCGACGCTGCCATTCACATCCTGATTATTCTCGTCCCCGCGCGCGAAGAAATTGCTCCGGTATGTCAGGTTGCTACCGACATTCCAACGCGAGACCGGCGTGTAATCGACGCGAAGCTTCACCGTATTAGACGGGATGCCGGGAATGCGGTCACCCGAATGCACGGTAATGTTGCCGTCACCGTCCGCGCTCGAATTGCTGGGGCTATGCTCGACCCACGTCGAGCGATAAGTCGCGTCGACATAGCTATAGCTCGCGCCGACGCTAACGGGCCCCCATTGCGTCCGGCCTGCAAGCTCGAAGCCCTGGCGACGCGTCTTGCCCACGTTCTGGAAATACCCGAGCGTGCTCGAGGCGCCTTGGCTGCTGACGAACTGAATATCATCCGACAGCGTCGTGCTGTATGCCGCAGCGCTCCAGGTTGTCGCGTTGCCGATCCGGCCGCGCGCACCGACTTCGAATGTACGCGAGATCACCGGCTTGAGGTCCGGGTCTGCAATGAAGTCATTCGGTAGAGAGCAAGGTGCATTGGGATCCGCGCAAGCGAGTTCGATGGCAGTGGGCGAGCGCATGCCTTCGTTGTACGTGGCGTACGCGGTAAGCCATGACGTCGGATTCCAGTTGAAGCCAATAGCGGGGTTGAAACGCGAGAACGTGTGTTTTCCGTCGAGCAAAGGCTGCACACCGCTTTCATCGCCGATAGTCGCTTTGGACCAGTTGTATCGTCCCGCCAGCGTCATCGACCATTGCTCGGTGAAGGAGAACGTGTTCTCGAAGTAGATGCCCCAGTTCTCGTTGCGCGTCCTCGCGTTCGTGCCGGAAACGAACGGGCCTATGCCAAGCGTCGCGCGAGTGTCCGCGAATTCCGCCGGCTGTGTCGCTTGCGTGAAGTGGGTGTTGGCAAAGTCGCCTGCCGCGCCGAGAACAAGTTGGTTGTCTTTGCCGAATAGCTTGTTCAGCAGTGTAAGTTGGAGGCTCGCGCCATAACTGTCGGTCAGTACGACCGATTGCTGATTGGTCGCCTGTACGAGGTCGATATCGTTTTCGCCGCCGCCCGTGCCCGGGTTGTAGTCGTCATTGACATTGCTGCTCGTGTTCTTGTTGCGATAGTGCCGGTAATAGACGTTTCCACTCAGCTCCACGTTGGGCGACAGATAGCGCTCGGCATTGATCGTGATATAGCCGAGTTGGTTCTCGTTCGTGTCGGGATAGGTGTACGCCTGGCGAAAGTTGTCGAGAAACGACCGGGGGATGGTTTGCGATCCGCTGAGCGTATTGTCGGCGCCGCCCATCGACACCGACACAGTGGTATCGGCATCGGTGTACCGCAGTTTCCCGAATGCCTGACGCAAGCGGCTCGAATTGTGCTCGGCCCAGCCGTTGTCATTCGTGATGTTTGCCGTGAAGTAATAGTCGAGGTGATCGCCTATCGCACCGCCCTGTTCGAACTGCGCCGCCTTCCTTCCCCAGGATCCGCCGCTTACATCGATATTTCCGCCGGGGTTACTACGGCCGTTCTTCGTCGTGACGGCCACCGCACCGCCGAGCGTATTGAGCCCGAACGTCGGATTCGAGCCCGGGATGATCTGCATCGTCTGAATGGCCGCTTGCGGAATCAGATCCCAGTTGACCACATCGCCGAACGGTTCATTCACTCGCACGCCATCGAGAAAGACCGACAAGCCTTGCGGCGTTCCGAGCAAAGGAGAAGCAGTGAATCCGCGATAGAGAATGTCGGTTTGGGAAGAATTGCCTTGTGCGTCGTTGGTGTCCACGCTCGTCACATTTCTCTGCATGTAATCCGCGATGGTCGAAGTGGTGGACGTATGCTGCGATTGCAATTCACTGCCCTTGATGGTTTGGACATTAGCAGGCACCTTCTCCAGCGGAGTGCCGACGCCCACTAGCGGCGTCGTTCCGATGACTACGATGGTCGGCAACTCCGTATTCGCAGTCGATGCCGCGTCCGGCGCGCTCGCCCCTTGCGCCCATGCCGCCGCAGTCATGCTCGCGAGCGCGCCGCCGACCGCCACCTTATAGCTCGCGCGGAGCGTAAGCGAGCGCGCCTGCTTAGATGTGCAGGAATTGCTCCTCATCGTCGTCTCCTGTCATATTATTTTGTCAAGATACACGTGAGCTGTTCCGACTTTGTAAGAGTCGCATGACGCACGGTGCGCGCGCCGGGACTTTTTCCCGATCGCGCTGGGAATCTCTCCCGAAGGCGGAGGCGCGGCTCTCAACCGACAACGCAAGGACTGGAGAATGATCGAACGTTTTCGCCCTGCAACATCGAAGTATGTGTACGGCGCGCTCGTCGGACGCATTACGGATGGCAAAGAGAACCCTAACGGCAGTTCACCGCATTACGAAATTCTTGTCGATGCGGCAGGCACCCCGTATCGCGTTGCGGTCAATATCCGTTCCGTGGAAGGCAGCGAAGTGCTCGCCTACAGCAGCGACCAATATACGAACGATACGAAGCTCGGAATAACCGGGCGTATGTCGGGATCGCACGGTTTCACGCCGCTCACTACTGGCACGCAAGGCGAAGGACTCGACTATCTACGCGATAACCTTTTCCCGTTGGATCAAATGAGGCCCATCGCCGCCGATGGTAAAGGCAGCACGATGTCCGCCCTTCTCGATGGACAGATACAGCGCGCGAAGAACGATAAACAAGCGGTGGTGCTCGCTGTCGGTGACAAGTTCGACGACTACGCGACACGTGAGCCGCTCGCCTTCTCCCTTGGCCGCGGCGTGCACGACATTCATATGATGCAGGGCAACTCGGGCAAATTCGCGGACGACAACCGCATCAACGGTGACGGAGCGCTTTTTATCCGTTTCGCAGGCGGTGAGACGTTCGCCCTTTTCGTACGGTTCGCGACGCAGGCGACTGAGACCGACGAGAACGGTGATCCCTCGAAGCCTGTTTAATGCGCTCTCAACGCATCGACGATATTCATGCGCGATGCCCTGAGCGCCGGCAGAAAACCGCCTACGATGCCCATGACGAGCGAGAAGACGACGGTCTGGAATACGACGGTAGGCGTCAGCATGAAACGGAACGATAGGTCGGAGAATGTCTGGAAGTTCGTCGTGGAAAAGGAGGCGAACTGCATCAACGAAGCGCAGCACAAGCCCGCCATGCCGCCTACGAGGCCGAGCAACAGCGCCTCCAGCAAGAACGCGAGCAGCACGTCGAATCGCTTGAAGCCGAGCGCACGCAGGGTTCCAATCTCGGCCACGCGATTGGCGACCGACGCATACATCGTGATCATTGCCCCAATCATCGCGGCAATTGAAAAGATGATCGAAAGAGTGAAGCCGAGTATGTTGATGAACGTCGACAGCGCCTTCGACTGGTCGCCATAAAAGACCTGCTCGCGCTTCGCTTCGTCCGCGAGGCGTGGGTCCGTGTCGATATCGGACCTGAAGCGTTCGAGCGCGTCGCTGCGAACGAGGCGCACGACCATCGAAGAGTAGCTCGTTCGGCGAAACGACTGCATGAGTTGATCGACATCGCCCCATATCTCCGAGTCGAAGCCGCTGCCGCCTGCATCGAAGTGACCGACTACGGTCCAATCGCGTTGCGCAAAGCGCAAATGATCGCCAATGCGTGTACCGGCGAAGCCCTTCGCGATATTGCTGCCGACGATGATCTCCGACGATCCACGCCTGAACATGCGCCCCGCCGATAGCTTCACCTGCGGCCGCAATTCGACACCCATTGGCGAAACGCCGCGTATCACTACGTTGGCAGGCGTATTCGCGCCGAGCTTGATGAGAGAAATCAGCACGACAGTCTCCTTCGACGCGAGAGGCTGACCATCGCGATTCATTGCGACTGACGGATGCATTGCCATCACGTTCGCTTGCGCGCGATCGACGGAGCTCTGTATCTCCGTCTCCGCGCCCTTGCGGATCACCACCACGTTATCGCGCTCTCCCGTCGAGACGAGCGTTTTCTTCAGGCCCGCATCGAGCATCAGCACGGTGGCAAAAACGAACACGACGAGCGCGAGGCCGCTAGCGGTCAGAAGCGTCGTGAGACGGCGCGCCCATAGATTGCGTGCGACATACGTGACAGGAATAGCCATCGCCGTATGTCCTCAACCAATCGCCCGCAGGCCTTCGACGATACGCACGCGGCTAGCCTGCACCGCCGGCACGATCGCCGCCGAAAGCGCAATCACGAATGCACATGCGGCCTGCAACAGCATCGTTTGATGCGACACCTTGAAGACAGGAAACACGCCGCCCGTCGCATGCTGGAATACGACGGCGGCGGGCGGCGTGGCAAGTATGCCGATGCCGCCGCCAATGGCACATATCGCGAGCGATTCGCCGAATACAAGTGCGGAGAGAAATGCGGGGCCGAAGCCGAGTGCCTTGAGCGTCGCATACTCGACTGTACGTTCGCGCGCACTCATCGCCATGGCGTTCGCCATCACCGCCATGATAATAAGGATGACTACATAGGACACTACGCGTATTGCCGCGATGATCTGATTCGACATCGCCACGAAGCCGAGCTGGAAGGCCTGTTCTGTTTCGGTCAATGTCTCCGCAAGCGAGTTCTTGAAAACCGCATCGATGTTACGCGAAACCGTCGCGCCTTTGTCCGGATCGTCGATGCCGACGACATATACGCCCACTTGATCCACGTTGCGCTTCGTGGTCTTTCGAATCGTTTCGTTGAGATATTCCCAGTGAAAGACGAGTTGCCGCGTAATGGTGGATTCGTCGCGCCCTTCCATGATGCCGCGCACGACGAAGTCCCACGTGCCCGGATAGATGGTGCCCTTGAGGGGAATGACATCGCCCACTTTGAAGCCGTATTGCGTCGCAAGCTGACGTCCGATGAGACAGCCTTTGCGATCACGACGGTAGTCGGCGCGCGCTTGCGGCGTTATGACGAACTCCGGGTAAAGGTCGAGGTAGTTGTCGGATACGGCGAACTGCGCAAAGAAATTCTTCGGGTCTCGGTAGATACCGCCGAACCAGTTCGAACGCGCAACCATCGTGACGCCCTCGACACCGCGAATGCGGTTCTCATAGGCGAGCGGCAGCGGAAATACGAGAGATATTGCATTGCGCGTGACGAGCCTCGCGTTGGATGCAGCCGCCGCACCGGCATACCATGCATCGACGACCGTATAGAGCAAACCATATGCGAGCACGGCAATGGTCAAACCGAGGACGGTCAACGCGGTACGCAATCGATGGCGCGTCGAATTGCGAAGAATCAGCTTGAGCGCATACATGTGTCAGCGCGCCTCGGCATCGATGAGTTCACCCTTCTCCAGATGCACGAGCTTTCTTGCTGCATTCGCCGCATGCGCGTCGTGCGTCACCATAATGATCGTCTTGCCGAGGCGATCGTTCAGACGCTGCAACATCGTCAGCACTTCGGACGCGGACGTGCGGTCGAGGTCACCCGTCGGTTCGTCAGCGACAATCAGCTTCGGATCGGTCACGACCGCACGCGCGATCGCGACGCGTTGCTGCTGCCCGCCCGATAGCTCCGACGGATAGTGGCTCATGCGCTCGCTCATATTCACCATGTCGAGCACCATCGCGACACGCTCGCGCCGCTCTGCACGCGAAAGGCGCGTGAGCATCAACGGAAGCTCGACGTTCTCGAAGGCGGAGAGCACCGGCATTAGGTTATAGAACTGGAAGATGAAGCCGACATGCGATGCGCGCCAGTCCGCTAGCGCCGCCTCGGGCAAGCGGGTAATGTCGAGCCCGCCGACGCGCAGCTCGCCGCTGTCCGGGCGGTCGATGCCGGCAATGAGATTGAGCAACGTGCTCTTGCCCGAACCTGACGGCCCCATCAGCGCGACAAAGTCGCCCTCGGTGATGGACAACGTGATGTCGGTCAGCACGGGTACCGTTTGCACGCCGCGGCGGTACGACTTGGCGACGTGGCTGATCTCAATCAATGGCGTCGTCGTCACGCTATTTTTTCGCCACAGTGACGCTCGCGCCGTTCTTGATCTTGTCGCCGGGCGCGAGCACGAGCGTATCGCCAGGCTTGACGTCTGATACGGCCACCAAGTCGCCGATGCGCTCGCCCGTTGCCACCGGCACTTCGCGCACTTTGTCGTTCTCGACCCTATACACCACCGTTCTGCCCTCGCGCGTGACGACAGCAGCCGGTTGGACCGCCACGACGGCCTTCTTCTGAGCCGCAGGCACTGGCCTCGAGAGAAAGGCGACCTTTGCGCTCATATCGGGAAGCACGCGCTCATCGCGCTCGACGAAGCGCACCTTCACGAGCACGGTGGCTTTCGAACGATCGACAGTCGGCACGATGCGCGATACGCGTCCCGCAAAACGCGTATCCGGCAACGCGTCGAGTTGAATCTCGCAAGGCTGATCGACGGCGATATGCCCGATGTTCGACTCCGCCACATCGGCTTCGACTTCCAGCGTCTTCATGTCGGCGATCGTGACGACCGCGCCTTTGCTGTCCGATGCTGACGAGAACGGCGTGATGTTGTCGCCAACGTTCGCGTGCTTCTCGATCACGACGCCATCGAACGGTGCGCGAATCACCGTCTGATCAACAGCGACCTGAGCCGCGCGTGCATTCGCCTGCGCAGATTGAATGGCCGCTTGCTCGCTGTTGATCGAGGCTTTTGCCTTATCGAAACGGGAGCGGTCGGCGTCGTATTGCGAAGCGGATATTGCGCCGTGCGGAGCAAGCACGAGTGAACGCTTCAGATTAGCCGATGCGTTTTCCAGTTCGGCGCGCTGCAATTGCAGATTCGCCTGAGCGACTTTCACTTGCGCCTGCGCCTGAGCCAGCGCCGCGGCCACATCCGCACTCTCGAGCCGCGCAATGACCTGCCCTTCCTTCACCGGCGTCCCCTCGAGCACGCCGAGCCATTCGACCCGCCCTTGTGCCTTGGATGCAACCGCCGCCTTCCGCTGCGGCACCACATAGCCGGTTGCATTCAAAATCGTATAGCTTTGCGATGGGTACACCGAGGTAACGGTAGTTGTCTCGACAGTCTGCGGCCCAGCGAGCCGGAGAGCGGCGCCGATCAGCGCGAGAACGAGGAACAGGACGCCCGCGTAGCCGAGCCAGTTGCGCCGCCTCCGCGGCGTCAGGGCGCCCGGACCCGTTGCCCGATCGATTCTTAATTTTTCTAGGTCGTGTTCAGCCAATTTCTGACGTAAGCGCCGTTGGGTGCCTGGGGATAGCTGCCTGAGGCAGCGGTCCGGCGCGTATTGCGGTGAAGGGATGCTCAGTATAGCGCCGGAGCTTACAGGTGCTTACGCGTCGCGCTGGCGGTTTTTCTTCGGCTTGGCAAGGGAGGCGCATCTCGTGGCATTCTGCATGCAACGCGCAAGACACCGCATTCACCACCGCGTGTTGCGGCAGCTTAGATTCCCGATCGCATCGGCGATGCTGGCGGCTGTCGCGCAGCGCGATTGGCTCGCATTCGACGACGCGCCCAATCTTGGTATTCAAGGGATGAGGAGAAAGAGTTGAAGACATATCGGATTGCGACCATTCCTGGTGACGGCATTGGCAAGGAAGTCGTCCCCGCCGGACGCCAGGTTCTTGACACGCTCGCTCAAAGCACGGGGAATTTTGTATTCGAAGTCGAGAACTTCGATTGGGGCGCCGACTACTACCGTCAGCACGGCGTCATGATGCCTAGCGATGGTCTCGACGCGCTTCGCGACAAAGACGCGATTCTCTTCGGCTCGGCAGGCGACCCCGGCGTGCCGGATCACATCACGCTATGGGGCCTGCGACTGCGGATCTGCCAGGGCCTCGATCAGTACGCGAATGTCCGGCCGACGCGCATCCTGCCGGGCATCGACGCGCCGCTCAAACACTGCGGACCGAAGGACCTGGACTGGGTAATCGTCCGGGAAAATACGGAGGGCGAGTACTCGGGTGTCGGCGGCCGGCTCCATCAGGGTCATCCGCTCGAAGTGGCGACCGACGTTTCGATCATGACGCGCGCTGGCGTCGAGCGAGTTCTGCGTTTTGCATTCAAACTTGCGCAGTCGCGTCCCCGCAAGCAGTTGACCGTCATCACGAAGAGCAACGCGCAGCGTCACGCCATGGTGATGTGGGACGAAATCGCGCAGCAGGTCGCGATGGAATTCAGCGACGTGACGTGGGACAAGGAACTCGTCGATGCCGCTACCGCCCGCATGGTGAACCGCCCTTCGACGCTCGACACCATTGTCGCGACAAATCTGCATGCCGATATCCTGAGCGATCTCGCAGCCGCACTGGCAGGGAGTCTGGGCATTGCGCCGACTGGCAACATCGACCCAGAGCGCCGCTATCCGTCCATGTTCGAGCCCATCCACGGCTCGGCATTCGACATCATGGGCAAGGGGCTCGCTAATCCGATCGGCACGTTCTGGTCGATTGTGATGTTGCTCGAGCATCTCCGAGAATTTGAAGCGGCACAGCGCGTAATGGCCGCGATCGAAGCTGCGACGGCGGACAAGTCGTTGCACACTCGGGATCTCGGGGGCAATGCGACGACTGCGCAAGTGACCGCCGCGGTGTGCGAGTTCATCGAGCGCGGCACGGGTTGTGCCAGTGCAGTGCCTCGATGACTAGCGCCGTCTAGGCGCCACGGAATAGGGAATCTGCCCAGAGACGGTCGCAGACGCGCACCGTCCCTCGACCGCATTGAAGCTCGCACCGCAGCGAGACCGTCGACTCCCCGCGCACCCTGCCCGGTTGCATGCAAAGTTCGAAATGCAAACGGCTCGGATTCCCCTGTTTTTATTTTAAGATAGCCGCTTCTCTGTGACTCGGCGACGTTTGCCAGGGGTAAGTACGTGCTTTTCCCACTCTCAGGCCGCAAGACCGTGACGTGCGCCGCTGGCACGGCGCTTTGCCTGTCGATCGCATTACATGCGCAAGCCGCGCCCAGCGCAGCGCCAGAAAGCGCTGCGCGCGCGGCGCCTTCCGCCAGCGCCCCCGGCGCCCGCACCGCCAGCATCCTTTCGGCCGAATCGCTGCCGCCTCATTTCGCCGGCGACGATCCCGAGCATGTGCGAGATGCGTTGGCGGCGGCGACTTCGTCTGAGCAGCAGGCTGCAACATCGAATCCATCCGTGACCAGTCGTGTCCGCAGCTTCCTGTCGCGACACTTCGTTCCGACGGGGCACCGGCCGGAAAGCCCGGATGGCGCCCAGCCGTCGATCGACGATGCATCGCGCCCGGACAGAACTTTTGTATTCGTTATTCCTGCTGCCTACGGCGTGCGTTTTGAATCCAAAAAAAAGCTCCTGTCGGTCAATGTATCGCTTGCAGCGCCTGACCAGCCGGACGCCATTCTTCTGAAACGCGAAGTGCACGGGCAGAGCGGACGCAAACTAGTGATCGCGCCGGAAGCCAAGGCGAAGGGTTTCGTGCAAACCATCGACATGATCCAGCTCGAAACCGGTGCGCGCGCGAAAACGGCCGTGCGGGGCCGAGCGGTCGTACCGGCGTTCGACGCGTCCCGTGGCAGCGACGATTTTGCGATCGTGGTCGTCTGTTCGCTCGAACCGCCGTATCTTTCGGACCGAACGGAGCATAGCGAGCCGACCGACGAAGAACCCACGGATATCACGAGGAGGACATCCACGTTGCACGGTCGCATCGATGCGCTTTGGCTAGTCGATCGGAACGACGGCACCATCATCACGAGGCGTCTGCATCTTGTTAAATAGATTACCGGTTACGGACAAAAGTTATGCAGAGTCGGTTGCCGGCTAATCCACCTAGCGAAGTGCATGCAAAAGACCCTAATGAGGTCGACACGCAGCAGCACGCATCTACAATCGAGGAATGCGAGCGCCCACGTCGCTGATGACCGGCATACGTACGAGCGCTGCGCCCGAACATCCCGAACCGCCAGCAAAGCGCGTCGCGGATCGATCGGGAACACGCTCGCGTCACGGAGAGATGAATGGCCCGTAGATTCAAGGCCGTACGCCAGAGCGGCCGAGCCGTCCGGCGACGGCTGTTTCGCCGCAACACCCATGCGTGGATGCGCATAGCCGACGCCTTTTCGCGCTTTCCGCTTCTCGCGGGTGCGTTAGGCACGGCAGTGGCGCTTTCCATGGCCGTGCTGTCGTTCGCCGCGCTATGGCAAGGTCGAGCACAGGCCTTGCAGAACGCGCACGAAGCATCGTCGAATGTCGTCGCCACGCTGAGCGCCGACATTGCACGCAATATCGAATCGAGCGACCTGTCATTGCGTTCGATCGTGAGTGGCATGCAAAATCCAATCGTGCCCGGCCTGTCTCCAGAATTGCGTCGGCTGGTCCTTTTCGACGGTGCGACGGCCGTGAGCTACATCGGCGGCGCATTCGTGATGGATGCGCAAGGGCGCATCGTCGACGAACGCGATCCGTCCGGGCATGCCGATCTGCTCTTTAGCGATCGCGATTACTTCAAGGTTCACGTCGAGCGGCCGGATGTCGGCCTATACATCTCCGGGCCGTACCGCTCCCGTCTGCGCAGTGGCCAGCGTTCGCTCGCGTTGAGCCGGCGCATCAATGCGCCCGATGGCTCTTTCGCGGGCGTCGCGGTGATTGCGATGAATGTCAGCTATTTCGATTCGCTGCTGTCGCGCGTGAACGTCGGACGCTCAGGATCAGTATTTATTGTGCAACGCGACGGCCTCATGCTCGCGCGGAAGCCACCGTTGCCTCGCGAGGGAGCGAACAACGTATCGGCATCGCCGACGTTCGCCTCCATGAAGGATGAAAGCTCCGGGTCCTACATCTCCACTTCTCCACTCGATGGCGTGCGCCGCTTGTACACCTTTGTGCGCGTGCCGGGTACGAACTTGATTGCCGCCGTCGCACCCGCGGAAGACGACGTGCTTGCGGGCTGGCGCGAACGCAGCACGGTCATCGGCGGTCTGACGCTGATGTTCGGCGGCGGTTTCATCGCCATTTCGTGGCTGCTCGCAATCTCACTGCGGTCGCGCGCCATCGCACACGAGAAGTTGCAGCGCCTCGCCGGCACGGATTCGCTGACGGGCTTGAGCAACCGTCGCGCGCTCGATCGACGTCTCGGCGAAGAGTGGCGTCGTGCACGCCGTGCCGACTATCCCATCTCGGCCCTCTTCGTCGATGTCGATCACTTCAAGTTCTATAACGACACGTACGGTCACGTGATGGGCGACGATGCACTCGTGGCCGTTGCTGATTGCATGCAGAATGCAGCCCAGCGGCCCGGCGACATCGTTGCGCGTTACGGCGGCGAGGAATTCGTGATCGTGCTTCCCGGAACCTCCGCGCCTGCGGCCGTCGTTTTCGCCGAGCGCCTGCGCGCCAATGTAGAGGCGCTGGCTATTCCGAACAGCAGGTCGTTGAGGGGCGTACTCACGATCAGCATCGGGTGTGCGACGGCTCATCCACGGCAAGGCGACGACGCACTCAAGTTACTGAATAGCGCCGATGCGGCGCTTTATCGTGCGAAAGACGCCGGCCGCAATCGTGCAGTTCACGAAAACAGCATGGCGAGCGGCAACGCGTAGGCACGACAAGCCGGGCCTACGGAGCACACTGGCATTTTGCATACGAAGGAGCCACCCAATGACAACGTCGGCGGCCATATCCGCGGTCCTGCTGGCAATTCTTCTCGGCGCGATGATTCCTGGACCGAGCTTCGTCATGGTCGCGCGCAACGCGATCGGCCTCTCGCGGGCCGACGGCCTCGCCACGGCGTTCGGCATGGGCCTCGGCGGCATCACGTTCGCCGGAATCGCGCTCGCCGGTCTATATACGGTGTTGTTCGCCGTCGCATGGCTGTATGTTGCGTTGAAGATAGCGGGTGGACTCTATCTCCTGTACATCGCGCTGCGCATATGGCGCGGCGCCTCGCAGCCGCTATCCATGCAGACCGACGGCGCGCGCGAAACCGGCAGCGCGCGCCGCTCGTTCTGGCTCGGCGTGAGTACGCAACTCAGTAACCCGAAGACCGCCATCTGGTACGGCAGCATCTTCGCGGCGCTGCTGCCACAGCATCCGCCGCTCTGGTGTTATTTCGTGCTGCCGTCGCTCGTGTTCTGCATCGAGTTCGGCTGGTACACCGTCGTCGCGGTCTGCTTCTCAAGCCGTCGGCCGCGCGATGTTTATCTACGAGCGAAAGTATGGATCGACCGCATCGCTGCAACGATGGTCGCGACGCTCGGACTACGGCTGATCGTTGCTGCAGGCAAGGACGGCCTCTGAACTTCAACTCACTTGCATTCAGAATTCCGACACAACAATAACGAATTCGGAACACCACAATGCCCACCTGGTTGTCCTTCGGCATCCCGGAAGCGCGCCGTCTTGTGCGCACGCTCGTTGCGTGCTTAATCAGCTATGCGGGCGCGCGCCTGGCCGCGCTCCCAGAAGGCTATTGGGCGCTAATCACGACGCTAGTCGTGGTCACGCAACCGAGCCTCACGCAAGCGCTCGGCACCGCACGCGATCAGGTCATCGGGGCCTGCATCGGCGGCGTGGCGGGCGTGCTCGGCGTCATGGCGATGCAACGGGGCGCTGCGCCGCTCGCTGTCTTCGCGATCGCCTTGGTACCGCTTGCCGCCCTGACCGCAAAGCGTCCCGCCATGCGGCTCGCCTGCGTAACGCTCGTAATTGTCGTCTTGATACCGGCGGGCTCTGGACCGCCCTTTCAGCGGCCGTTGCATCGCGTACTGGAGATTCTTATTGGCGTGACGGCGGCGTTCATCGTTGCGGCGATATGGCCCAACCGTGCGATTCGCATTGCTCATCGACGCGTCGCCGATACGTTGGAAATTCTCCGTCAACTCATGGCGATGCAACTCTCCGGCAAGCCGGACGAAGACGGGGCCGCACGTCTCGAAACGCTCAGCGTGCAGGCACAGCAGGCCCTGGACGATGCGCTTCAGGAAGCCGAGCGCGAGCACATCATCGTGCCCTTGCGTAGTCATCGCTCGGATGCGATCGACAAGGCTGCGCCGTTTCTGCGTCGCCTACATAGCGACGCCATCTTTCTTGGAAAGGCACTGTCGAACGGGCGGCCGGATGAATACAAAATGCGTTATCGGGACATCGGCCGCGCGCTGCAGGCGCCGTTCGCAGCACTGGCGGACGCTCTCACGGACACGAAGCAGGACGCGTCAAAGCTGGAACGCGTGCGCGAGTGCATGCGACAGTTAAAGGAGGCGCTCGAGGCCGAACGGGCGAATGGCGAGGAGTGGGACGTCGCCTATTTCGTCGTCGGCCTCATCGTGACGGACCTCGACGCGCTAACCACGGCCATCTATCCTAGCGACCCACCAAGGACGCGTTAGCGCGACAGTCCCCGAGCATCGATGGGCCAGATATCGACGACTCGTCCGTTGCGATGGCACACGTATTCATCGTAGAGATTCACGGTCGGATCGCAATGGCCCGGCGGCAACAGGATGCGCGTGGCGAGTAGCGCGTGAGGGTCGTCGTTTCGCGCATACGGTGCGTCCAGCATGCCATGCTCGTCATTTGCGGCAATATAGTTGAAGACTTGCTCGTCCGATGCATCGAGCGGTTGCACGCTGCGCGGCAATCCCGAGTCCACCGCCAGTCCTTTCAGTCCGACATCGCAGACGGCGATTCCGGGCCGCGCGGCACTCATGATCGTCGACAGTACAGAGAGACTTTGCCGCCAGCGCAGTGCGTCGCTCCATGCCAGCCCACCGTAGTCGCCGTCCATGAACAGGTAGGACCCGGGCTGCAGTTCGGTATAGACGCCACTGGCGGCATCGAACTCGACGGTGCCCGTACCCCCACCGGTGATGACGGTACATTGAATGCCACGTGACTCCAACGTGCATGCAAAATGCGCCGCGCGTTCAGCCGCCCGACTCGCTGCGGTCTTGCGGGCCTGCCAGTCGACAATGTGCTGGGCGCCACCGTGGTACGCCTGGATACCCGAGAAGCGGAGCGCCGGCTGTGCGGCGATCGCTTCGGCAAGCGAAAGTAGCGCATCGTCGCTCGTTACGCCGCAACGATGCTGGCCCGCATCGACTTCGACCAACACGTCGATGTGGACGCCCGCGCGTGCCGCCGCGTCTCCGAGCGCTGCGACTTGCGCCAACGCATCGACGCAGACCGACAGCCGCACGTTCGATGCAAGTTCGACGGCCATCGCCACCTTGTCCGCGCCGACGAATTCGTTACTGATATGGATGCTCGCGATGCCCGCCGACGCGAACGGGTACGCCTCCGACAACTTCTGGCAGCAGACGCCGACCGCACCGGCGTCTGTCTGACGTCGCGCGATGGCGCTGGACTTGTGCGCCTTTGCGTGCGGCCGCAAGGCGACGCCGTGACGTGCGGCCAATGAGCTCATCGTGGCGAGATTCTCGTCGAATGCGTCGAGATCGAGCACGAGAGAAGGCGTCGCGACTCTGGCGAGCGTGTCGCCGACGCGGGCTGCGGGCGGTGGAAGAAGCGTCATCTGCTCGGGTGAAGTGAGGTGGCGGAGAGTCATCTTATCGCGTGACACGCCGCTCGCGAGCATGCGGCACGCAGTATGCCGCATACAAAGTGCAACGTGCAAAAGCGCGATGCTGCGAGAAGCTTACGCTGAGACTTCCGTCTCCAAAATCGCTCCTTCGTCTTTCAGCGCCTGAATACGCTCATCGTCGAAACCATACTCATGCAGGAGCTCGGACGTGTGCTGGCCCAGAAGCGGTGCGGGACGCGACGACTGAGTAGAAGATTCGGAGAAGTGAATCGGCAAGCCGATGCCTCGCATACGGCCCGCAAGCGGATGCTCCGTCTCGACAATCATGCCCCGCGCTAAAGCTTGCTCATGTGACGACGCCTCCGGAACGCTAAGCACCGGTCCGCTCGGCAAGCCGATTTCGTCGAACGCGGCCAGCCACTCATCCGTGGTCCGCTCGACGAGGCGTGCAGTCAGAATTTCGACGAGCGCTTCCCGATGCTTGAGCCGTCCGGCATTGGTCTGGAAACGCTCGTCTTGAGCCAACCCGCTGATGTTCAGTACTCCGACTAATCGCTCGTAGTTGCTCTGGTTGGCCGCCCCGATGTTCACCCATCCATCCCGTGTTCGAAAAGCCTGATATGGCGCGCTCGTCGGGTTGGCGGAGCCTGCCTTCGGCAGCACGGTCCCGTCCGCGAAGTAGTTGGCAAACGCCCAGTACATCTGCTGCAACCCCGCTTCGAAGAGCGACGTGTCGACCATCTGCCCCAAGCCGGTGACCTGTTTTCGGGCGTACGCCGCGCTGATGCCGAGCGCGGCAAGAATGCCCGCGTTGATGTCCGTGACGGGAGACCCCGCCTTGATTGGCGCCTGCCCCGGCTCGCCGGTCATGCTCATCAAGCCACTCATACCTTGCGCGATAAGATCGAATCCGCCCTTATCCGCCATGGGGCCACTGCGCCCATAGCCCGAGATCGCGCAGTAGATGAGACCCGGGTTGACAGCGCGTAGCGCTTCATATCCCATGCCGAGCTTTTCCATCGTGCCGCGCCGATAATTTTCAGTGACGACGTCGGCAGTCGCGAGCATCGTCTTGAGCACCTCTTTGCCGCCTTCGGTCTTGAGGTTGAGCGCGATGCCTCGCTTGTTCCGGTTCACGATCATGAACGATGCCGATTCGCCGCTCGCGAGAATCGGCGCAAACCGCCGGCAATCGTCGCCGTTCGGGACCTTTTCCACCTTGATGACTTCCGCGCCCATGTCGGCGAGCATCATTCCGCAGATCGGGCCTGACATGATGTGCGCGAGTTCGATCACGCGCATGCCCGCTAGCGGCCCCTTCCTCTTCCCTGCCGATTCCGCCGCCCGCAAAGATGCGTCGTTTGGTATTTCGTATGCCATCTCAACGCCCCTTAAATTCAGGTTTGGTCTTGCTCAGAAACGCCTCGTATCCTATGCGGAAATCATCGGTGCCGAAGCAGGCGAATCCTTCGTCACGGTCGTCGTCGCTAAGCGGCGTCGGATCCATCACGCGACGGATGAATTGTTTATGCCAGCGCGCGACGAGCGGCGCACCATCAGCGATGCGGCGTGCCGTTTCATAGGTATGCGATGTCACGTCGCCATCCGGGACGATGCGCGTGACCAGTCCTTTCGCGAGAGCCTCGCTGGCGCCGAAAATTCGTCCTTCGAGCAAGATCTCCAGCGCGACCGCTGGACCCGCCAGTTGAACAAGCCCCTCCATTTCCGCGTGGGCCATCACCAGCCCCAGGTTCTTGATTGGCGCGCCAAATCGGCTCGACTCGCCGCAGATTCGCAGATCGCACATTGCCGCGATCTCGAGACCGCCTCCGACACATATCCCGTGAATCATCGCAATCAGCGGAGTACGGCAGTTCCTCAGCGCCGCGAGCGTTCGATGCATGATTGCGCCGTAGACCCTCGCTTGCTCCACGTTGGACCGGTCGGTGCGGAACTCGGCAATGTCGTTGCCCGGCGAAAATGCTTTCTCGCCCGCGCCGCGCAAGACAATGCAACGCAGCGCATCGTCTCCGGACAGCGCCTCGATGGTTTCGCCCAGCGATTGCCACAAGTGCTTGGTCATTGCGTTGAGCTTCTCGGGCCGGTCGATGGTGACCGTCGCGATATCGCCGTCGCGCGTCGTCACGATGGATGCTTCCGCCACTTTGCCTCCTGATTGAATGTTGCATGCACTTTGAGCCGTCGATCCACGGTCGCAACGGCCCACCCGGCAAGTCACACGAATTTCCTCGCATGCGCTGTCTCGTTGTTTTCATCTTCTACTTCCAGCGTGCGGTCCGGGCGCATCGCGAACGAGAGAATGATGCCGGCTGCCATCAGGATCATCGAAACGGTGAACGGGAGGTTCTAGTTGCCGGTGCGGTCGATCAGCCATCCGCCGACGACCGGGCTGACGATAGCCGCCAGCGCCGACCCTGAATTCATAATGCCAGCGGCCGTGCCCGAATGCTTCGGCGCGATGTCCATCGGAACCGACCACATCGGGCCGATCGTCATCTCGTTGAAGAAGAACCCGGCCGACAGGCACAGCGCCACGAGCGTGATGGAAAGATCGGATACGAGCATGATCGGCGCAAGGGACAACAGCGTCAGCAGCATGCATACGCCGACCATCATGTTGCGCGCGAGTCTCACGTTCCCGCTCTTGCGCAGGATGCGATCCGTCAGAGAGCCGCCGAGCCAATCACCCAACACGCCCGCGAAGAACACGCCCGACGCGAACAGCGCCGACTTGCCGAGCTGCATGTGATAGTTGTGCAGGAAGTACTGCGGGATCCACCCAAGGAACAGCCAGAGCACCCAGCCATAGCAGAAATAAACGGCGGTCACGGGCGCCATGCGACCGAGCAAGGTGCGCCACGGCACGGCCTTCCGTTCTTTCACGCCTGAGTACGTGGCAAGCGTCTGGCATTCGCTGTCGGTGATCCGAGGATGATCGCGCGGGTTGTCGCGGAAGTAGAACACCCATGCGAGCGCCCACAGAAAGCTAATGATCCCGGTAATGATGAACGCACCGCGCCAGCTCGTCGCGAGCATCAGCCATACGATCAGCGGTGGCGCGACTGCATTTCCGATGCGGGATGCTGCATGCGTAATACCTTGTGCAAAACCGCGCTGATCGGCGGGCATCCAGTTGGACATCGCGCGCGTTGCGGTCGGAAAGGTGGCGCCCTCGCCGAGGCCGAGGAGGACGCGAGCGACGATCAGCGACACGAAGCCGCCAGCCATGCCCGTCAGCACGGTCGCGCCCGCCCAGATGATGGCGCATAGCGTGAGCGTTCGACGTGGTCCGAAGCGGTCGCCCACCCATCCACCGATGATCTGGAACACCAGATACGGATACGCGAAAGCGGAAAATACGAAGCCGATCTGTGTATGCGAAAGACCGAGTTCCGCGCCAAACTGACTGGCAGCGGTACTGACGTTCACACGGTCGATATAGGTGATGAAATACATCGCGCATAGCAGCAATAGAACGCGCGTGGTGGCTCGACGGAACATCATCGTCTCCTTGAGTGGTCGCGTGCGTGAGCCGGCGCGCGACGGCGCCTGTCACGACTTACGGAACAGCGTCTTGTTGCTTGGAACGGAAGACTGGTGCGTGTCTACGACGCTCGTGGGCGTGAACGGCGACTGTGCGGTGTGTACGATGGTGTCATGGCTTCGTCTCCGATTCGCGGATCGATGAAGTGTCCGCTGTTATGTGTCGATGAATGAATCGCTACTCTCTACACTCTGCTTCTCTTCATGCGAGGGCACGCTCGAGCACGCGCGCCACATGCCACGCTTCAGTCTGTGCGCCATCGCTGATCTGATGTCTGCAACTGGTACCGTCCGCCACGATGATGCCGTCTTGCGCGTCGCGTGCCTTACGCACCGCCGGCAAGAGCGACAACTCCCCCATGGCTTGCGATGCTTCGTAGTGTTCCGCCTCGTAGCCGAAGCTACCGGCCATGCCGCAGCATGATGACTCGATGGTAGTGACGTCCAGCTCCGGAATCCATGCAAGCACCGTTTCGACCGGGCGCACAGCGTCGAATGCCTTCTGATGACAATGACCGTGCAGCAGCGCCTTGCGCTTGTCGAGCGGCTTCAACGCAAGCTCAAAGCGTCCGGCGGCACGTTCCTGAACGAGGAATTCCTCGAACAAGAACGACGCTTCGGATACCTTATTAGCTCCATCGCCGTATCCGTAACCGAGAAACTCGTCGCGCAAGGACAACAGGCAAGATGGCTCCAGTCCGACTATGGCCACGCCGCGTTCTACGTACGGCAGCAGCGTATCGAGCGCGCGGCGCGCTTCGGCTTTCGCCTCTTCGACGAGCCCCGCCGCCAGAAAAGTCCGCCCACAGCAAAGCGGTCGCTCGCCTGCTTTCGTGTTCAGATGCACTGTATAGCCCGCCGCTTGCAGCACGCGCTGCGCGGCGCGAGCATTCTCCGGCTCCATGTAGTTGTTGAACGTATCGACGAAGAGCAGCACTTCCTTGGTCGCGGGTACGACCCGTTCGCTCGCCGCCGCATTGAGAAATGGCTTCTTTATTCGAGGAAACGCGCGTTGCGGCGCGAGCCCGAGCCTAAACTTCAGCCAGCGGGCAGCGCTCGGCATGTTTCTCTCGAGAGCGTTGCCGAGCCACGGCATGCGGCTCACAAAAGGCGCATAGCGAGGAAGGTAAGCAATGAGTCGCTCGCGCAGGCGCAGACCGTGACGCGCCGTCCATGCCGCGCGCGCTTCGATCTTCATGCGCGCCATATCGACGCCCGTCGGACAGTCGCGTTTGCATCCCTTGCAGGAAACGCAGAGGTCGAGCGCGTCTTTGACTTCCTGACTCGCAAGCCCTTCTCCGTCCTCGCCGAGTTGACCGGAGAGCGCAAGACGCAGCGTATTGGCGCGGCCTCGCGTGACATGCTGCTCGTCCTTCGTGATGCGGTAACTCGGGCACATCGTCCCCGCGTCGAACTTGCGGCAATGGCCGTTGTTATTGCACATCTCGACGGCTTTCGCGAGGCCGCCGGTACGATCGCCACCGGAACCTGCAACGCCTTCGATGCCTGTCGATGGATCGCGCGTCACGTTCCATGCGGACCAGTCGAGTTGCGTCGTGGTCTCCCGCTCGCGATACGCCGGCGCAAATCGGAACAGCGTGGCATCGTCCATCTTCGGCGGCGCGACGATACGGTCCGGACTCATGCGGTTATCCGGATCGAAGAGCCGCTTGATGTCGCGAAACGCTTCATTGATGCGGGGCCCGTATTGCCACGCGACCCATTCGCCACGGCACAGACCATCGCCATGTTCGCCCGAATAAGCGCCCTTGTATTCCCGCACCATCGCCGCGGCCTCTTCGGCGATCGCGCGCATCTTCAGCGCGCCGTCGCGCCGCATATCGAGAATGGGCCGTACATGCAACGTACCGACGCTTGCATGTGCATACCATGTGCCCTCCGTGCCGTGCTTTCTGAAGACCTCAGTCAGACGGCTCGTGTAGTGCGCGAGATGCTCGAGTGGAACGGCGCAATCCTCGATGAAGGACACAGGCTTGCCATCGCCCTTCATGCTCATCATGATGTTGAGCCCTGCCTTGCGTACCTCCCATAGCGCCTTTTGAGGGCCGGCGTCAGGCATCTGCACAACCGATCCAGGCAAGCCCAGGTCGCCCATCAACTCGACCAGCTGCGCGAGCTTCATCAACTGCATGTCGCGATCGGCGCCCGCGAATTCCACGAGCAACACCGCTTCGGGATTGCCGACCAGCGCCTTCTCGATGACCGGACGAAACGACGGATTGGACATCGCGAGGTCGATCATCGTTCGATCGACGAGTTCGACCGCAACCGGCCCGAGCTTCACGATGTGCTGTGTCATGTCCATCGCGTCGTAGAAGCTCGGGAAGTTGACGACGCCGAGCGTCTTATGCGCAGGAATTGGCGAGAGCTTGAGCGTCAATTGCCGGCTGAATGCAACAGTGCCCTCAGAGCCGACCAGCAGGTTGGCAAGGTTCGGCTCACCGTCGCTGAAAGGCAGCGGGCTCTGGCAATCAAAAAGATCGAGGTTGTAGCCCGCGACGCGCCTCAGTACCTTCGGGACGCGCTCGCGCAGTTCATCGTGCTCGCGCGTAGCGATGCTGCGCACTCCGTCGATGAGGTCGCGCATGCGTGCATCGAATTGCATCGCGGATAGCTTGCCAAAACGCGCTTCATGCCCATCAGCGAGGATCGCGTCGATCGACTCGACGTTGTGCACCATGATGCCGTATTCCATCGAGCGCGAGCCGCATGAGTTATTCCCGGCCATGCCGCCTATCGTGCATTGCGCGCTCGTCGATACGTCGACCGGAAACCACAAGCCATGCGGCCTGAGCCAGGCATTCAAATGATCGAGTACGACGCCCGGCTCGACAGTCACCGTGCGAGCGTCTTTGTCGAAGCGAACGATATTGTTGAGCCACTTCGTCGTGTCGATGACGAGCGCGTCGCCGACGGTCTGTCCGCATTGGCTCGTTCCCGCGCCGCGTGCGAGGAGGCTCGCGCCCTGTGCACGCGCGATGTCGAGGGCGACGCGCAGATCGTCCTGATCTCTCGGCACCACGACGCCGACCGGCATGATCTGGTAGATGGATGCATCGGTCGCATAGCGCCCGCGCGAGGCGCGATCGAACAGCACATCCCCCTTCAACTCGCGCTGCAAGCGCGCCTGCAGCGGCGTAGGCGCCGAGGCGACCCGCGCTCGCGCCGAGGCGGGCACCAGATGTATCGGCTTGACTAGACGGTCGGTGGTTGAGTTGAGCATCGTCGCTATCGCTGAAGGGCCGTGGACTTTCGAATGCGTAATGCGTAATGCGTAATTCCTAATGCTTCATTCGAAATGCAGCTGAACCGGAGGAAGGCCGTCGATTGCGCCGATGGCTGCGCCTGGTCCGTCCGGAAACGCCATGCCGGTGTAAGAACCGGCTGTGATCGCTACGCCCTTCTCCACGGCGAGGCCGCGGGACACCGCGTGGTTGATGGTCCATGCCAGCAGCCGCCGCGGGTCGCCGGCGGGATTCGCGGGCGTTGCGTCGAAGAGCGGCCGGCCGTCGTACGTAAAGGCCATCGTCGGCGATACGAAGGGGAACGACTCGGCATACGGCACGCCTTCGCCGAGCACCAACGCGCCGTGATTCTGCAGATCCGCGAGTTGCCAGAGTTTGTCGACATCCGGCCATCCGGCGAAGCGGCTTGCGACGACTTCGATGGCCGAATGAATGCAATCTATAGCGGCCAGCACTTGCGCGTCGTCGTACGGACCGCTACCCGCTTCAAAGCGCCGGTTGAACGTGAACGCCACTTCGAGTTCCAGCGCGGCCTTGCCGAAGGCCTGCATCGAAAGGCGCGCGCCCGAGCGATGCACGCCGTCCGCCGGCAGAAGCGCAGCCTGAATGGGACCGTTGGTCGATTTGGCACCCACCTTCCAGCCGCCGATGACACCTGCGTGACCGGCATCCGCGACGCCTGCGCCGACCGCGCACAATGTCGCCTCTTGCACAGCGTAGGCTTCGTCGGCGCTCGTTGGTCGCGCGCCTTCGGGCAAGGTGTCGAGCTTCGCGCGATGCGCCTTTGCTTGCACCAAGAGGCGAGCGGCAGCCGCAGCGTCGAACCGGGCGCTCACGCGGCCACCTTCAATTCGGGCTTCGCGATATGGCTCGTCAGATGGCTCATCGCTGCGGCCACGCCGCTGTCTTTCAGTGGTACGCCCGCGAGATTCAGTCCCATTTCGCAGCCCGTTAGCGCGGCCATCAGCGTGAGGTCGTTGCAGTCGCCCAGGTGCCCGATGCGGAACATGCGACCCCTCAGCTTGCCGAGGCCCGTGCCCAGCGACATGTCGAAGTGCTCGTAGATAAGCTTGCGGACAGAGTCGGCATCGACGCCTTCCGGCATCATCACGCCCGTGAGCACCGGCGAGTAGACGGCGGGATCGGCACATTGAATCTCGAGTCCCCACGCCGTGACCGCGGAACGGCACGCCGCCGCTAGCCGCTGATGCCGCGCGAACACATTGTCGAGCCCTTCCCCGAGAATCATGTCCAGCGCTTCGAGGAGGCCGTACAGCAGGTTCGTGTTCGGCGTGTAGGGCCAATAGCCCTGCTTGTTCATTTCGATGATCTCTTTCCAGTCCCAGAACGCGCGCGGCAGCTTGGCCTCGTTCGATGCCTCGAGCGCCTTTTGCGAGACCGCGTTGAAGCTGATGCCCGGCGGAAGCATCAAGCCTTTCTGCGAGCCCGACACGGTGACGTCGACGCCCCATTCGTCGTGGCGGTAATCGGCGGATGCAAGGCCCGAGATGGTATCGACGAGGAGCAGCGCGGGATGGCCCGCGGCATCCATTGCGCGGCGCACTGCGGCGATGTCGGAGGTCACGCCGGTCGACGTCTCGTTATGAACGACGCAGACGGCCTTGATCGCATGCTGCGTGTCTTCGCGCAGACGCTTCTCGATCATGTCGGGCTGCACGCCGCGACGCCAGCCTTCGATGCCCGGCAACCCCAAAAACTCGGGCTTCAGGCCGAGTTTCTCGGCCATCTTCTTCCATAGGCTCGCGAAGTGGCCCGTCTCGTACATGAGGACGGCATCGCCCGGACTCAGCGTATTGGAGAGCGCCGCTTCCCACGCGCCCGTTCCCGACGCCGGATAGATCACGACCGGTTGCGTCGTTTTGAAAATCCGCTTGATGCCGTCCAGCACTTTCAGGCCGAGTGCGCCGAACTCCGGACCGCGATGGTCGATCGTCGGGTAGCTCATTGCACGCAGAATGCGATCGGGCACCGGACTCGGCCCTGGAATCTGCAAAAAGTGACGGCCAGCGGGATGAAAGTCGAGCGTCAGCATCAGTGCGCGTCCTCAAAAAATTGAATTTTGCATGCAAAATACTCTAACGCAGTGACTCCCGCCGGCAAAGGATTTATTAGGCCGAATGGCCTAGGGATAACCCGTTAGCGTTTTTTCAGCCATTCTGTGAGCTAGAATTACCGAAACGAATTTCGAGGTATTGAATGCAAAACCTGGACATACCGGAGTCGCGCTTGCCGTCCGCTCTGTTGCCGAAGCTCGAACGGCTACGGCTTCACGACGCCGTGGTGGACAACCTGCGCGGCTTCATCGTCGAGGGCTTGCTCGCGCCGGGAGTCAAGCTCAACGAGCGCACGCTCTGCGAGAAACTCGGCATCTCGCGGACACCGCTGCGTGAAGCACTCAAGGTACTGGCGGCTGAAGGGCTGATCGAGATAGCGCCTAACAGAGGCGCCTCCGTTGCGCAGATGAGCGACCTCGAGATTCGGGAGATGTTCGAACTGATGAGCGGGCTCGAAGCGTTTTCTGGTGAACTGGCTTGCGAACGCATCACGCCTGCCGAGATTGCGGACATCAAGGCTTTGCATGAAGAGATGGTGCAATGTCGCGCGCAGAACGATCTGTCCGGTTATTACACCCGCAACCGTGCCATTCACGACAAGATCAATGAGGCCGCGCGCAACACGGCGCTGCGGCAAACCTACGTGTCGATCAATCGTCGTTTGCAGGCGCTGCGGTTTCGCTCGAACTTCCAGACGCCGAAGTGGGACAGCGCCATTCGCGAGCACGAGGAGATGATTGCGGCACTGGAAACGCGCGACGGCCCGCGTATGGCCGCGATTCTGCGTCGCCATCTGTTGGGCAAGCGCGATGCGGTGCTCGCGGAGCGCACCCTCACGACGGTCAAGCCTACTGTGCCGGCAAAGCGCCGCGCCAAAGACGCATAATGAATGCAAGTTGTGGTCGCCGTTTTGCTTCAAGTGCAGGGCGAGATCGGCGAGAAGGAAAGTTTTCCGGCCGACTGCGTGATTGACCTTCGCTCAGTCCAAGTACAAGCGGGTTTCTCGTCGACGCATCGTGCTGGGTGACGGCGCTTTATGCCTTCTGCCTGCCGCTCATCGTCATCAGTGGGATGTCCACAACGCCGCTCGTTTCGGTCCCGTCGTGCCGGAGGACCTTGTCAGCTCGACAGCTGGCGCAGGCTCCAGACCCGGCATTCTTGATTCGGCATTCAGCATGCAATCGACCCGAAGTGTCGCTGCCACCGTCATCGAACTGCCTTTCACCCGTCCCTTCGACTGGACCCGCTTGTGCGCCTTCATCGGCGGACGAGCGTCGGCGGGCGTCGAGACGGTCGAGGGCGGCGTGTATCGTCGCGCGATCGCATGGCGCGGCGAGGACGGAATCGTCGAGGTGAGGCCGCACGAGCGTAAGCATCGTCTGGTGGTTACGGTGCAGGGCGATGTTTGTCACCACGCCAACGAACTCGCGGAGCCGCTGTCGCGCATGTTCGACGTCGGCGCTGATCCGCGCGCGATCGGTCGCTGGCTGGCGCGCGATCCGCTGCTCGCGCCGCTCGTCGAGGCCGCGCCCGGCTTGCGTGTTCCGGGCGCCTGGTCCGGGTTCGAGCTCGTCGTGCGGACCATCGTCGGCCAGCAGGTAAGCGTGAAGGGCGCATCGACGATCATGGCGCGCATCGTTCAACGTGCCGGGCGGCGCATCGACGGTCATGTGCATGAAGGCACGGCCTGGCGGTTCCCGACGCCGGCGGAACTCGCCGCTGCCGATCTCGGCCAGATCGGCATGCCGGGCAAACGGGTCGAGACCGTGCAGCGGTTTGCGCAAGCCGTGGCCACGGGCGCACTACCGATCGATACGCCGGGGATCGATCGCGAGCACCTGAAACGTGAGCTGCTCGCCATGCCCGGCATCGGACCGTGGACCGTCGGTTATGTGGCGATGCGGGCGCTACGCGATCCCGACGCGTGGCCCGATGCCGACCTCGTGCTCATGCAGGCAATTGCGCGTCACGAGCCGTCGCTGACCACATCGGTCCAACAACGAGCGTACACCGATCGCTGGCGCCCCTGGCGTGCCTACGCCGCGATGCATCTGTGGAACGGCGTTGCCATGGAAGCCGGCCGCGCGCGAGGCGGATAGGTTTGCATGCGGTCGACTGTATGCCGCATGCCCGACGTTTGCATACCGAATGCAGTTCATGGTTCTGCGGCATTGTCGACCTATAGAGCGGCAGCAGCCTCCGGCACTCAGTTCACGAATGCCATGCAGGCGTATAGTCTGCGTGACGCACAACGGGAGAACACCATGAACGACGAGACGTGGCAGTACCAGGTGCGCATTCGCCTCAGTCCGTACTACGCGCAATTGGTGCGCAAAGAGCCTGGACATGCGGCGCTGTCACCGCTGAATGCGCTGATGAGCAAGCACGACGCGGTACTGAAATGCCAGTTCGACGCCTTCGCCGATTACGTGGCCGAAGCGGAACGCGAAGGCACGCAGCACTATCCGCTCTATCGATGGACGCGCGAAACGATCGAGAATCCCGCCAAGAAAGCGAAGTATCTCGAAGCCTTCACGCTGTATGTGGGTGGCGGCGAGCTATACGACAAAGCGATAGCCGATGCGCTCGAGGCCGATCTCATGCAGCTCAAGTCGAACTTCAGCGACGCCATCATCGACATTAGCAAACTCGATTCGAATCCGGCCCACAATCCGCAGCCGCCGTCGTACGGCAAAAATTGACGGAACCTGTGGTTCGTAAGCAGAGCACTGCGGGGGCTAGCGAGTTGCCCGCGCATCCAAGATGGCATCGACATCCATGCACGCCATGCGCTGCCGCGAGGTTCCGCATTGAAGCAACGGACGACACCGCAAAGTCAATAAATGGAGGGGAATTCGTAGCGAAGTCAGAGTTCGCATCGACGCCCACGACATCGCATGAAACAAGTTCGCGCGGGACATCGCCCCGTCGTTCTCCTATAGTCACCGCGTCGCCACACGCAACGCCAAGTGGCTCGCTTATCGAGGAGAACTACCGTGAACGACAAATTGAATCTCGCTGGCTCATTCTCCTCGAAGGCGGGCTTGCGCCGGCTGCTGATCGCCATCGCGACGACAGCGCTCGCACTATCGAGCGGTTCAGCTTTCGCGGGCTGGGCGCGCGGCGGCACGGCATATACCGGCCGCGGCGCGTATAGCGGCGCGCACGTGGGCGCGTGCGGCGGCGGAAGCTGTTCGCACGCAGGCGGTGTCATGAACCCGTGGGGCAGCGTCGCGACGAATTCCGGCACGGTGACGCGCACGGCCCCGGGCCAGTTCTCCAATTCGGGCACGGCCTACGGCCCCTATGGACGGTCCATGCAACACGCAGGCGACACGACATGCGCGGGCGGTTCGTGCTCGCATACCGGCAACTTGACCGGCCCGAACGGCAAAACCGCAACGACCGCGGATACCGTGATGCGTAGCGCACCGGGCCAGTACTCGTCCTCGGGCTCCGTAACGGGACCGAACGGGAACACATCCACGCACAGCGCATCGACGACTTGCGCCGGCTATACGTGCAACCGCTCGGGCACGATCGACACATCGAACGGCGGCACGATCACGCATGCGGGCAGCGCGACGAGCGTCGCGCAGGGCGTCGTCGTTACATCGAGCACGGTCACCGCCACCACGGGCACGCACAGCGCCACGGTCGTGTCAGGCGGCACCGTCACCGGCGGCACCACGGTCGTCGCGGTGCCGCCGCCCTCTTCGACGGTCGTCGTCGCTCCGCCGCCTTCGCCCACCACAGTCGTTGTGGCCGCGCCCTCGCCGCCGCAGCCGGTCGCGGTGTATGCCGCACCCGCGCCGCGTCCCGCTGTCTGGGTTCCGGGTCACTGGGTCGGAACCGTGTGGATTCCGGCTCACTGGGCCTGAATGCAAGATGCAATTGCGAACAAGGCAGTGCCGTCGGATGCACGCCTGGCGGTACACTGCGAGTCAACGCAGCTTTCGAACGGACTCGACATGCGTGAAGGCTTCCGCGGTATTCAAAATGCGAAGGCGGTCCGGCAATGACGCGGCCTCGCATGCCACGCTCGCACTTCGCGCGCGATCATGCGAGGCGAGTCGTGCACGACCTCACGTGGTCAGTCGGGCCGCTTGTCCTCGCATCGGCTCTCGCCATTGCGCTAGTCGTGTGGCTCGTCGATCCCGCGCCACCGCGATCCATCACCATCACGGCGGGGCCGACCGATAGCTCGCTGTATCAGATCGCCGGGGAGTATGCAAAGCTGCTGGCGCGTAACGGCGTCGCGCTGAAAGTGCTGCCGTCCGACGGCTCGGTGCAGAACGTCGAACGCCTGCTGGATGCGAAGGCTCATGTCGATCTCGGACTGGTGCAAGGCGGCATCGCCACACCGGAGCAAGCGTCGTCGCTAATGTCGCTTGGCAGCGTGGCTTACGTGCCCTTGGTCGTGTTCTATCGCGGCAAGGGCCTCACGCTGCTCTCGCAGCTGGAAGGCAAGCGCGTTGCCATCGGACGCGAAGGCAGCGGCACGCGCACGCTGTCGCTGAAGCTGCTCGAAGCGAATGGCATTACTCCCGGGGGCAGCACCGAACTGCTATCGACCGATGGGCTTCAGGCTGCCACGCAGCTCGTCAGCAAAGAGGCCGACGCAGTGTTCCTGAGCGGCGATTCGGCGACGCGCACGTTGATGCTGCGCCTCTTGAAGGTGCCCGGCATCTCGGTGATGGACTTCAATGAAGCGGACGCCTATACGCGCCTCTTTCCCTATCTCGACCAGATCGAGTTGCCGCCCGGCGTCCTCGATCTCGGCCGGCGCGTTCCGCCGCAAGCCGTGCATCTCATCAGCCCGACCGTCGAACTGGTGGCACGCACGAGCCTGCATCCGGCGTTGTCAGACTTGTTGATCGAAGCGGCGCAGGAAGTGCACGGCAAGGCGGGACTGTTGCAGCGCGCGGGTCAATTCCCGAGCCCGGTCGCGCACGAGTTCCCGATCAGTGAAGACGCGAGCCGCTATTACCGCTCCGGCAAGAGCTTCCTGTATCGCGCGCTGCCGTTCTGGCTGGCGAACGTGGCCGATCGCGCGCTGGTGTTGCTGCTGCCCGTGGCCGTGCTGATTTTTCCCGCGCTTCGACTCGTGCCGGCGTTGTATCGGTGGCGCGTGCGATCGCGCATCTATCGCTATTACGGCGCGCTCATCTCATTGGAGCGCGGCGCGATGCATCTTTCGAGCGATGACGAACGGCGCGCGCTACTTGTCGAACTGGACGACATCGAGGCTTCACTCGATACGCTGAAATTGCCGCTCGCCTATACGGATGCGCTTTATGTGCTTCGCGAGCACATCGGCTTCGTGCGCTCGCGATTGAGTACTGCGGGCAGACGAGACCAGCAGACCGTCTGACGCTGGCCGCGCATCGCATGAGCCGCGATCAACGCATCACTTGAAGCCCGCCACCGCGTGCGGCACATAAGGTGCTTCCAGTTGCGCGATCTCTTCGGGCGTCAAATTTAGCGACAACGCTGCGACTGCATCGCTCACATGATGAGGCTTCGAAGCGCCGATGATAGGCGCGGTCACCGGCGCTCGTTGCGCCACCCAGGCCAGCGCGACCTGAGCGCGCGGAACGTTGCGTGCCTTCGCCACGGCCGCCACTGCCTCGACTACCGCGCGATCGCCATCATGCGTCTGATAAAGCGTGCTGCCGAACGTATCTGTTTGCTGACGCTCGGAAGTCGCATCCCAATCGCGCGTGAGACGTCCTCGTGCAAGCGGACTCCACGGCAGTACGCCGATGCCCTGATCCGCGCATAGCGGCAACATCTCGCGTTCTTCTTCGCGATAGAGAAGGTTCAAGTGATTCTGCATCGTCTTGAACTCAGTCCAGCCATTTGCGCGCGACGTATAGAGTGCTTTGCTGAACTGCCACGCATACATCGACGATGCGCCGATATAGCGCGCTTTACCGGCCTTCACGACGTCATGCAATGCTTCGAGCGTCTCCTCGATGGGCGTCGTATAGTCCCAGCGATGGATCTGATAGAGATCCACGTAATCGGTCCCGAGCCGTCGCAGGCTATTGTCGATCTCGTTCATGATCGCCTTGCGCGACAGCCCTGCGCCATTGGGACCCGGCCGCATGCGATTGAATACCTTGGTCGCAATCACGATGTCATCGCGCGTGGTCATTTCGCGCAACGCGCGTCCGACGATTTCTTCCGACGTCCCGTCGGAATACGTATTGGCAGTGTCGAAGAAATTAATGCCTGCATCGAGCGCTTGCTGAATGATGGGACGGCTCTTCTCTTCATCGAGCGTCCAGGGATGCGTGCCGCGTTCGGGAATACCGAACGTCATGCAGCCAAGGCACAGGCGCGACACTTCCAGACCAGTTGTACCGAGTTTCACGTAGTCCATCGGGATATTCTCCTTGCGGTCGAATGAGTTTAGAAAGATGGCGTCATCGCGTGTGAGGCCAAGACAATGACATTAGCGCAGGTTGCAATGCGCTGCTTGCCGCGACCTTGTCGTCCACACAAAGGAGTCGGTCATTCGCACAAAGAAAAGTGCCCGCGCGGTGGCGGGCACTCAAAGCTACGCGAATTAGAAACGGGATCGAATCAGGATCTCACCGGCTCCCCTTCTTCCATATCCTGCGGGCCCGATATGGTTTCGAGCGCCGTATCGTGATGCAGCAGCAACACCGCCGCCACGCCGATCAGCCCCGCCCCCGACAGACAGAGCAGGCCCGCGCCGAAGCCGCCCGTGCTGTCCTTGATCCAGCCCATCACATACGGACCGAAGAAGCCCGCCAGATTGCCGAGTGAATTGATAGCCGCGATGCCGCCCGCAGCCGCCGCGCCGGAAAGAAACGCAGCAGGCAAGGTCCAGATTACCGGCAGACAGCCGAAAATGCCGAAGCCCGCAATCGACAGCGCAATCATCTTGAGCACCGGATTATCGAGTCCGGCCGACGCTGCAATGCCTCCTGCGGCGACCAGAAGCGCGATCGCGACGTGCCAGCGTCGTTCGAGCTTGCGGTCCGAATGACGTCCCCACAGCACCATGCTGATGACGCCGACTGCATACGGCAGCGATGTTACGAAGCCGGTCTGTACGTTGCTCAAGCCGAATGCCTTGACGATTTGCGGCAGGAAAAAGCTCAAACCATAGTTGGTTGCATTGGCGCCGAAATAGATCAACGCAATGGCCAGCACGCGACGGTTGAAGAGCGCCTCTTTGACGCTGAACGAATGCACTGCCTCGCGATGCGCGCGCTCGTGCGCCTGCCGGTCCACGAGCCACTGACGCTCGTCGTCGGCAAGCCAGTGCGCATCCGCAGGCTTGTCCGTCAAATAGAAGTACACGACGAACGCGAGCAGCAGCGCGGGCAACGCCTCGATCAGATAGAGCCACTGCCAGCCCGCCATGCCATGAAGTCCGTCCAGTTGCAGAAGCGCGCCGGAGATCGGCCCGCCAATGACCGTGGAGAGCGGGATCGCAGCCATGAAGTATCCCACCACGCGTCCGCGATATTTCGCCGGGAACCACAGCGTGAGCAAGAAGATGATGCCGGGGAAGAAGCCGGCCTCGGCGACGCCCAGCAGGATACGCAAGCCATAGAACACGTACGCATTGGACAAGCCGGTCGCTTGCGCGATGTGCGGGATATACGCCATCGCCGCCGCCAGAATGCCCCATGTGAACATGATGCGGGCGATCCACCGCCGCGCGCCGAAGCGTTCGAGCAAGAGATTGGACGGGACTTCGAAAAAGAAATACGCGATGAAGAAGATGCCCGCGCCGAACCCGAATGCGCTCGCTGAGAAGCCGAGCGCCTTGTTCATCTGCAATGCAGCAAAGCCGACGTTGACGCGATCCAGATAGGCAACGAAGTAACACACGATCAGGAACGGAACGAGCCGTACCATCACGTGCTTCATGGTGCGAGTTTCAAGGTCCATCAATATCTCCTCCGAATGGGCAAGCGGCAGGTCGTTGATTTAGGTTACGACTTGCCAGCCTACTCTTTACAGAGGAAGTACAGAACTGGTGTTTAGCCTGTGCTGAAGAGGCGATCACACGCTTCGCGGGGGTCGACTGCCGCCTTTTTAAGGCATTTATGCGACCGGTAACATACCGGCGTACTCCGGTTCCGGTAATCCTTGCACACCGGGGCGCAAAGCGAAGACGCAACCATCGTCGTCGGTCGCGTTGACGGCCGGACGAATCGACGTGACGTAGAGCGTCGAGAGGTCGCCGCCGCCGAACGCACACATCGCCGGCTTGGCCGCGGGCAAGGCGATGGAGCGGTCCAGCTTGCCCTCTGGCGTGAAGCGCAGCAGGCGGCAGGCATCGTTGGCGCACGTCCAGTAACAGCCGTCCGCGTCGACAGCGGCGCCGTCGGGACGCCCCGCGTGATGATGCAGATCGGCGAACACGCGACGATTGTGCGGCGTGCCGGTGGCGACGTCGTAATCGAAGGCCCAGATCAGGCGCCGCGTCGGGTGGGAGTCGGACAAGTACATCGTGGCGCCGTCCGGCGAGAACGCGAGGCCGTTCTGCGTGACGAGCCCATCGACGACCGGCTCGGACAACACGCCGTCCGCGCCATAGCGATAGAGCGCACCCGCCGGGCTGGCGAGCGACATGTCCTGCACCATCGTGCCCGCCCAGAAACGCCCTTGCCGGTCGCAGCGCCCATCGTTGAAACGCATGCCGGGTGCGGCGAAACGGGGCGCGGCAAGGCGCGTAACCCGAGCTTCGCCTGCATGTTCCAGCGCCACCGCGTGGAGGCCGCTTTCCATGCCGGCGACGATCGCGCCCGCGGCATTGAATGCAAAACACGCGATCTGCTCGGGAAGCGTCCAGTCGGCGCGCCGCCCGCTTTCGACGTGCAGCCGCGCGATGCGTCGGTTCGGGATGTCTACAAAATACAACGCGCTGTCTTTTGCATGCCAGACCGGACACTCCCCGACCGTCGCGCGCCCGGCCGCCTCCAGCCGCTCGACGCGCGGCGCAGCGCTCATTGGCGGCGCTCCATCGGCTCGCCGAGAACGAACGCGCCGCCCTGAAACTGCTGCGCGGGATCGTCACGCTCGGCCGTCGGCGCGGTGACCGGGAAGCGGTCGTTGAACTCGGCCGAGCTGTCTTGCGGATTGAATCCGAGGAACGCCGCCTTCGTGTTGTCCCACCACTTCAGCGGATTGTTGGATGCGCCGTACACGATCGTGTGTCCGACGCGATTGGTGAACAGCGAGCAACGCACCAGTTCGATGAAATCCCGGTAACTGAGGTACGTGACCAGCATGCGCGGATTCTTGGGTTCCTCGAACGAAGAGCCGATGCGCAGGCACACCGTCTCTATGCCGAAGCGGTCGAAGTAATAACGCGACAGCGACTCGCCGAAGCACTTCGTCACGCCATAGAGGCTGTCGGGGCGCTGCGGCGCGTCGGCGTCGAGCACTTCGGTCACCGGATGAAAGCCGATTGCGTGATTCGAGCTCGCGAATACGACGCGCTTCACGCCATGACGGCGCGCGGCTTCATAGATGTTGTACGTGCCGCGGATGTTCGCTTCGATTAGATCGTCGAAAGGCGCTTCGACCGATATGCCGCCGAGATGCACGATCGCATCCACGCCTTCCACGAGGCGCATGACCGCGTCGCGGTCCGCGAGATCGACCGAGCTGACTTCTTCATGCGCTGCGGCATCGTCGAGCGGGGCGATATCGGATGCGCGTACGACGTCGGCCCACTGTGCAAGCGCGCCCCGCATCTGACGGCCGAGATTGCCGGCCGCCCCGGTCAGCAGCAGGCGCCGGAAGGGTTTCCCCGTTGCGTTGGTGTTGTTCATCGAAAGTCCTCTACTAAGATTGGATGCAATGCGGTAAAACGTTTTTCGGCTCTGTCGCGCTGGGCAATCGCCCGTCCGCGCTCAGCCGGCGGCTTGAATGCGGTATCCAAAACACCATTCTACGTCCCGATTTTCTGCGACAATTCGGAAACTTGGAAAACGCAAGAAAACGTTACCCGACATGAAAAAGACCTCTCCGACCATTCGCGATGTTGCCGCCGCTGCGGGCGTGTCGGTCGCGACGGTATCCAAATACATGAACGGCGCGCAGCGCTTTTCCGCGCCCGTGGAAGCGCGGCTCAAAGCCGCCATCGACTCGCTCGGCTACCGGTCCAACCCGCTCGCGCGCTCGATGATCACCGGCCGCACGCGCACCATCGGTCTCACCATCCTCGACATCAGCAATCCGCATTTCACGAACGTCGTCAAAGGCGCGAATCGCATTGCGCTGAGACACGATTACACGCTGCTGCTCGTCGATATCGACGAGAGCCAGGCGCGCGAGCGTCCGCTCATCGAGGCGTTGTCGCAGCGCGTGGACGGCCTGATCGTCAGTTCGCGCCTTTCCGACGATGACGCGCGCTGGATGCTCGATCTCGACAAGCCGGTCGTGCTCCTGCGCAATGCGGAGGCCCTGCCCATTCCGAGCGTCGGCATCGACAACCGCCTCGCCTCGCACATGCTCGCGCGGCATTTGCTCAATCTCGGGCATCGGCATATTGCATACCTTGGCTTCGGCCAGGCGCGTATCAACGATGAACGGATTCGCGGCGTGCGCGAATGTCTTCAAGAGGCAGGACTCGAACTCGATGTCCACGATGCGCACGCTCCGACCTCGCTTGCCGGCGAACACGCCTGCTCGCGCGTCATGCTCGGCCCGAAGCGCCCCCAGGCGGTGATCTGCTACAACGACCTGATCGCGCTCGGCTTCATGAAGGAAGCCGCGACGCTCGGCATTCGCGTGCCTCAGGACGTCTCGGTCACGGGCATCGACAACGTGCCGTACGGCGCATACGCCGCGCCCGGACTCACCACCGTCGATATCCAGAGCGAGAAGATGGGCGAACTCGCGATGCAAAAGCTGATCGACGCGCTCGCCGGCCATCCGGACCCCGGCAACTCCATGTTCGAGCCGCGCTTGATCGTGCGCGAATCGACGGCTCCGGCCGCGGCGATGACGACCGAGTGAGGCGCGACGCATCGTGGCGATGTCGTTCACGATGCGTCGCACGATGCGCTCAGGCGTCGAGTTTCGCGGGCGCCATCTTCGGCGTCAGCACATGCATGACGGCGAACGCGACGAGGTAAGCCAGCGCGCCGATCGCAAAGAGCGCCCAGTACTGACCGGTACGCTGCAGAACCTGGCCGATGACTTCCGAGAACAGCACGCCGCCGATCGACCCTGCCATTCCGCCGATACCGACCACGGCACCCACCGCGCGACGCGGGAACAAGTCGGAAGCCGTCGTGAAGAGATTCGCCGACCATCCCTGATGCGCCGCCGCCGCGAGTCCGACGATCGCCACCGCGAGCCATAGATCGTGCACCTGCGAAACGAATGCAATCGGCAGCACACAGCATGCACAGATCAACATCGCCGTTTTGCGTGCTGCATTCACACTCCAGCCCGCGCGCAGCAGCGCCGATGAAATCCAGCCGCCGCCGATACTGCCCACCGTGGTGATCGCATAGATCACGACGAGCGGCAGGCCGATGTGCTGCATGTCCATGCCGCGCGATTCGTTCAGCCACTTCGGCAGCCAGAACAGGTAGAACCACCACACCGGGTCGGTCAGGAACTTGCCGATGAGGAACGCCCACGTTTCGCGCTTGCGGATCAGCACCCTGAAGCCGGGCGCGCCCGCCTTCGCATGGCCGGCGTCGGCGGCTTCTGCTTCGTCTTTCTCGTGCGAGAGATCGTCTTCGTGCGTGCGGCTGTCCGGCTGGCGATACATGAAGAACCAGACCACGAGCCAAACGAGGCCAATCGCGCCGACGATCACGAATGCCGCGCGCCAGCCCATCGCCACCGCGAGCGCCGGAATGATGGCGGGCGCGAACACCGCGCCGATATTCGCGCCTGAATTAAAAATGCCAGTGGCGAGCGCGCGCTCGTGGCGCGGAAACCATTCGGCCGTCGTCTTGATCGCGGCCGGGAAGTTGCCGCCCTCGCCGATGCCGAGCAGCGCGCGAACCATCGCGAATCCCATCACCGAACCGACCGCCGCATGCAGCATCGCGGCCAGGCTCCAGACGAACATCGCCAGTGCGTACGACAGACGCGTGCCCAGCCAGTCGACGATGCGTCCGAAGCACAACAGCCCGACCGCGTAGAACGCCGAGAACGCGATGACGATGCGCCCGTACTGAATCTGCGTCCAGCCGATGTCATGCTGAAGCAGAGGCGCGAGCAGACCCAGGATCTGCCGGTCCATGTAGTTGATGACGGTCGCGAAGAAGAGCAGCGCACACACGATCCACCGATACCTGCTGGCAGTGCGTGCGACGCCGACGACGGCTGTTTGCATGAATGTCTCCGGTACGCGGCGGCGCTCGTCGTGCCGCGTGTCTGTTCGTGAAGGCGACGGGCGCCGTTTGCATGCGTCGGCGAGGACCGCCGCGCTGCGCTTGTTTGGAAAACGTTTTTTCGAAGGATATAGCGATTGGACCGGCGACGCCTACCCCGGGACTTACCCTAACCAGTAACACGAGAAGCCAGACGTTGGCGCCGTTGCGGAAACTGACTGTTAATCGTTTTTCCGACGAAGCGTCACGCTGGCGTTTTGCATGCCGAACGCTGCATGCAAAATGCCGACGCAAGAGCCTTGGTCGGCGGTTCTGAGCACGGCGTGGCGACCTAAAGAAGACCCAACCGGTTAAAGCAGCGTCCACTTTTTGCCGATAGATACCGGACACCTTCCCAAGATCTAAGTACTTATGCTCTTCCAACGTCTCGCCCGCATGAATGCCGGGACCCAATTTGCCGTTCTGGCATGCACGCTCGCGGCCATCGTCGTCGCCTGTTTCACGCTCGCTGTGACGCGCTCCGCCGGCGAGCAAGTCGACGCTCACGCGCTCGCTCGCGTGGAAAGCGACAATCGCTCGATCGTGACCATGATCCGTCTGTACGACACCGCAGTGAACGCAGAGGTCACGCGCTTCATGACCCTGTTCTCGCATCGCCTGCCGAACGATTTCGCGCTCGACGACACGCATACCGTCGATGTCGCCGGCGCTGCGACGCCGCTCTTGAGCGCGGGCGACAAGCCTTTGAACGGCGACTTCTCCATTCCCGATGCGTTTCTGGAAGAAAGCGGCGCAATTGCGACGATCTTCGCCCGCACCGGAGACGACCTCGTCCGCGTGACCACGTCGCTCAAGAAGCAGGACGGATCGCGCGCCGTGGGCACGATGCTCGACCGCAAGGGACCCGCTTACGGTCCGGTGCTCGCCGGGAAAAGCTATATCGGCATGGCCGCGCTCTTCGGCAAGCAATACATCACCGAATACAAGCCCGTGAAAGATGCGGCAGGCCGCGTGATCGGCGCGCTTTTCGTGGGCGTCGACGTGACCGCTGAAATGGCCGCGCTGCAGAACGACATTCGCAAGTTGACGGTTGGCGAGAGCGGCTATCACTTCGTCGTCGATGCGTCGAGCGGGCCGAACCGCGGCAAGCTGCTCGTGCACCCCGGCAACGAGGGGCAAGTGGCGGATGAGCGCGTCGCACCGTTCGGCCGCATGCTCGAGACGCGCGAAGGCCAGCTCGCCTTCGATGGCGCCGACATTCCCGGCGCGGATGCGCATGTCCACGGCGGCGTGAAGGAGATCGTCTTCACAACGGTGCCGGAATGGAACTGGATGATCGGCGGCATCGCCTACCGCGATGAATTGCTCTCCGGCATTCGCGCGAGCCGCAATCGCTTCCTGTTGCTCGGCCTCGTCGTGATCGCCGCGCTCGTCGGCGCGCTGCTCTATGCCGTGTCCAAGCTCGTTGGCGCTCCTATCGACGAAATCACGCGCGCTTCCGAACGCATCGCAGCGGGCGATCTGACCGTGCGCATCGACACGGCGCGCCAGGACGACATCGGGCGTCTGATGCGCTCGATCGACGGCGTGTCGCAAGGGCTCGCGGGCATCGTCGCGCAAGTGCGCAGCGCATCCGCCGATATGACGGACGGCACCGCGCGCATCGCGTCCGGGAGCAGCGACATCGCATCGCGTATCGCGACGCAGGCATCGAGCGTCGAAGAAACTGCGGCGAGCATGGAACAGATCACCTCGACTGTTCAGCAGAACGCAGCGAACACCGAGCAGGCGGGCACGCTCGTGGCAACTGCATCGGACGCGGCACGCGCGGGCGGCGAAGCCGTGGCGCGCGTCGTCGAGACGATGAGCGAGATCGACGCATCCGCCCGACGCATCGCCGACATCACCGCGACGATCGAGGGCATCGCGTTCCAGACGAATATTCTGGCGCTCAACGCTGCGGTCGAGGCGGCGCGCGCCGGCGAACATGGCAAGGGCTTTGCGGTCGTCGCATCGGAAGTGCGGGCGCTGGCTCAGCGCAGTGCCGGCGCGGTCAAGGAAATCGAGGCGTTGATCTCGGAGTCCGCGACCAGAGTCTCGCACGGCTTCAAGATGGCGGAAGAAGCGAGCAGCACCATGCGCGGCATCGTCGATCATGTCGCGCGCGTGAATGCAATCGTCGGCGAGATCGGCGTCGCTTCGCGCGAGCAGGCTTGCGGTATCGAGCAGGTCAACACGGCCGTGATGCAGATCGGCGAAGCGACGCAGCAGAACGCGTCGCTCGTTGGGGAAGCAGAGCACTCGACCGCCGAACTGCGCGAGCAGGCCGAACGGCTCGCACACGCAGTCAGCATGTTTCGCGTGTGACAAACCCGTGTCGTTGAACGTCAGCGCAACTCGCCGCTGTGGATGATGATGGACACGCGAAGCTGCCTCATCCGCCAAGACACGGCGCTGTGCGCCAATGCGCAGTGTGGCACTTTACTTGCTCTCCTGCTTCGCAAGCCCCATGCTGCGCAACTTGACCTGCAGACGGCGACATAGTATTTAAACGACGACCACCCATCCGCCCTTTTGACAGGCTAGGATGCAAGGAGCCAGTGAATCGACGCATCGGCGTGAATCTCAGGCTCATTCGGGGAACCCACCGCAGCGAAGATGCTCTATTGCGTGGCGCGGTTGACATGATGTGCATCACATCGGGGCATGCGCTTCGATGCAAAGGCATCGACTGGCTCGTCCACTGTCTTTCGACATGCGACCGGGTCCGCCAGCATCTATAACTAGACATCGCAACCAGCAACGTGCCGCTTCTCGTGCGGCATGACACGCTAATGTGTGCGATGCGATCGACCACAAGATTCGTCCGGGGAGCGCGACGTTTCGCGCCACGGCGTCGCCGTCGCGGCGGCGCTTCCTTCAACCCGATTTATGACGGAGCGTCCCTATGTCTCTCGAGCGTGTCCCGGTGTCAGACACAAGTCCGCTGCTCACCATCGTGGTTGCAGCCTATAACGTCGAGGGGTACATCGAAGAAGCGCTCGAGTCGCTACTGAGCCAGCCACACATCGACGCGATGCGCATCATCGTCGTCGACGACGGGTCTCATGACGAGACCAACTCCGCAGTCCAACTCATGATCGAGCGCGACGGCGGCGCGCATATCCAGCTCATCCGGCAGCAGAACGCCGGCGTGAGCGCCGCACGCAACCTCGGCCTTGCCGCGGTGACGACCCCGTACGTCGGCTTCCTGGACGGCGACGATATTTACCTCAAGGGATTCACCGAGGCCATCATTCCGCGCCTCGCGGAAGGTAAATACGACATGGTCGAGTACAACGTGAGCATCATCGACGACGAGGGGCGTCAGCTGGACGAACTCGTTCTGGTGAGCGAAACGGAGGGCGGCGATCATCCGGTGGATCGCAGCGCGCGACTGCATTTTGCCGATACGTTCCACACGTTCGTCTGGGCGCGCGTCTATCGCACGGAACTGTTCGAGACGGTACGGTTTCCCGTTGGACGCCATTACGAAGACATGGCGATCATGCCGTCTCTCTATCTTCGCGCGAAACGCTTCTATCGCATTGCAGAGCCGCTGATTGGTTATCGCAGACGGTTCGGCAGCATCACGCAGAAAGCCACGCTGCACGATATGCGCGATCTGCAGGTGAACGGCGTCGAGGCGCTCGCGCGCTGCGACGGCGGCGAGATGGACGATTACTGGCTCGCCGTATTCGACAAGGTCTTCCAGCGCGCGTGCCACGTCTGCGCGCGCGTCGATCGGGCATCGTTTCGCGAGGCTTCGGAAATACTGTCCGACATGGCGGCCGACCACCGCAGCACGCGCGCAAGGCTTGCCGAGCGCAATGGACGTCCAGTCGTCGAACTCAAGCCCTTCGATCTCAATGTGCGCGCCGACCGGTCCATTCACTTTCTCAAGTCGCTCGTGAAGAAAGTGCTGAGGCGCAGCCTCGATCGGCGTCAGCGGGAGCGGCGCCCCGTCAGAAGAGAGCGGCTGCGGATGACCGAACGTTCAGGCGCCTGAAAGTCGCGTGAGGCCGCGCGGGCGAGCGTTGCGCGTTTCGCAGTAAACTGCACGCATGGAAAAGTGCCCCTATTGCGAAAGAATCCGCGACGAATGGGACTGTCACGGACAAACATGCCGCACCGCTATCGCCCGCGCGCTGCGCAGGCAGCGCATGGGCTTGCCCATGGTTCCCAAAGTCATACGTAACGAGATTCCTGCCGGCGCATCGACGGGCGAGGTCATCGCCCAGTTGTCGCGGCAGCGTCTGCGCGCGCGCCGCGCCAACGAGGAGCGCCGCGAGCGCAAGGCCGCCGACGATCTGGATGTCTGAACGTGAAAGCGCTCGCTCGATTCAGCAGGCGTCGAGTACGGCGCGAAAACCGTCGGCGGTGAAAGGCTTCAGGAAGTAGCCGTCGAAGTGCTCGTGCAGTTCGTTTCTATGCCGGTCGTCGCCGGTGACCGCCACGACGCACGCAAGCTGGCTCGGGCCCGCAGCCCGCAAGCGCCGGCACAGGTCGCGCCCATCGACGTCCGGCAGGCCGATATCGATGAAGATGGTGTCGTAGCGGTTCTCTGCTGCCAGCAGCATCGCCTGATGACCGTCGTAGGCCACGTGCGCGACGTGTCCGAGAGACACGGCAAGGTCTCTGAATGCATCGCAAAGACGGGCGTCATCTTCTACAAACAGGACGTACATGTTCGGTCATCCGGAAGGCGTGGGTTCGCGTCGCGCTTGACGCCGAGGCGTCACGCCAGAACGCACGCAAGAACCGAGCCATTTTTCTCGCGGTGTAATCCGGCGCTGGAATCATGCCGCGAAAGCGGCTGCGCTCAAGGCAGGAATGGCATTGAACGCAGGCTTCGCGAAGAAATAGCCCTGCATCAGGCGCACGTCGTTGGCCATGAAGAAGTCGCGTTCGCCCTTCGTTTCGATGCCCTCCGCGATCACGCGAATGCCGAGGTCGCGGCATATGGCGAGCACACCTAGCACGATGCGCTGCTGCACCGAATCGGTGTCGATGCCGCGCACCAGTTCCATGTCGAGCTTGATCAAGTCCGGCTGAAAGTCGACGAGCAAGGTCAGGCCCGAGTAGCCGGCGCCGAAATCGTCGATAGCCGTCTGGAAGCCGAATCGCTTGTAGGCGCGGAAGATATCGACCAGATGCGGCCGGCTGATGATGTTCTCGCCTTCGACCGTCTCGAAGATAATGCGCTCGATCGGAAAGCCGTGCTTCTCCGCGGCGTCGAAGGTGCTTCGAATACACGCTTGAGCCCGATAGACCGCGTTCGGCATGAAGTTGATGGAAAGAAGGCCGTCGAGCCCGATTTGCACAGCCTGCGCGATGGCGGTCGTGCGGCAGCGTTGATCGAAGTCGTAGCGGTTGCTGTCGCTGACTTGCGAGAGCACCGTGCCCGCCGGTTCGCCATTCGGGCCGCGCACCAACGCTTCGTGCGCATACGGCGCCCCTGCGGCGACGTCGACGATCGGTTGAAACGCGAACGCAAACTCGAGCGCTGGATCCGCGTCGGTTTTGCAACCGGCGCAGCCTGGCGAGGCCGCGTAAACGGCAATGTGGCTCGGCTTGCTCCGCTCGATCTTCATCTGATGGATGTCTCCCGCAAGTTTTTCCGCTTTGAACTCGTTAGGACATCATAGTGGCAGGTTGCGCTAGTCCTTCAGCGCATCGTCCGGCGAAAGGCTCAGGTGACATCGCATGCCGTGAAGCCGCGCAGCGTCGACATAGCCGCGCGCGACCATCAGCTTCAACGCGTCGCGCGTCGCTTGCGGGCCGCACAGCAGCGCCGCCTTGGCATCGGCATCGAGTTCCAATCTCGCAAGGCGCGCGTCGGCACGCGCCCGCCATGCCTTTCGTGACGCGATCACAGTGAGCGCTAAGCACGCACCGGGAATGGACACTTGCCAGAGCTCGGCTTCCGGCAACGACGCAAACAGAGCGCACGACACCGCGAAGAGCAAGCTCACGAACAACACGATCGCCGCGAAGTCCGCAAGCAACGCTGCGCGCTGCGTCGCATGCGCGACTTCGTGCGCGAGCACGAGGCGAAGCGCACGCTCGGGCAAATCGAGCGTGCGCGTATCGATCTCGATGCGATTGAACAAGGCGTCATAGCACGGACCGCACGACGTCTCCACGAACCGGACGCCAGGCGTCGCGATGCCCAGCGCCTGCGCATAATGCGCGACGAGCCGCGATGCCAGTTGGGCCGTCTTGTCCATGTCGCAACGTCATTCCACGGGATTGTCGCTCCAGGCGCTGCGCGCTTGCCACGCGTCGAGGTCACGCGCGAGCCGCGCGAGCTTGCCGCGCACCAGTTCCATGCCGGCGTTGCCGAGCACGAGATGCGCGGGCGGCTCAGGGGATTCCACCGCCTCGATGATGACCTGCACGGCGCGCACCGGGTCGCCCGGCTGCTTGCCGCTCGTCTGCGCGATGCCCGCGCGGCGGCGGCCCGCGACTTCGGCGTAGTCGTCGATCGGCTTGCCGGTCTGACGCAGGGAGCGCCCCGCCCAGTCCGTGCGGAACGGTCCCGGCTCGACTGCCGTCACCTTGATGCCGAGCCCTTCCGTTTCGCGCGCCAGCGCCTCGCCGAGCCCCTCCAGCGCGAACTTCGTCGCCGCGTAATAGCCGCTGCCCGGATTGCCGACAAGGCCGCCCACCGACGTGATGTTGACGATATGCCCCGCGCGGCGCTCGCGCATGCGCGGCAGGACCGCGCGGATCATCGCGGCCGCGCCGAAGAAATTGGCTTCGAACATGGCTCGCACTTCGTCGTCCTCGCCTTCTTCCACTGCCGCGAGATAACCGAAGCCCGCGTTGTTCACGAGCACATCGATACGGCCGAACGCTTCATGCGCGGCAGCGACGGCGGCGGCAACGTGGTCCGCGCGAGTCACGTCCAGTTGCACGGGAAGCGCGCGGCCCTGCCCGCGTTCGATGATATCGGTGACGCTTCGCGGATCGCGCGCCGCGACCACCGCCCGCCACCCGCGATCGATGACGGCCGTGGCGAGTTCGCGCCCGAAGCCGGTCGAGCAACCTGTGATGAACCACACCGGTGATTCGCTGCCTGATGCTGACATTAGGTTCTCCGTGAAAGATGGCGGTATGTCAGTCATTCTGAGCGCAATGCCGTGAACGTGCTCACGACGCTGCCGCTGTACGGCGTAATGGGCATATCTAATGCCTCTCGAACTAAAAGCGGCAAATTGAACCGACACCTGAGAGAGGCCAAGTAATTTTGTTTATTGTGACGTGCGTAAGTCCACATGCTTAGCAGAAACGCGTATTGGACCAAAATCCCGAGTCATGGTAAAAATGTATTCGCTCGACATCACGGGCGCATCTTCAACGAAATTCGTCTCTTAGGGTTGGAAAAATGGCAACAGGTACCGTCAAGTGGTTCAACGATGCAAAGGGTTTTGGTTTCATTACGCCGGATGACGGCGGTGAGGACCTGTTTGCACATTTCTCCGAAATCCAGTCCAAGGGTTTCAAGTCGCTTCAGGAAAACCAGAAGGTGAGCTTCGAAGTCAAGCAAGGCCCCAAGGGCAAGCAGGCTTCGACGATCCAGCCGCTGTAAGTAATCAGCAGGCTGCCTCGGCGCACGACGGCCCTTCGGGGCCGTTTGTTTTTTGCGCTGTAGTTTCTTTTCCAAGCCGATGACGCCGCTTAATCAGCGTCGCGACAAAGCCGATAAGTCAGTAGAATTCACGCATCACATTCAAAGCTGCATTCGAGAGCAGCGACACTCCTGGACTTCCATTGGCGTGAATCCGCGAAGCAGCCAAGAAAAGCGCCGTGTCTGGCCACGGTACACCGCATACGCGTTGTTCGTCATGCTTTCGTGTGTGTTCGCTAGCGCACACGCGCAATCGTTTGCTTTGAATGCACGCGCAGCGCGTTTTGTGAGCGCTGTCGTGATGGACGACTTCCATACGGCTCAATCAGGCGGCGGTTATCTGTTCTCCTATGACGCTCACGAGACGGATGCCACGCTCAAGATGAAACTCGCGCGCTGGTTTTCCGGCGCCGATCCCGACGCGATCCGTATGGCTCCTGCCGAGAAGCGAACGCTCTTCGGCTTTTATTGGGCAGCGAGCATGATGTCCGAGAAGTCGGCGTGTTTCGACTCCATCGCGCAGGCCGCTTGCAGCGAAGAGCTCGGCGCGTGGATGGCGCGCGAAGCGGCCGACGACCCCCGTTTCGTCCGCGCGTATGAATCGGCGGTGAAGTCCCTTGGCTTGCCGCCTTATGCAAGTCCGCTTCAATGAGCGGCCGGCTCGGCTGAAGTTTATGCGGCGTTTGATCGGAATGTTCGCGGGCCCACGCGATCTTCGCGGCCACGCTCGCGAGCACGGACAGCGCCCCAATCGTCTCCAATAGCGCGGCAATCATGATGTCTCATCGATGCGAAAGCATCGGTCCATACGTTCGCACGAAGAATGCGATGGTGATGCCCGCGCTCAATAGCAGCGTTCCGGCCCGGATCGCGCCAGGCGGCGCCCGACGCCCCAGCTGCGCGCCGCTATATCCGCCCGCGATGGCCGCGACGAGCATCGCAAGGGTCTCCGGCCAGCGCACGGCATGCGCGAGCGCGAACGTCACCACCGCGACCGAGTTCGCCGCGCTGACGAGCAACGTGCGCGGCGCGTTCAGGCTCTTGAGATCGCGCGCGTCGAGCAAGCCCCAGACGGCCATCATCATGATGCCGACCGCGCCGCCAAAGTAGCCGCCATAGATGCCGAGCGCCAACTGAATCGCGAGAACCGACGGCGCGCCGATGCGCCACCGTCGCCGCAACGCTTCGCCAAGCGTGCGACCGAATGCGAGCGCGAGACTCGCGCAGAGCATGAGCCACGGCAATAAAAACGAGAACGTGGACGACGACGTGCGCAGTAGCAATGCCGCGCCGATCAGCCCGCCGATCACGGTGATGAAAAGCATCGCGCGAAGCGACACCGGGCCGACCGGGCTCAAGCCGTCGCGGTACGCCCACGCGCTGACCACGCCGCCGGGAAAAAGCGCCACGGTCGACGAAGCGTTCGCCTGAACCGGGGGCAAGCCCGCTGCAATGAGCGCGGGCAGGCTCACGAACGAGCCGCCGCCCGCCAGCGCGTTCATCGCGCCCGCGAGGAAACCCGCGCCTGTCACAACGATAAGAGGTTCCATGCGGCAGATCGTAGCGGGCGGCCTGCGCGCTTACAATCTGGCAATTCCAATGCGAGGCTTCGGCGCGACCGAAGGCACGGCATGCGCTTCGACCTTACCGACATGCGGCTTTTTCTGACCGTGATCGAGCGCGGCAGCATCACGGCGGGCGCGCAGGCCATGCATCTCGCGCTGGCATCGGCGAGTGAACGCATCGCGGGCATGGAAGCGGCGCTCGGCGCGCCGCTTCTCGAACGCAATCGCCGGGGCGTGCAGGCGACCGCCGCGGGCGAAGCGTTCGTGCGGCATGCACGCATGATTCTGGCTCAGGTCGAACAGATGCGGGGCGAGCTGCGTCATTACGCAACCGGTCTCAAAGGCCGCATCAAGCTGCTGTCGAATACGGCTGCCCTCGCCGCCTTCCTGCCCATGCAACTCGCGCGCTTTCTCGCGGCGCATCCCGATCTCTCCATCGATCTCGATGAACGGCCGAGCGTCGACATCGTGCAGGCACTCGCCGAAGGCCGCGCGGACCTGGGCATCGTGGCCGATATCACCGACCTCGCCAGCTTGCAGACGCATGTGATCGCGCAGGATCAACTGGTCGTGGTCGCGCACCGCGCGCATCGCGTGGCGCAGCAACCGGCTGCGGCGTTCGCGGATATCGTGAGCGAAGCGTACGTCGGACTCGCGGATGCCGCGCTGGAGATGCATCTTGCCGAACGCGCGTCGCGGCTCGGCAAGCAACTGGACTACCGCATTCACATGCGCAGCCTCGACAACGTCGGCATGCTGGTCGAAGCGGGCATCGGCATCGCGATTCTTTCGGATGTATCGGCGCAGGCGTTGCGGCGGCCCGGTCTCGCGATCGTGCCGCTATTGGAGCCTTGGGCCACGCGCCGTCTGCTGCTCTGCGCACGCGCTTTCGATGCGCTGACGCCTCACGCGAGTCTGCTCGCGCATCAACTGATCGAGGCTGCGGCCTAGAACGCCCGCCCGACGATCAATGGATCGACCGGACCGATGGTCCTGATATCGCGATTCGCATACGGCAGGCGATGCAGCACATAGCGCATGGCATTGAGGCGCGCGCGCTTCTTGCAATCGGAGCGCACGACGGTCCACGGCGTATCGGCGGTATCGGTGTGCGCGAACATGGCTTCCTTCGCGGCGGTGTAGTCGTCCCACTTGTCGAGTGACGCGAGGTCCACGGGACTGAGCTTCCACTGCTTCAGCGGATGCACTTCACGTTCCTTGAAACGGCGGCGCTGCTCCGCGCGGCTCACGGAGAACCAGAACTTGATGATATGCACGCCGCTTTGCGTGAGGTGCCGCTCGAATGCCGGCACCTGCTGCATGAAGGCGTCGTACTCCTGATTCGTGCAGAAGCCCATTACGCGCTCGACGCCTGCGCGGTTGTACCATGAACGGTCGAACAGCACGATCTCGCCGGCAGTGGGAAGGTGTTCGACATAGCGCTGGAAATACCATTGCCCTCGTTCGCGTTCCGAAGGCTTCTCCAGCGCCACGACGCGCGCGCCGCGCGGATTCAGATGCTCCATGAAGCGTTTGATGGCGCCGCCTTCGCCGGCCGCATCGCGCCCTTCGAACAGGATCACGACGCGTTGACCCGTCTCCCTCACCCACGCCTGCAGCTTCAGCAATTCGACCTGCAGCCGGTACTTCTGCTTCTCGTACGCCTGACGCGACATGAGATGCTTGTACGGATAGTCCCCGTGACGCCAGCCGGCCGACAGTTCTTCGTCCTGACGCTGCCTGCGCGATGCCGGCGCTCCCACGAGCGATGTGGCCTCGAAGAGATACGCGCGCAAGGTGGCTGCCTCGTCCGGAGACAGACCGCCTACGATGGCTTTGAGCGTGTCGATGCGCGTTTCGGTGCTTTCGCTGTTCGAGGCGGCATACGCGAGCACGTCCGCCATGCCGCTCGTGATGAGTTCATTGGCCGCATCGACTGCGTCCTGCGTTTCCTGCTTGAGAATGGCCTCGGACGCTTCGGCAACGCTCACGTCGCCGTCCTGTTCTTGCGGATTGCGTCCGGAATTTCGTTCCGCGGAGGTCCCGGTTGGTCTTGCGTTTTTCAAAGTCCTTCTCTCCCTAATGCCGCAGCGTATGCGGCGGCGCATGCGCAAGCCGTCTCGTCAAGCCGCTTGGGCGGCACGGCGTAATACGACGTACAGCTTGTCTTTCAGCAGCAGCTTTTCCTTCTTCAACGCCTCGACGGCGAAGGGATCGGCTGGCGTGACGCCGGTTTCCATGTTGCGAATTTCATGATCGAGCGCATTGTGCCGCTCGAAGAGCTTCGCAAAGTGCGCGTCTTCGGTCTTGAGCCGGGAAATCAGGTCACGGTATTCGGGAAACATGCTGCGATTCTCCAATGCGGTTCAAACGAAAGTGTTGCTCAACACTACGTAGTACATCTTACCGATTGGCGAAGCTGTTTCGTCCATCGCAGGCTGCTTCGATGCTGCGTGATTTCGCCGCATCGTAACGCGGCAGCGAGGCGCCGCACGCGAGGCGTAGGCGAAAACCCCTCTGCACGCCAACTCATCCGCCGCGCACAATGGTTTTTTGGGGACGACGCGTCCCGCAGGGAGACATCATGAAGACAACTTTCACGTCGGTGGTCGCATTCGCGATCGGCGCGGGCGGCCTCGCTTTCGCCACCGGCTCGCAAGCCGATAATTCCGCTGCCCACAAACTCGGGCAGATCGGCGTCATCAACCAGACGCTTCAGCCCAAGCCGACGAAATCGGCGCCCGCGTATTCGAACTCCAATTCGACCTCCACCGGAAGCTCTTACGGAAACACGGCGAACGCCGTGAACGGCCAGAACCCGTCGAATGCGGCCGCGAACACGGGCGCTGCCGCTCGCGCAGGCGCAGCCGCAGGCAGCGGCAAATAGACCAGACGGCTCCGCTTTGCGCGGAGCCGGTGCGCTTCGTTATCATGTTCCGCCGATCGGGCGGACGCCCCCGGTCGGTTTCGAACGCGAACGTGCCGGCGGCCAGGAGCGCATGGAATGAACCTCCGGGGATTGCAGTGCTTTATCGTGCTCGCTGAGGAGCTCAACTTCAGCCGGGCAGCAGAACGCCTGCACATTGCGCAGCCCGCGCTTTCGCAACAGATCCGTTCGCTCGAAGAACGTCTCGGCAGCCAATTGGTGGATCGCGGCAGCCGGCCTTTGCGTCTCACGGAAGCGGGCAGCTATTTCTATACGGAAGCGCGGCAGATTCTCGAACGCTGCGAGCAGGCGACGCTCGGCGTGCGCGCGATCGACGCCGGCACGCTCGGCTGGCTTGCCATCGGCTTTACCCGTTCGGCCATGTATAGCGTGCTGCCGCCGGCGCTCAAGGCATTTCACGCAGCGTATCCGAAAGTCGAGCTGAAGCTCTTCGAAATGTTGACCGAAGAACAAGCCGATGCCTTCCGCGATGCGCGCATCCATATCGGCATCGGGAGACAGGCGCCGGACCGGCCCGGCTGCGCGACGCGCACGCTGTTGCAGGAACGCGTGATGGCCGTACTCGCATCCGATCATCCGCTCGCGAAACGCGACACGGTTCGCATCGACGAACTCGCGCAGACGCCGCTCATCGTTTACCCGAAGCATCCCGCCGCGCAGTTTCCGCGCTTCATCGCTTCGCTGTATCGCGATGCGGGCGCCACGCCCAACGTCGCGCATGAGGCATACGAGATACAGACCGCCATTGCGCTCGTCGCCGCAGGACTGGGCGTCACGTATGTAGGCGAATCGGTGGCGCTGCACGGCCGCTCCGACGTCGTCTATCGGCATCTCGCGGGACCGGGCGCGGCGCACGTCACGTCGCTCACGGCGACCTTTCGAAGTACTGACGCCTCGCCGCACGTGGAGGCGTTTCTTGCGTGCCTTCCTCTTGCCGACACGCCACGCTGACCGAACACGGCAACGCTCAAGCCCACCGCTATAAGCAAAAGCCTATGGAAGCATGCGCAATCCGTCTTGGACGGCGGACAAGTCGCGTCCCTATGATGAACGTTCGTGGCCGAAGCGAAGAATGCACTCGCCTGGGACCATGAAACAGCTTTCGAACAGCCATCAAACAGACCATCGAACGACGTCGGCCAAGAAGCCGGCGCATGGAGACGACGATGACACGCGCGCCTGCTTCCGAGATCGAGTCCGCGACCGCATCCGCGACGATGCACAAGGTGTACCGCCGCCTCATGCCGTTGCTCTTCGCGATGATGTTCTTCAATTATCTCGATCGCATCAACATCGGCTTCGCGGCGCTCGACATGAATCACGCGCTCAACTTCAGCCCCGCCGTATTCGGCTTCGCGGGCAGCGTGTTCTTCGTGGGCTACATGCTCCTCGAAGTGCCGAGCAACCTGCTCTTGCATCGCGTGGGCGCGCGAAGATGGATCGCGCGCATTCTCATCACGTGGGGCGCGGTCGCGGCGGCGACGGCCTTCGTCTTCAACGACACGAGCTTCTATACCGTGCGCTTTCTGCTCGGCGTCATGGAAGCGGGCTTTCTGCCGGGCGTGGCCGTCTATCTGACGAAGTGGTTTCCCGAGCGCTACCGGGCGCGCGCAGTGGGCGGCTATATCATCGCGGGCTCTTTCTCGGCGGTATTGGGCGGTCCCATCTCGACGGCGCTCATGACCTATGCCAACGGCCTGCTGGGCCTCGCGGGCTGGCAATGGATGTTCATCTGCGAAGGCGTGCCCGCCATCCTGCTCGGTCTCGTCACGCTCAAAGCAATGCAGGAGCGCCCTGCCGATGCGGACTGGCTCACGGCCGAAGAGAAGCAATGGCTCGAAAGCACGCTTCAGGCGGAACGCAAGCAGCTCGGCGGCGACGCGCATGTGTCGATGTGGCGCGTAGCCGGCGATATCCGCGTGTGGAGTCTTGCCTGCCTCTTCGGGTGCGCGCTTGTCGGCATCTACGGGCTCTTTCTGTGGCTGCCGCAGATCGTCAAGGGACTCGGCCATCTCACGAACATCGAAGTGGGCTTTCTGTCGGCGGCGCCGCCGCTCCTGGGCGTGCTCGGCACGTTCATCATCAGCCGCAGTTCGGACCGCACGGGCGATCGCAAGAAGCACCTCGCCTTCGTCTATGGCATGAGCGCGGTGGCGATCGCCGCGAGCGCCTACGCGCCCTCGCCCGTCATCGCGTATGTGCTGCTGTGCGTGACCGGTCTTTTCATCTATGCGGGCAATCCGCTGTTCTGGAGCCTCGCTGCCTCGTTTCGCACGGGCGCGGCCGGCGCCGCGACGATCGCGCTCATCAACACCATCGCCCAGTTCGGCGGGCTCGTGGGACCGTGGAGCATCGGGCTCGTGCGCAACGCGACCGGCAATTTCAAGTTCGCGCTCGTGACCATCGCGGCCTTCCTCGTCGTCGCGACGATCATTGCGCTCGTCATGCGCGTGCGTCCATCCGACGATGCAGCGGTCGAAGAACGCACCGACGACGCGCGCCGCAGCGCCTGAGCATTCGTTTCGAATCCACGATACTTACACGAGCCATCCATGATTATCGACTGTCACGGTCACTACACCACTTCGCCGCCGGAACACGAGGCCTGGCGAGCGCGCCAGATACAGGCGCTCGCCGACGGCACGCCGGTGCCGCCCCGCCCGCGTATCAGCGACGATCAGATCCGCGAGACCATCGGCAATGCGCAACTCAGGGTGCAACAGGAGCGCGGCATCGACCTGACGATCTTCTCTCCGCGCGCCGCCGGCATGGGCCATCACCTGGGCGATGCACAGGCCAACGCGGCATGGTCGAGCGAATGCAATGACCTGATTCATCGCGTCGTGTCGTTGTTTCCGCAGCATTTCATCGGCGTGTGTCAGTTGCCGCAAGCACCGGGCGTCGATCCGAGGAACTGCATTCCCGAATTGCGGCGCTGTGTCGAAGAGTTGGGCTTTATCGGCTGCAATCTCAATCCGGACCCGTCGGGCGGTCACTGGTCCGGTCCGCCGATGACGGACCGTTATTGGTACCCGCTCTACGAAGCGCTGGTCGAGCTGGACGTGCCCGCGATGATTCACGTGTCCTCGTCGTGCAACCCGAACTTCCATGCAACGGGCGCGCATTACATCAACGGCGACACGTCCGTCTTCATGCAACTACTCACCGCAGACCTGTTCGCCGATTTCCCCACGCTCAAGCTCGTCATTCCGCATGGCGGCGGCGCGGTGCCATATCACTGGGGACGCTATCGCGGGCTCGCGCAGGACATGAAGCGCCCGCTTCTGTCCGACTACCTGCTCAACAACGTGTTCTTCGATACCTGCGTCTATCACCAGCCCGGCGCCGAACTGCTTGCGCGCGTGATACCCGCGAAGAACATTCTCTTCGCTTCCGAAACCATCGGCGCCGTGCAAGGCATCGATCCCGAGACAGGCCATCACTTCGACGACACGCGCCGCTATATCGACGGCATTCGCTGGCTCAGCGACGACAACAGGCAACGCATCTTCGAAGGCAATGCGCGCGCCGTGTATCCGCGCCTTGCCGCCCGGCTCGAACAGCACACATCAATACAAGGAGTCGCATGATGAATCGTCCCGGATGGCGGCACAATCCGTCCGCGCCGCAAGCGAGCGCCGAGTTGCTCGACGCGCTCGCGTCGCTTGCCGTATCGCTCTTGTCGGACAACATGGCGCGCGCGTCGGGGACGGTTGGCCTCGTGCCTTACCATCGGCCGCGCGTCATGGCGGGCACGGCGGTGACCGTGCGCACGCGTCCCGGCGACAACCTCGCGATTCATGCCGCATTCGATTTCTGTCGCCCCGGCGACGTGCTCGTGATCGACGGCGGAGGCGACCTGCATCAGGCGCTCATGGGCGACATCATGGCCAGCTACGCGGAAAGTATCGGCGTCCGGGGTCTGGTCATCGACGGCGCGATACGCGATGTCGCTTCGCTGCGCGCCCGCGACTTTCCGGTGTACGCGCGCGGCGTCACGCATCGCGGGCCGTACAAGAACGGCCCCGGCGAGATCAATGTGCCCGCCACCGTCGGCGGCATGGTGGTGCATCCGGGCGATATCGTCGTCGGCGATGAAGACGGCGTGCTCGCCATCGCCCAAGCCGACGCGCAAGACGTGCTTCAAGGCGCCCGCGCTCAAGGAATCAAGGAGGCGCAGGCGTTGCGTTCGATCTCCGAGGGCGCGTTCGACCGGTCGTGGGTGAACGGCCAGATCGAGCGGGCGATGAAGGTCTAGTCGAGTGACTGCGCATAGGTATCTGAAGTCATCAGTAAAAGCGCCCGGTTCTCGACGCGCCGCCCGCCTTTGCGCGGCGCACCTCGGGCCGAATTCGCACGACAGTTCGCAGGCCAGACTGACGGTCGCCTTGCAAAATATGCTCAAGCTTTCTTAATCGTTGCACGCGAAGCCATTCAAATAATCAAAATCAGGTTATCGTTTGCGCGGCTTTTTCGCTCGGTAATGTCGAAGGCATACTGTGCCTACATACAAATAGATGCTGAGAGAAAGCTATGTACGGGGAATCGAGAACACTTTACTTTGCAGGACGCGCAGCGTCGGACGATCTGACCGAACGTCTACATGCGCGTGGCTGGGCCATCGAATACGTGACGCCTGCCAAGCCGCCTAAACCCGCCAAGCACGACAAGCGGGCCGCGGCAGGCATCATCGATCTGACGCGCCGTGGCTATGCCGAGGACACGGCCGCGCTCGTCGGATTACTTTCGAGTCAACGCATCGGCTGGGTCGCGACCGTCGACCCGGATCATGCGGAAAATCCCGATATTTCCCGCCTGATCCGCGATTACTGCTTCGACTACGTGACGCTGCCGTCGGCATCGGACCGCATCGTCGATGCGGTGGGCCATGCATACGGCATGGTCTCGCTGCACGACGCGGCCTCCAACGATGCCTACAAGACCGATGGCCAGGAAGTCGGGATGGTCGGCACCTGCGAAGCGATGCAGGCCCTGTATCGCTCCATCCGCAAGGTTGCCATGACCGATGCGCCGGTCTTCATCTCGGGCGAATCGGGCACGGGCAAGGAACTGACGGCGCTCGCCATTCACGCGCGTTCGGCGCGGCGCGACCAGCCGTTCGTTGCAATCAACTGCGGTGCGATTCCGCCGCATCTCTTGCAGTCCGAGCTCTTCGGCTACGAACGCGGCGCGTTCACCGGCGCGAACCAGCGCAAGATCGGCCGCGTCGAAGCGGCGGACGGCGGCACCCTCTTTCTGGATGAAATCGGCGATCTGCCGCTGGAAAGTCAGGCGAGCCTGCTGCGCTTTCTTCAGGAACGCAAGATCGAGCGCCTTGGCGGGCAGACGTCGACGGCGGTGGACGTGCGCATCATTTCGGCCACGCACGTCGACATGCAAACCGCGATGCTCGAAGGACGCTTTCGCGCGGACCTGTACCACCGTCTATGCGTCTTGCAGATCGACGAGCCGCCGTTGCGCGTACGCGGCAAGGACATCGAGCTGCTCGCCAACCACATGCTCGAACGCTTCAGGCGCGATGCGAGCCGACGCTTGCGCGGATTCTCGCCCTGCGCCATTGCCGCGCTTCACAACTACGCCTGGCCCGGCAACGTGCGCGAGCTCATCAATCGCGTGAGGCGCGCCATCGTCATGAGCGAAGGTCGGCAGATTCTCGCGAGCGATCTCGAACTCGGCGACTACGTGGAAGCCGCGCCGACCACGCTTGCGCAGGCGCGCGAAGCGGCCGAGCGGCAGGCCATCGAGGTGGCGCTCTTGCGGCATCGCGGACGGCTCGGCGAAGCCGCCGACGAGCTCGGCATCTCGCGCGTCACGCTGTATCGGCTGCTCACGGCCTACGGGCTGCGCGCGAAAGAAGAGCGCACGTTGCAGGTATCGAGCGCTTAAAGCCGCACGGCGACGCGCATGTTCAGAAGGGCGGCGGGGCGTCCTGCCGCAGGAACCGGAGAATGCGGCTCACCACGGTTCGCGCCTGCTCCTGCTGCACCCGGTGCCCCGCGCCTTCGATGAAATGCGCCGCGCGAAAATTCGTGCAGGCGTACTGGCGCATGGCTTCGAAATCGCCCGGGCGCTGATAACAGCCCCAGTCGCTGCTTCCCGCGATGAAGCACGCGGGCACGTCGATCGTGCGCCTCGCCCAAAGGCGCAAGCGCGCGTTCTGCACTGCGTCGTTGCTCGCGCGGTACCAGTTCAATCCGCCCTGAAATCCCGTTCGCGCGAATTCGCTCGCATAAACGTGCAGTTCGGCGTCGTCGAGCCACGCGCACGATGCGACTTCTTCCGCGGACGGCATGGCTTGCGCGACCGTCTGCGGCATGGTCTTGTCCGCGTCCATCACGTAATAAGCGGGCAGCAAGGCGAGTTCTTCGACGACGGGCGCGACAAGCGGATGCGGCCGGTTGCCGGACCAGTCCGCGCTCTTGACATGCCAGTACGCGCGCAGAAAATCGGCAAGGCCCTGCGGCGCGTGCCGCATATCGTCGTTGGCCTGCGGCTCCGTGAAGTAGCGTTGATAGTGCTTGCGCGGCGGATCGAGCGAGGCCAGTTCGTTCATGGCATCGGTCATCGTGGGCGAGGCCGGTTCGTCGAACGCGAAGCGAGGCGGTCCTGCAAACGGCGCGCTCATCATGACGACAGAGCGGAAGACGTCGGGCCTCGTCAGCGCGCACCAGGCCGCCACGGGCGAGCCGAAATCGTGTCCCACGACAGCCGCAGCGGACCGATGCCCCAGCGCGAAAACGAGGCCCAGGGTATCGAGGACGAGGTTCGGCATCGCGTAATCGGCGAGATCGGCGTCGAAGCGCGTGTCCGCCCCGCCGGTTCTGCCATAGCCTCGCTGGTCAGGCGCGATGACGTGATAGCCGGCATCCGCAATCGGCTTCATGACCTTGCGCCAGCTATAGGCCAGTTCGGGAAAGCCGTGCAGCAACACGATGCACGGCGCGTCCGGCGTCTCATACCCCGCTTCCAGCATATACATCGACAGGCCGTTGCCGTTATCGACCATGCGCGCGCGCACGCCATCGGGCAAGGGCATATCCGGCAGCGTTTCACTCATGCGCGGCTCCTTTCTGCGAGAGCCCACATGATGCCATTTCCCGCAAGCGCCGAGGCGCTGCACGCTTTAACATGGCGGCTTATGAGGCGACTTTCCACGCTCGCCTCGACGCCTTACGTCTACTTCCGGGATTCTTCAGCCATGACAACCTCTACTTCCCGCCGCCGCGCCGCCTTTCGCGAACTCGTGAATGCCCGCCGTGGTCTGCTCCTGCCCGGCGCATTCAACGCGATGAGCGCGAGCCTCATCGCGGACCTCGGCTTCGAGGCGATCTACATCACCGGCGCGGGCGTCACCAACATGTCCCTCGGCATGCCGGACCTCGGATTCATGGGACTTGCGGAAATCGCCGAGCATACGAATCGCATTCGCGATGCAGTGGACTTGCCGCTCGTCGTCGATGCGGACACGGGCTTCGGCAACGCGCTCAACGTGCGCCATACGGTACGCACGCTGGAGCGCGCCGGCGCGGATGCCATTCAACTGGAAGATCAGGTCATGCCGAAGAAATGCGGCCATTTCGCGGGCAAGAGCGTGATCTCGACGAGCGAGATGCTCGGCAAGATTCGCGCCGCCGTGGACGCGCGCGAGGACGAGAATCTGCAGATCATCGCGCGCACGGACGCCTGCGCGGTGCATGGCTTCGATGCCGCGATCGAACGCGCGAACCAGTTCGTCGAGGCAGGTGCCGATATTCTCTTTATCGAAGCGATCGAAACGCAGGAGCAGATCGCATCCTTGACCCGGCTCGTCGCCGCGCCGCAACTCATCAATATCGTGATCGGCGGCAAGACGCCTGTCACGAGCCGCGACGACTTGCAGAACCTCGGCTTCAGTCTCGTGCTCTACGCGAACGCCGCGTTGCAGAGCGCCGTGCGCGGCATGCAGACCGCGCTGACCGCGCTGAAGCAACAAGGCAAGCTGGACGAAGATCCGGCTGTGGTCGCGCCGTTCTCCGAGCGTCAACGGCTCGTGAAGAAGCCTCTCTTCGATGAACTCGACCGCAAGTACGCAGCGGAGTAAGTCTCTGCGGATGTGCGCAGATAAAAGGAACGCGACGAGAGCACAAGGCATGAGCGAATCTTTGCTATGCTCGCCTACGCAGGAATGCATGCGTTGCAGACGGGTTGCAGACGCGTTGCATTCGCCTCATGGCGCATGGCGCTCAACGAAAATCAGGAGATTGCAGATGGCAAAAGGCTATTGGGTCAGCGCATACCGCAAGATTGCGAAGCCCGATCAGGTTGCTGAGTATTCGAAGCTCGCAACGGTCGCGATCCAGGAAGGCGGCGGCCGCGTGCTGGTTCGCGGCGTGGCATCGACGGTGCACGGCGCGGGCATTGCGGAACGCACGGTGCTTGTCGAATTCGACTCGCTCGATCAGGCGCTCGCCACGTTCAACGGCGAGAAATATCAAGAAGCGCTGAGAGTGCTGGGCGATGCATGCGAACGCGACTTCCGCGTGGTCGAAGGCATCGCGTAAGTACGGTGAGCCGATGGCGGCGTGCTCGCGCCGCCATCGCCCGCTCAAGCGTTCATTGACCCGGCGCGTAGAGATCGAGCAGACGCAAGGTCACGCCATTGGTCCATCCGAAGCCGTCCTGTAGCGGATACTCTCCGCCCCCGCCACCGCCTGTCCCCGCCCCTTCCACGACATACTTCTCGACGAGCTTCTGCTGCGTCGCATAGACATGGTTCACGTCGGAAAGAAAGCGCGTGCCGATCTGCTGCGCGAGATCGCCGCGGCCATAGCGCCGCAAGCTCTCGACCGCTATCCACTGCAGCGGCGCCCAGCCGTTCGGGGCATCCCATTGCTGTGCGGTATTGAAGGTCGTCGTCGTCAGGCCGCCCGGCTTCAGCAATAACGTTTCCACCGTGCGCGCCGTGGCGTGCGCGCGCTCGGGCCAAGCCGCCCCTGCGAACAACGGATAAAGCATCGCCGCCGAGGGGTTGTTGCGCGGCTGACAGAGCTGCCAGTCGTAGTCGCCGTAGTAGCCGTTGTTATTCCACAGATACCGGTTGATGCCGATGGCACGCTTCGCCGCCTTGCCGACGAACTCCGCGACGCAACCGAAGTCACGCGCCTCGCCGCAACCGCGCGCGATGGTCGTCTCCAGATGGAACATCAGGCTGTTCAGATCGACCGGAATGATGGACGTCGTGCGGATGGTGGCAAGCGTCTGGTTATCGCCGAACCATCGCGAACTGAAATCCCAGCCGCTTTCCGCTGCCGCGCGCAGATCGCGATACACCTCGTTCGCGGGACGGTTCGTCACGAGCCGGGCAGTCTGAACGTCTTCCAGATACGACTCGTCGCGCGGCGTGTCGCGTTCGTCCCAATAGCGATTGAGCACGGTGTGATCGGGCAGCATCACGACATTGCGCACGGCCTCGCCGGGTTGCAGCGAATGCGCGCCCTTCATCCAGTAGTGATATTCGCGGCGCAGTTGCGGCAGATACTTCTGGTACACGCGTCCGCCTTCCTTATGCGCGGCAAGCTCCACCATGTAGGAGAAGAACGGCGGCTGCGAACGGCTCACATAGTACGTGCGATTGCCGTTCGGAATATGGCCGATGGTATCGATCAGATACGCGAAGTTGTCGAGCATGTTATCGACGAGATCTTCGCGGCCCGCTTCCTGAAGGCCCAACATCGTGAAATAGGTGTCCCAGTAGTAGCCTTCGCGGAAGCGTCCGCCCGGCACGACGTAGGGCTTCGGCATCGGAATCAGCGTGCTGTATGGCGGCACGGTCGCGGAGTTGCGCGTGAGTTGCGGCCAGAGCCAGTCGATATGCTCGCGCAAGGGCTGGTTAGGCGGCGGCGTGATGACCTGGTCGGTCGGCGGCGTGAAGTACTGCGCGACGAATGCGGAAAGACTGAAGCCGGGAACCATACGCTGTTGCGCGTAGAGCTGATTGATCTGCGCCGGGTCGATCTTGGGCGTCGCATCGACGAACGTCTTCTGGTCCGGATAAATCTTCTGCGTTTGCACTGCGATAAAGAGTTCGCCATACAGTTCGCTAGGCGGTGGCGGCACGACATAGCTGCTCTGGGCATCGGCATAAGCGACGCTCGCCGCGCCGAGCAAGGCCCATGCGCCGAACAGGCGGCGCGCGTTCAACGAATGGTGCTGCGACGCGTCATGCGTCATGCGATATCGCGACAGTACGATCATGCTCACTCCTTCGAAGGGTGATGAACCGGACTGGTCTCGCTCGTGCCGCTGTTTTAATTGGAAGCTGCAGCAGGGCGAAGCATCGCATGCACGGCACTGTCGTGGCAACCGGCGGCGCGGCCGAAGTAAAAGCGCGTCTAGCGCACGCCGAATTTCCACACGGTCACTTCGTGATACTCGTCGCCGGGCCTGAGTTCGGTCGACGGGAACGACGGATGATTGGGCGAATCGGGAAAGTGCTCGGCCTCGAGCGCGAACGCGTCCGTCTGACGATACGCATTGCCCGATACCCCGACCGCGCTGCCGTCCAGCCCATTGGCGGTGTAGAACTGCAAGCCCGGCTGCGTCGTATAGAGATCGAGCACGCGCCCGCTCACCGGGTCATACGCGCGCGCGGCGAACGAGGGCTCGCCTTCATGCGGGCTGCTCTTGTTCAGCTTGAAGTTGTTGTCATAGCCGCGTGCGTAGCGCAGTTGCGGGAAAGCCGAACGCAGACGCGCGCCGATCGGCGTCAACGCGCGCAGATCGAGCGGCGTGCCTTCGACGGACGCCACTTCGCCCGTTGGAATCGAATCCGCGCGCGTCGGCGTATAGCTCGCGGCCGCGATCATGATGAGTTGATTCTCGACGCTGCCGCTGCCCTCGCCCGCCAGATTGAAATAGCTGTGATTCGTGAGATTCACGACGGTCGGCTTATCTGTTTTGGCGCGATAGTCGATACGCACTTCGTTGTCGTCGGTGAGCGTGTAGGTCACGTCGACCGTGAGCGTCCCGGGAAAACCGTTCTCGTTATCCGGGCTCACGTAACGCAGTTGCACGCCCGCGCCGCTTGCGTTCTGGAACGTGCGCACGACCGTCCAGACCTTCTCATCGAAGCTATGCGGACCGCCGTGCAGCGTGTTCGGCGGATCGTTGATCGGCAACTGATACGTGTGTCCGTCGAGCGTGAAGCGCCCTTGCGCGATGCGGTTCGCATAGCGGCCAATCAGACTGCCGAAGTGGATGTTGCCGTTGTATCGCTCATAGTCGGCAAGCGATGCGAAGCCGAGCACGATGTCCGCGCGCCGCCCGCGTCGGTCCGGAACGTCGATTCGCGTCACGATGCCGCCATAGGTGATGCAACTCATCGACACGCCGCGCGCATTCGACAGCGTGTATTGAACGACTTGTTGGCCTTGCTGCGTCGCGCCATACGGCGAAGATGTGATGGTCGCCGCGTTCGATAAAAACGGCACCGCAGCGGCGCAGAGCGCGGCAACGCTTCGGGAAATCTGTTTCATTGGAATGGATGTCGGGATGGAAGGCAAATGTCCGACGAAGCATCGGCCATACCCGCATGAATCGTCAAAACGATAGCGGGCACGTTCGATGCAACCCGTCGGGGATGCACTCACCATTCGAAGACCGAGGAAAACCCACCATGACACAAGAGACCGAACGTTCGACTCCGCCGAAGCAAACGCCCAACGACGCCACCGCCGCGGACCGCCGCCTGAGCGACGAGCAGAAGCAGAACCTGACGAACGAGCCCGCGCCGCCGACAGGCGCGGGCAAGCCGTTGCCCGAACCGAACGACGTCGGCGAGGATGGCTAAGTGATTCGCAGCGCGCAGATGCAGCGCAGCGCTCTGCGCCTGCCTCAGCACCTTGGCATTCGTATAATGTTGAAGGCAACGCCACCACCGACACTGCGCTGCGTCCGGCGATAAGACACGTCGCCGTTCAACCGAAGCAAGGACGCTCATGCACGATCCTGCTCACTTCCTGCCGTCGTTCGTGTGGCGCGCGGCGCGCGACGGGACCATTCAGTATGCCAATCCGTGGGCGTCCCGCTATCTCGGCTTATCGTCCGATGATTTGGCCGGACGGCACTGGAAAGCCTTCATTCATCCGGATGACGAACGCACGGTTCTCGACGCGCTCAGGCAAATGCGCGACGGCGTGCTGCTTCGCAACGTCGACGTTCGTCTTCTGCGCGCGGACGGCGCGTTTCGCTGGCACACGCTGCACTTGCAGGCACGCCGCGACGAAGACGGCAAAATCGGCGATACAGTAGGCGTCGCGATCGACATTCACGAGTGCCGTCACGCCTGGGAACTGTACGAGGCAAGCGAGCGACGTCTGCAGGCGGCCTTCGCGGGCGCGCGCATGGGCGCGTGGGAATGGGACATGAAGGAGCGCGTCGTGCGCATGACGGCGCAACTCGCCGACCTCTATGCGTTTCCGCCCGGCACCGATTCGGTGATGCTCTCGGAGATATGGGACCGCGTTGCGCCCGATTATCGCGAGCCGTTTCAACGCAAGCTCGCCGATGCGCTGCGTTATGGCGGCCCGTTCGAATTCGACTTCATGCTGGACTGTCATCGCAATGGCGACCCTGCCTCGCGACGCTGGCTGCGCATGCGCGGCAATCCGGAGTTCGACGCGCAAGGCGTGTTGACGCGCGTGCACGGCGTGAGCTTCGACATCAGTCAGCAACGCGCCGACGTGGAGCGGCTGAGCCTGAGCGAACGCCGTTATCGCGCACTCGTAGAATCGACCGGGGCGCTCGTATGGTCCGCTGATGCGAACGGCGAAATCCGGCCTTCGGGCGGCGAATGGGAGATGTTTACCGGCGAGCGGCGCGAGCGGCTGTCGCGTTGGGGCTGGCTCGATTTCATTCACCCGGACGACCGCGAGCGCACGCATCGCGCATGGCTGGAAGCGTTGCACCAGGGCGGCCCGCGCACGCTCACCTTCCGCATGTATCGCCGCGATGGTTCTTATCGCATGGTGCAGGCACACGCCGCCCCGCTGTACGACGAGCACGGCAAGTTGCAGGAATGGTTCGGCACGACAACGGATGTCACGGCGCAATACGAAGCGCAAGCGGCAATCGAAGCGCGCAGCCTGCGCCTCACGGTTGCGATGCAAGCTGCGAAGATTCACATCGTCTCGCTGGAACTGGCGAACTGGACGATGTTGTTCGAAACGAGCGTCGAGCATCGGCCGGATCAGGCCGAGACGCTCACCTACGAAGCGGCGCTCGCACGCATTCATCCCGATGATGCCCCCGCTCTCGACCGCTATGTCCGACGCCTCGCTTCCGGCGACGATCCTCACGAGCAATTCGAATTTCGCGTGCAGAACATGCACGGCGAACAGTGGATGCAGGGCAGCGCATTGCTTCAGCGCAGCAAGGACGGCAAGCCGCTGCGGATCATCGGCAGCCTGATCGACATCACCGACCGCAAGCAGATGGAACTGGTCCTGCGTGAATCGGGCCGCCGCAAGGACGAATTTCTCGCCATGCTCGCGCATGAGTTGCGCAATCCGCTCGCGCCGCTGCGCACCGCTATCGCGCTGTTACAAAAGGACGAGGACTTGTCGTCGCAAACGAACGACCTCGTCGAACTCATGAACAGGCAAGTCGAGCACATGACGCGCATCGTCGATGATCTGCTCGAAGTGTCGCGCATCACGCAGGGCCGCATCGCGTTGCAGCGCGAGCCGGTGCTGGTCGGGACCGCCGTTTATCATGCGGTGGAAGCGATCGCGAACATGGTCGAATCGCGCGGGCAGCACATACAGGTCGATGTCCCCGATGCAACCACATGGGTATGCGGCGACGTCACGCGGCTTTCGCAGATACTCGTCAATGTGCTCAACAACGCGAGCAAGTACACGCCGGAAGGCGGCGATATCTCGGTGAGCGTGGACGCCGATCAGGACTGGGTTTCCATCGTAATCGCCGATACAGGCACCGGAATCTCGGGCGACCTGTTGCCGAAGGTATTCGAGCTCTTCTCGCAAGGCGAACGCACACTGGACCGCTCCAATGGCGGCCTCGGAATCGGGCTGTCGCTCGTCAAGAAGCTCGTCGAGATGCATAACGGGACCATCACGGTTCAAAGCCCCGGACCGGGGCTCGGCACCACCGTCAACGTGCGCTTGCCGCGTCTGCATCATCACGAGCGTCACTCAGCGCTCGCGCTCTCCGAAAGCAGTGCGCTGGAAACGCATGCCGCGCTGCGCATTCTTGTCGTGGACGATAACCGCGATGCCGCCGATTCGCTCGCGATGCTATGCGAATCCGAAGGACACGTTGCACGCGTGGCGTATTCGTCGGGAGAGGCGCTGTCCGCCACGCCGTTTCAGGCGGACGTGGCGTTGCTCGACATCGGCTTGCCCGATATCGACGGCTACGAACTCGCGCGACGCCTGCGGCGCAAAGGCGAGAGCGCGCCGCTTCTCATCGCCATCACAGGCTACGGACAGACCGACGACCGCTTGCGCGCGCAATCGGCGGGCTTCGACTATCACTTCGTGAAGCCGGTCAATGTGGAAAGCCTCCTCAAGCTGCTGTCGTCGCTCACCGTGACTCGACGCCCGGAACGCTGATTGCTTGCTAGCACGGCATCGCAACCAGAAGGAGGCACGCATGGCCGAGCAACACAAACCCGGTGAGAAAGTACAGACCTCGGGAATCTATCGCGTCGTGAAAGTAGGCGACGGCGGCTCCGCATTCGAGGTGACGTGCGTGGAAGGCGAGCACTTCCCGCCGACGAGAAGCGGCAAGGGCGCGCATTATGAACTCGTCCACGCCGCGACGCACTCGCACAAGCACGGCGAGCTCGGCAGCGCAGACAAGTGACGCTTTAGACGCTATGAAAACGGCGCGCGAGCGTCGTTTCTCACTCTTGCGAGGACAACGCGATGAACCCTGAACCCTCCGATCCGGTCGAGCGCGCGGACAAGCGCCGCGAGGCCATCGGCGAAGGCGAAGTCAAAGAAAAGCCGGACGGCACGATCGAACAGCGCGGACATGGCAGCATGGACCCGACGCTCGTTCCGAAAGGCAAGGACCATCCCGAACAGGGGCCTTATACGCCGGAAGACGATCATATCGACCCCGATGTCGATCCCGCTGCGAGCAGCGATCATCCGCGCAGCAAACCGGATTCAGAAGCGTAAGCAGCGGCGCGGGCGCATGCAGCATAATGTGCGCTCGCCCATTTGCCCGACCGCATCATGCAGATTCTCGTCGATGCCGACGCTTGTCCCGCTGTCGTGAAAGACATGCTGTTTCGCGCGGGGCCGCGCGCAGCGATCAATGTGACGCTGGTGGCCAACCAGTTCCTTCGCACTCCGCCCTCGCCCTATATCAAGGCTGTTCAGGTGCCTTCGGGTTTCGATGTCGCGGACGCGCGCATCGTCGAGATGGCCGCAGCCGGCGATCTCGTGATTACCGCCGATATACCGCTCGCAGCAGCGGTGCTCGCCAAAGGCGCGCATGCCCTCGACCCGCGCGGCGAATGGTTCAGTCCGGACAATATCGAAGAACGCCTGACCATGCGCTCGATGATGGACCAGTTGCGCAGCACGGGCGTCGCGACAGGCGGACCCTCGCCTTATAGCCCGCGCGACGGCAAACATTTCGCCGCTCAACTGGACAAATTTCTCGCGCGTCAGCGCGCCGTCAAACCGACGCCGTGACACTCAAGCGCGCGGACCTTCGTCTGTGCGGTCGGTCGTGCGGCGCTTGTCGGTTCCGTTATTGTTGAAATGATCGGGATACTCGGTGCCGACGAGCGCATCGTAATGGTCCGGTTGCGTCTTCACGATGGCCTGCAGCATCTTGATGAACGCATTGCCGTCCGGAAGGTTGTCGACGATCACGCGCGCCGTTCTGAGCGAGATGGATTCAGTCAGCGGCGGCGCTGTTCCGTCGTCGAGCTTGAAACGAAACCGGTGAATCTCGGCCGACGAAGCTTGCGGCGGCACTTCGTGCGAGACGATCGTTGCTTTCATATTCTTGGTCTGTCTTTCCTTAGCGTGAGATATCCAGCAAGAAGCAAACCACGTTGCGACGGCACGTGATCTGCTGAGTTGCCATTCAAGTCAATCAGCACGGAGGACACATGACGAGCGAGAGTTTTTCCTTCAAAGGCTACGACGTTACGGTGACCATTCAGCAGAACGATACGGGCGACTGGGTGCCGCAGATCGCAGCCCTGCGCGACGGGGCGCCTGCCGACCTGCCGGATGTCGAACCGACCGGGCCGAGCTGGGCGACGCGCGCGGAAGCCTTGCGCGCGGGCGTCGAGCGGGCTCATCGTCTGATCGAACGTTATGGCCTCGGCCACGACGATCAACATACCGATGGCGGCACGAAGCGCGAGTTTTAGACGCTGGAACGCGGTATGCGTAATCGTCAGTCCATAACCACGTTGCAAAGGAGTGAAGCAATGCCATCGTCCAAGCTCGGAAATTCGAACCCGACCAATCCGCGTAACGACCAAGGGAAGGCGCAAGGCCAACAGCAGCAGAATCAGCAGAAGCAGCCGATGCATCAGGGCGGCCAACGCCAGCCGTGATCGCGTCGAGTAGTGCAAAAGGTCCGCTCGCGCTGGCGTCGTAAAGCAGCGCGAGCGGATCGCATCTAATGCGTTCGCAGGAGACATGACTCATGAAAGCGCGGGCATTGATCGCGGCAATGGCTCTCTCTGTGTCGGGCACCGTGCTGGCTGCCGGGAGCGGCAGCGGAAGCCCGGGCGCCGGACCTTCGGTGAACACGTCGGCCGCAGGCCGCAGCGGCGCTGACCAGGGCCCCGCGTCCGCCATGCGGCCGCCCACGCCGGGTGGCGGCACCGGCGGCGCAGGCGACGGCATGCGATCGCCCGGACAAGGTTCCGCAGGCGGAATGCAGCCGATGCTGAGGAGCGGCAGCGGCAGCACGACCAATCAGCCCGGCGCGCCATCCACGACGAACGGCGGCGCTCAAGGTCAATAGACCGCCCTTACGTTTGCTGCGGCATACTTCGCCAACGAGCCCGCTCGAGGCTCCAACGGAGACGTCATGCCCACCTTGCCCATCAGCCGTTTTCCCGTTCCGAACCCTGAAGCATGGCCCGACGACATTCGCGAGCGCATACGCGAAGTGCAGGACAAGGCGGGCTTCGTTCCGAACGTCTTTCTTGCGCTTGCGCACCGGCCCGAAGAGTTCCGCGCGTTCTTTGCCTACCATGACGCGTTGATGCTCAAGGAAGGCGGCCTCACCAAAGGCGAGCGCGAAATGATCGTAGTCGCGACGAGCGGCGTAAACGAATGCCTTTACTGCGTCGTCGCGCACGGCGCAATTTTGCGCATCTATGAAAAGAACGCGCTGCTGGCTGACCAGATCGCGGTGAATCATCGCAAGGCCGACATCACGCCGCGTCAAAAGGCGATGCTCGATTTCGCGCTGAAGGTCTGCCGCGAAGCCGGCGCAGTGGATGATGCCGATTTCGCCGCGCTTCATGCACACGGCTTCAGCGACGAAGACGTGTGGGACATCGCGGCCATCACTGCGTTCTTCGGCTTGTCGAACCGCATGGCGAATGTCACGTCGATGCGGCCTAACGACGAGTTCTACCTCATGGGGCGCGTGCCGAAGGGTAAACCCGATCCTGCCGATACCTGAAAATTTCTCAGCATGAGTTGAACTGAACCGCGTTGATCGCTGCGTCGAACGCGACGAAACTGCCTCCACACCGAACAAACCATGGAGACAGCAATGTTGCTCGACAATCGTGTAGTGATCGTGACCGGCGCGGCTTCGGCGCGTGGCATCGGCAAGGCGACGGCAAAGGCGCTCGCCGCGCAAGGCGCGCGCGTCGTCATTCTGGACCTGCGCGAAGCGGACGCGCAAAGCGCCGCGCGCGATATCGGCGAAGAACACCTGGGCCTCGCATGCGACGTCACCGACAAGGACGCATGCGTCGCCGCCGCCAACGCGACCATCGAAAAATTCGGCCGCATCGACGCGCTCATCAATAACGCCGGCATCACGCAACCCATCAAGACGCTCGAAATCAGCGCGGCGAATTTCGACGCCGTGATCGACGTCAATCTGCGCGGCACGCTTTACATGTCGCAAGCAGTCATCGGGCAGATGAGGAAGCAGCAGAGCGGCAGCATCGTGTGCATGTCGTCGGTATCGGCGCAGCGCGGCGGCGGCATCTTCGGCGGACCGCATTACAGCGCAGCGAAGGCCGGCGTTCTGGGCCTCGCGCGTGCCATGGCGCGCGAATTCGGCGCCGATCGCATTCGCGTGAATTCCATCACGCCAGGCCTCATTCAGACGGACATTACCGGCGACAAGCTCACGCCCGAGATGCGCGCGGACATTATCAAAGGCATTCCGCTCGGCCGTCTGGGCGATGCAGCCGACATCGCGAATGCGTGCCTCTTTCTCGCCAGCGATCTGTCGAGCTATCTCACGGGCGTCACGCTGGACGTCAACGGCGGCATGCTGATTCATTGATGTCGCGTGCGCCCGCCTCACGCGCGGGCGCATTCAGCGCACTCGGACTAACCGGGGCGTAACGAGTCATGGCAGGAGACAAACATGAAACCTCGCTTCACCGCGCCGCCGCTCGCGGCAGATATCTCGTCGTCGGCCGACACCGCCACTTTCGAAGCAAAGACCTATGCGAAGGTCGGACGCCGCCTCATTCCCTTTCTGATGCTGTGCTATCTCGGCGCATATCTGGATCGCGTCAACGTCGGCTTTGCGAAGCTGCAAATGCTCAATGACTTGCGCTTTTCCGAAACCATCTATGGGATCGGCGCAGGCATTTTCTTTCTCGGCTATTTCCTTTTCGAAGTGCCGAGCAACGTAATACTGCACAAGGTGGGCGCGCGCAACTGGCTCGCTCGCATCATGCTGACGTGGGCCGTCATCTCCGCGAGCTTCGTGTTCGTGAAGTCGCCGACCATGTTCTATATCCTGCGCTTCCTGCTCGGCGTGGCGGAGGCTGGCTTTGCACCGGGCGTCATTCTTTATCTGACTTACTGGTTCCCCGCCGCGCGCCGCGCCAAAGCGTTGTCGTTGTTCTTCATGGCGATTCCGCTCGCGGGCATCATCGGCGGGCCGCTCTCCGGTTACATCATGCATGCGCTGCAAGGCGCGCACGGACTCGCGGGATGGAAGTGGCTCTTCATCCTCGAAGCATTGCCGTCGCTCGTGCTCGGCGTCGTGATTCTGTTCTATCTCGACAATGGCATTGCCAGCGCGAAGTGGCTCACCGATGCGGAAAAGACACTTCTCGCTCGCAATGTCGAGAAGGACAACGCGCAGAAGCTCGAACACGTGTCGATCCGCTCGTTCATCGGCGACCGGCGTCTGTGGCTCATGGCCGCGATCTATTTCTGCGTCGTGCTCGGTCAGTACGGCCTCACGTTCTGGCTGCCGACTATCGTGCGTCGTGCGGGCGTCGCAGACCCGCTGTGGGTCGGCATCTTCACCGCGATTCCGTATCTGTGCGCCATCATCGCGCTGCCGCTGATCGGGGCGAGCGCCGACAAGCACCGCGAGCGCCGTCTGCATCTCGCGATCCCCATGCTTGTTTCCGCCGCCGGCTTCGCCACCTTGCCGATGCTCGGCAGCGTGGGCGCGTCGATCGTCTGCGTGAGCGTCGCCGCTGCGGGCATTCTCGCGTCGTCGTCGCAGTTCTGGTCGCTGCCCACTGCCGTGCTCGGCGGAATGTCGGCGGCGGCGGGCATCGCAGCAGTCAACTGCTTCGCCAATCTCGCGGGCTTCTTCTCGCCCGCCATCGTCGGCTGGCTCAACGATCTCACGGGCAAGTCCACGGCGGGCCTGATCTTTATCTCGGCTGCGGTGGTCGTGGGCGCGGCGCTGGTTTTCCTCGTGCCCGCCAAGACCGTCAATCGATAAGCACACCACATCATCATCTCAAGGAGACGAACATGAGCAGTCCCGTTATCGAGGAGGTGACGCTCGCCGAGCGCGCCTATCGCATTCGCCGCAACGCCCTTCTGATGGGCGAAGTGCAGGGCCAGGGCTATATCGGTCAGGCATTGGATATCGCCGATGTATTGGCCGTGAGTTACTTCGGCGCGATGAACTACCGCCCCGAAGATCCCGAATGGGAAGAGCGCGACCGCTTTCTGCTTTCGAACGGTCACTATGCGATTGCCCTGTATGCAGCGCTCTTCGAAGCCGGCATTCTGCCGCAAGAAGAACTCGAAACTTATGGCAGCGACGACAGCCGTCTGCCGATGTCCGGCATGGCGAGCTATACGCCCGGCATGGAAATGTCGGGCGGCTCGCTCGGACAGGGTCTCACCATTGCCGTGGGCCGCTGTCTCGGACTGAAGCGCAAGAACTCGAAGTCTTTCGTCTATACGCTCTTCTCCGATGGCGAGCTCGACGAAGGCGCGATCTGGGAAGGCTTGATGTCCGCCGCGCACTGGAAGCTCGACAACCTGATCGCGATGATCGACGTGAACAATCAGCAAGCCGATGGTCCGTCGACGCAGATTATGGCCTTCGAGCCGCTGGTGCCGAAGCTCGAAGCGTTCGGCTGGTACGTGCAGCGCGTGAACGGCAACGATATCGACGCCGTAAAGGAAGCCTTCGACAACGCGCGCAATCTGAAGGAAGCGAAGCCGCGCATCATCGTATGCGATACGAAGATGGGCTGCGGCGTGCCGTTCCTTGAACAGCGCGAAAAGAATCACTTCATACGAGTCGACGCGCACGAGTGGCAACTCGCGCTGGAAGCACTCGAATCGAGCCGGTAAGCAAGGAGAACAGCATGAGCACCATCGAAAAGAAGCCGCATTTGAAGACCTCCGCGATGATCGCCTCGATCGCAAGCGAGGGACAAAGCACGCGTTCCGCGCCGTTCGGCCATGCGCTCGCCGAACTGGCGCGCACGAAGTCGAACGTGATCGGCATGACGGCCGATCTCGGCAAGTACACCGACCTGCATATCTTTGGCAAGGAATTTCCGGAGCGTTACTACCAGATGGGCATGGCCGAGCAGTTGTTGATGGGCGCGGCCGCCGGCTTCGCGCATGAAGGCGCGCAGCCGTTCGTCACGACGTATGCCGTGTTTGCGACTCGCCGCGCCTATGACTTCATTCACCAGACGATCGCGGAAGACAATCTCGACGTGAAGATCGTCGCCGCGCTGCCCGGTCTCACGACGGGCTACGGCCCGAGCCATCAGGCAGCCGAAGACCTCGCGTTGATGCGCGCGATGCCGAACATGACCGTCATCGACCCGTGCGATGCGCTCGACATCGAGCAGATGGTGCCGGCCATCGCGGCGCACAAGGGGCCGGTCTATGCGCGCCTCTTGCGCGGCAACGTGCCCGCCGTGCTCGATGAATACGGCTATCGCTTCGAACTCGGCAAAGCGAAGATGTTGCGCGACGGTTCCGACGTACTCGTCGTTTCATCCGGACTACTGACGATGCGCGCGCTCGAAACCGCGAAGGCGCTGGAAGCGGATAACGTCGACGTGGCCGTGCTTCATGTCCCGACGATCAAGCCGCTCGACACTGATACGATTATTTGTGAAGCGCGGCGCTCGGGCCGGCTTGTCGTGGTCGCGGAAAATCACACGGTGATCGGCGGCCTGGGCGAAGCGGTGGCGTGCGCACTGCTGAGCGCCGGCGTGACGCCGGCATTCAGACAGATCGCGCTGCCCGATGCGTTCCTCGATGCGGGCGCCTTGCCTACCCTTCACGACCGCTACGGCATCTCCACGAACGTCATGGCGAGCACCTTCAAGGGCTGGCTCGATTAGGGCACGCTGCGGCCGCGCGCAGGCTTTCTCGCGCGCGGCGCTTCCTTTCCGGCAGGCGCGTTCGCGGCTGTCATCTCTTCCATCCACGAAAGCGTGTCGACGTACGCGAGGAAATGCTGCAAGTATTCCGGCGAAGCCTCGCGCATCAAAGCAAGCGAACGATGCACGAGGCTGCTCGAATTGAGCGGACCCGCGTTCTTCGGCACCTTCTGCTGCGACTCCCGCAACTGCCGCTCGGCGCTGACTTTCGACCAGACGCCCCGCAAATACTCCAGCAGTTCTTCATGCGACGGATGCGTGGCCGCGTGACGCGCCATGTCGTCGAGCAACGCGGCAAGCGGTCCTTTCGGCGCATGCGCTGCAACGGCTCGTCGGGCGGCTGCCTGCGCGACCGTATCCGCGTAGTCGTTCAAAAGCGATGACAGGCGCGCGTCGATGATGCGTCTCGCCTCGCCTTCATGCGTCATGGCGCGCCGCGCCAGCGCCTCGATGAAGCGATAACGCACGGGATTGACGCAATGCTCGCCGCGTGCGCGCCATGCGTCGAGCATCGCGCGGGCATTCATGCCGTCATCCACGGGGCTTCACCAGCGAGTTCGTCGGACGCGGCACAGCCGATATCTCGACACGGCGATTCTTCGCGCGGCCTTCGTCGTCGGCGTTCGAACTGACGGGCTGCTCGGAACCGAAGGCCGCCGCGAATACCGATGACGGCGCAACGCCTGCATCGATTAAGGCGCGCGTCACGGTCAACGCGCGCTTGGCCGACAGCTCCCAGTTATCCGCGAACCGGCGATTGCCTTCTCGAACCTGCTGGTCATCGGCGAAACCGCTCACCATCAGGACCTGATCGTGCGTGCCGAGATACGCGGACAGCGGCCCGGCGAGGCTCTTGAGCACATCACGTCCCTGCGGTTGCAGTTGATCCGAGTTGAGCGCGAACAACACGTTGCCGCTGATGCCGATGCGTCCGTTCACGAGCGTGACGCGCCCGGACGCAAGCGGTCCGGCGAGCGCCTGTTCCAGCGTCTTGCGCCGCTGCGCTTCCTGTTGCCGTTCTTTCACGGCCTGTTCGAGCTTGGTGGAAAGCTGCAACTGCACGCCGATGACCGCGACGAGTATCAGCACGAACGCGCCGAGAAGCACCGACATCAGGTCCGCGAAAGCCGCCCAGATGGGCGCGGCGCTTTCGATGCCGCCGTCGAGTTCTTCGTTCATGCGCGCGCTCCGTCCAACTCACGCTGTCCGGCAATGCGTTGCAAGTCTTCGACGATCTGTTTCTGCGACATCACGCTCAAGTCGATGACTTCTCGCGCCTGCGCGACGTAATACGCAAGCTGCTCGTCGCTGCGCGAGAGCGTTTTGTCGAGCGCCGTTTCGACGCGCTGCAGATGCGTGACGAGCGTCTCGTTCGCGGCGCCGAAGGACTCGACGGCCGCGCCCAACGCTTCGCCGAGGCTCGCCATTTCGACAGCGCTGCCAGTGACCTGCGCTGCCACCGCGCTGATCTTCGCGCCTTCGCTTTCGATCTTGTCGCTGAATTGCGTGCCTACGCGCGAGAGCAGGTCCGCCGACGTGGAGATGAGCGCATCGACGGCCGTGCGTTGCTCGGTGGACGCCAGATTCACCGCATCGAGCAGCGTGTGCAGCGTGGCGAGCAGGCGGCTGCGCTCCTCCAGCATGGCGGTGTCGCGCACCATCGAATCGGAGAGCATCTGCCGCATTTCCGCGACCACTTCAGCCGCGGCCTTGGGCGCTTGCGATGCAGCCTGCATGAGCTTTTCGATCTCTGCGATGAGACCGTTCGCATGCGAGCGCGACGCGTCCGACATCTCGCTCGCCGTGCGCGCGAGCGTGTCGCAGATCTCCTGCTGACGGCGCTCGACGAAGGTGCTCGTCTGCTGCCATTCATCGCGCAAAGTCGTGGATACCGCGCCGAGAGCTTCGGTCCACGCGTTCAGGCGAGCATCGTTGTTCGATGCGAGCGCTGCGGCGAGCTTCGCATGGGCTTCATCGACTGACTTCAGAAGCGATGCGGAGTGGGCTTCGAAGCGTTCAGTTGCCTCGTTCAATGCGCCTCGATGCTGCGCGGCGAGTTGCTCGCCCGCCTGCTGCTGCGCGGCAAGCGCGCTGCGCCAGGCGTCCGACATGCCAGCGGATGTGCTGTCGAGGCGCGAGGAAATTCCATCGAGCAAGTCGCTCGCGCGTGTTTCGAAACGGCTCGCGAAGCCATCGAGCGAAGCGCCTGTCTGCGTGGCGAGCGCCGCGCTCGTCTGCTCGTGCTTCACGACCGACTCATTCAATGCGGCGGCGATCTTCTCGACGCAAGCATGCAGTTCGGTCGTCACGCCATTGATATGTGTCGCGATGCCGGCGGCCAGATTCTGCGAGCGCTCGTCCACGGCGTGCGCGAAACGATCCAGCGAAGCACCCGTCTGCGCGACGAGCGCCGCGCTCGCTTCTTCGTGTTTTGAAAGCGTTGCGTCGAGTCCGTCTGCTGTCTGCTTCATGCGCGACGACACGTCTTGGACCAGCGTCGAAGACCGTTCCTCGAAGCCTTGCGCGAAGCGTTCCAGCGACGCATTCATCTTGTCGACGAGCGCCTCGTTGGACGCCTGATGCCCTTGCAGCGAGCGATCCCAGATACCGGCGATCTTCTGCGCGGACGCCTCGAAGCCGTTCGACAAGCCGTCGAGTTGTCGCCCGACAGCCTGTTCGATGCTGCCGTGCAACGCCTTCGTTTCGCGTGCGATGCCGTCCATCGTCGCCTGCATCACGGGCTGTAATGCGGCGCTCGCCGCGCGCGCGCTATCGGCCACGCTTTGCTTCAACGACAGTTCCACCGAGGTGGCAAGGCGCCGGTACGCCGTCTCCGTGTTCGCATGAAACGCGGCCTGATTCGCCAACTGCCGCTCGTTCGCGGCGACGCTCTGCTGTTCGATGGCGCTCATCATCGCGTGAAGACGATCGACGAGCTTCGGCATGATCTCGGTCTGACGTTGAAGCAATCGGAACGTCGCTTCGCGTTGATGCGTCTGCGTGAAGGGCCGCAGCGTCGTCGCGGTCTTCATGTCGAGCAGTTGCGTGACGTGCAGGCGTTCGCGACGGCATAGCGTGGAAAGCAGCCCGAGCATCGCGGAGGTCGCGACGCCCGCTATCGACGTGCCGAATGCGAAGCCGAGGCCCGTCACCGGCGCGGCGAGCGATGCGCGGATAGCCGCGAGATCGGTCGAGCTTTCGAGCGCAGCGCCTGTGCCGCGCAGCGTCGCGACCATGCCGAGCAGCGTGCCCAACATGCCGAGCAAGACGAGCAAGCCCGCGAGATACGGCGCGAGCGCGGGACCGGGCAACACAGTGCGTTCGCCTTCGACGCGCGAACGCACCGCATTGCGCAGACTCGCCGGCACGTGTTCGAGCCACGACGCGAGGCTCGAAGGCGTCGCGTTCAATGCGCCGACTGCCGTGGCCAGCTCGCGCGTCGTTCGCTCATAGCGCTGCAACTCCGACGCGCCCACGAGATAGCACGCGCCGATCACGAGCGTGACGACGAGCGCGAGCGCATTCGAGCCGATATAACCAATGGCGATACCGCAGACGGCCAGGAGGCCCACGAGAAAGACAGCTACATTCAGAAGGTAACGGGGCATAGCGTTCAGTGAGCGGTTTGACATGCCGCGAGCAAACCATCGACCGGTTGAAAACGTACGTGCAGTTCGGCGCGCAGGACGCTTTGCATGTCCTGTTCGAAGACGCCGAGCCATGCGGATGCGTCGTCGGAAGACGCCTGATGCGCGCTGCGCATGCGCTGGAAATGCTTGCCGAGGAGCGCCGGCGCTTGCGCCAGCAGCGCGCGTTCGCGCGCGGCGAGCGCCTGTTCCATCACGGCATCGACAACGGCAAGACGCGCCATGCGCGTCGACTTCGCCGCCAGCGTCGCGCGCACGCGGGCGCGCAGCGCGCCGATCTCGGCTTCCATCGCCTGTTGCAGCGACAGATACCGTTGTCGGTAGACAGCGTACTCCACGGCCAGGTCAGGAGGCGGCGCCTGCACCGGCGCGCGTCGCCGGTGAGCGCCCGGAGCGTTGCCCTTGTCGCCGACGATGGCGCTGGTGAGCGACGCACGCACGCGCGCGCAGGCCGCTTCTTCCACGTCCGATGCGGATCGCACGCCGGGAATGGCGGGCGGATCGCCGCTAAGCGCGGTGGACAACGCGATCGCGTCGGTCCAGCCGAGCCACTGGCTCAGACGGTCCGACAGCGAGGAACCGGGTGCGTGAACATCGAGATCGGCGAAACGCGCGAGCAGGCGCACGAGCGCCGGCCCGCTGATCGCCGTGCGCGTGGGGGCTTGCACGATAACACCGCAGGCAAAAACCCGTTAGTTTACACGGTGACGGGCGTCTGCCTAGTTTCGAGGCGTTTTTGTCATTCTTTGCGGCTTCTCGACGCCCGCAGCCCGTATCGTTCAGACCGCGCGCTTGCTGCGCCTGAACTGGTCGAACAGCACGGCGAGCAACAGAATGCCGCCGCGAATGAGGTATTGATAGAACGTCGGGACGTTGAGCAGGCTCATCGCGTCCTGCACCGCGCCCATGATGAGCACGCCGACGAGCACGCCCGAGATCGTCGCGACGCCGCCCGTCAGCGACACGCCGCCCAGCACGCACGCGGAAATCACGCCGAGTTCGAGCCCGACCGATGTCTTCGGGTCGCCGAGACTCATGCGCGAGGCGAGCATGACGCCCGCGAAGCCGGTCACGAGCCCTTGCAGCACGAACACGGTGATCTTGATGCGCGTGACCGGCAGGCCCGCGAGCACGGCCGCCTCGCTATTGCCGCCGACGGCCAGCACGTTCTTGCCGAACACCGTCTTCTTCAGCAGGAAGCCGAATACGACGAAGCCGATGATGTTGCTCCAGATCGGATACGAGATGCCGAGGAACGAACCGCCGCCGAGATCGAAGAACCGCTCTTCGGAGATCATCACCGCGTCGCCGTTGGACGTGAGGAACGCGAGACCGCGCACCGCTTCCATCATCGCGAGCGTCGCGATCAGCGAATTGATCTTGAAGCGCGCGATCAGCACGCCGTTCACCAGTCCGACCGCGCCGCCCGCGAGAATGCCCGCCGCGACGCCGAGCATGACGCTATGCGTCGCGGTGATGACGGTCGATGCCATCACACCCGCGAACGCGACGATGGAGGCCACCGAGAGATCGACTTCGCCGAGCGCGAGCACGAACATCATCGTGACCGCGATGGAGCCGATCAGCGTCACCGAGAGCAGCAGCCCCTGAATATTGCGGGGCGTGAGAAAGCCCGGCACCGTGACGGAGAGCACCGCGAACAGCACCAGGAACACCACGACGATGCCCGACTTGTTGATGAGGTCCCACATGCGCGCCTGCGAGGGCGCAATGGGCGCTTGAGCATCGCTCGTGGAGGAAGTGCCTGGAGTTTGCATGGCTTGGCTCTAATTCGTTTCGTCTTTCCGGGGCCGCCGCTGGGGTCAGCAGTCAGCGGGGCAATGCGAGCTTGATCAGTTCGTCCGGCGTCGCCTGCGACTTGGGCAGCGCGCCGGCAATGCGTCCTTCTTTCATCACGATGATGCGATCCGACACGCCGATCACTTCGGCCAGATCGCTCGATACGAGAATCACCGTGCGTCCCGCTTCGGCGAGCTCATACAAAAGGTTATAGATCTCGGCACGCGCGCCGACATCGATGCCGCGCGTGGGCTCGTCCATCAGAAACACGTCGATGCGTTCCGCGAGCCAGCGCGAGAGAATCACCTTCTGCTGATTGCCGCCCGACAGCGTGCCGATAGCGGTTTCGCCGCTGCGCGTCTTGATCGCGAGCTTCGCGATGTATTCCTGCGCGAGCGCGCGCTCGCGGCGCGCATCCAGCAGAAAACGCGCGGGGCTGAAATGACGGCGCGCGCTGATATTGAGGTTGTCCGCCACGGACGCGATAGCGACGATGCCTTCCTGCTTGCGGTCTTCGGGGCACAGCGCGATGCCCGCGCGTACCGCATCGCGCGGGCTCGAAAACGCGACGCGCTTGCCCTTCAGCTCGACATGGCCTTCGCTCGCCTTCGTCGCGCCGTAGAGCAGCTTCATCAGTTCGGAACGCCCCGCGCCCACGAGACCGAAGAAGCCGAGAATCTCGCCGCGCCGCGCGCTGAACGAAACCGGCTCGGAAAGGCCTGGCCCGAGCAACCCCTTTGCCTCGATCATCACGTCGCCGGCTTCGCGCGAGCGATAACCATAGACGTCCGCGATCGAGCGGCCGACCATGCACGCAATCAACCTGTCGCGCGAAAGGCCCGCGACGGATTCGAAGGTCTCGATGCGCCGGCCATCGCGAAACACGGTCACGCGGTCGCACAGTTCATACACTTCGTCCATGCGATGCGTGACGTAGATGATCGCGCGTCCGTCGGCGCGAAGCGCGTCGATGATGCGGAACAGTTGCTTCGTCTCGCGCGCGGAGAGCGAGCTCGTCGGCTCGTCGAACGCGATCACGCGCGCATCGCGCATCAAGGCCTTGCCGATCTCGATCATCTGCCGCTGGCCGATGGAGAGGTTCTTCACCGGCGTGCGTGGATCGATCCGTTCGCCGAGTCGCTCCAGTTCGGCCATCGCGCGCTTGACGAGCGCGCGTTCGTCGAGCACGCCCGCGCGGTTCGGCAATTGCCCGAGCATCAGGTTCTCGGCCACCGTCAGTTCCGGCACGAGGTGCAGTTCCTGATAGATGATCGCGATGCCCGCGGCGATCGCCTCGCGCGTCGTCGTGAAGCGGTGTTCCGCGCCATTGAGCTTCAGCGTTCCCGCTTGCGGCTTGTTGACGCCTGAAAGCACCTTGAGCAAGGTGGATTTGCCCGCGCCGTTCTCGCCCATCAAGCCGTGCACTTCGCCCGCGCGCACCGACAGCGACACGCCGTCGAGCGCGCGCACGCCCGGGAAGCTCACGGTAATGCCGTCGAGTTCCAGGTATGCGCCGCGCTCGCCGTGCGCCGGGGCGAGGGTCACGTCGTCCGTCGTCGTATCCATGCGTGCTTAGATACCGAGTTCGCTACGCACGGACTTCCAGTTTTCACGCGTCATCAGCTTGCCGGTGGTTTGCGTGTCGGCGGGCGGCTGCTTGCCGCTGCGAATCCAGTCGACGAGATTCTGCGCGCTTTGCTTGCCGTGGTTGGTGGAGCTCACAGCAATCGTGCCGAAGAAGCCGGTTTGTTCCTTTTTCTGGAACTCGGCAAACGCTTCGCCCGCGCCGTTGATGCCCACGCCGATCACATCCGCCGAAGGAATATGCAGCTGTTCCGTGGCGCGCACTCCGCCCAGCACGGACTCTTCGTTCAGCGCGAAGATCACCCACTTCTTGATGTTCGGATGTTGCGCGAGCACCGGCGATGCCGCGTTGAAGCCGCCTTCATCGTCCGTGGTCTTCTGCGGCGCGTCGAAGATGTTTTCCTTCTTGAAGCCGTTCGCGACGAGCGACTGCGTGGCGCCATCGGTGCGCAGCTTCGCCGTCGGAAGTTCGTAGTCCGTAATACGCAGCGCGCCCACTTCTTCCGGCTTCCAGCCGCGGCGCTTCATTTCGCCGGCAATGGCGTCGCCGACCTGATTGCCGATCTTGAACGCCGACATGCCGAGGTGCGGCACATTCGAAAGCGGCTTGCCCGACGAATCGACGAGCTGGTCATCGACCGAAACGAACTTCATGTTGTAGCGCTTCGCGCGCGCGGCGATGGCCGGTCCCAGGCGCACGTCCGGCGCGCAGATTACGAAGCCCTGCGCGCCTTGCGCGCCGAGGTTGTCGATGGCGGCGAGCACTTTCTCGCCATCCGGCGTGCCGATATTCACCGACGTGAAGTTCTCTTTCTGTCCGAGCGCGGTCGATGCCTTCTGCTCGTTGATGAACCACGCCTGCTCCGGCATCTTCACGAGGAAGCCGATCTTGAGCGGCTCGTCGGCTTGCGCGGCGCCGTGGAGCGCGAAAGGCGCGACGCACATCGCGGCCATGATGGCGCGCAAGGTCAGGCGGCGAATTTGTTGGTTCATGACGTGTCTCCTTGGTCTGGCTTTTGTTGGTGAATGTCGTTTGATTTAGCGGCCAAATGGCTCGGTTTCTACGTGTTTGCCTAACAGAAATGCGTCCGCGACGAGCCTGAGCGGACGCACGTCCACGTCGCTTTCGCCCCGTTCGATCAGTTCGCGGAATCGCTCATACAGCGCCGGATACTCGCGCTCGGGACCGAGCGCAACCGCTTCGCCCGCGATCGACAGGCGCTTGCCGCCCTCGCGGATCGACAAACGGCCGCCGTCCGTATCGACATCGATGTCCCACTCCTCGACCGGGCCATGACGCCAGTCGAAGAACGCGCGCACCGGCGCGCCGTTCGTATCGACGCAATCGAGCTCGGCGGCGATGGGCGTTGCGGTATCGCGCGGAATGGTGAGCGTCGCCGCGCGCAATGCGATCTCGCGCGGCAGGATGCGCGTGACGATGGAAAGCGCGTTGATGCCCGGATCAAACACGCCGAGGCCGCCCGGCTCCCAGATCCATTGCTGGCCCGGATGCCAGCGTCGCACGTCTTCTTTCCAGCGTATTTCGACCGCGCGCACCGCGCCCGCTTCTTTCGATGCAAGCCACGCACGCGCCGGTTCGACGGCGCTCGCGGCGCGCGAATGCCAGCTTGCGAAGAGCGTGCGGCCATGCGTTTGCGCGATGTCTCTCAGTGCCTCGACCTCGCTCACGCTCGCGCCCGGCGGCTTTTCGAGCATCACATGCTTGCCCGCTTCGAGCGCGGCGCGTGCCTGCGCAAAGCGCACTTGCGGCGGCGCACAGAGCGATACCGCATCGAGCGACGGCTCGGCGGCGAGCAACGCGTCGAGGTCCGCATAATTGCGCACGCCGTCGACGCTCGCGTTGCGGCTCGCGCAGGCGACGAGTTCGAAGCCGGGCTGCGCGGCTATGGCCGGGAGATGCTGGTCGCGCGCAATCTTGCCGATCCCCGCGACGGCGAGTGTGTATGCCGATGTCATGCGTATCCTCGTGGTCAATGCGAGTGGCGTGGCACCGCTGCTCCGCGCTTGCCGACGAGGAAGTCCAGGTCGCAACCTTCGTCTGCCTGAAGAACATGATCGACGTAGAGGCGCTGATAACCGCCATCGCCATGCACGCGCGGCGGCACGTGACCGCTCATGCGGCTCGCCAGCTCTTCGTCGCTGATGTCGAGATGCAGCGTGCCCGCATCGCAATCGAGCTCGATCCAGTCGCCATCGCGCACGGCGGCAAGCGGACCACCCGCCGCCGCTTCCGGCGCGACGTGCAGCACCACCGTGCCGTATGCGGTGCCGCTCATGCGTGCATCGGAAATACGGACCATGTCCTTCACGCCCTGGCGCAACAGCTTCGGCGGCAAACCCATGTTGCCGACTTCGGCCATGCCGGGATAACCCTTCGGCCCGCAGTTCTTCATCACGAGCACGCAGTCCTTGTCCACATCGAGCGATTCGTCGACGATGCGCTCCTTATAGTGTTCGAGATTCTCGAACACGACCGCGCGTCCGCGGTGCTTGAGCAGCTCGGGCGTCGCTGCCGACGGTTTCAGCACCGCGCCGCGCGGCGCGAGATTGCCGCGCAACACGCGAATGCCGCCATCCTGAATGAGCGGGTTGCTCAGTTCGCGAATCACTTCATCGTTCGTATTGGGCGCGTTCTTCACGTTCTCCCAAAGCGATTTGCCATTCACCGTCAATGCGTCGGGATGCGGCAACAGGTTCGCTTCGCCCAGGCGCCTCAGCACGGCGGGCAGGCCGCCCGCGTAATAGAACTCTTCCATCAGGAAGCGGCCCGAGGGCATCAAGTCCACGATGGTCGGCGTGTCGCGACCGATGCGCGTCCAGTCTTCCAGTTCGAGCGGCACGCCGATACGGCCTGCAATCGCCTTCAGGTGGATGACTGCGTTCGTCGAGCCGCCGATAGCCGCGTTCGTGCGAATCGCGTTCTCGAATGCTTCGCGGGTCAGGATCTTCGACAACGTGAGGCCTTCGAGCGCCATCTCCACGATGCGAATGCCCGACATGTGCGCGAGCACGTAGCGGCGCGCATCGACAGCCGGGATCGCCGCGTTGTGCGGCAGCGAGGTGCCGAGCGCCTCGGCCATGCAGGCCATCGTGGAGGCGGTGCCCATCGTGTTGCACGTGCCCGCGGAACGCGACATGCCGCCTTCCGCCGAAAGAAATTGATGCAGGTCGATCTCGCCCGCCTTCAGCGATTCATGCAGTTGCCACACGGCCGTGCCCGAGCCGATGTCCTTGCCGTTGAGCTTGCCGTTCAGCATCGGCCCGCCCGTGACGACGATAGCCGGCACGTCGCAACTCGCCGCGCCCATCAAGAGCGCGGGCGTGGTCTTGTCGCAGCCGGTGAGCAGCACGACCGCATCGATGGGATTGCCGCGAATGGCTTCTTCCACGTCCATCGCCGCGAGATTGCGCGTGAGCATCGCGGTCGGGCGCAGATTCGATTCGCCATTGGAAAACACGGGGAATTCCACGGGAAAGCCGCCCGCCTCGTACACGCCGCGCTTCACGTGTTCGGCGATCTTGCGGAAGTGCGCATTGCACGGCGTGAGTTCAGACCATGTATTGCAGATGCCGATGACTGGCCTGCCGTCGAACTCGTGATCGGGAATCCCTTGATTCTTCATCCAGCTTCGGTACATGAAGCCGTTCTTGTCGGCGGTGCCGAACCATTCTTGGGAGCGCAGCTTGGGCTTCGATGCCGACATGTGTTTCGTCCTGGTTCATAACGCGATTGCCGCGAAGTCTATGAGGGCGCGTGATAATCTACTAATGAATTGTTCGACGCCACCGATACCCGAAACGGCATTCGTAGAAACCCCTAAAAATGTTGCTGAATTCGACCCCTTGGTACATCCGCAGCCGGCTCAAGACGCGGCAGTTGATGCTTGTCGTCGCGCTCGTGGAGGAAGGCAACATTCATCGCGCGGCGGCCGTGCTTCATATGACGCAACCGGCCGCGTCGAAGCTCTTGCGCGAACTGGAAGAAACGCTCGGCGTGACGCTTTTCGAGCGCGAACCGCGCGGCATGCGCGCCACGCTGTACGGCGAAGCCATCGTGCGTCACGCGCGCGCGGTGCTGGGCAGCCTCGATCAGGCGCAGGAAGAACTCGTCGCGTTGAAGACCGGCCGGCTCGGGCATGTGGCGATCGGCGCGATCACGTCGCCGGGCGTGCGGCTCTTGCCCGCCGCTGTCGCTTCAGTCAAGCGGCAGCACGCGGATATCCGCATCTCGGTCGAGATCGATACCAGCAACGTGCTGCTCGAGCGCCTCGCGCAGGACAAGCTGGATATCGTCATCGGAAGGCTTTCGGTCGAACACGACAAGCTGCGGCTTCGTTACGAACCGCTGACGGGCGAACCGGTGCGCGCGCTCGTGCGTGCCGGTCATCCGCTGCTGAACGCGCCGGCGTTGACGCTCGCCGACGTCCAGCCGTGCGAATGGCTCGTGCCGCCGGCGGGCAGCGTATTGCGGCATCGCTTCGAACTGATGTTTCAGCGCGCCAGTCTGCCGCCGCCGTCGAACGTGGTCGAGACGGCAGCAATTCTTTTCATCACGCGCCTCTTGGAGCAGAGCGACATGATCGCGGTGCTCGCGGAAGACGTGGCGCTTTACTATGCGCAGCACGGCATGGCCGCGGTGCTGCCCTTGCCGATGGAATGTCAGATGGACGACTTCGGCATCGTCACGCGCGCCGACCGTCTCTTTGCACCCGCCACGAGCGTGATGGTCGACGCCTTGCGCGCCACCGCCGCCGACGTGTACGAGAGCGCATCGCGCTAGGGTTTCGTCTTTCCGTCTGCCAGCGCTGTCACGATTGCATAGGCGGCTCGCACGCGATCCGCGTTCGGTATGTTCTTGTTGCCCAGCATGACGATGCCCACATGCTTCGCCGGAACGAAAGCGACGTACGCGCCAAAGCCGTTGGTCGAGCCGGTCTTGTTGATCCAGACGTCGTCGCGCGGCGCTTGCGGCGGGTCGATGCGCTCGGCGGCGTGGCCATCGACGATCATCGAGGGGCCGTTGCCATCGAGCAAGGCGGTCAGCGGCGCGGGATACGGATACTGTTCCCAGACGAGGTCTTGCGTCATCGGTCCCGACTGGAAGTACGCCGTATGCGTGGCCGTGATCGCGCTCTGCAGCGTGGCATCGACATGCGCGGCCTCATTCATGTTGGCTTGCAGGAAGCGCGTCATATCCTGCGCCGTCGATCGCACGCCGTACGCTTCGGACGAAAGCACGCCCGGATTCATGCGCACGGGCTTGCCGTCTTTGGCATAACCTTCGGCATAGTCGGCCATGCGAGCGGGTGGCACCTGCATATAACTATTGCTCATGCCCAGCTTCGCGAAGATGCGTTGCTCGATGAGCGTGTCGAAATCCTGCCCCATGCTTTTAGCCGTGGTGAGGCCGAGCGTGCCGATGCCCGGATTCGCATACGTCCTGTAAGTGCCGGGCGCATAGCGCGGTTTCCAGCCCTTGAAGTACTGCATGAGTTGCGCGTTGTCGTGGACTTCGTCGGGAACTTGCAAGGGCAAGCCGCCCGGCGTGTGCGTGCCTAGATTTAACAGCGTCACGTCGTCGCCGAATGCGGTGCCGCGCAACTCGGGCAAGTACTTGCCGACCGAATCGCTCAGTGAGAGATGCCCGGTCTCCTCTGCATACGATGCAAGCGTCGCGGTAAACGTCTTGCTGATCGATCCGAGTTCGAACAAGGTGTCGCGCGTAACGGGCGTGCCGCTTTCCTTGGAAGCCACGCCGTAATCGAAGACATAAGGCTTGCCTTCCACGACGATGCCTATTGCCATGCCCGCGATGCCGTCGCGCGCCATCAAGGGCATGACGGTCTCATCGACGATGTGCTTGATGTCATTACGGCCTATGTTCGCCGGCTGACTGAACGCAGACAAAGAGCAGGTGGAAAGAAGAGCCGCTGCGAGCAGCATTTTGAGTTTCACTGTTCAAGTCCTTCGCTTTTGGTACGGAAGCATACTGAATCTATTGGCCGAAGCGGCGCGCGCATGCCGTGGCGAGACTATCCGCCCTTTCCGCATCCGCCACAATCGAGCCTGATTCGCCGCCGCGTCATGCCTCCTTCTCAACGCGAGCAAGCGAAGAAACGTAAATTGATAGCACGCTAACGAATAAAACAATCGCTATAATCCCGGCCCATGACTCCCATTGATCTCCTGCGCCGGTCGGTCAGTAGCACGCTCGTGCTCGCAGCGCGCCGCTGGCGGCGTACGAGCCACGGCGTGCTCGCTTCGTATGGCGTATCGGAGGCGTGCGCGGTGCCGTTGCTCACCGCGAACCGGCTTGGCGAAGCGGTGCGGCAGGTCACGCTCGCCGAGCACGTCGGCATCGAAGGGCCGTCGCTCGTCAGATTGCTGGATCAATTATGCGCGGCCGGCCTCGTTCGGCGGGACGAAGATCCCGAGGACAAGCGCGCCAAGACCATCACGTTGACGGACGAGGGCCGCGCCGTGACCGCGCGCATGGAAGAGCGTCTCGTCTCGCTGCGCGCCCGCTTGCTCGAGGACGTGAGCCGCGAAGATCTGGAAACCACGCTGCGCGTGCTCAATGCATTCACGGCTTCTCATGCGTCGCTCGATGCACAGGCAGTCACGGCGGCGCTCGCGAGCAACAAAAGTCGGGCCGACGCGCCATGAAGTTCGCATCCGCACGCGAGTGGCTCTTCTCGGCCAAGACCTTCGCCGCCGCGATGATCGCGCTGTATATCGGCCTCGCGCTGGAACTGCCGCGTCCTTATTGGGCGATGGCCACGGTCTATATCGTCTCCAACCCGTTCGTCGGCGCCACGCGCTCCAAGGCGCTGTATCGCGCGCTCGGCACCGCAATCGGCGCGGCAGGCGCGGTGGTGATCGTGCCGCCCTTCGTGGAATCGCCGTTTCTATTCAGCGTGATCGTCGCGCTGTGGACAGGCACGCTGCTGTTCCTCTCGATGTTCGACCGCACGGCGCGCAGCTACGTCTTCCTCCTCGCGGGCTATACGTTGCCGATGATCGCGCTGCCGGCCGTGACGAATCCACCGGTCGTCTTCGATCTCGCCATCTCGCGCACCGAAGAGATTCTGCTCGGCATCGTGGTGGCGAGCATCGTGGGCAGCGTCGTTTTTCCGAGCCGTCTTGCGCCTACGCTCGTCGAACGCACCGATGCCTGGTTTCGCGACGCCGCGTTCTATGCGAGCGAAACGCTCTCCGGCCGGCTCGCGGGTGCCGCGATATCCGCGTCGCGTCAGCGGCTCGCCGCGACCGTCAACGGCCTCGAAGTGCTGTTGAGTCAACTCACGTACGATCACGCACGGCCCGATATCGTCCGGCGCGCGCGCGCGTTACAGGGCCGCATGCAAATCTTTCTGCCTCTGATTTCATCGCTGGCCGATCCGCTCATCGAACTGGTCGACAAGCGTGGCACGCATCCGCCAGGACTCAAAGCGTTGCTCGCGGACGTGGGCAAGTGGATGTCGCTTCCCGCGCCGCAGATTCACGACGCCGCCGAGTCCGATCGCGAGCCGAACGCGCTGCGCGAACGCATCGCAGCGATGCGGCCATCGGCGCAGGCGCTCGCGAGCGAAGACGGTGCGTTGCTGTCTAGCGCGCTGTGGCGTCTTTCGCAAGTCATCGACGTATGGCAGGACATTCGCACGCTGCGCGCCGCGATGCTACATGACGAACACGAGTGGCGTCCGCGCTTTCGGCACTGGCGGCTCGGCGGCACCGAGCGCTTTTTCGATCGCGGCATGATGCTGTTTTCGACGGGCGTCGCGGTCAGCGCGATCATCGTCGCGTGCGCCTTGTGGATCGAATCGGGCTGGGCGGACGGCGCGGGCGCGGTCACGCTCGCCGCCGTCGCGTGCTGCTTCTTCGCGGCGCTCGACGAACCCGCGCCGCAAGTGTTCGTCTTCTTTCTTGCGACCTGCATGAGCGTGGTGTTCGCGGGGCTTTACGTGTTCGCCGTGCTGCCGCACGTGCATGACTTTCCGATGCTCGTCGTCATCTTCGCGGGGCCGTTCCTCGTCGTCGGCACGTTGATTCCGCAGCCGCGCTTCACGCTCATCACCATGCTCGTCGCGGTGAATACGGCCACGTTCATCAGCATCCAGAGCGCCTACGAAGCCGACTTCTTCGTCTTTCTCAACAGCAATCTCGCGGGCGTGGCCGGGCTTCTGTTCGCGTTCGTGTGGACGCGCGTGACGCGGCCGTTCGGCTCGGAACTCGCGGTCGCGCGGCTCACGCGCTCGGCATGGCGCGATATCGTCGCGTGTTCTTCCACGGCGACGCTCGACGATCAGCGCAATCTCTACTCGCGCATGCTCGACCGCCTGATGCAAGTGCTGCCGCGCCAGGCCTTGACCGATTCGCACCGGCACCCGTCCATCGAAAGCTTCCGCGATTTTCGCGTCGCGCTGAATTCGCTCGATCTGCGGCGCGCGCATCGCAAGCTCGCCTCCGATATTCAGGCGTCGATCGACGAGGTGCTCGCAGGCGTGCGCGATTACTTCGGGCATTGCATCGAGCGGCGCGAACGTCAGCCCGTGCCGTCGACGCTCGTGCGCTCGATCGACCGCGCCGTCGCGCAGGTCGCGGCGCACACCATCGCGGAGGCGGAAAAGCACGGGCAGGCGGCATTGCCGGGGGAACGATTGTTGCGCGACACGCTGCATGCGCTCATCGGCGTGCGCTTGTCGCTGCATCCGCCCGCAACGGACACGCCGCCAGCCGCGCGTGGCGACGCGCCACGGGAAGAACCCGCCTGATGCTCACTCCATTCACATCACCGGACTCGCTCGCATGATCGGCGAAATCGACATTCTCGGCGTCTTCGTGCCGGCCGTTCTCGTGCTGATGTTCATCGCGTATCTGCTGAACCTCGTCATCCGCACCGTGCTCACGCGCGTGGGCTTTTATCGCTTCGTGTGGCATCGCTCCGTTTTCGATCTCGGCATCTATGTACTGGTGCTGGGGCTTGTCGTTATCGTTTCGCATCGGCTCATCACGTGAAAAAAACCTGGTTCTCCGTCGGGCAGATCCTGCTCACGCTCATCGTCGTCGCCATTGCAGCCGTCGTGTTGTGGAAGCTGGTCGATTACTACATGTTCGCGCCGTGGACGCGCGATGGCCACGTGCGCGCCGACGTCATCCAGGTCGCGCCCGACGTGTCCGGTCTCATCACCGATGTGAAGGTCGTCGATAACCAGCAGGTCAAGCGCGGCGACGTGCTCTTCGTCATCGATCGCGCGCGCTATACGCTCGCGCTGCGCAATGCCGAAGCCGCCGCGCAGCAGCGCCGCGCAACGCTCGATCAGGCGCGGCGCGAGGACGCGCGCAATCGCTCGCTCGGCAACCTCGTGGCGCGCGAAGTGGTCGAGGAAACGCACTCGCGCGTGGAACAGGCAACAGCCGCGCTCGCCGATGCCGAAGTCGCCATCGACACCGCGCGCCTCAACTTGCAACGAACGCAAATCCTGAGTCCGGTGGACGGCTATCTCAACGATCGCGCCCCGCGCATCGGCGAATTCGTCTCGGCGGGGCGCGCGGTGCTGTCCGTCGTCGATATGCACTCTTTCCGCGTCGATGGCTACTTCGAAGAGACGAAGCTGCACGGCATCGATATCGGGCAACCGGTCGATATCAAGGTGATGGGCGAGCCGAACCTGTTGCGCGGACATGTGCAGAGCATCGTCGCGGCCATCGAGGATCGCGACCGTCAACAGAGCTCGAGTCTGCTGCCGAACGTGAACCCCGCCTTCAGCTGGGTGCGGCTCGCGCAGCGCATTCCGGTGCGCGTGACGCTCGATGAAATCCCCGCCGACTTTCGCATGATCGCCGGGCGCACGGCCACCGTCTCGGTGCGCGGCGTCGGTCCCACCATCGGATCGCGTGCCGCGTCCGGCAACATGCCCGCGTCCGCGACGGCGCCCGCATCGCCGGTCGCCGCGCATGTGCCGGCTTCGGGTGCATCGCAATGAACCGCACTGCACGCATGAGAAGCCCGCGCCTCGGCCTGACCCTGCTCGCGTCGATGCTCGTGCTCGGCGGTTGCATGACGGTCGGCCCGGACTACAAGCTGCCCGAAGGCGCAGTGGTCAATGCGCCGTATGCGAACGCGCCCATCGACGGCGCGGATCAGGCGCCCGTCACGCAAGGCACGGCGCCTTCGAAATGGTGGCGTCTCTACGACGATCCCGCGCTCGACGAGCTCGTGAGCGAAGCGTTGATTTCTAACGCGGACATTCGCGTGGCTGCTGCGAACCTCGCGCGTTCGCGTGCCGAAGTCGAATTCGCAAACCGGCAAGGCGGCTTTTCCAGCCGCAGTTCCGTCGCGTTCCAGCGGGCGCAGGAATCGGCGGAACAGTACTTGTTGACCGAGAAGCTGCCGGTCGTGAACGAAGGCGCGCTGGAACTGAGCGTGTCGTATGAATTCGATCTCTTCGGCAAGCTGAAGCGCGGCGTGGAAGCCGCCCGCGCCGACGACGAAGCCGTCGAAGCCGCGGTCGATCTCGCGCGCATTACGGTGGTGGCCGATGTCGTGCGCGCGTATGTCGAATCGTGTTCGGCGGCTGAAGAACTACGCATCGCGCAGAAGTCGTTAGCACTCCAGAAGGAACGCGTGAGGCTCACGCAGCGCCTGCGCGAAGCGGGCCGCAGCAATCAATCCGAAGTCACGCGCGGTCAGACGCAATCCGAGACGCTTGCCGCCGACATTCCGCGCTTCGTCGCGCGCCGCCGCGTGGCGCAGTATCGGCTGGCGATGCTGCTCGCGCGCGCGCCGTCCGCGTTGCCGCCCGCCGCGCTCGCGTGCAGCAAGCTGCCGAAGCTGCGCGAGCCGATCCCTGCCGGCGACGGCGCGTCGCTCCTGAAGCGCCGTCCCGATGTGCGGCAAGCCGAGCGGCAACTGGCGGCATCGACCGCGCGCATCGGCGTGGCGACTGCGGCGCTGTATCCATCGGTGAGCTTCGGCGCGTCCGTCGGTTCCGTGGGCGTGGCTGAAGACCTGCTCGGCGCGACGACGAATCGCTGGGCGTTCGGGCCGCTCATCAACTGGAGCTTTCCGATCAACGGGCAACGCGCTCGCGTGGTGCAGGCCGAAGCCGCATCCGGCGGCGCGCTCGCGCACTTCGACGGCGTGGTGCTCAATGCGCTGCGCGAAACGCAAAGCAGTCTCGCGACGTATGCGTCGGATGCGACGCGTGCCGACAATCTGCGCACCGCGTACCGGTCGGCGGTGGAATCGGCCGATGAAACGCATCGCCTATATACGGCCGGGCGCGAGTCGTTCGTCGCGGACCTGGATGCCACGCGCACGCTGACGAGCGTCGCCGCGCAAGTGGCGGCGGCCGAGAGCCAGGTCGCGCAGGATCAGGTGAATCTGTTCCTCGCGCTCGGCGGCGGCTGGGAACGCGATGAAGACGTGGCGAACGCGCAGCGCAAGTAGTCGCCCGAGATTAACCGGCGAGCCCATCCGCCGGCTGCTTCGGCAAGCGCACTCGAAAGATCGCGAGCTTGCCCTCGCGAGGATAGCCATTCGAGAAGTTCAACTCGTGCAGATGCGAGTCCGCGATATACAGGTATCCGTTCGCGATAGCAAAGCCATCGGCCCATGAAAGTTTGCGGATGCTTGCCGACGAAGGTCTTCTGCGCGAGCGCCGGCTTGCCGTCACGCTCGACGACATCGAACGCAACGACGGTGCGGTTTTCCAGATCGCCGCCGTACAGCACGCCTGCGCCGCTCATGATGAGTCCGCCGGTCTCGGCGCCATCGCCGAGAAACTGCACGCGCTCTGAGAGTTCTTGCGCGGATAGCGACGCATCGACGAGCGCGGCCGTCGGCAGGCGCCAGTAGTGATGGTCGGTCAACGGCCGGTAATACAGCCACTCGCGATCCGGCGACAGCGCGATGCCATCGGTTTGCAGCACCAGCACGCCGCCATCCAGCTTGCGCGCGATGCGATCGCCGAACATCAGATGCTGGGTCGGGTCCGCGACGCTCGACCGGTCGCCCGCCAGCACGAGCCGCGATTCGCCGGCATCAAGGTTCGTCACGACGACGCCGCCTTGATTGCCCGCATTGCTGATAAATGCGTAGTTATGCTTATGATCGATGCGGATATCGTTCAGCGAGTCTTTCGGCGTGACGATCTTGCCGTAGTCGAACCGGCGCACGATCTTGCGCGTCGCGAGATCGAACTCGATGAGCTTCGGCGGCTGACGTGTCTGGTCGACGGACGCGAGCGATGAATCAAGCGCCCACAAGTGGTCGTGTTCATCGACCCACAACGCCTGCACCGAGATCCATTGATTCGAGCCGTCGTCGTCGGGCTTATAGACGTTCCAGCTTTCGTCGGGAAAGGGCGTCAGCGCGCCGGTCTTCGTATCCACTTCGACCATGCTGTAGCGCGACCGTTTGACCGATGCCGGCGCCGTGGCGAACACGCGCCCCTGCCGCGAGACGCCGATGCCGACGAGCCTGAAGTCATCGCCGAACGTGGCCACGGTTTCGAGGCGCGGTTCGCGTTCGGCCGCTTCGCTCGCGGGCAGACCGACGCTCAAGACACCGGCCATGCCTGCACCCAAAGACGCTAGAACATGCCGCCGCATGCGCTGCCGGGAATCGTTGTGACTCATTGCGCGTCCCTCGCCTCGCCGCTCCTCGCTTATGGTTTGTAAGCGATTAAAAAACGGTGGTTCACTGATGCTAGGTACGCGGCAAACGCCTGTCAAGCTGGCGTGCTCGTCGCAGGCCAGCTTCGATGCCTGGCTTACTGCGACATTGCACCGGACGCGGGATGGTCCTTGCTCATCGCATCGTGCTTCTTCATCTTGTCCTTGCTCATCGAGTCTTTCTTCATGCTCTCGTGCGACATAGCGTCCTTGCTCATCGAATCGTGCGACATCGCATCGTTGGACATCGCGCCGCTCGCCTGCGCGTGAGCCGCCGATGCACCGATTGCCAATGCCGCCGCGAACACTGCCGTCATCACTCGTTTCATTTCACTTCTCCTTGTTGGATCTGCGGACCTGCGTTGAAAACCTGCTCCGGCCGGACCGGATTCGAAAGCACGGCGGTCATGAACCGCCGAACCAGTTGTAGCCCTGGTCGACCCAATAGCCGCCGGGATACGTGTTAGTGACGAAGATTTCGACGATGTGCTTCGGGTTCTTGTAACCGAGCTTCGTCGGCATGCGCAGCTTCATCGGATAGCCGTATTTCGCGGGCAAACGCTCGCCGTCATACTCGAACGTGAGCAGCGTCTGCGGATGAAGGGCCGTGGGCATGTCGATGCTTTCGTAATAGTCGTCGGCGCAGCGAAAGCCGACGTACTTCGCAGTCGAGTCCGCGCCGACGCGCCGCAAGAATTCGCGGAACGGCGTGCCGCCCCAGCGCCCTATCGCGCTCCAGCCTTCCACGCAGATATGCCGCGTGATCTGCTCGGCGTGGGGCAACGCGTAGAGTTCCGGCAGCGTCCAGACGCGCTGGCCCGTCACGAGACCGCTCACCTTCAGCCGGTAGTCCGCGCCATTCACATGAGGCACGTCGTCGATGCCGTAGTACGCATTGAACGGAAAAGGCCGTGTGATCTGCGCCTCGCTGTAAGTGGGCGCGAGGCGAGTCGGGTCGAACAGCAACGCCTGCACGCGATCGTTCAGGCGTGAGACGGCGCCGAGAAACGTGTTGACGGAGTCTTCGTCGGTGATGGAACAGCCGGTCAACAGCGACAGCCCGCCGAGCGTGAGCATCCGCTTGCCGAAGAGGCGCCGCGACGGCATGGCGAGTTCGCGCGTCGCATCGGCGAGCACGGATGCGCGGTCGAGCGTGGCGATCTTTCTACTTTGAGTCTTCATGGCGTGGGTTTCCTTCGATCAACGACCGCGCAGCATGGTGAGTAGCGAACGCGGCACGAGCGCGACCATCACGACGTGCACGGCCACGAATGCGGCCATGACCGCCATCGCACAGAAGTGAACGACGCGCGCGTTGTCGTAGCCGCCCATCAGTTCACGCAGCAACGGAAACTGCACGGACTTCCAGATGGCAAGACCGGACAGCACCAGCACGATGAGATCCAGCACGACCACGAGGTACGCGAGCTTCTGCACCGCGTTGTACTCGCGCGGATTGTCGTGCGAGAGCTTGCCGCGCAGCGCCGCAACGAGGTCATGCACGACCGCGCGGGGCGATAACGGAAAGAACTTCGAGAAGAAGCGTCCGCTCGCGACATTCAGCGCGAGATACACGAGTCCGTTGAAGACGAGCAGCCACATCGCGGCGAAGTGCCACTGGAGCGCGCCGCCGAGCCAGCCGCCGAGCGTGATGGAAGGCGGAATGACGATGCGCGCGAAGACCGGCGATGCGTCGTAGATGCGCCAGCCCGAGAACATCATGATGAGCGCTGCCACGGCGTTGAGCCAGTGCGTGATGCGCAGCCACAGCGGATGAACCGGATGCTTGCGTTGCAGGCTCTCGGGCGGGGCGTCGAGTGTCGTGTCCATGATCGTGGCCGATAAGGGTGATGTACTCGTGAATTCGCTCGCCGCGTCGGCCCGGTTACAGGCCGCATCCAAAATTTTTTCGATGCGGGTTGCCGCTGCGCTGTAACCGCGCGCGCTTCGCAAGCGAACTAACGTACGCAAGCAACCACCCCCCAACGACGCATGCAATGAAAACGATTGGCGCAAAGGCAGCCGGCATTGCCGCTCGCCGTGGCTTCGGCTATTCTGAAACGCTCGATCTAAAACGCGATCGGGCTTACGCTGCGCTTGCTGTTTGCATCGCGCCGCGTTCGCTCGCATCGTCCTTCCGTCGCCTTGCCTTCACGGGACTCGCCTTGCATGACGCGGAACATCGCCTGAAGACACTCCTTAGCTCCGGCCTCGAAGGCGACCAGAACGCCTATCGCGGTTTTCTGCAGACGCTGACGCGGCATCTGCGCGGCTATTTGCGCAAGCGCATTCCGCAGCATCGCGATGACGTGGAAGACCTCGTGCAGGAGATCTTGCTGGCGGTGCACAATGCACGTCACACCTATCGCATGGAAGAACCGCTTACTGCATGGATTCATGCCATCGCGCGCTACAAGCTGATGGACTTCTTTCGCGCGCGTTCGCGTCACGAGTCGCTCAACGATCCCCTCGACGATCACGACGATCTCTTTGCCGTCACCGACGACGAGCCCACTCAAGCGCGTCACGACCTCGGCAAGCTCCTGGAGCAACTGCCGGACAAGCAGCGGCTGCCGATCGTGCACGTCAAGCTGGAAGGGTTGTCGGTCGCGCAGACCGCGCAACTCACGGGGCTCTCCGAATCCGCCGTGAAAGTGGGCGTGCATCGGGGACTCAAGGCGCTTGCCGCGCGCATTCGCGGCTTCAGAAGCGAGGAATCCGATGCGAACCGATGATCTGATCGATCTGCTCGCAGCCGGCGATGTGCGCGTCGATCGCGCGGCCGTCGCCCGCCGTTTCGCGCAGGCGCTGCCGCTCGGTTTCGTCGGCTCGGTGCTGTTGATGCTCGCGGTCTACGGTCTGCGCCGGGATCTGGCGAGCGTCGCGCAGACAGCCCTGTTCTGGGCCAAGGTCGCGTTTCCGCTATGCGTCGCGGTCGGCGCGCTGATCGCCGTGATGCGGCTGGGTCGGCCCGGCGTGCGCGGCGGTGTCGCGTGGCCGATCATCGTGCTGCCGTTTATCGCCGTGTGGCTGGCGGGCGCGCTCGTGCTCGGTCAGGCGACGCCCGCTGAACGCTTGCCGCTCGTGCTCGGGCAGTCGTGGCGCACGTGTCCGTTCAATATCGTGTTGCTCTCCGTGCCGACGTTTCCCGCAGCGTTGCTTGCCGCAAGAAGTCTCGCGCCCACTGATTTGCGCATGGCCGGCGCGGTGGCCGGCCTGCTGTCGAGCGGGCTCGCGACCATCGCCTATTGCCTGCATTGTCCGGAGATGAGCCCCGCGTTCTGGAGCGTCTGGTATGCCATCGGCATGCTGTTGCCGGCCGGCATCGGCGCATGGCTCGGGCCGCGCGTGCTGCGCTGGTAGCGCTAGCTCGCGCGGCGGACGCTCGCGCGGCGCCTGGTTGCGCCCAGCATGGCGAGCACCGGGCGCGCCGCGCCTTCGAGCAACTCTCGCCGCGGGTTGACCCGCGCCAGCACGCGCAAGCCCATGAGCGAAGCGAGCAAAGCCTTGGCGATATCGTCGGCCGATAAGGTCGCCGCGATGGTCCCGTCGTCCTGTCCCGCGCGCACGCAGCGCATGAAGAAGCCTTCGATCTCCTTGAGCACCGCGCTCAACGCGCGATGAATCTGACGGTCGTGCGGCGCAAGTTCGAGCGCCGAATTCACGACGAGACAGCCCTTGCGATGCGGATCGCGCACTGACAGTTCGATGATCTCGTCGAAGAACGCGAGAATCGCATCGCGCGGCGGCAGATGATGCTCGAAGCGCCGCACGCGGTCGCGAAAGCCGTGCTCCACATAGCGTTTCAGCGCGCGTTCGAAGAGCGCGCGCTTGTCGCCGAAAGCGTTGTAGAGACTGGCCGCCGTCAGACCCATCGTTGCCGCAAGATGGCGCACGGAGGTGGCTTCATATCCGCGCGACCAGAACTGCGCGGTGGCCGCATCGAGCGCGGCTTCCTCGTCGAATTCACGCGGACGCGGCATGATCGAACCTCTCCTTCAAGCCGTCTTCGGATAATTCGACGGGAACAACGCGCGGCGCGTCTCTTCGTCGTTGACCGTCTTGAACGCGTGCTGCTTGTTCAATGCGCGAGCGCGCGCGACGGCAGGGCGCGCGTCGATGGCGGCGAACCAACGCTGCAACTCGGGATACGCTGCAAGCGGCGCTTCGGTCGTCTTGAACACACGCGATGCTCGGTCGATCCAGCCCCACGCGGACATATCGGCAATGGTGAAGCTCTCGCCGACGATGTACTCCCGACCTGCGAGCCGATCGTTCAGCACCTGATAGTGCCGGTCCGCTTCGCGCCGATAACGGTTCACCGCATAGTCGAGACCTTCGGGCGCCGCATGCTGGAAATGCACGGCTTGGCCCGAAAACGGCCCGAGACCCGTGGCGATGAACATGAGCCACGACAAAAGCTGCGGCCGGTCTTCCGGCGTGCCAAGAAACTGGCCGGTCTTCTCCGCGAGATAGAGAAGGATGGCGGTCGAATCGAACACGACGGCTTCCTTGCCGCCCGGGCCTTCCGTATCGACGATGGCGGGCACCTTGCCGTTCGGGTTGATCGCGCGGAATGCGGGCGTATGCTGCTCGCCTTTGCTGGTGTCCACTGGCTTCAGTTCATAAGGCACGCCCGCTTCTTCGAGAAACAGCGCGACTTTTGCGGGGTTGGGCGTGGGGTGGAAGTAGAAGTGGATCATGCGAGCGCGCTCCGGTTTGGCAGGCGATCATTTTAGATCGCTCGCTCCAAAACGCGCAACGACGCCTGCTTCTCTTACGCGCAGAGCTTGCGCACGATAGACTCGATATCGACTTCTCCCTTCACGATGTCTTCGCTAGGTCCTTCGAAGTCGATCCATCCTTCATTGAAGCCGTCGAGCATGCGGATGCGCGGCATCGGATTCTTCATGCCCTGCTGCTCGAACATGTCGCGCCAACTCTCGCGCGGCACGGCTTGCGCGGTGACCGGCTTGCCGAGCACGGCCGAGAACGCCGCAGCGATATCGCGCGGGCTGACGCGTTGCGGGCCTTCGAGTTCGATGATCCGCGTGCCGTGCGAGTCGTCCATAAGCAACCGCGCGGCGGTTCTGCCGACGTCGTCAGTAGCAACCATCGGAATCGCGCGATCCAGCGGTTGCAGGAACGAATGAACGACACCTTCTTCGCGGGCCGACTGCACGTCCCATGCGCTGTTCTCCATGAACCAGCCGGGGCGCAGGAAGGTCACGGGTATCGGCTGCGCGATGAGCGCGTCTTGCAGCAACGTATGCTGCGTGAGCAGATTCGTTTCTTTCGCCTGCGCGCCGATGGTCGACAGGCACACGATCTTGCGCGGCTTTGCACGCCGCACCGCAGAGACGACGGCTTCGATGACTTCACACGTTTCCGGAAAGCCAGGCGACGGATCGAACTGCGGCGGCAGCAGAATGAATACGCCATGCGCGCCTTCGAATGCCTGCGCCAGCGCGTTCGCATCGTTCATGCGCGCGTTCGCGACCTCGCAGCCACGCGCCGCCCACGGCTCGCCCTTCTTTGCATCGCGCACGACCGCGCGAACGCTTTGTCCCGCTTGCAGCAGCGCATCGGCGAGCGCGCCGCCCACTTGTCCGCTGATACCCGTGATGGCGTACATGTTTGCTTCCTCCTTGCGCATCGGTTGATGTCTTGTTCGACGACTCGCATGGTAGGCGGCGGCCCGCGCCGGTGAAATGCCGTGAGCGTCATTACATTGATAACGCGGCAGCACGAATGAAAAAGCCCCGCTCGCAAAAGGGCCGCAAAACAAGGCCGCGAACGGGGCTTCGACACTACAGGGACGACGCGTGCTTCAGGTCACCGGCGCCGGATTGAACAGCACGAGCGCGTTGTGCAGCTTCAGCTTCTCGGCGCGCGTTTGCTTGCGCCCGCTCGCGACATCGAGCATCAGACGGAACAGTTCCCAGCCCACGTCCGCGATGCTCGCCTCACCCGTCGCGATGGTCCCGGCATTCACGTCCATCAGGTCGTGCCAGCGGCGCGCGAGATCCGAGCGCGTCGCGACCTTGATGACCGGCACTTCCGCGAGACTGTACGGCGTGCCGCGCCCTGTCGTGAAGACATGCAGATTAATGCCCGCGGCCAGTTGCAGCGTGCCGCAGATGAAGTCGCTCGCGGGCGTCGCCGCGTAGATCAAGCCCTTCTGCTTGACCTTCTCGCCCGGCGACAGCACGCCCGAAATGGTCGAGCTGCCCGACTTCACGATGGACCCCATCGCCTTCTCGACGATGTTCGACAAGCCGCCCTTCTTGTTGCCGGGTGTCGTGTTCGCGCTGCGATCCGCGCCGCCGCGCTTCAGATAATCGTCGTACCACTTCATCTCGCGGATGATGGCCGCAGCCACTTCGCCATTCGCCGCGCGCGCCGTGAGTTGCGCGACGCCGTCACGCACTTCGGTCACTTCCGAGAACATCACGGTCGCGCCCGCGCGCACGAGCAGGTCCGTCGCGAAGCCGACCGCCGGGTTCGCCGTGAGACCCGAGAACGCATCGCTGCCGCCGCACTGCACGCCGACGACGAGGTCGGATGCCGGACACGTCTCTCGGCGGCGATTGTTGAGCCGCTTCAGATGCGTCTCGGCCATGAGCATGATGGAGTCGATCATCGACTGGAAGCCGACGTGTCCCTCGTCCTGCAACACGACCGCACCGCCGTTCGCCTCGCTTTCCATGTCGCCGATATCGGCAATGGCGTCGTCGAGCGCGGCGGCCGCGATCGGTATGGTGCCGGGCGGCATCAGGCGTTCGGGCTGGAGCTTTTCGCAGCCGAGGCTCACCATCATCACTTCGCCGCCGAAGTTCGGGTTCAGCGCGATGTTGCGCACGGTGCGGATGGGCACCATCGCGTCCGGCGCTTCGATGGCGACGCCGCAGCCGTACGAGTGGCCGAGGCTCACGACATCATCGACATTCGGGTAGCGCGGCAGCAGTTCCGCCTTGATGCGGTCGACCGCGTGCTGCACGACATCCGCCACGCACTGCACGGTGGTCGTGATCGCGAGGATGTTGCGCGTGCCCACGCTGCCGTCCGCATTGCGATACCCCTCGAACGTGAAGCCTTCGAGCGGCGAGGTATCGGGCGCCTTGATAGTCGCGATGGGCAGATCGTCGAGCTCGGGCGGCGTCGGCATGCGCAATACGTGCTCGTTGATCCAGCTACCTTTGGGCAGGTCCTTCAGCGCATAACCGATGACCACGTTGTAGCGGATCACGGCATCGCCTTCCGCAAGATCGGTGAGCGCCACCTTGTGACCTTGCGGCACCCGTTCGCGCAGCACGAGGCCATCGGCGAACGTCGCGCCTTCGCCGAGCCCTCCGTCGTTCACGACGATCGCCACGTTGTCTTCCGGGTGCACGCGTATATAGAGCGGCGGCTGATTCATTTTCGATGATCCCTGATGCATGACGGCCCGCGCCGTCTTAGAGTTATGTCATCCTACAACACATCGTCGCGCTTTGGCTCGGTGTATACCCGCAAATTAGGTCGCATCGAAGTAGATCAGTTGCCGACGGCGCGGGCATGTTGTACGATGACCTATAAGCGCTGCATTCGCCGGACGCTGCCAAACGAGACATAGATCATGACGACACCGCAAGAACTCAAGCAAATCGTATCCGAGGGCCTGCTCTCTTTCCCCGTGACCGACTTCGACGCGCAAGGCAACTTTCGCGCCGACACGTATGCGGAACGTCTCGAATGGCTGGCGCCGTACGGTGCGTCCGCGCTGTTCGTCGCCGGCGGCACGGGCGAGTTCTTCTCGCTGACGCAGCCTGAATATTCGCAGATCGTGCGCACGGCCACCGAAGTTTGCAAAGGCAAGGTGCCGATTCTCGCGGGCGCGGGCGGCCCGACGCGCACGGCTATCGCTTTCGCGCAGGAAGCCGAGAAGAACGGCGCGCAAGGCATTCTGCTGATGCCGCACTATCTGACGGAAGCCTCGCAGGAAGGCATCGCGGCGCACGCCGAACAGGTCTGCAAGGCCGTGCCGAACCTGGGCGTCATCATCTATAACCGCGCGAATTCGAAGCTCAACGCCGACATGCTGGAGCGTCTCGCGGATCGCTGCCCGAACCTCATCGGCTTCAAGGACGGTGTCGGCGAGATCGAAGCGATGGTGACCATTCGCCGCCGTCTCGGCGACCGCTTCTCGTATCTCGGCGGCCTGCCGACCGCGGAAGTCTACGCGGCGGCGTACAAGGCGCTGGGCGTGCCCGTGTACTCGTCGGCGGTATTCAACTTCATCCCGAAGACGGCGATGCAGTTCTACCGCGCCATCGCGGCGAACGACCACGAGACCACCGGCAAGCTGATCGACGAATTCTTCCTGCCGTATCTGGCCATTCGCAATCGTCGTCCGGGCTATGCCGTGAGTATCGTGAAGGCCGGCGCGAAGCTCGTCGGACACGATGCCGGTCCGGTGCGCGCGCCGCTCACGGATCTGACCGACGAAGAAATGAGCCAGCTCGATGCATTGATCAAAAAGCTCGGCGCGCAGTAACGCGCGTTCGCTTCGACAACACGCCCCGAGCGCCGGATCTTGTGCGGCGCTCGGGGCGTTTTGACTGGCGCTCAGGAAGCCGCGACCACGCGCAACTCGACTGCATCGCCACCGGCGGCGATATCGAGCAGACGATCCACATTGGGATGCGCCCCCGGACGATTGCGCGCGTCCGCCGTATGTTCCGCGAATACGCGCAACCCGTGCTCGGCGGCCTGCGCGTTCAGCGTGCCGAACGTCTCTTTCAGGTAGTGATAGACCGCGAGCGAGCCTTGTTTGCCCGGCTTGTTTTCGATGCTCGCGACGACAGCGCCTTTCGCATCGATCAAATCGATACGCTCGATGCCTTCGATCGAAGGTAGTTGCGCGAGGTTGTCCTTGAATACGCTGCTCGGCTGAATCACGAAAGAGGCTCCGTCATGGTCGGTGAATGAGGCGGAGTATCTTAATCGATTCACGCATCAGAAGATGTGCATGAGGCCGACATATGCGCCGGTCTGCGATTCGCCGGCGAGCGGACTTGTGCTCGTGCTGGCGTCCGAATTGCGGGGCGTCGCGAATACGGAGAACGTGCCGTTCGCGCTGTTGCGCACATAGGCCACGGTGCCGTAGACGAACGTGCGCTTCGTGAAGTTGTAGGTGGTGCCGAGCGAATACAGCATGGCGTGACTCGCCGGATCGTGGGAGGCGTCGCCCGCGCCCTCGCCTACATGAACATAAAAGCCCGCTGCGGTGACGGCCCATTGCGGCGTCGCCTGATACGTCGCGCCGAGCCAGTAATGGTCCGCGCTGTCGGCGATGCCTGCTGGCGTATCGGGCGCCGCGTAGTGCGTATAGGCGGCCTGAATCTTGAACTTGTCGACCTTCAGGTTCGCGCCGACGAAGTATTCCCGCGACGACGCGAAGATATTGCTCAAGCGCCCGTTCTGGTCGCGCAACTCGTCGTAGATGCCGCGCACATCGAGAAGCGGCGAATGATACGTGAGCATGATGCCTTCGGAGCGCCCGAACTCGCCCGGCGCGCCGCTGTTGAATGCACCGGGTTGATTGCCGAACGCATACTGGCCCTGAACATCGAAGCCATGAAACACGGGGCTATGATATTCGACGTTATTGTTCGTCTGCTGCCAGTTGCGGCCGCGCACGAGCGATGCCGACGACACCGCTTCCTGCACCATCGGATCGAATTCCCAGACGCCGTCGCTGTCGATGAAAAGATTGCGGCCCGCCTGAATCTGGCCCCACGTCTTCGAATTGATGCCCACATAGGCGCGCCGCGAGAACATGCGGTCGCCGCCCGTTCTGCCGTTCATGATTTGCAGCGCGGTTTCCAGATTGAAGACGGCGCTCATGCCGCCGCCCAGGTCTTCGACGCCTTTGAGACCGAGCATGCTCGTGCCCCAGTCGCCGCCTTCCGCGCTCCATCGCGTAGCATTGCCGCCCGAGCCGTTCGCGATGTGATTCAGATATTCGATGCCGCCGTCGAGCCGGCCGTATAAGGTGACGCTGGATTGGGCGCAGGCGGTGGCGGATGCGAGCAGAGTGAACCCCGCCGCGACGGAGAGACGGATGTGGATGGCTTTCATTATTGCGATGCTCCTCGTATGGGGCGTGCCGGAGCGGCGCCGGCGGACCTAGCCGGGAACGTAGCATCATCCGGCGAAGCTTGCAGAACTGGGCTTGTCGGAGGTGACTGGTTGACGCGTGCGGCGGCGTACGGAGTGCGCGTTGATTGACGTCTCGCGTTCGCGCCGCTCGAAAGCAAAAACGGGCGATAACGGCCCGAAGCCGTTATCGCCCGAAATACGACAGATGATGCTTCTACGCGTGCTTAGTGCTGCGCGATGGTCGTCTTGTTGCCCGAGCCGACTTGCGACACGATCGCGACGTTGCCCGTACCAGCTTGCGTGACCGTCGCCGTGTTGGCGCTGCCGGCCTGACCGATCAAACCGAAGTTGCCGTAGCCGGTCTGCGAAGCCGAGATGTAGTTCGCGTCGCCGATCTGAGCAGCCAGCAGGGTGGATTCGAACGAAGCGTCCTGATCGAGGTGCGCTTCGTTCTTCTTGCCCAATTGCAGCACGCCAGCCTTGTTGCCCGAACCGAAGTTCTGGTCGATCGAGGCGATCTGGTCATTACCGTTCTGCACGATGCCGGCCTGGTCATTCGCCGAATAGTGCTGGTTCACGTAAGCGTGGCCATTGCCGTCGCCGGTTTGCACAATGGTCGTGGTTTCGTTGGTCGCGCCGATCTGGAGGACGTTGGCCAGATTCACGTTCGGCGAGCCGATCTGGCTGATCGTCGTCGTGTTATAGCTACCGTTGCTCGAATCCGTATTGGCGATGGCCGCGCCGGTTTGCTTGATCGTCACGTGGTCACGCTGTTCGTTCGTCTGCACGACGTGCGTGTCGGTGCCCGAACCCGTGCCTGCCTGATTGATCGCGATGGTGTTGTATCCGCCACCCGTCGTTTCGACCAGTGCCTTGTCCGAGCCGACGGTCTGCGTGATCGACGTCGTGTTACCGACAGTCGTGTCCTGCTTCACGGTCGCCGTTTCGTTCGACGTCGCTTGCGCGCTGCTTTGCTGGATCGTCGTGGTGTTGTAGCCACCGTTCTTCGACTCGACATCCGCATTCGCGCTATTCGCGTTTTGCAGAATCGTCACGTTGTCGTAGCTCGACTTCTGCTGGTCGACATTAGCCGTGTTGCTCGCGCCGAATTGCGAAACGAACGCCTTCTCGCCGGTGGAACCGTCCACTGCGAAAGCCGACGTGGAAGCCAGCGTTGCCAGACCCATAGCGATGATGATTGCCTTGACTTTCATTTTTATAGCCTCGTGGTTTGAGTTTTGAGTGACTTCTTTATCACCGACGGCTGGCAGCCCCTGCTGCCCTCCGTTGCGACCGAACTGCGCCCTCTTGTTCCCTACGTACTGCTTACTACGGTCTCCTCGCGCCGTGACATGTCGCCAAGGCCGAAAAACGGGTTACTTCATCAGCACCGACGCCCGCGCGCCGTTGCCGTTCTGCATCACCTGGAGCCCCGCTCCGTTTCGGCTTTGCAGAATGGACACTTCGTTGTTGTTGCCGAGTTGCGTCACTTGCGAAGACATCGAAGATCCGATCTGCGTCACCGTTGCTGCATTGCCGCTACCGCTTTGCACTGCAATCGACCGGTTGTACTGCCCGGCCTGATAACCGTTGTACTGATTCGCGTTGCCGCCCTGTTGCACGACCGACCAGTTGTCGTTGCCGGCCTGCGCCGTCACGGCCGCGTTCGCGATGCCCGCCTGATTCACGACGAGGCCGTTCTGCCCCGCCTGAATGCCGGTGACGCGATTGTTGGCGCCGTGCTGCGTGACGCGCGCAACCTGCGTCGCGCCGCCGAAACCCGGCTCCGCGGGGCCGAAGTCCGACACCGGCGAAAGGTCCGCTGCGAACACGGCAAGCGAAAGGCTCACGACCGCGAACACGCCGGCGCACAGCGCGACTTTCGACGCCCGCCACGGCGCGCGCGGCGGTATCACTTCGTTAGGCTTGTTCATCGCATCAGCTTCCCAATGTTTTCGGCGGATCGATCTTCACCGCGCTATACGGCGGGTTCACGTCTTCCATGGTCTGCGCGTAACCCTGGTTTTCCTGCAGATAACGCTGCATCGTCGGGTCGTACCAGTCTTTCATGTCCTTGAGCGCCCACGTCTGGTTCGCCACGCCCTGCACGATCAGATGCACGAGTGCCGATTCGATCGCCTCGTTCACGCACAACTGCTGCGGCTCGTTGCGCGTCATGCCGATCTCGGCCTGCAACAGATCCTTGAAGCCGATGAAGCGATACACGCCCGTATCGACCTGAATCGAGTAGATGGTCTTGGTCGTCGATACGCTATTGAGAATCGTGCCGTTGCGGATATCCACCGCGCGCAGGTTCACGGTCACCTGATCGACGCGATACTGCTGCGACGCCGAGATGCCGAGATACGCGACGCCCGCGCCGCCCGTGCGGATGTTCGAGTCATAGCCGACGATGCCGCCTTCCAGCACGATGTTCGCTGGCGCCAGCGCGCCGATCTGCGGTATCGCGTTCTTCTTGTCGTCCGGGGTCTCGAGCGCACGCATGATCTTGCGTTCGGTCAGCAGGTCCTGAAGGTTCTCGCGTTCGACAGGCTGAAACCAGCCGGAATCGCGCATGGCCTTCACCAGAAACGACGCGCCGCCTTGCGTGACTTGCGACGAAAACGAGCTGTCCGGCGACGGCTTGTATTGACCCGTGAGGTCGCGAAAGCCGTACACGGCCGCATAGATCTTGCCCTTCGGGGGCGGCAGATGCGTGAGATCGCGCGTGACGCGCGTCGGCGGCGTCAGCGTGGCATTGCCTGCCGAAGGCATGGGCGCGGTCACGCAGCCGGTGAGTAGCATCGCGGCAGCAAGCGTGGCGCCGAGCGCGGCGGTCCTGAATGTATTGTTGTTCATGGCTGATATGCGCTCGTCTTACTGGCCGTTGCCGACAATGAAAGTGGTGGATGCGCCGGTCGTCTTGTCGGTCGTCGTCACTTGTAGATTGCCGCCTGTGACTTGCGTGATCGCAATCGAGAAGTTGCCCGTGTTGATGGTTCCCGGATGCAGCGTGCCGTCGGTGCCGACGATCGAGCTCGAAATCGAGGACGCGACGCGCGACAGAATCGCCTGTTGCAGTTGCGTATTGAACTGGTCGAGCGTGGACTGTCCGCTCGTGCCGTAATCCGCGAGCGACGGATCCTTGTACTTATTCTGTGCGTTGGCTTCGTTCAGCAGATTCACGCCGTTGAGCGGATTGCCGCCGAAGTTCGGATTCACCGGCTCATAGACGAGCGTCGTCGCGTGAGCGGCAAGCGGCATCAGAAGCGGCATCGAGAGCGCGCAGGCGAGCATCGCGCTGCGGACAAGCGCCTTGATTTTCATCGTGTTCCCCGTAGTTGGCCGTGTTGCTTTTATTAGAGTTCGTCGTTCGCCATGTCGGCGTCGCGAAAGAGCAGGCGTGCGAGGTCGGCCTGCATGACGTTTTGGAACGCCACCTGTGCCGCGCCTTCAGCGACCGGCCGCACGTTGGCCCGCGCGATCGGCAAGAACGCCTGAAAGACGCGACGCTGACCGAACTCGACCCATACGAGGCTGCCGTAGCGCGCGGAAGGACGCTCGTGGACCGACACGACGTAACGCTCGCTCAACGGAATCGCGCTCCATGCCTGCGCGAACCAGTTATAGAAGTCCTGTCCCGCGAGCGTCACCGTGTCGGTGGTCACGACACCGCCGAGCGCATCGTCGAGCGGCTTCTGGCCCGTGACATCGGCGGTGCGGGCGCGTGGCGTTCCCGCGAGCGTCGCGCTCTTCTCGAGCGACTCGGATGCGTTCACCGTGCCGCGCGGCGAAAGCGGCGCGCCGTTCGCGGCTGGCAGCGGCGTCGTCTTGCCGACCGGGCTCGGCGTCGGCGTCGTCGGAAGCGAAAGGAGCGGCTGCGCGGCAACGGACGGCTCTGCATGCGCGGCCGGACTCGATTCGGCATCCTGAGCAAATGCGCGGCTTGCTACGGCCGATAAAGCAATGATGCACACTGCGATTGCACGCCCTTGGCCAAGCTGCTTTCTCTCTCGCTGCATGACTTCCCCGTATGTCCTTGGCCGCTATGGTGCCGCCTTCAGACGTTGCTTGTTGTTATTCGTTAGACGGAACGAATTTTGCGCAAAAGGGCCGAGTCGTTATGTGGCACACGCCACATTAGTCTGAGGAAAGTTTCGATCTTTGTAATGCGCTCGGGGATTGAATGAAGGCGAGCGAGTTCGATCGCCGACGAAACGTTTGCGCAAACGGTAGCGGCTCATCGAGCCATCTTCTCGGTGCAAGACTGTGGTTGCAATGCGACGTTCGTCGGTCGCAGAGCCCGGCTGGAGTGGGCCGACCGCAAGGCGATGAAGGACGTACGCATCGGATCGGCGCATTCGCTTCGTAAGCCTAAATGTATTACCGCGCCACGCGGCCGGCGTGGCGCTTCTCGTCACATGCGATCCACCGCAATCACAGCATCGGCGAACGCCTTCGGCGCTTCCTGCGGCAGATTGTGTCCCACGCCGCCGCCCACGTCGATATGCCGGTACTTACCCGTGAACTTCTTTGCATACGCGGACGGGTTCGGATGCGGCGCGGCATTGGCGTCGCCTTCCATCGTGATGGTCGGAACCGCGATCGGCGGCGCGGCCGCGAGGCGCTTCTCGAGCGCGTCGTATTGCGGCTCGCCTTCGGCAAGCCCGAGCCTCCACCGATAGTTGTGAATGACGACCGCGACGTGATCCGGATTATCGAATGCCTGCGCCGAGCGCTCGAACGTCGCGTCGTCGAAATGCCACTCCGGCGATGCCGTTTGCCAGATCAGCTTCGAGAACGCGCCGCGATTCGCTTCATAGCCCGCGCGGCCGCGTTCGGTCGCGAAGTAGAACTGATACCACCATGCGTACTCCGCTTTCGGCGGCAAGGGCGCGCGATTCGCTTCCTGACTGCCGATGAGATACCCGCTCACCGACACGAGCGCCTTGCAACGCGCGGGCCACAACGCCGCGACGATATCGGCCGTGCGCGCGCCCCAGTCGAAGCCTGCGACGAGCGCCTTCTGAATGCGCAACGCATCCATGAGCGCGATGACATCGACCGCGACGACCGCCTGCTGTCCGTTGCGCGGGGTATCGGCCGAGAGGAAGCGCGTCGAGCCATAGCCGCGCAGATAAGGCACGATCACGCGATACCCCGCGGCCGCGAGCATCGGCGCCACTTCGGCGAAGCTATGGATGTCGTATGGCCAGCCGTGCAGGAGAATGACAGGCGGACCATTTTCGGGGCCGACTTGCGCGTAGCCGACATTGAGCGTGCCGGCATTGATCTGACGGATATCGGCAAAGGAACTCGCGGTCGCTGTGCCCGCCGACTGCGCGCGAACGAGACCGCTGAAGCCCAACTGCATCGCGCCGATGCCTGCCATCGTCGCACCGAGCAGGCGGCGGCGCGATCCGTTGATGTTCTCCGTCATGTCACTCTCCCGAAAGTGTCGTCGATGAAGCGCATGATGGATGCGTCGCGCCGTCCGAGCAAGAGCAACAAAGTTCACGTATCGTTGCTTGATGAACAACGCTCACGGACGGGCACAGGGTCATGCGAGAGATCAATCAGCAGCGTCTGCGCTACTTCAACGAGGTGCTCGCGCACGGCACCATTCGCGGCGCGGCGGATCGTCTGAACACGTCGCCTTCGGTGATTGCGCGGCAGATCAAGTTGCTCGAAGACGAACTCGACACGCTGCTCTTCGAACGTCAGGCGCGCGGTGTTCGTCCGACGGAGGCCGCGTTTCATCTGCTCGAATTTTGGCGCGGGTATCGTTCGCAGCAGGAGAAGCTGGAGGATCAGCTTCATGCGTTGAAGGGGCTTCAGCAAGGCAAGATCAGGCTTGCCGTGAGCGAGGGCTACGTCGACATGCTGGTGGACGACGTTCTCGCGCCGTTCTGCGCGCGCTATCCGGGCCTCGACGTAACGGTAGAGATGCTGGCCGTCGATGAGATCATCGAGGAGGTCGCGCAAAGCCGCGCGCATATCGGGCTTGCGTACAACCCGCCGCCGCACCCGCGCATCGAGGTCCGCGCAAGCTCGGCGCAGCCAGTGGTATTGCTTGCACGGCGAGATCATCCGATCGTCCAACGCGGCGGCGTGGCGCGCGTCGAGGACCTGCGCGACTATCCGCTCGCGCTCATGCCGCCCACGTTCGGCATCGGGCATGTCGTGAAGATGGTCGAACTGGCGGAGGGCGTCTCCATCCGCGCGACGCTTACGACCAACTCGCTCACCGCATTGAAACGCATCGTGAGCGCGGGAGACTTCATTACGTTGATCGGTGCGTTCGCTGCTTATCGCGAGATTGCAAGCGGCGAGATGAAGACCGTGCCCATCGCGCACCCCGTCTTCGAAAACATTCAGGCGCGTGTGCTGTTGAAAGCGGGCAGGCCGCTCGCAGCCGGACCGCAAGCACTGCTCGCATGTCTGCTGCACGCCATGCCGATGTTCGCGCAACGTGACAAGCGCCGCAAGCGCTCAGCGAAGTGATGCAACGGCGTTGCGCGCAGCCTCAACGCACGCCGTCTGCTTCCACGCAAGCGGCCTGCTCGAGCAATGCTTCGAGCGCAACCGGCCGCGAACGCAGAAAGCCCTGCATCTTGTCGCAACCGGCGTCTTTGAGGCGTTGCAGTTGCTCGTGCGTCTCGACACCTTCGGCCACCACGATCACGCCGAGCTTGTGCGCGAGATCGATCACGCCTTCGACCACCGTGCGCGTCATCGCGTCGGTGGCGATGTTATCGACGAAGGACTTGTCGAGCTTCAGCACGTCCGGCCTGAAGCGCGCCAGATAACTCAGGCTCGAATAGCCGGTGCCGAAATCGTCGATGGCGATGCGCACGCCCAGCGCGCGCAGCTTCGACAGCACTTCCTGCGCGTCGTCGACATTCTCGATCAACGCGGACTCGGTAATCTCGAGCGTGATGCAATTCGCGTCGATGCCGGATCGCTTGATGACATGCTGAAGCACGGGAACAAGCCGTGGATCGCGCAACTGCTTCGGCGACACGTTCACCGCGACCGACCGCACCTCGGGCACGGATGCGGCGAGGCGCCTTGCCGCCTGCACGGCTTCGCGAATGATCCAATGCCCCGCTTCCACGATGAGCCCGCTTTCTTCCAGCACGGGCACGAACGCAGCCGGCGAAATCAGACCGAGCTGCGGATGCTGCCAGCGCAACAGCGCCTCGACGCCGACGAGCCCGTTCGTGTACATCGAATATTGCGGCTGATAGTGCAGAACGAACTGGTTGTCGCGAATGGCGCCGTGCAGTTCGGCTTCGAGATGCGCGCGCGCGAGGTCGTCCTTCTCGCGCTCGCCGAACACGCGAAACGCGTTGCGGCCCGCGCGTTTCGCGGCATACATGGCCATGTCCGCGCTGATGAAAAGCGTCTCGGGCGTGCGGCCATGCTCGGGATACAACGCGACGCCGATCGAACACGTCATGTTGACGGTCTTGCAGCCGGCTTTGATCGGCCGGTTACAGGCAAGTGCAAGCCGTCTGCACGCGCGCTCGATGCGGTCCTGATCGAACGCGCCGGGAAGCACGATGGTGAACTCGTCGCCGCCGGCACGCGCCGCCACTGCGCCCTCGGGCATGGCCTCGCCGATGCGTTCGGCAATCGCCTTGAGCACGGCATCGCCCGCGCTGTGGCCCGCCGTATCGTTGATGGACTTGAAGCGGTCGATGTCGATGAACAGATACGCGAACGGCTCGCCCGACGCGCATCGCTCGACGAGCGCATGCATCATCGCGTTGCGGTTGTGCAGTCCGGTGAGGCTGTCGGTGTTCGCGAGGCGATTGAGCGCCTGCAAGTTCATGCGTTCTTCGGTCGCGTCGACGCATACGCTGACCACGCGCGAGACCGCGCCGTCTTCGCTGACAGGATAGATGTCCGCGCGCACCCAGCGCGTGCGGTCGCCGGCAAGACACAAACGGAAATAGCTCTGCGACGGCGCGCCGCTATTCACGGCATCGCGCATCTTGCCGCGCAGGCCGGGCATGTCTTCGGGATGCACGCGCTGCATCCACGCGGTCTTGTCGGTTTCGAGCGCGGCCACGGGCATTTCCCACATGCGCTCGAAAGCCGAGCTTACATGCAACAGGTCCTTGAAGTCGTGGCTCGCGGTCCAGAACACGGCATCGACATGGTCTTCCATGTCCTTCTGCACGCGCGCGTTGCCGCGCAGCTCCTCGATCAGATCCACTTCCGCCGTGATATCGCGCGACTTGCACAGCACCGCGACGACACAGCCTTCTTCGCCATAGACCGGCGCGAACGTGGACGTCCACCACTTCGGGGAGCCGGCCATCGTCGGACATGCGCCCGAGAACGAAATGGACCGGCCCGCCTTCGCGTGTTCGAATGCCGCCCGCGCGTCTGCGCCGTCCCACAGCGCAAGCCAGTCGATGCCGACGATTTCCTTCGCATCCGCCGCTTCGAGCAGCCGCGCGCCGACATCGGAAATGCAGGTCACGCGGCCGTCGAGATCAAGCAGCTTGATGCAGTCTTCGGCGATGGAAAGCAGCCCGTTCGAGAACTGCTGCGCGGCGAAAAGCTGACGCTTCGAGCGCAGCATGCAATGCACGAAGGCCACGGCCGCGGCGCACGCCGCGCTCAGGACGAGCGCGCACGGATGCGGCACGAACGGCGTCACGCACGCGACGAGCGCCGCGCCCAGCACCGCCAGCGCGTAGGCGTCGAAGCGGCGCGCGCGTTCGACATGCGGCATTCGCCGCGCGACGCTGTCGCCGATCATTCCGAGAAAATCGCTCGCTCTTTCCTGCACTGCCGTAGTCCCTTTCCGCCGTGAGTGCGTCCTTGCTCGCTGCTTAACGGCGCGCCGGGGAAAGTCTTGAGCCGGGCAATGCTCTGGAAAAAGGCGGAGAAACCTGTCTTCGCGTGTCGCTCAATGCGCGTGCTGCGCGCCTTTCAAGGCCAACGCGATTTCCTTCGCCAGCGTCTCCGCGCGATACGGTTTGCTCAGCAGCGTCACGTTTGGACGCAGCACGCCGTCGCGCAGGATGATGTCGCGCGTGTAGCCCGAAACGTAGATCACGGGCACGGGCCGCGGCTGCGCGAACGCCCATTCCGCGAGATCGGCGCACTTCGCCTTGCCGGGCATCACCACGTCGGTCAGGATGAGGTCCACCCCGACGCCGCTTTGCAGCACGCTCATCGCGGCATCGCCGTTCGCGGCCTTGAGCACGGTGTAGTGCAAGGCTTCCAGAATCGCGACTGTCGACGAGAGCACGGCGGCATCGTCATCCACCACGAGCAGCGTCGCGCCGCCCGTTTGCGTGGCGAGCGGGCCGCCGCGCACGGCCACGGCTTCTTGTTCGAAGCTGCGCGGAAAGTACAGTTCGACCGTGGTGCCCGAGCCCACCGTGCTCGATATGTCGATATGTCCGCCCGACTGCTTGACGAAGCCGAACACCATGCTCAGGCCGAGGCCCGTTCCGTGGCCTTCGGGCTTGGTCGTGAAGAACGGCTCGAACGCGTGTTCGAGCACGTGAGGCGCCATGCCCGAGCCGGTGTCGGATGCGCAAAGCCGCACGAATTCACCGGGGCGCACGTCCTTGCCTTCGCACGCCGCTTCGTCGAGCACTTCGTTCGAGCATGTCAGCGTGAACTTGCCGTCGCCGCGAATCGCGTCGCGTGCGTTGATCGCGAGATTGAGCAGCGCGTTTTCCAATTGATTGCGGTCGACGCAGAAGTTCCAGGCATCGTCCGGCAAGTGCGTGCCGATGGACACCGACGCGCCAACGGCATGCTGCAACAGTTCGCGGATTTCACCGAGCAGGCGGCGCGGATTGATGACCACCGGCGACTGCGGCTGCCGCCGCGCGAACGACAGCAGTTGCGAGGCGAGTTTCGCGCCGCGCTCCACGGCCTCCATCGCCGCATGCACGCGCTCGGGCACGCGCGGGTCCATCGGCGGAAGATACTGCAGCAGTTGCAGATTGCCGCTGATGGCTTGCAGCGTGTTGTTGAAGTCGTGCGCGACGCCGCCTGTCATCGCGCCGAGCGCCTCCATTTTCAGGCTCTGACGCAGTTGCGCTTCCACCGCGATGCGCGCGGCGACCGCCTCGGATATCTTGTCTTCCAGGCCGCGCGTCAGTTCCTTCAAACTTTCTTCGGCGATCTTGCGGTCGTGAATGTCGACGATGACGCCGGGAAAGCGCAAAGGCCGGCCGCGTTCGTCGTAGTCGCAGCGGCCGCTCGCGAGAATCCACATCCATCCGCCGCCGGGCGTGCGAATGCGGTATTCCGCGCGATACGGCACGCCGTCGCGCACCGTGCGCTCGATCGACTCGTGCACATGCGCGCGATCCGCCGGATGCATGATGTCGAGCGCGGCTTCCAGCGGCCAGCCCTCCGCCATCTGTTCGAACGGAACCGAGAACGTACGGGCGAAGCGTTCGTCGCCCAGCACGCGGTTCGACCCGATCTCCCACACGAACACGCCGAGCACGGCGCCCGAGTTCAACGCGAGATTCAGGCGGTCGTTGGCCTCGCGCAATGCGGCTTCCGCGACCGCGCGGTTGTGTTCGAGCAGCACGCGCTCGGTCGTATCGACGACGATGGCAAGCACGCCCGCAGGCGTGCCGTCGTCGGAGGCCACGGGACTGTAGTGCAGATCGAGCCACACTTGCGCCGGACGGCCGTGGGTCGCGAGCACGAAGCCGATGTCGTGGTACGAAAGCGATTCGCCGCTCAAGCACGAGTCCACGACATTGCGGTTGAACTCCGACGCTTCCGGCCAGGCTTGCTCGACCGGCATGCCGAGAATGCCGGGGTGCCGCACGCCGGAGAACTTCGCGTACGCGTCGTTGTAGAGCAAGGTGCCCTCTTCGCCCCATAGCACGGCCATCGGCAACGCATTGCGCAGCATCATCTGCACGACGGAGCGCAGCGCCTGCGGCCATTCGCCGATGCTGCCGAGCGGCGTGGTCGACCAGTCGAAATCGCGAATGGCGCGGGCTGTCTCCCCGACCCATGAATCGAGTTGAATTGAATCGATGGTGGTGGACGTCAAGGCCGGCCTTTTTTGTCGAGTTTTTGCGCATGGAGCCTCACTCAAGAGCCGCGCGCTTCATGCGAGAGCATAAGGGCTATTGCGCTCGCACGCGCAAAAAAGACGCTTGCCGTCATCCGCGCCGCGCTCAACCTTCACGAAGAATGGCGTGCCTTAAGGCGTCTTCGGCCGGCGCACGACACGCACTTTGGCGGCGCGGCCACCGCCGCAAAAGAAGCGATCATGCCCGTCTGATTCGAGCCCCGAGATGCTCGCGCCCTCAGGCATGTCGAGCCTTTCGAGCACATGGCCCGTGGCCGGATCGACGTGGCGCAACTCGCTTTCATCGCCTTCCCATGTGGCGTGCCACAACTCGCCTTCGACCCACGTCACGCCCGTCACGAACCGGTTCGATTCGATGGTGCGCAAAATTTCGCCGCTCGTCGCATCGATCTGATGGATCTTGCGGTCACGGTACTGGCCGACCCACAGCGTGCCTTCGCCCCACGCGAGGCCCGAGTCCGCGCCGCCGCCCGGCGCCGGAATCGTCGAGACGACGCGGCCCGTTCGCGGATCGATCTTCTGGATGCGGTCTTCCGCGATCTGATAAAGATGCTCGCCGTCGAAAGCCGTTCCCGCATGGGCCGCGACATGGAGCTTGCGTTGCGGCTCGCCCGTCGCGGGATCGAACGCATTGAGCGTATCGCCTGCCGCGAACCACACGGCATGACCGTCGAACGTGACGCCGTGCACGCCTTCCACACCCGGAAAAGGCCCGTATTCACGAATGATTTCTGCTTTCGCGCGTTTCATGGCTCGGTCCTCTCGTCGCGCATCGTTCGATGCATGGCGATGATGCTAGCCGCTCGCGAGATCGGCGGGGAGTAACAAGGCCGACGCGAATCCCGGCGTCGGCGGCGCGAGCCAGCGCCGCGCGCGACCGCGCCCGAACGACTGCACCTTGCCCGACGCGGCCAATGTTTCCAGCGCGCGTTGCACCGTGCGTTGACTGGCATTGAGCGCAAGCGCGAGCGCGGAACTCGACCACGCTTCGCCGTCAGACAGACAGGCGAGCAGTGGCGCGTGCGCGTCATCCAGAGGCCGCGCGAGCACCGCCACATCTGCTGTTTGATGCGGCGCGAGCGCGTACCCGTCGCGCGTGGCCCGAATCTGCGCGAGCGGCCGCAGCAAGGTGCGCAAGCGTCCCATCTCGACCCGCAGCCGCGCGCGATGCGTCTCGTCCACGTGACGCATCCGAAACGCGCATGCAATGAGTCGATCGCGCGGCACGTCGTCGGGCGATGCCTCGCCTAGCATGCGCGCGAGCGTGAAAAGCACCGGGCGGGAGGCGAGCGAGACGACCGTGTGCGCATCGCGCACGGCGTGGCGGCAGGCGTCGATCACGAGTGTGTTCGATGCGAACAATGCTTCCACATCGTCCAGCAGGACAAGACGCGTCTCGCCTTGTGCGATGAGCCGCGCAGCGGGCGTATCGAGCAGCGCGCGCGCATGGTCCACTTCCGCGGACAGCGCGGCAATGCCCGCCACTCGCGCGGCTTCTCTCGCATGATCCAGCGCGGCGCGGGCTCTTTGCGCCCGAAGACGGCGCATGGCGATGCCCGCTTCGATCAGCGCGTGCGCGGCAAGCAACGCGGGCGGGAGCGCGGACGCATCGAGCGCGCGAAGCGCTTCTTCTGCTTCGTCGATGCGCCCGATCAAGAGCGCGCGTCGCACGTCGAGATAACGCGCATGCGCCGCGTTGATGCGATCGCCGTGCGCTTCGAGCGTCGCGCGCGCATGGTCCAGCGCCTTCGCGGGCCACGCGAGTTCGCGCGATGCGAGCGCAATCTCGGCTTCAGCCACGACGCAGCGGGCGCGCGCCACCGCTTCCTTCGCGCCGAACCCGCGAGACGCGCGCCTGAGCAGCGCCTTCGCACGCGGGAAGTCGCCGAGCTGCGCCATCGCGATGCCGCGCAGCGCGAGCGCGGGAGCATCGTCGCGCAGTGCCACGCGGTTCAGCGCGCCAAGCGGATCGCCCGCCGCGAGCGCGCGCGCCGCCGCCGTCATCAACGAATCCATGCGAATCCCGACACGCTTGTCACTCCCCCGCGTCCGATGCCCCGCACTAATCTAACACCATGCATGGCGCGCTTCGCAATGGATCCCAAACCGGTGCGCACGCACCGCCGCACAACGGAGGCAACGCAAATGACGACTCACACGACTGCGACACACAATGACTGGCTCGCCGCACGGCTCGATCTGCTGAAAGCCGAGAAGGAGCTCACGCGCCGCAGCGACGAGCTCGCGCGGCAACGTCAGGCTTTGCCGTGGGTTCGCATCGACAAGACATATCGCTTCGATACCGAAGCCGGCGATGCCACGCTCGCCGACCTCTTTGGCGGGCGCTCGCAACTGCTCGTCTATCACTTCATGTTCGGACCGGACTGGAGCGCGGGCTGTCCGTCGTGCTCGTCGATTGCGGACGGCTTCGATGGCTTTGCCGTTCATCTCGCGCATCACGATGTCGCGCTGTGGGCGGTCTCGCGCGCGTCCATCGACAAGCTGGCGGGCTATAAGAAGCGCATGGGATGGCGCTTTCCGTGGGCGTCCGCGAAGAACGGCGAGTTCAACTACGACTTCAACGTGTCGTTCACGGAGGCGCAGCAGCGCGCGGGCGAAATCGAATACAACTTCGCGCGCGGCGGCCACGCGATGGACATGAAGGACGCGCCGGAACCCGTGAAGGCATTCGCCGCTGCTTGCGGCACCGACGCGCCGACCTTCACACGCGATCGCCCCGGCATGAGCGCATTCGCGATGGAAGACGGCGTCGTCTATCACACGTACTCGGCGTATGCCCGCGGGCTCGATGCGCTCTGGGGCATGTATCAATGGCTCGATCGCGCGCCGAAAGGACGCAATGAGAACGGCATCTGGTGGAAGCGCCATGACGAGTACGCCGACTGATTTCGTCATGCTGAGCGGGGACGAGCGGCGCGGACTCGTCGCGCTGCGTGCCTTCGCGTTCACGCTCAGTGCCGCGTTGCTCGCCGCGTGTCATGCGTGCATGCCCTCGATGGACTGGGCGCGTCCTTGCGGCCAGACGCCGCTCGGCGCGGCAGTCTCCTTCGTCGCTCTGTGGGCCGTCATGATGAACGCGATGATGCTGCCGCCTTTCGCGCAGACGTTGTGGCGCTATCGCCGGTGCGGCGCGTCGGCGCTCGCGCTCATGACGGCCGGTTATGTCACGGCATGGTCGATGACCGGCATCGCGATGTATCCGCTCGGCGCGACATGGAGCGTGCTCTTCATGGCGAAGCCCGTCACCGGCGGCGCGGTGATCGTGCTTGCCGGCATGGTGCAATCGAGCCGATGGAAGGCGCGCCGTCTCGCGCGTTGCCGTTCCACCAGCGAGCATCGCTCGACGATGCTTGCATCGTATGAACACGGGATATGGCACGGCATGCAGTGCATTGCATCGTGCGCGGCGCTCACCGTGGCTTTATGCGTCGCGGGCATGGCGGACCCGCGAGCAGTGGCCGCGGTGACGTTCGCCATCGCCGCCGAACGCCTGCTGCCTTTCGGGCATTGCGTGGCAAAAGGCATTGGTGTACTGATGATCGCAGCGGGCGCGGCGTGGATGCTTCACGCCGTCGCATGAAATAAAACGATCGGCCGTGCGCTTTCCTCATCCATGTTTTCCCGGACTCAAGCGCGGCGCGCGGCGGTCGATATACAAAGGTCGATGGAATCCCTCGGCCGCGCAGTGGGCGCAGCATCGCCGCCTGGAGCGTGCATGACGCGATGCAGCCATTTCGGGGAATTCATGTTTTCGACTATCAAAGGGCGGCTGGCTTTGGCCATGACGCTGCTGAGCGCGCTCTTGATCGGCATCGGCGTGCTCGGGCTCATCGGCATGACACACGCGAACTCGGTGACGCATGATCTGTTCACGAACGAAATGCCGAGCGCGGTTTCCGTCGGCAACGCCGAGATGTTCATGGCACGCGAGCGTCTGAGCTTCGACCGCGCCGCCTTGAACGTGGGCACGAGCGCGGCCGAAGATGCGATCGGGCGCGGCGCGCTCATGCGTAAGACCTCCGACGAAGCATGGGCCAAATACGCATCGCTGGCCCAGGATCCGGAAGAAAAGGCGCTCGGCGAGAAGTTCAACCAGCAGCGTCTCGCCATGCAGAAGCTGATCGACGAAGGCTACGCAGACGTGCGCGCGAAGGACCAGGAGAAGATCACCGCCGACGCCAGCGCCATGCAGGCGGCGTTCAACGAATTCGCCAAGACGGGCGTCGCGCTGCGCAAGCTGCAGTTCGACTTGGCGCAACGCGCCTACGACGCGGGACAAGCCCAGTTCGAAACGTTCCGCCTGTTGAGCATTGCGGCCATCCTCGCTGGCGTGGCTGCCGCGATTTATTCGTGGGCGTCGCTGCGCCGCCGCATCGCGCGTCCGCTGGATGCCGCTCTCACGCAATTCAGCGCAATTGCATCGGGCGATCTGCGCCGCGAGGTGACGGTCAGCTCGAACGATGAAATGGGCCAACTGCTGCGCGGCCTTTCGACGATGCAAGCGAGCCTCATCGACACCGTGCGTTCGGTACGCTCGGGCAGCGAGTCGATCGCCTCTGCAACGAAACAAATCGCAGCGGGCAATACCGACTTGTCATCGCGCACGGAACAGCAGGCTTCGGCGTTGCAGGAAACGGCGTCGAGCATGGATGAACTGACAGGCACCGTCAAACAGAACGCCGACAACGCGCGTCAGGCGAGCATGCTGGCCGCCAATGCGTCGGAGATTGCGAGCAAGGGCAGCCATGTCGTGTCGCAAGTCGTCACGACGATGGGCGAGATCAATCAAAGCTCGGCGAAGATCGCGGACATCATTACGATCATCGAAGGCATCGCGTTCCAGACCAACATTCTCGCGTTGAACGCCGCCGTGGAAGCGGCGCGCGCTGGCGAAGAAGGACGCGGCTTCGCTGTCGTGGCGGGTGAAGTGCGCTCGCTCGCACAACGTTCGTCGGCGGCAGCGAAGGAGATCAAGGAACTGATCGACACATCGGTGGAGCGGGTGCAGTCGGGCAGCGCGCTTGTCGACGAAGCCGGCCGCACGATGACCGAAATCAGCGGCGCGGTGCAGCGCGTGACCGACATCATGGGCGAGATCGCGGCGGCATCGGAAGAGCAGAGCAGCGGCATTGATCAGGTGGCGCGCGCCGTGACGCAGATGGACGAAGTGACGCAGCAAAACGCGGCGCTCGTCGAGGAAGCGGCAGCCGCCGCGCAATCGCTGGAGGACCAGGCGGCGGCGCTGCGCACGGCGGTGGAGACGTTCAGGCTGCATGAGGCTGCGTGAGGTTGCGTGAGCGCGCAACGGGTTCGTGCGCGCTTCGCTTATTGACCGCACCGCCCGATTGCAGCAGCATCGTCGCGCGTGTTGCCTGCATGTGCGCGGATGCGATCGGCAAGATCCACTGATGGCGCTTCGTACGAGTAGCAGTACGGCGGCTTCGGCACCTTGCCCGGTTGCTCGTCTTGCAGCACCGCTTTCGCGTCGCCGAGGTACAGGTTGTCGCGTACCGAAAGAAACGCCTGATAGCCGTGCGTGTACCCGTAGAGCGACTTCGTGCGCTCATAGTGTTCGCGATCCGATTCGCCATTGACGAGCGCGCTGCGTGCCGGCGCCTGCGGAATGTAGCGGCAGTAATTCGCGTTGACGCCTTCGACCGTCGGGAAGTATGCCGGCTCCGTGCAAGCGCGATGCGCGGCGTTCGAAAAGACATTGCCTTCGACGAGCGCCCTCGCCTCCAGGCTGAAGCTCATGCCGTAGAAGTCCCAGTTCTGGATGAGATTGTTGTAGAGGTGGACCGTCCCAAACTGCGCGCGCGGGTTACGCTGCATGGTATCGACGAAGTAGCTATGGTGAATCGTCACGCGAGCGATCGCATCGCGCTCGTAGTTGGCAAAGAGATTGTCATCGGTGATGTTGTTGACCAGCATGACCTTGTCGTCATCGTGAAACTTCACCCACGAGACCGTGACATCGGTCGAGCCGTTCTTCACGTTGACGAGCCGAGCCGCGAACCGCGAGAGATCGAGGTGATCGATCCAGACATCGTGCGATCCATTGGCGATGTCGATCGCCTGCGCGAACGTGCGCAAGCGGCCGTCTATCGTCAGATGCGTCACGATGACGTTCGCGCTGCCATAGATGCCGAAGCCGTAGTCCAGCAGTTCCACCATGTGTCCGCGGCCGTCTATCGTCACGTTGGACGGCACGCGAAGCATGGACGCGAGCGCGATCTTCATGTCCGACGGGAAGCGAATCCAGGTGGGTCCGCGCGCATGCACGAGCGCATCGCGCAACGATCCCGGCCCGGCGTCCGCCGCCAACGACACAACTACGACCTTGCCGTCCAGTCCGCCCGTCGCCGCGCGGCCATAGCCTTCTCGCTGTTGAAGAAGTTTGGACACCATCGCGCAATCCGCGGTCGCACGCTCGCATGCATCGCGCGGCGCGGCGGATGCCGGCATGCACGCGGCCATCGACGCACACGCGATCATGCTAACGATGCACGTCCGCAGCGCCCAGCGAAGGCGCTCAAAGTTCGTTGAGATCTTCATGACGCACGCACCCGCTTCGTGTTCGTCAGGAAATCGACGTACCACGGCAGCGCCTCTTTCATTCCCGCGCGCAAATCGACGAGCGGCACATAGCCGAGTTCACGCTGCGCCTTCGACACGTCCGCTTGCGAATGGCGCACGTCGCCTGCGCGGAAATCGCGGTGCGCCGGTTGCTTGTGATATGCGTGGCCCAGTTCCGCGAGACCGTCGCGGATCACATGAAAGAGGTCGTTGAGCGTCGTGCGTCCGCCCACCGCGACGTTGTAGACCTCGCTCGAGGCAAGCTCCGCGCGAAGCGCCGCGCGCAAGTTCGCCTGCACCACATTGCCGACATAGCAGAAGTCGCGGCTCGTTTCGCCGTCGCCATTGATCTGCACGTCTTCGCCCGATAGCATGGCGGCAATCCACTTCGGAATCACCGCCGCGTAGGCGCCGTCCGGATCCTGCCGCGGTCCAAACGCGTTGAAGTACCGCATGCCGATGGAGGCGAATCCGTAAGTGCGCGCATATACGCTCGCATAGATCTCGTTCACCAGCTTGGTGACGGCATACGGTGACAGCGGATTGCCTATGCGCTCTTCGCGCTTCGGAAGATTGGGCTCATCGCCATACGTCGAACTCGACGCCGCGTAGACGAAGCGGCGCACGCCGGCCCGCCGCGACGCATCGAGCATGTTGAGAAAGCCCGTTGCATTGACATCGTGGGTCGCAATCGGATCTTTCACCGAACGCGGCACCGACCCGAGCGCAGCCTGATGCAGCACGAAGTCCACGCCGTCTACCGCGGCATCGCACGCGCGCGCGTCACGGATATCGGCCTCCTGAAAGCTGAAATTGCGCCAGCGCGTTTCGCCGACGCGCGACCTGATCTCATCGAGATTGCGCTGATGCCCGGTCGCGAAGTTGTCCAACCCGCGCACTTCCTGTCCGAGCACGAGAAGCGTCTCGACAAGATTCGATCCGATGAAGCCCGCCGCGCCCGTCACGAGCCATCGAAAGCGCTGTGCAGCGAGCGCATCGCGCAAGCCGGATTGCGACTCGTGCAGCAGCCATGCCGGCATCGTCGACTCATTCAACAAGGTTTCTCTCTGCATAAGCTTCTGCTCAGTTGATACACGATAGGTTTCGATCGCATGCGGCGCGCGTTGCATGAGCGGACGGATCGACCGGACGCACGTGACGCCACAGCCCGCCGCTCAGGCGCAGGTCTTCCGGCGCTCCGGCAAGATGCTCGCGCAGGTGGCCGAGATAAGCCTCCTGCCATCGGAGCGCATAGCGTTCGACATCCTCGCCGGGCTCGGCGGCGGGCAGCATTTCGAGTGTTTGCACGATCTTGCCGTTGCGCCATCGCGGCGCATAAAAGACCGACGGCGAGCCGAGCCGGTGCGCGGCACGTGCCGCGAACGACGAGTAGGTGATCTCCTGCCCGGCGAACGGAACGCGCGGCGCGGCGGGGTTCGGCGCGCCATCGACCGCAATACATACCGCGAAGCCGGATTGAAGGGCGCGAAAGCATTGCCGGGCCACTTGCGCCTCGGTCTGGTCCGCCGTGGAGATGAGCGCGGACGCGTAATGCGCCGTGGCGACGCCCGGCATGCTCGCCACCCAGCGCGACGGAATGCCGAGCAGTTCGAGCACCATCAGGCCGGCGTACATGGGGCCGACATGCGCGGTCGCGACCACGACACCCTTTCCGCCCGCAAGTAATGGGGCGAACCGCCGCTCCGTTTCGTCGAGATCGTCGAGCAAGGTCATGGCTTCTTCAATCAGATGATCGCGACATTCGAGCCATTCCAGCAACAGATGATCGACCAGATGTCCCCAGCGCGCCGCCCGCTCCCATGCTTCGCGCGTCGCCGGGTCCGCTTCCCTGCGTAGTGACCACGCCCAATCGAGCCTTTCCTTCGGGATACTGACTTCATCAAGTCGCATATCGACTTGCGCCATTGCGAGCGCAAAACTCGAAGGCAGCAGGCGGTCTCGCGCGTCGAGACGTTTGCGGTAAAGCTCGGACGCTTGATCCTTTCTGCCGGCCTGAGACAACGCCGCGATCGCGAGACGCTGTACGCGTTCATCGTCCGGGCGCTGGGATGCGAGCGTCAGCATGTGGTCTGCCGATTCCGCGTGGCGGCCGCAGTGGCGCAATGCGCGGGCGAGTAACGTTCGCGTGTGCGCAAGGTCGGGACAACGCTCGCACGCGCTTTGCAGATGCGTGACGGCATCTTCATAGCGACCCGCGCGCAGCAGCGTCTCGCCATAGAGCGTCATGAGCCGCATGTCGTTCGGTGCGAGCGCCACGCCGCGCGCCAATTGTTCGAGCGCTCGCAGATGGCCGCCGTCCGAGACGCCGCTCGCCAGATACGCCTGCCCCAGTTGCGAACGCAGCGCCGTGCCGTCGAGTCCGGCGCGCAATGCCGCCTCTCCCGCAGATATCGCGAGTCCGATACGGTTGTCGCTCGCCAGCGCCTGCACGACGGCCGCCGCAGCGCGATCGTTGGGCATGCTCGCGGCGTCGAGGCGCGATGCGAGCCGCGCGGCGACTTCCGTATGCCCCGCGCGCGTGAGCGCGGTCAGCCACGCGTGCGCATGCGCGGCGTGCGCCACCGCCATGTCGATGCTCGCGCGCGCCAGTTCGGCCGCCTCTGCGACGCGCCCCGCCTGGAGCCGCAACTGGATGCAGGCCGCACGCGCAGCCGGCGCGTCGGGTTCGATCCGCGCTGCGGCATCCGCGTGCCTCACCGCTTCGTCCCAGCGTTGCAAGCGGCCGAGAACGCTCGCGAGCATCCGCCGCTCCTCGGCGAGCTCGGGCCACGCGTTCACCAATGCGCCGAGGACGGCGGCTGCGTCGTGCAGCGCGCCGTCCCTAATTAGCGGCGATACGACGAGGCGCTTCACGTCGATGCGGGCATCGGCGGCGCGGATGAGCGACGCATCCAGTGCCTCGATCGCGGCGGCTCCGTTCTCGCCGACGCGAATCTGCGCGATGGCGCGATACACGCGCGCCGCTGCATCAGGCACAGCGCCGGCTCGCACCGCATCGGCATACGCGGCAAGGCCGGCAGTCCACACGCCTTTTCTGACCAGAAACTTGCAGGCGTCGAACAGAGCCCGGCCGTTCGGCGTGTCCATCGGCTTATCCATTGAAGAACTCGCGCCCGAGCATCACGGCGACGCGTACGACAAGCGCGAGCGCAAGACCCGCGGCCAGCGACGCCAACAACAGAAGCGGCACGTTCGGGCTCGTGGGCCGGTCCGTCGGCAAGGGCCGCGTGATGACCGTCAGGTATCGCTGGAGCTTCAGCGTATCCGTGAATGCCTGCTGATAGCTTTGCTGCGTCGCGGTGAGATTCGAATCCGCGAACGCCTCGGCGTTTTTCAACGATTCATAGTCGCCCAACTGGCTCGCCTGAGTCTTGCCCTTGCCGCTAATGCGTTCTCGCGTCTGCGCGAGCCGCTCCGTCAATGCCTGCACTTGTGCCGCTGCCGGAGCCAACATCGGGTGCTGCGGATTGCCGAGCGCGCGAATCTTGTCGAGGTTGATCTGCGCCGTGTTGAGCTCGGTTTCCAGTTGAGCCGAGAGATTGAGCAGCATCGCCGCGTTCGCGGCGGGATCGAGATTCTGGTTGACGATTCGCCATTTCGTCAGCGCCGCGCGTGCCGACTGCGCCTCTTTCTGCGCCAGCGCGACGGCCTGCCGGCTCACCTTGAGCGCATCCTCGACGCCTTTCTCATCCATTCGCTGTACGAAGGTCTGCGCGAGGTCGAGCAGCGCCTCCGAGATCGCTGCGGCATCGGCCGGCGAATAGGCGCTCACCTGCATGACGTCGACCTGTTCCATGATGTTGTACGACACCTTCACGGACGAACGGTACGCGCGATACAGATCGTCTTCGGACGCGTTCGACGGCAGCCGGTTAGGCAGATCCAGACCGTTCAACGTGAGCCGGCGGCGCAGTCCGATTCTTTCGTCGAGTTGGCGCATGCAGTCGCGGGAAGCGAGAAAGTCGCTCACGGCCCAGCCATCGACGAAACCGGCAGCCACGCCAGCGCCGCCGCCAGTCGTGAAGAGACTCGCTGCGCCGCCCGCGAGAGGCGCTGCGCTCGATGTCGCGCGCACCGAGAATCGCGCTTCGGCGGAATAGCGCGGCTTCGCAACGAGCGTCGCGTAGGCCGCGCACAACGCGACGGGCACGAGAACGAGCGCGAGCATCATCCAGCGCGCCCTTCGCCGCGCGAGCCTCGCCGTGTCTCGTTCACGGCGACGCGCTTCGATGGCCGATCCGGACTCAGACATCGAACGGACCTCTGGCGGCGGCGTCGAGTCCGTTGCCGTCCGCGCTTGCGCTGGACTCGCTGTTCGCGCGGCGCGGAGGGAATCGACGGAGGCACTCGTCGAGATCGGCGTCGATTCGAAGGCTGCTTCCTTCATAGACCAAACCCTTGGCGCAATAATCCGCCATCTGCTGACGACGGTAAGTTGAGAGAATGAGCGTGCGCCCGACCAGTCGTTCGTCGAAGAGCGCGCGCCACAGACGCGCGAAGCGGCTTGCTTCATGTGGCAGGGCGCCGTCGATTACATAGACATCGAAGTCGGGCGCGAGCGCGAGCGCAAATGACACTTCCTGACGCGTCGCGAGCGGCCAATGTTCCATCGGCAGTTCGAGATGCGCGGGGCACGTAATAAGGTCCGCCACGAGTTCGATAGCCGCCTTCGCAGGCAAGCCATGCAGCGCGCACACGAACTCGATCATGCGCAGTCCGTTCGCCTTGCCGCGAATGAAGCCCTGTCGGCCGAGCGGCCACGACACGCGACCGCGATGCTCGACGAAGCCGTGGCGCGGCCTGCGCAGGCCGGCCAGCACATCGATCAGTGCGCGATGGGCTTCGGGCGTTCGCGAAAGCAACGCATAGCGTCCCCGCGCAATGTCGAGATCGACGTTCGACAGCAGCGGCGCGCGCGAGCCCGAGATCGTCGATGAACACGTGACGGCGTGCAGGTGGATCATGTCGGTCACATCGGCTGGACGTTGCATCGCGCGAACCGTTCGGCGCAAAGCGCCACGGCCGCAAGAAAGACGAGCGACGTGACGAAGTAGGAGAGACGCGCATCCGTCGAGCGATAGCTTTCGAAATACGCCGAGCGCAATAGCTGCATGCCGTGCGCGAACGGCGACCACAAGAACCACCCGCGATACTGCTCCGGCAACTGCTCCGACACGAAGAACACGCTGCTGAAGATTTCGAGCAGTCGTTCGATGGCCGTGGCAAGGCGCAGGAAGAAGCGCCACTTGCTCGCGATAGCGCCGAAGAACACGCCCGTCGACGCGCCGCCGAAGCCCATCGCGATCACATAGCCGAAGAACGCGGGCCAGCTCGCCGGCAAGCTGATCAGATCGAACGCGTGGCCGACGAGAATCAGCGTCGCGAACACGAGGACGAAGATCGCCTGATACAGCACGGCCTGCACGCACGCGCACAGGAGCGGCGTGACGCCCTGAAGGTTCAGCCATCCGCGAGCGGAGATGTAGCTCGTGCTGCTTCGAAAGATGATCTGCCGGAACATGATCCACGTCGTCGCGCCCAGCAGCGAGAAGGTCGGCACGTCCATTCCCAGAATGAACTGGGTCCCCGTCAGCAAGTAGAGCGACGAAATGAGCGTGAGCAGCACCGCCGGTCCGAAAAACGCCCACGCGAGTGCGAAGCGGCTTTCGCCTTGCATGGTGTCGAGCTGGAAGATCAGCATCGGAAGCAACGCGCGCAGGTCGGAGCGGCCGGCTTGCACCGCCCGTGGCCGTTGTCTCGCATGAAGCGAGGCGATGCGAGACTTCAGCGCCGCGAGGTCGCTGGCTTCGCCGGCGCTGACGTCCGGCGTCAGCGCGCGGTCCTCGCGCGACGCGCTGCGGCGAGCCTCGCGCGCTTCTTCTTCGCGACGGCGGCGGACGCGCTTTTCGTGGGCATCGGCAAGATGCGCTTCTTCTCGCGCGAGCGTGGCCGGCGCGTAACGGGGAGCGAACACATCGACGCCCGCGCGAATGTCGTTCTCTAGCAGACGAATCACGGTGCGCAGTTGCCGTCGCCGCAGGTCGAGCGTTTCTTCGTCCGCGTGGGACACGTCGTCGCTAAGACGCGCCTCTAGCGACTCGTACACTTGCCGGCGCTGCGAAGGCGTCTCGCGTGGTGACCGGCGCAGTGCGGCAAGGATTAGCGCAAGCGTTGTCGCGGGCGCGTGCGGCCCGGCGTCTTCCATCTGCGCGCCCGCGCCGATCCGGTAGCCGTTCGTTCGCCGACGCGCGCGCCAGTCGTCTATCCGCTTCTGATTGGTCATGGTGCCGCGTCAATCCGCCAGCGCGCTCACCGAGCGCGCGGTGCCGAGCGACGCGCTGAAGGTGGACAGCAGCTTCTGCACTTGCGTGAACGGGGCATCGGAAACCAGCACGGCATCGCCGTCATGCACGACGAACTGGCCCGCGAGTGCGATCTGCTCTGGCCGCGTGAAATCAAATTGATAGACCGTAGGCCGTGCATCGCCCGGCTCGCGCTCGCTCGTGCCGGCTCTGCGCAACAGATACACGCCGCGCGGATTCGCGAGCGCGTCGCTGAGACCGCGCGAATCGCCGAGCGCATCGAGAAGCGTGTAATCGCGCTTCGGCACCTTGATGCGCCCTTGCACGCCCGCCGCGCCGAGCACCACGACCTGTTCGACCACGTCATGCGCGATGATCGAATCGCCCGGTCGCAGCGGAATGTCGTTGGCGCGCGTTCGATACACGTCCGCAAGCCGTATGGTGGCTTCCGTGCCTTGACGTCGCACCAAAATCGCCAACTGTTCGGGGTTGACCTGACTGGGCGCGGCGAGGCCGAGCACATCGCTCAGGCGAGACATGTCGCGGCCGAGCGCATACACGCCGGGCTTTTGAAGATCGCCCTGAACCGTGACCGTCTGTCCGCGCCGCGTCGTGGGCCGCACGACGACGTCCGAAGCAGTCATGAGCCGGCTCAGACGCCGCATGATCGCAGCGCGTAGTTCGGCTGCGGTCAGCCCCTCTGCGCGGATGCTGCCCACATATGGCAAGTAGATGTCGCCTGCACGGTCGACGATCATCTCGCCCAGGTCAGACGCGCCGTTCGGCCCGGCCGGATAAACGGCGAGACCGTCGCGCTCGAAGACGGTCACGTCTATGCCATCGCCTGGCGCGAGACGTTCGTAGTCGAACGCGGCCGCGTGCGCGAACGCGGGCGGAAACGTCGAAGGGCGCGCGCTATGTCCGGCAAGAACCGTCTGGGCTGTCGCGGGAACGAGCACGACGTCGCCCCGCGCGTCCGATGCGTTGATCTCGCTCACCATCGGCCCGCTGCGCGGCAAGCCGCATCCCTGAAGGAAGCACGCGCTGGCAAGGCCGAGCAGCAACGCCGCGCACTGTCGCGCGCGGGTGACTTTCGCCGGGAAGATTTCACGAGCCAACGATTTCATCGCTTCCTTCTCTGAACCATCGAGCCACACGCGCCCGCTCTCATGCATGCATCACGCGACAAGCGGGCTCTCCTGCTCGTCGGTCGGCTGGGTCGGCGCGGTCGACTCAGCGCCTTGTGCCGTCGAAGCGCAGAGTTCTGCGAACTTGCTGAGCATCGCGTTGACCGAAAACAGCATGCGCGCCCGCTGACGCGCATGCTCCCGCGTAGCGCCGTCCGCCTTGCAGCGGTCGACGAGCGCGGCGAGCTTGTCGCAGGCGGCCTGCAAGTCGGGCTGATCGGCGCATTCGAGCAAGTGCCCGGTCACGCCATCCACGAAGCACTCGCCCGCGCCGCCTGCCGGCGTCGAAAGCGTGGCGACGCCGAGCATCTGCGCTTCGATGAGCACGTTGGGCAGCCCTTCGAAGCGCGAGAGCAAGACTTTCACGTCCATCTTTGAATACCAGTAGCCCACATGCGACGACAAGCCCGCGAACAGAAGCCGGTTCGAGATGCCCAACTCGTTCGCAAGCTCGACGGCCTTCTGCTGCAACCGCCCGTCGCCGACAATCACGAAACGCGCGCGCGGCCGCTTCTTCAGATACCGCGCCGCGAGCCTGATCCATGACGACGGCCGCTTGTCGGGCTCGAAGCGAAAGACGCCGCCGATCGTCTCGGATGCGTCCGCGGTCTTCTTCGCGAACGCCTCCCAGCGCTCTTCGTCCTCGATCGAACCGGTGGTGTCGAGTTCGGGCACGCCGTTATAGAGCACATGGAACCGCGCCAGCGGCAGATCGAGCCATGCGGCGTACGCTTGCGCGCCCGCGCGGCTGTTGCAGACGAAGTGGATGCCGGGCACCTCGGCCAGGGCCCGATAGAGCACCGCGTATTCGGGGCGGTCGCGCTCCCGGCGAATGTTCGGCGGCAATCCGCGAAACACAAGATGGATGACCGGCACGCCCGCCAGCAAGGCGGCGAGCGCGCCGAACAGGCATGTGCCGTCCTGCCAAAGACTGACCACATCGAAGCGGCGCTCGCGAAAGTACGGTACGAGGCGTCCCACGCCGTAGTGCACTGGCGGCGGCAGGTTGCCGAGCATGCGCAGCAGGTTGGCGTCCGTCACGGATCGATCGCCGGCCACGACAACGGGCAGGTCGTTGATCTGCGTGACGGGCACGCCCGCATCGTTCAATGTGCCGAGAAAGAAGTCGAGCCGCTGGCCGTTCGGCTCACGCGTGGTTTCCGTATGCTGTCTGACGAGCACTTCGACGCGGCTCACCGCCGCCGACGCGCCGCCATGCAGCGCATCCTTGCGCAAATGGCAGGCAAGCCTCGTCAGCTGACGCTCGGCGCCGCCCGGTCCGAGGCTGCCTGTGACGAGCGCGATGGCTTTCGCGCGTTCGCCGTCCGCACAGCGCACAACGCGCTGGCGGAACGACAGGATCGCGTGCTTCATCGCCACGATCTTGATGTCGGCGCTCGCGAGCACGTCGTCCGATTCATACTGTCGATAGAACGTGTAATCGCTCGCCAGCGCGGCCGCCAGTCGCCCGGCCTTGCTGTCGGGCGCGAGCGACGCGGCGATCGGTTCCAGCACGGCGACCGCCTGCGCGAGCCGTCCGCGCTTGCTGAGTCGCTTGGCGAAGGCAATGCGAATATCGCGTCGGTCGTGCCGCGCGATCAGGCGTTCGAACAACGCATCCGACGCCTCGTGCGCGCGCACGTCCGCGAGAAGCTCGGCGCGCGCGAGACTCGCCGACGCGTCGTCGAGCGATTCCGGCATGCAGCGGTCGATGTGCTCCAGCGCCGCTTCTACCTTCTTTTCCTTGACGAGCCGCAGCGCGTAACCGCGCGTGATGCCCGCATGGTCCGGGCAATCCGCCGACAGCGCATGCCAGGCGTCGAGCGTGCCCTCGGCATCCCCGGCCATTTCCATCAACTGCAACAGCAAAAGGCGCGAGTCGGCGTCTTGCGCGTGATCGCGAACGAGGCTTCGCGCCTCGGCGAGCGCGTCTTGCGCGAGACGGGCCGTGCGCGCGTGCGCCACCAGCCGGGCGAGTTCTGCCCGCACGGCGTCGGTGTCGTCTACACCGCTCAATTGAACCGATGCAGCCGGCGCCGAGTCCACCGCTGTCGTGCTCGCTTGCGTTACGTGAGTCATCATTTAGGACTGCCACTATCTCTCAAAAGCGCGGCGGAACCGTGCCGCGCGAAGCAAACGCCGCATACACCGTCACGCGGCTTTCGCAGGCTGCGGCGGCGAGATCGTCTTGCGCCTGTCGCGTTCGGCCCACAGCAGGCACTTGCGGATGTTCGCGTCGATCTGCTCGACATCGCCGGACTGCTTGCGCAGCGCGTTCCAGTACGGCAGCGCCTGCGCGAAGCTATGCAGACGCATGGCGCCCGACGCCGCCGCCTTCAGGCCGACCGGATCGTCGGGCACGAGCTTCAAAATTGCTTCGCCGAGCGCCAGGCGTTCCTCGCCGCTCGCGGAATCGAGTCCGCGCAGCTGCGCACGCAACGCCGCGACGACGCGCTTTTTCTCGACGGCGACATCGGCGCCCGAGGCGTCGGCTCTTTCGATCAGATCGAGCAGGGACCACGCCGCGTCGTACTCCTGGCGAGCCAGCATGTCGCGGGCGGCGCGAATCGAGCGCCCTCGCAACGTCGAGATCTGACGCGCCGCGTCGTCACGCATGGCGGAGTCCGCATCGTGGTTCGCAGCGATCTGCGAGAAGGCCTCGATCGCTTCGGCATAACGTCCGGCCCGAACGGCCACGCGCGCGAGATGAAGACGCGCCGAGAGCGGCGCGCCGGGCTCGTCCGCAGCCAGTCGCAAGTGACGAAGCGCCGTCGGCGTATCGCCGAGCGCTTCCGCTGCCCGCCCACGCAAGCTGTCGAGGTGGGGGAACGTGAGGCTCGTCTGCAAGGCGATGTCGATCAGGCCGACTGCCGCATGAAAATTCTGCTCGACGATGGCCGCGCGAGCCGCTTGACGCATGTGCCGCTCGAGCGCCCGGCGCGCGCGCAATGCGTCCGCGTTCGCGGGCTGTGCGAGGCACGCCGCCTGAATGCGGTCGGCAGCCACGCGGAGATCGCCTGCGGCCACTGCCGCTTCGCCTTCGGCGAGCCACCGCGCGATCTGGCGGTTCAGCCAGCCCGCCACATCGGCGGAATCGTTCGCGGCGAATGCCTGCGATACAGCCAATGCCGCCGCGGGCGCCGCGAAGCCCTCGCCGACCGCCCGCTCCGCGAGCGCCAACGCTTCACGCGCGGGCAGCGGCAGCGACTCACCGGCAAGCCGCATCAGCGCCGCGCGGTTGTTCGTGTCGAGCTTGCGGTTCCAGAGCAATGCATAGCTCGGGGCGTGCGCCGGCAGTGTCGCGCGCACTTCTTCGGCCCAGTTTTCTGCGCTTTCCGCTTCCCCAGCCGATTGCAGCAGGGATAGCACTGCGCTGGCGGCTTCGGCGTCGCCGTTCGTCAGGCGGAACAGGCGCTTCCAGCTTGCAAGCGCGGTCCTGGCGTCGCCGAGGCGCGTGGCGGAAAGGGCGCTGACGCGCAATAGCTCGGGCGTTTCCACTTCGTCTCCGAGCATCGCAGTCGCGAGCGCGAACGCGTTCTCGAAATCGTCGAGTTCGAAGTAGCAGCGCATCAACACGCGGTTGGCGTTGTCGTCTGATCCGTCGTCGGCCTCTCGCTGCTTGAGCACGCTGATCGCGCCTTCGTAATCGCCCAGTTCGAATTGCATGCGCGCGAGCAACAGGCCGTGCTCCGCGCGTGTCGGGTCGGCGCGCAACACGGCGCGCACTCGCCGCGACGCCTCGCACAGGCGTCCTTCGTTCCATGCCATCTCGATGCTCGCGGCCTCGTCTACCGGCTGCGTTTCTTTCTGCAAGCGCGCGCCGCCGTCGCGCACGCCCGATGCGGCGATATGCGCCGCGAGAAAGCAGCGATGCCAGTCGTCCACCAGACGATCGGCGAACGCATCGGTGAAGTGCGTGAGATCGAGTCCGCCCTGCTCCATCGCGTCAGCCTGGCCGACCTCGTGCATCAGCGGCGTCGGATCGTAGCAAGGCACCTTCATGCGCCGCGCGATATCGCTCACCGTCTCGATCAGGCGGTGCCGCTGCTCGATCACCGGATTGTCGGGCGGCGCGGCGTCAACGTGCGTGACGAACACCAGCTTCTCCCTTCCGACGAGCGCGGCAATCTCCCGCATGTCGCGCTCGATCTCGTCGTCCGTCTGTTCCCTTCGCACGATGCGCGCGAGCAAGGCCTGATCCGCCGCCGCAAGCCGCCTGAAGTTCGGCTCCTGTTCGAGCCATGCGCGCCGCTCGGCCATCTTCTTGACCGATGCCATCGACCAGAACGTCCGCGAACGCGCCCGGTCCGCGAAGAAATCTGCGAAGTACCGGCCCATGTAGTTGATCTGGATGGGATAACCGTCGACCGTCAGCAGCTTGCGCGAAGACACCTCCAGGATAGTCAGGTCAGCGCGCGCGCAGGGCTTCGCATAGCTCGCCGCCGCGACGCCGGGCCGGAACAGCAGCGCTTCGATCTCGGCCGGAATCGACTGCTGACCGAGCATGAAACGCAATTGCTGGAGCGCCTCCGCACTCGTGTGGACGAATCCATAGTTGCGCGCGCTTTGCGCCCGAATCGGATACCGCGCGGCGCCTTTGCGCAGCGGCGTATGTATGCGGCACGTCCCGATGGGACTGACCAGCAGCTTCGAATGGCTCATACCGGTTTTGAGTGACGTGGACGAAGCTGCTTACAGCGCCCAGTACTGCACGCTCGCGGGCAAGCGCGTCTTGTCCAGCGACGACTTGAGGTCGCACAGCAATGCGCCGTCCGTCAGCATGTGCGGCAGGTCCTGCCAGATCGTGGCCATGATGTCGCGATGAGGCACGGCGAGAACGACGACATCGAGATTGTCGAAGTGAGACTTGTCGACGAGCGAGATGCCGTACTCATGCTCCATCTGGGCCTTGTCCGCCATCGGGTCGAAAGCAAGCGGCGCGATGCCGTATTGCTGCAACGCACGGTACAGATCGACCACCTTCGAGTTGCGAATGTCGGGGACGTTCTCCTTGAACGTCATGCCCAGAATCCCGACACGCGTGGACCCGGCAAGACGGTGCTTGCGCGCGAGCATTTGCACGATCTTCGCGGCGACGTGCTGCGCCATGCCGTCGTTGATGCGGCGCCCTGCCAGTATGACTTCCGGGTGATAACCCATCTCCTGCGCCTTCGACGTCAGGTAATACGGGTCCACGCCGATGCAGTGGCCGCCCACGAGTCCTGGCGTGAAGCGCAGGAAGTTCCACTTCGTGCCTGCCGCTTCGAGCACCTCCGTCGTCGAGATGCCGGCGAGATCGCAGATCTTGGACATCTCGTTCATCAACGCGATGTTGATATCCCGCTGCGTGTTTTCGAGCACCTTCGCGGCTTCCGCCACCTTGATGGAAGACGCGCGATGCACGCCCGCGTCGATGATGCCGCCGTAGACTTCGGCGATGATGTCCGCGCTTTCGTCATCCTGTCCGGACACGATCTTGACGATTCGCTCCAGCGGATGCTCGCGATCGCCCGGATTGATGCGCTCGGGACTGTAGCCCAGCTTGAAGTCCACGCCGCAGCGCAAGCCCGACGCCTTTTCGAGCTCCGGCCCGCAGATTTCTTCCGTCGCGCCGGGATGAACCGTGGACTCGAAGACGACAATACTGCCCGGACGCAGCACAGGTCCGATGGTGCGGCATGCGCTCACGAGCAGCGAGAAATCGGGGATGCACTTCTCGTCGACGGGCGTCGGCACGGCGACCACGAAGAAGTTGCAGTCAGCGAGGTCCGCTGCGTTGTCGGTAAAGCGCATGGTCGAGGCGCGCAACACATCGCTCTCGATTTCGCCTGTCCAATCCTCGCCCTTTTTCAGATGCTCGATACGGCGACGATCGACGTCGAATCCGATAACGTCGTAGCGGCGCGCGAACGCGACGGCGACGGGCAGGCCCACATAGCCCAGACCACACACTGCGATTTTCTTGAGTGACACAGAATTATCCTTGACGCCTGGTTATTCAACGCTGACCGTGCGCATTGAATAGCGTGTTGCAACATCACCGTTGGCAGTCATCTGCCGTGAACGCTGTTATTCGTCTGGGTTACTTTTCGCTAAAAATATCCAGACCCAGCGAATTGGAACGAATCCTATAGAGGTGATAAAGACGGCGCAAGGGATATAGACGGACTTCGAAACAATGTTTCAGATAACACTGTTTTACGAATTAGCCAGTCTGTGAGCTTGATAAGTGCATTAAGAAGCGTTCCTCGAATCTTTAATGGAGCGAAAGGAACGCCAGATTCGGCGGTGGCTGCAGTGTAAATAGGACGACACTTAAAATCTGCCAGCAGTACGTGGGCCATCTATACGGAATCTCTGCCGATTATCAAACTCTTTCGAGATTAATAACGGGACGCTCTGAAAATGGCGAATGCTTTCATTTTTTTGATTGTCGCAAGGCAACCGGTTCGAAAGCCCGCTTCTTGATGGCGTAAGCATCGCTGAGATTTCCAGAAGCTAATCGCGCAGCCGGACAGCGCCGGCGCCAAAAGCTCGCGAATGCCTACCGCGCAGCCTCCATCCCATACCGCCGCCTGATTCCATCGTTTTCAGGCGCGGCCATGAAGGCCAGCAAGTCCCTCGATTCCACCGGCGCGCGCGCTGTCGCGCACACGGCGCCTTCGAACACGGTCAGCGCCTGAACGTCGCCCGGCAACGGACCGACGATGTCCACGCCCGTCACGCCGATCAGCTCGCTCATCTGCTGAAAGCCCAGTTCGACTTCGCCGCGCGCGATGAGCGTGCCGACGGCGACGCCCGGCGGCGCCTGCACGATGCGCGAACCGATCGCGTCCGCAATGCCCCAGCGCTCGAACAAGCGCAAGAGGTGCGCACCGCTGGGTCCAGTCGAATAGCCGATACTTCGCGCGGCGAGCACGGCCTCGCGCACGGCTGCGCCACTTTCAATCGAAGGACGCGCCGCGCCCGCCGCCACCGCCACCGCAATGCCCGAACGCGCGATGCCTACGCGGCTTGTCGCATCGACGAACCCGGCCTCGGCAAGCCGCGCGATGACGTCCGACGCGAGCACCACCACATCGAATGCTTCGTTATCCTCAATACGCCGCGCCGCCGCGACGCCGCCGACCGATTCGACCGTCACGCGCTGCCCGGCTTGCTGCATGTAGACGTCGGCGAGATCGTTCAGGACCTGGCGCGTCGCCATCGAGGAAATGACCGTGATCGGCGCGGCAGTGTCGTGCATCGCGAATCCTCGCATTAGTCGATATAGCGCAGGCCCGCGCGCTGCAACGGCTCGCGCATGCTGTACATGTCGAGACCGAGCACGCCGCTTGCCAGCTTCGCGCGCTTCTCCTCTTCGAGCGCCTCGCGCGCCATGGCCTTTTCGAGCACCTTTTGCGCCGATGCAGACGGCACGACGACCACGCCGTCATCGTCCGCGACGATCACATCGCCCGGCGCGACCCACGCGCCCGCGCACACGACCGGAATGTTGACCGAGCCAAGCGTCGCCTTGACCGTGCCCTTCGCCGAAATGGCCTTGCTCCACACGGGGAAGCCCATCTCGGTCAGCACGCGCACGTCGCGCACGCCGCCGTCGATGATAAGCGCCCGCGCGCCACGCGCCTTGAAGCTCGTCGCGAGCAGATCGCCGAAGAAGCCATCGGTGTTGTCGGTCGTGCACGCGGCCACGACGATATCGCCCGGCTGTATCTGTTCGGCCGCGACGTGCAGCATCCAGTTGTCGCCCGGCTGCAAGAGCACCGTCACGGCCGTGCCGCTCGCTTGCGCGCCAACGTATATCGGGCGCATATACGGCTTCATCAGGCCGACGCGACCCATCGCTTCGTGAACCGTGGCCGAGCCGAGCGCGCCGAGCTTCGCCGCTGCGTCGGCATCGGCGCGATCGATGTTTCGATACACCACTCCGAGTTCGTACATATTCACTGTCCCTTGGCTTTGAGCGCCGCATCGAGGCGCGGATACACGCGGCGCGCGTTGCCTTCGTAGATCTTGTGGCGCGCTTCCGGCTGCATCGACGCCGCTTCGATATAGCGCTTCGTATCGTCGAAATAATGCCCGCTTTCCGGATCGATGCCTCGCACCGCGCCGATCATTTCACTGGCGAAAAGAATGTTGTCGACCGGTATCACGCGCGTGAGCAGGTCGATGCCCGGCTGGTGATAGACGCAAGTGTCGAAGAACACGTTGTTCAGCAAATGATCCTTCAGCAAGGGCTTTTTCAGTTCCTGCGCGAGCCCGCGGAAGCGTCCCCAGTGATACGGCACCGCGCCACCGCCATGCGGAATGACGAAGCGCAGCGTCGGGAAGTCGCGGAACAGGTCGGACGTGAGGCACTGCATGAACGCGGTCGTGTCCGCGTTCAGATAGTGCGCGCCCGTCGTGTGAAAGCACGCGTTGCAACTCGTGCTGACATGGATCATCGCGGGGATGTCGTACTCGACCATCTTCTCGTAGATCGGATACCAGTAGCGGTCCGAGAGCGGCGGGCTCGTCCAGTGACCACCGGACGGGTCCGGGTTCAGATTGATGGCCACGTTGCCATACTGCTCCACGCACTTCACGAGCTCGGGGATGCACGTCGCGACATCGACGCCGGGGCTCTGCGGGAGCATCGCCGCCGGAATGAAACTGTCCGGGAAAAGCTGGCTCACGCGATAGCAAAGTTCATTGCAGATGGCGGCCCACGTGCTCGACACCTCGAAGTCGCCGATATGGTGCGCCATGAAGCTCGCGCGCGGACTGAAGACGGTGAGATCGAGCCCTCGCTCGCGCATCAGCCGCAACTGATTGCTTTCGATGGATTCGCGCAGTTCGTCGTCGCTGATATGCAGTTCCGACGGACGCGGCATCTCCGACGGATTCTTGATGCCGGCGATCTGGCGGTTGCGCCATGCCTCCAGCGCCTTCGGCGCGGTCGTGTAATGGCCGTGTATGTCGATGATCATCGTGACTTCAACTCCATGACTAATGTGCGGCTGTCGTCTGCGGCGCGGGATCGGCCGTGCGGCTGCGCTGCGCGACAAGAATGGCGATGGCGGCGAGCGTCGCGGGAATGGCGAGCATCGCGAGAATGGCGCCGAACTGCCAGCCAAGGCCGAGCAACGCGCCGCCGAACGCGGAACCGAAGATGCTGCCGAAGCGGCCCATGCCGAGCATCCAGCTCACGCCGGTGGCGCGCGCGACCGTCGGGTAGCGGCCCGGCGCAAACGCGTTGAGGCCGGTTTGCGCGCCGCTCATGCAGAAGCCCGCGGCAAAGACGAGAACGGCGAGCGAGGACGACAGCGCGCCGATCCACGCGAGTCCGAGCACGCACACCGCGCCGCCGAGATAGGCCGCGCTGATGACCGGCGCGGGGCGCACGCGGTCCATGATCCAGCCGACGATGATCGCGCCGATGGTGCCGCCGATCTGGAACATGGCCGTGATGTTCGCCGCCGCCGAGACCGTCAGGCCGGCGTCTTTCATCAGCGTCGGCAGCCAGCCGGTGAGCAGATAGATCACGAGCAGGCCCATGAAGTAGGTCACCCACAGCGCCGCCGTCAGAAGGCCGTAGCCGTGCGAGAACAGCACGCCGATGGGGCGCTTGGTCGGCAGCGGCGGCTCAGTCGAAACGAAGGTTTCATCGCCCGCGAAGCGCGCGCCGCACACGCGGCCCAGCACCTTGCCGATCTTTTGCGAGGTCGCGCCGCGCACCGCCAAGAGGCGCGCCGATTCGGGCAGCAGCCAGATTTGCAGCGGAATCAGCACGAGCGGCAGGCCGCCGCCGAAGATCAGCACGGAACGCCAGCCGTGCGTCGGAATGAGCCAGCCCGCGACAAAGCCGATCAGCGCCGAGCCAAGATTGAAGCCCGTGAACATGATGGTGATGAGCAGCGCGCGCTTGCGTTGCGGCGCGTACTCGGAGAGCAGCGTCGTGGTGTTGGGCATTGCGGCGCCGAGACCGATACCCGTCAGTACGCGCAGCAACGCCATGCTCGTCGGCGAATTGGTGAATGCCGTGGCGATGGTGAACACGCCGAACAGGAACACCGATGTAATCAGGACTCCTTTTCTTCCGATACGGTCCGACGCCGGCCCGGCGGCTAACGCGCCGATCACGAGCCCGATGGGCGCGGCGCTCATGACGAGTCCGAACGCCGGGCGCGAGATGTGCCAGTCCGCGATGATCGACGGCGCGACGAACCCCATGATGGCCACGTCCATGCCGTCGGCCGTCACGACGAGAAAGCACAGCGCCACCAGCAGCCACTGGTACGCGGAAATGGGCCGCTCGTCGATGAACGCCTTGATGTCGATGGTTCTACCGCTAGTCATGTGATGTCTCCGTGCGTCTATTGTTTTATTGCTTGCCCTGCTCCGCCTTGTCCCAGTCGAGCTTGCCGCCGCCCTTGCCCGCGACCGAATACAGCGCGCCCGGCGCATTGCGCGTCTTCTGGAATTCTTCGAGCGTCTGGCCACGCATGGCGGCATAGATGTGCAGGTTCGACACGCCCGTTACCGCGCCGAGCTTTTCGAGCATGAAGAAGATCACGCCGTAATGCAGCAGCGCGCGCCAGTCGCGGCGGCGGATCATGTCGCGTTCTGCGTCGCTGAGACCGGCGGCCTCGAAGCTCGCTTCGGGATCTTGCTGAAAGGCTTCGCGATGCGCGGGCTCGACCATGCGATGCAGATAGTCGTTGATGCGATACGCGCGCACCGCCGTTTCGATGCTGAACGGATACGTGCCTTGCAGCTTCTCCACGTCGGTCAATTCGATCGCCATGCGCTGACGATGCCGCTCGATGATCGCGGGCTTCGTCTCGCTGTCCTCGCCTTCGTAGATGGCCGTCGCGATGCCGGCCATCGACGGCAAGTAGTAGCTGCGATGCTTGCAGACCACGCTGGACGACAGCGCGCCGCGCATGGTCAGCCACATGATGACTTCCGCGCCTTCGTAGCCGCCCAGTTCCGCGTACTCGGCAATCGTCATCTCGGCGAGTTGTTCGGGATCGCGTTCGAAGAGATCGAGGAAGCGCTGGTCCCATTCAGTGTTGTTGAAGCCGGCGCGTTCGCCATGCACCTGATGCGAAAGACCGCCCGTCGCGAGAATCGCGACCTTGATGTCCTCCGGATAGCTTTCGATGGCGCGCCGCAGCGCCTGACCGAGCTTGTAGAAGCGTCGCGCGCTCGGTATCGGCAATTGCAGCACGCCCATTTGCAGCGGCACGATCTTCACGGGCCACTCGGGCTTGTGCGGGCACAGCATCGACAGCGGCGAGAAGCAGCCGTGATCGAGCGCCTTGTTCTGGAAGAACGACATGTCGAACTCGTCGGTCATCAGCGAGCTGCCGATGTGCGCGGCAAGCGCAGGATGTCCCTTGATCGGCGGAAGATCGCGCGCGCCGCCGCCTTCGTCCGCGACGTGCCATTCGGGGCCTACGCCCAATGCGAACGCCGAGTAATGATCGAAGAAGAAAGACGTGACGTGGTCGTTATAGATGGTCAGGATCACATCGGGGCGCTTCTCTTCCAGCCACTTCGCGAGCGGCGCGAAGTTTTCGAAGATCGGCGCCCAGACCGGGTCGTCGCGCTTGTTCTTGTCGAATGCGAAGCCGATGGTGGGCGTGTGCGAGGCGGCGATGCCACCGATGATGCGGGCCATGTCGAAGGTGCTCCGTGAGGTGCCGGGCAATCAGGCGCTCGTGAAATGCACGCGGCCCGGTGTGTTGCGAGAACGTGAGCCGACGATACGGGCCGCACGGCACGCGCGGTACTGCGCGTAAACCATGAGTCGGGGAGAGATGCGACGCAGCGAAGATGATGGACGACCGGCCAGCGCGGGCTTGCGGGCGGGGTTTCGACGCCACGGCTCACGCGGCCCGATAAATAAAACCGATGGCCGGACAAAAAGGACGCAAGGGGACGGCGAACGGCCGGTTGTTCGAGAACCGGACCTTCACCAGTGGTGGCGTTGTGCTGACCGCGGGGAGCCGACGTCGAGCGGTCCGTCGTCGTCGCGAAACGCGAGACTTCTCGTCCGCGCCGACCGTGTCAGGAGTGCATCAATAGTGAATCGTCAACGGCTCGGGATGTTCCTGTGTAATTACGCAACTGGAGTCGACCGGCCAGCCCGCCGCCGTGATGGGCGGGTTATAGCGCTGGCATTGTCCGTTGGTGCCCAGGGTGTACGACGAGACGGTCAGGAATTGCGAGTTGGTTTCCGGCGCGACATATACCGTGACGTCCGAGCCTTTCCTTACTGCAAACGCGGGCCGCGATGCAGTCGTGCTGGGGATGAGCGGCGCGCCACTGCAATCGCTCGAATAGAACTGGTTCATGAAATACCATCCCCACGTGAACTCGGTCGCCGAATAGACGATCTTGTTGCCGGTGCCGGAGACTTGTCGCCGCATGATCGGCACGAACACCGGCGCTCCGTTCACCGACTGGAAGACACCGGCGCTGCCTCCTGCGTATTTCAATGGGCCGACTTCCTTCCCGTTTGCGTCGAAGACGCGGAGTACGTGCCGATGATGATGGTGGTGCTCGACTTCATCGGCAAACGACGTCATCGCGCCCGAGCACAGCAGCGTCAACAGAATCATTCTGCGCATGGCATGCACCTCAAGCCCATAGTCATGGTTCAGTGGGGACGCGCTTGTTGCGAAGTCCCTCGGCTAGCCTCACCGCGCGGGCGTGTTCCCGGTCGGAATGCGTACGGTGAGCGGCTCGGGATAGGCGCCGGTCAGCGAGAAGGTGCTCTCGGTCGGCCAGCCGTATTCCGTGACTGGCGTGCCCGATGCCGCGCACGTAAAGGTCGGACCCGACCGCACGGACCCGATCACGATCGGCGCGGAGTTGGTGGCAGGCGCGACGTACAACGTGACGTCGTGGCCTAGCCGTATGGTGGTCGATGGCCGCACGCCTGTCGTCAATGTGATGACCGGCGTGCCGCTGCAGTCCGTCGACGTGAAGTCGGCCACGTTCATGCCCGACCATCTGAATTGCGTCGCCGAATAAACGGTCTGCGGACCGCCGTCGCCCGATACGATCACGCGCTCGATGGGCACGAATGCAATCGCGCCATTGACGGTCAGATAAACGCCGGGGCCGCCGTAATCGTCCAGTGGTCCGACGAATTTGCCTTGCGCGTCGAACACCAAGGGCGTCTCGCCCGCGAAGGAAGCCGTCAATTGCAGCAGCAATAAGACTGAAACGACGAAAGCACGCATGTCTCCACCTCTTATGTCAGTTGCGGGCATTGCCGAATGAGCAAGCGATCTGGCAACCGTATGCGTTAGGATAGAACGACTGCGACGTATTGCAAAGTAAAAGAGTCAGAACGCATAAACAGGCTGACGCTTCGTCGAGCTGAGATTCTTCGTTTAGCACGGTCGAACTTCTCGATTATTGCTAGCCGATGTAAGACGGTCGGTGCGCGCTTAGATGACCGAAGGAAGGACATGCGATACTGCTGCGGCGCACGAAGACCGTATGACAAACGCTGGTCTGCTCGTCCGTAGGGGTATCCGTGGATGCCGGCACCGGAGCACCTATACTGGACTACGCAACGGGAGCCAGTCATGAAACAGCTAGTGCTTGTGTTCGCCGCATTGTGCGTTGCAACGCCGTTCGCTCTGGCGCAGTCGCATCCGAGCCCGGAAACGGATATGCGCGCGCCCCACAACAACCCGAAGCTGATGCCGAGCGCGCCGCTCGGCAGCGAATATCCCTCGCACGGCAACGTGCAAGCGGGCGAGTTGAACCTCAATCCGGCGGACCCTCGCGCACAGATGGTCAACGGCCTGCCCAACAATGCGAACGACGGCGGCTATGGCGCGCCGCTCGCCGGCAACAAGGCTAACGTCCCGCCGCGCGACTGAGCGTATTCGGTAGCGGTTCTACGCAAACGCTTCGACGGCCTCATTCCCGGACCTGCTCAGCGCCTGGCGCGCCTGCGCCGCAGGCATCGGGCGTCCGGTGAGGAAGCCCTGTACTTCATCGCACTCGTTGTCGGCGAGGAAGGCGAATTGTTCGATGGTCTCGACACCCTCGGCGACGACGCGCATCCCCAACGTATGAGCCATCGCCAGCACCGCCTTGACGATGACCTCATCGATCGTCGACTTACCGATGCCCTGAACGAACGACAGGTCGAGCTTGATGCAGTCGGGCTTGAACTCCCGAATGTAATTGAGGCTCGAGAAGCCTGTGCCGAAGTCGTCGATCGCGATCGATACGCCCATTCGTCTGATTGCGTTGAGCGCGACAAGCGCGGCCGGCGTCATCAACACGCTCTCGGTCACTTCGAGTTCGATGTTGCGCGGACTGACGCCGATCTTCGCAAGCGTCCTCTCCACCGTGCTTGCGAAGTCGGAATGCAGAAACTGCATGGCCGACACGTTGATCGAAACGACGATGTCCGGATAATCCCGCGCCCAGTCTTTTGCCTGGAGGCATGCCTGTTCGAACACCCACTCGCCTATCGGCACGATCAGCCCTTTCTCCTCGGCGAGCGGTATGAAGACAGCGGGGCTGATGAGTCCGCGCTCGCCGTCGAACCATCGCAACAGCGCTTCGAACGCGACCGGTTGGCCACCCTCCAACGCGACACGCGGTTGAAAAACGAGCCGCAACGCATCCGTCTGAGCGGCACGGCTGAGATGCTTCGCGAGCTCGACACGCTCGGCGTCGGCGGTCGCGATCGACTCGTCGTAGACCACGAGCGCGCTTTGCCGGGAACGCTTCGCGTGATACATCGCTGCATCGGCGTAGCGAATCAGCGTGCTGGCGTCGATCGCGTGATCGGGAAATAACGCGACCCCGGCGCTCGCATTCGAAGCGACGCACTCACCGCCCACGCGCAGATTCGCGTTCACCGAAGCATGCAGCGCCTTCGCCCTGCCGATCAGTTCTTCCATGCCCGAGCGCCCGACAAGCAACGCGACGAACTCGTCGCCGGCGAAGCGCGCCACGACGTCGTACTCGCCGACGCTGCGCGATAGTCGCCGCGCGACCTCCTTGATGACTTCATTGCCGCACACATGGCCGAGCGAATCGTTGATTTCCTTGAAGTTATCGAGGTCGATAAAGAGGACCGCTATCTGAGCCGCAGAAGTCGAGGCCGTGCCGAGCATGTCGGCCAGCCGCGTATATAAGGCAGATCGATTGAGCAGGCCGGTCAACGGATCGAGGCTTGCCTGCAACTGCAATCGCTCCTGATCCCTGATACGGTCCGTGATGTCGCTGAACACTGCAACCGTATGCGTCGTTTTGCCATGCTCGTCGAGCACGGGCGAGATCTGACGCTGCGCCCAGAATCGCGATCCGTCTCGACGGCGTCCCTCGACGACCGTCGCCGCTTTGAGACGATCCGCAGTCGATGACGTGGTATGGAGCAAGGCGGCGTCATCCATGCTTCCCGGCAGGACGTCGGACGCTTCTTTGCCGAAAACATCCGCAACAGGCAGCCCCGTCAGCCGTTGAAATGCAGGGTTCGCATAGATCACCTGCGCAGAGCGTTGGCCGGTCGTGCTGTGCAGAAGAACGACCGCGTTGTCCGACGCGTCCAGCGCCCGACTGCGAATCCTCAACTCCTGTCTTGCCAGTTCGTGCGCGCTGACATCGGCTGCCGTAACGAAACACGCTTCATGGCCGGCATAGTTCAGAAGATGGTACGAGACATCGACATGAATGATCTGACCGTCAAGGCGCGTATGCCTGCGCACGCCGCCCGACCCTGCCGGCGCGCCCGACGCAACGTACATCTCCAGGTCTCGCCGGAACTGCTGTCTATCCTCCGGCGGACGCAGTTCGTCAGCGGTAATCTGCATCAGCTCGCTGAGATCGCCTCCGTACTGACGCTGTGCCGCAGCGTTCGCGGTCAGCACGCGGCCGGTATGGATGTCGAAGATGAGCATTGCGAGCGGATGCTGCTCGAAGTATTCGATGAAGCGGTCATGTGCTTCGCGCGCGACGATCTTGGCCGCGCTGCTAGAAAGCGACGCGCGATGCGCGATCACGAGTGCATAAGCCAGCAAGATTAAACCCGTGGCGAGTGCCACGGCGAACGTGACCTTCTGCCGGACAAGTTGCGCTTCCGCCGTGAGTTGCATCGTTGCGAGCTTCGACCTTTGCGCCAGTTGCAGTTCGGAAAGCCCATGCATGATCGACTGAAGCGTCTTGTTGGCCTTTTCCAGTTGCGCCGAATCGACGGTTCGGCTTGCGCCAGGACCGCGCGCTCGTTGCAGCCAAGTCGAGTTGCGATGCCCACAGACTCGTGTCGCTGCGCAGCGTCGATAGCTGATAGAGCGATGCTTCGTCGTCACTCAGGAAGCGCTGAAGCAGATCGTAAGAGCGCATGGCTTCGACGGCACGCGACACCGGCCAGGCGAGCGATCGAAACCGCGCGCTGCCGACGCCGGTAAGAAAGTCCGCGTTCGCGTCGATATGCAGATTGGCGATCAATTCCAGTTGCGAACTGACCGTGAGCGCTTGTCGCAGCGCGTCTTCCTGTTGCGATCGCGATCTCGCCGCGAAATAGCACGTCAGCGCAGCGAACGATGCAACTGCAAACAGAAAGATGACTGCTCCGAAAAGCCGGCCTCTTTTGGAGCCTCGAAGGCCCCGCACGAACCGCCGCACGTCTTTTTTCATTGCCACTTGCCGAACGCCAGATCTTTTGTAGTAGTGCGCGATGCGATGCCTGGAATGCGAATGCCGCAACGAATCGCACCTGACTCGCCCGACTGCCGTAGACCACTCAAGGAAAATGGCCTTTCTCCGAACACTTTTATCGGCTGCTTATCCGTTTAGTTAAGTCAGGCGTCGTCCGTTTCGCGAGGCTGCGAAGCGTGGACGAGTAAATCGTGCCGGTCATGCACGCGATCATCGGTAAAACAGGGTTTTCATCAATGCGCGGCTTCGTTCCTTCCGACGATACTCAGGCACAACCTCTCGTCGGAGCACACCATGTCGCAAACGTTTCTCTCCCATCAGGAAATTTTCGAAAAAAGCATCGACCACCTTCTCACGCAAGGCTCGGCTTCGCTGCTGCCGCGCGGAGGCGGTGCTTACCGCGGACGATGCGGTGGCTGCCCCGTCGGCGCGCTGGTGCGCCCTGGCGACTATCGCACTGCCATGGAAGGCGTGCCCGTTCGCTTTATTCTCGCGGACCCGACGCGGGTCCCGGCTTATATGGATGTCGGCGTCGCCGCGCTCAGGAAGGCGCTCTTGCGGGCACGGATCAACGTGTTCTCACAAGAAACGGTGGAACTGTTGAGCTGCCTGCAAAACGTACACGACGTTTTCGGCATCTGGGAGTGGCAGGACCGCCTGCGTTCCATCGCGCGCCAATTCGGCCTGTCGGCCGAGCGCTTGCAGCGCGCCGCCTAGTGAATCAAGGCAACGCATCATGAAAGACCTGACGGAAATCTTCGCAAAAGTGCGGTCGCATCTGCTTGCGCAGCAGGCCATCTCGGTGGATGGCGACGGAACCTGCCGTCTGCGCGGGCAAGACGGCCGCCGATGCGCGATCGGCATCCTGATCGATGACGCGCACTACGGCCATCCGCTGGAAGGCCTCGGAATCAGCTATTACAAGACGGGCCAGGACGGTCCGCTACTGCGCGCGCTGGCAATGTCCGGTGTCGACGTGTATCAGGCGGAAACGTTAGCGCTACTTCACGACCTCGAAGATTTGCATGATGCGGGCGACGTCGCAGACTGGCCGCTTCAACTTTCTGCTGTGGCCAAGCGTCACGCCATAGCGCTGACCGAGGACGCGATGGTTTGACGGCGCAAGGCGCGGCGAGCAGGCCGCGCCTTGATGCCTTTGCCTCGGCATCTTCCTAATCGGCGATAGCAGTGACATCAACCCCCAGTTCTGGGAATTCGGCGATCAACAAGAACCCTATAATCGCACGATACTACGCACCGCTCTCGATCTGACTGCGCGGCAAGCGTCCCGCTTTATCGCCCGGGCCAGGCAAAGAACATCAAAATCGCGTAGAACGCATGCAAATCAAAAACTCCAAACGGTGGGCGCCGCGCGGAGCAAAGAGGTGGCTCATCGCCGGAGCAGCACTTTTTGCCGCCGGCGTCATTAGAACGATGCTGCACCCGTTGCTCGGTCCCGTCATGCCCGGCGCGGCTTTCCTGATCGCTGCGGCGCTCGTTCAGTACTATTGCGGCCTCGCGCCCGCCTCGTTCGTGATGTTGGCCGGACTCGTGATCGCCGATTATCTGTTCGTCCCGCCGTACGGGCGCATCGACGTCATCGACGCTTCCGACTTCCGGCTGCTCATCTCCTATCCGCTCATCACGATCGTCGTCATCACGCTGATCGAGCGCTTGCGACGCGCGCAGTATCGCGCGGAGTTGCTCGCGGCGGTCGCGCAGTCGCGCTATGAAATGCTGCTGCGTCACGACAACGAGCGGCTCATCGCGCGTCGCGCCACGGACGAAATGCATCGGATGCTGCATCACATCGCGCAATACAATCGCTCGCTCATCGTCATCAAGGCGCTCGACCTGGCGAACGGCGTGTCGCCCGGCAGTGTCGTGGCGGCGGCGACTGCCACGCGCAACGGCGTCTTCGACGACACATCGTTCGGCTCAGGCATCGCGTACGGGACGAAGCACGCCGAGGCGCACGAAGAGGATCTTGCCCGCGTAAGCGTTCGCCTGACGCCGGGGCATCACCGCATTCGCTTCCGGTCTGGCGGACGCGACGACTGGCAACCCGTCGAGTGCGTGTGCGAGCGCTTCGTCACGCCGTCGGGCGACTTCCTGATTCTGCGAGCAGAAGACTGACTATGAACGCACCCGAGTTTTCGTCGGCACACGGCCACGACCACGCCGTTTTGCTTCTGCACGGCCTTTCCAGTTCGCCGCTCGAACTGCGTTTCCTCGCGCGCTTTCTCGCCGACGAAGGTTTCGCAACGCATACGCCGGAATTGCGCGGATACAGCGCGGGCACCGGACACGAAGCGATGGAAGGATGGATCGACGCGGCCGTCAAGGAATTCGACGCGCTTGCCGCGCGCTATCGCCACGTCTCCGTATGCGGGCTTTCGATGGGCGCGACGCTCGCAGCCGCCGTCGCGCAACGACGCCCGGACGCGCGCGCGTTGTTGCTGCTGTCGGTCACGCTCGACTACGACGGCTGGGCGATTCCGTGGTACCGCTTCCTGCTCGACTATCTCTACTACACGCCGTTGCGCTCGCGCTACCGTTATCGCGAAGAGGAGCCGTACGGCCTGCGCAACGAGGCGTTGCGCTCGAAAATCGCGCGCGCGATGCAGAAGAACGAAATCAGCGAAGTCGGTCCTGCGTCCATCGCCATGCCGGCGCTGCACGAAGCGAGCCGCCTCGCTCACGCGGTGCGCAAGGAGCTGAAGGGCATCAAGACGGACTGCCTCATCATTCACGCCATCGACGACGAGACGTCGAGCCCGCATAACGCGCGCTTCGTCGGCAAGAACGTCGGGGCGTCGTTCCTCCGCACGATCTGGCTCGACGATTCCTATCACATGATCACATCGGATAACGAACGCGAAGTCGTCGCGCGGGAATGCGCGCTTTTCTTGCGCGAAAGCGCGGCCGCGTCGGAATCGAACAATGCGCCGACGCCGGTCGTGTCGCGCGCCCTCGCGCGCCGTCTGCGGCAATTGGCGACCGTTGCGAGGAAGGCATGATTCGCACGTGCGCGGTCGCGGCGGCCCTCGCCCTCCTGCTAACGGCTACTGCGCAAGCGGCGGACGCTGATGAGCCGCCGCCCGCCAGTGACTGGAAGGTGTCGATCGGGCCCGGCCTCTATGTCTTTCCGAAGTATCCCGGCTCGTCAAAATTGCAGGTGCTGCCGTTCCCGGTTCAGGACATATCGTGGAAGGAACGGATCTTCTCGCAAGGCCCGGACGTGCTCGGCGTGAATGCGTTGAAGGGCGAGAACTATCACGTCGGTGCGTCGCTGAGCTTCGATTTTCAATCGCGATCCGCCTCTGACGACTCCCGTCTGAAAGGCTTGCCTGATGTTCACTACGGCCCCAAGCTGCGGCTTTTTGCAGACTACACGTGGTGGGCGTTCACGGGCGCGGCGGCCGTCTATCAGGACATCGCCGGAACGGGGCAAGGTCTCACCGCGATGACGGACCTCTATATGTCGGCTCCGTTGGGCAAGCTCTTGCTCTCCGTCGGACCGGGTCTGACGTGGGCGAATGCAGCTTATACGAGGACGTTTTTCGGCGTCAGCGCGCAGGAAAGCGCCGCGTCGGGCTTGCCTCAGTACGCGACGCGTTCCGGCTTGCGCGATATCCACCTCGGCCTGAACGCGACGTACACGATAAACGCGCACTGGTCCGCCGATGTGACGGCGCAAGTCGGACGACTCGAAAAATATGCCGGCGGCAGTCCGATCACCGAGCGCCGTCTCGATCTCAACGGCATGGCGTCTGTCTCATATCGCTTCTGATGCCGCGATGCGAGCGATAGTCGCGCGAGACTAGGCGTTGGCCTGCGCTTCCAGATGCCGCAGCAGCTTGCCCACCATCCATACGACGGTCATCCCGACGAGCACGAAGAACGCGGCGAGCGGCGTCAGCACCTGCACCGAGACGAAGCCCGCGAGTCCCATCATCGCCGACGAAACAAGCAGCAGCGCGCAGCCCAGAATCGCACTCGTCAACCCCGCGATGTGCGGGAACAGCGAATTGCCTTTCGCCATGAGCGTCGGATACATCGCGCCGGCGCAAAAGCCCATGACGAGCACGGGCAGAGCGAGCGTCCATACGCGAAGGCCGACGGTCAACGCGAGCAGCAGCATGACGGCCGACGCAGCCGCCATCGTCCATGAGCCGATGCGCAGCCGCGCTTCCGCGCTCGGCAGGCGCGGCCCATGCACGCGGTTCGACAGGCCGCCGAAGAAGTACATCATGCCGATGCCGAGCGCGAGATAACCGAAGTACGTCGGCGGCTTGTGCAGCGTGTTCTGGACCATGAACGGTCCGACGATATTGAACACGAGCAGAATGCTGTAGCACAGGCCCTGCGCGAGAAAGCAGCTCTGAAACACCGGACTTGCGAGCACCTTGCCCGCGTTCGCCATCAGCGTGCGCGGCTCGAGCCGCACCGGCCGCCGCAAGGTCTCGCGATAACGCCACACCAGCGCCCACATCACGATCGAATAGATCAGCAGGAAGACGAGGCACGCCTTCCAGCCGAACGCGGTTTGCAGATGCGCACCGATCACGGGCGCGACAATCGGCGCGAGCCCCCACGCGATCGACATATACGTGAACGCGTGCATCAACGCGTGGCCCGAGAACGAATCGGTGATGATGGCCTTTGCGAGTAGATTCGTCGCCGCAATGCCGAAGCCTTGCAGGCAGCGCGCGATAAGAAACGTTTCGAGGTTCGTCGCGGCGAGCGACAGCAGGCAGCCGAGCGTGAAGACGACAAGCCCGAACGCGAGCACGCGCTTGCGGCCGTATGCGTCCGCCACGGGTCCGAGCGTCAGTTGGCCGAGCGCGTAGGCCGCCATGTAGCCCGAGACGCTCGACTGGATCGCTTGCGGCGAGGTCGCGAAATAGCGCGCCATCGCGGGTAGCGCGGGCACGTAGATGTCGATGGCAAGCTGCCCTGCCGATGCGAACAGACACACGAGGAACAGCAGAAAGCGCGGCGAGTTCGCCGGGCGCGCGGCGACGAATGTGCCGTCCGGATGAGCAGGGTTCATGAAAGCGATGAAAGCGACCAAAGCGACGAAGGAGCGGATGCCGTGACGAGGCATCCACCGGTTCAGATGGAATGATGCTTGGAAGCGGCGTCAGCGCGTATTCTGCCTGTCATCGCGCGATGCCGCCGAACGCGCCTCATCCGCTATGCGCCGCTGCGATTCGCGGCGACGCGTTGCGCGTCGGCATCGCGAGTCGATCCTTTCGCCGGACGCCCCGCCCAGTGGCCCGCGAGCATGGAGCCCGACAGGTTGTGCCACACGGAAAAGAGCGCGCCGGGCAGCGCGGCAATCGGCGTGAAGTAGAGCTTGCCGAGCGTCGCGGCGAGACCCGAGTTCTGCATGCCCACTTCGATCGCCAGCGTGCGGCAAACGGCTTCGTCGAAACCGAGCAGACGCCCGCCCCAGTAGCCGCCGAGCAGTCCGATGCCGTTGTGCAGCACCACGCCCAGCGCCACGACGACGCCCACCGACGCAATGCTCTTCTGCGTTCCGCCGACGACCGCCGCGATGATGAGCAGGATCGACACCATCGACACGAGCGGCAGCACCGGCTCTATCTTGCGCACCAGCTTGCCGAAGAAATGATTCACGATCAGCCCGACGATGATCGGCAGGGCGACGATCTGCAGGATGCTCATGAGCATGCCGTGCACATCGACGGCGATGGACGCATCGACATATAGGCGCGTGAGCAGCGGCGTCGCGAACACGCCGACGAGCGTGGAGAGCGCGCTGATCGTCACCGAAAGCGCGACATCGCCGCGCGCCAAATAGATCATCACGTTCGACGCCGTGCCGCTCGCGACGCTGCCGACGAGCACCATGCCCGCGGTGAGATCGGGCGGCATGCGCAGCGCCTTCGCGATGACCCAGGCGGCGAGCGGCATCACGAGATAGTGCAGGACGATGCCGGCGACGACCGGCGCGGGACGCGTGAAGACGCGCCGGAAATCGTCGATGGAAAGCGTCACGCCCATCGACAGCATGATGATGGTGAGCAGCGTCGTCACGTGCGGCGCGATGCCGGTGACCGATGACGGCGAGAAGTACGCGGCAACCGAAGCAAGTACGGCCCAAAGCGGAAAGAGACGGGTAATGCGGGCAAGCATGTGGTGCGGTCCTCGAATGTCGTGGCGTGTGTGTTCTGAGCGAACGTCGAGCGCAGCAGCCGGCGGGTGATGCCCGGAAGGCGTCACGGCGATACGTTTTGCTGCGTCGGATGGCAAAGCGCGCGGCATGGATCGCGGGCCGCGTGTGGGACGAAATGCTTGCCTTCGTGGGGCGAATGCCCGCTTACGATGCCGCGCCGCGCGGGTCACGCGCGACGCGGCCAGTTGGCGGGCAAGGCTCGTATTTTACCGGCGCCCGCCCGGAGTTCGCGCACCCCCCTGACAGGCAATGCGGATTCAGCGCGTCGACTCGATGGCGGCGGGGCTCAGATCGGTCGGAAAGCAGTGGGGATGTTCGAATCCCATTGGCGAGGCGCCCGTCGAATAGATGATGTTGTCGGTGTTGTTCGGCCCCTGACCGCGCGGCACGTTGCCGAGTCCCGCGAGCTTGCGCATGCGGTATGCGATCGCATGATCCGCGCAGGCGCTGTCGCCGCTCACGCCCAGACCGCCGATCACCTTTCCGCCCGCATAGAGCGCCACGCCGCCGCCGAACGTGATCACGCCGCCGAGCGTGCGCCCGATGCCGCTGCCGTGTTCCAGAAAACGCGCATCGAACGGATTCGAGTTGTTCAGACCGTAGAGCGAGCCGCCCGGCTGCGTGGCCGCGTAAAGATTCGCCGTGGAGAGCGCGAGCGCATCGTTGGAGAAGCCGTTCGCCGTGTACGCCTTCGCAATCGCGATGGCGCGACTGCCGGGCCACGCGTCGCCCGTCTTGATGACGGAGCACAAGTGCCCTTCGCGATCCACGACCGCGGCCCACATCCGGTTCGGCTTGAAGATGCCGCCGTTGCCGTCGCCCGCATTGACGACTTTGGCCAGTTGATTCTCGACCAGCGAGACGGTTCCTTGAGGAAGCATGCAACGTCCCTGCGGATAGTCGTCGTAGCCGTACGCGTGAGCGAGCGGCGACACGAGTGCAACGGACATTGCGGCGGCCAACGAGTAAGACGCGATCATGCGCATGGCGATTCTCCCGACGTATTCACGATTTACCTACACGAGTGAAGCACTAAACCGATCGCTGCCTAACAAGATAGGATGCCTTAGTGAATAGAACGAACGTTGTTTCTTCGTCGTAAACCCTGAACGAAGAAGGGCGCGCTGCCTACGCAAGACTCGTAGAAAGCGCGCTGTAATCGGAAGAAAGTCAGCCGGACACCGACGCTTCCACCACGGCGAGATAGGCCGCCAGCGCCCGCTTGACCTCGCGCAGATAACGCTTCGCGAGTTGCACGTCGCCCATCGCGGGACGCAGCTTGATGGCGAGCGCGCCGCTCGCGAGCGCGCGCAACATGTCGACGTAAAGTGCGCGCTCGGCGGGCTTCACGCTCGCCATGCGCACGTCGATCACCTTCCTAAGCGTGCCGGACTCGCGCTTGGTCTTGTCGTCGTGCGGCATGACGGACATCAGGATGAGGCAGTCCGGGTGCTGCTCCAGATACGTGATGTAAGGCGTCATGATGCGGTCGATCACCGCCTCGGACGACAACGTGCGCCACGTCTCGGTGTCGATTTTATCGAGCGCGTCGTCGATCTCGCCCATCGCCGCTTTGTGTCGATCCCAAAGCGCGCTCAACAGACTCTCGCGGTTCGGAAAGAAGTGATACATCGAGCCGATCGGCGTCTGCGCGCTGCGTGCCACGCCATGCATGGTCACGCCCGCGAGACCTTTTTCCACGATCAGATCGGCCGTCGCGTCGAGCACCGACTCGATGCGCGCGCGCCCGCGCGCCTGCAATGGCGAACGCGCGCTGCTGGCGCGTTCAGGCGCAAGCGGGTCGTGATCGTGTGACTTCGTCATCGGGTCTCCTTGTCGAACGAAACTAGACGCATCCGTCTACAATCATGCATACTAGACGATGCCGTCTAGTTTGGCGAGCGTGCCGCGCGAATGTCGCGGCCGCGCCATCGGATGCAGGTTCATTACGGCCGCCTTGCAGCGCGGTCATATCGAGGTTGGAGAAATCATGGCAGTTACAGCGCCTGCACAGGGCGGCGAATCGAACGAGTCGACCCAACGCAAATCGTCGCGGCGACGCGTGCTGTTGCTCATCGTCGGCATCATCGCCATTGTCGCGGGCCTGATCTGGGGACTGCGCTGGTGGACGGTCGGCCGCTTCATCGAGAGCACGGACGACGCGTATCTTCAGGCGGACAGCGTGACCATCGCGCCGAAGGTAGCCGGTTACGTGACCGACGTGCTCGTCGCCGACAATCAGGCGGTGGCGGCAGGCGCACCGCTCGCGCGGCTCGATACGCGCCAGTATCAGGCGTCGCTCGATCAGGCCAAGGCCACGCTCGATGCGCGCGCCGCCGACATCCAGCGCGCCGAGGCCGAACTCAAGCAGCAGCACGCCAATGCCGATCAGGCCAAAGCGCAAGCCGAGGTATCGCGCGTGAGCCTCGCGCATGCTGAAGACGACGTGCGCCGTTATCGGCCGCTCGTCGCCACCGGCGCGGAAACCGAGGAGCGGCTCGCGAGTCTGGTGAGCACGCGCGATCAGGCTCGCGCCACGCTCGCCGCGAATCTGGCTGCGGCGCGCTCGGCGGCCACGCAGATCGGCGCGACCGAAGCGCAGATCGTGCAGGCCCGCGCGCAGATGGAAGCCGCTGAGGCGCAGATGAACCAGTCGAAGCTCGATCTCAACGACACCACGTTGTATAGCCCGCTCGCCGGGCGCGTCGGCGACCGCACCGTGCGCGTCGGCCAGTACGTGCAGCCGGGCACGCGTCTGATGACGGTCGTGCCGGTGCAGAGCGTGTATCTCGAAGCGAACTTCAAGGAAACACAAGTGGGCCGCATGCGCATCGGTCAGCCGGCGACGCTGCACGTCGATGCGCTGAAGGGCACCGAGCTGCACGGCGTCGTCGAGAGTTTCTCGCCCGGCACCGGCGCGCAGTTCGCGCTGTTGCCGCCGGAGAACGCGACGGGCAACTTCACGAAGATCGTGCAGCGCGTGCCGGTACGCATTCGCATCGACACCGGGCCGCAAACGCGTCAGGTCCTGCTGCCGGGGCTGTCCGTGACCGTCGACGTGGACACGAAGTCGGCCACCGATGACAGCAAGCGCATCGCAGCCGAGAATCGCCATGACTGAGGCAAGCGCGAACGCGCCGGCACGCGCCACCGCGACGGACTGGATCGCCGTGACCGCCGGCGCGCTCGGCGCGCTGATGGCCACGCTCGACATCTCCATCACGAACTCGGCGTTGCCGCAGATCCAGGGCGAAATCGGCGCGACCGGCACCGAAGGCACGTGGATCTCCACCGGCTATCTGATGTCGGAAATCGTGATGATTCCGCTCGCCGCGTGGCTCACGCGCGTCTTCGGCCTGCGCAATTTCCTGCTCGGCAACGCGGTGCTCTTCACGATGTTCTCCGCCATGTGCGGCCTTTCGCATTCGCTGCCGATGATGGTGGCGGGCCGCATCGGTCAGGGCTTCACCGGCGGCGCGATGATTCCCACGGCGCAGACCATCATCCGCACGCGGCTGCCGCGCGAGCAGATGCCGGTGGGCATGACCATCTTCGGCCTGATCGTGCTGCTCGGGCCGCTCATGGGGCCGGTGGTGGGCGGCTGGCTCGCGGAAAACATCTCGTGGTCGTGGTGCTTCTTTCTCAACTTGCCGGTGGGCGTCGCGCTGGTGGCGCTGCTGCTTTCCGGCTTGCCCTCCGAGAAGTCGCAATGGGACGCGTTCTTCAGGGCCGACTGGATCGGCATTGCGGGTCTCGCTATCGGACTCAGTTCGCTCACGGTCGTGCTCGAAGAAGGCCAGCGCAATCAGTGGTTCGAATCGAGCGAAATCGTGCTGCTCTCGTGCGTCGCCGCGTTCGGCATGGTGTTGATCGCCGTGTCGCAGGTCATTGCGAAGCGCCCGATCGTGCGGCTCTCGCTCTTGCGCAATCCGCGCTACGCGAGCGTCATTCTGATCGTCTTTGCCGTCGGCGCCGGACTCTACTGCGTGTCGTTTCTGCTGCCGCAGTTTTTGAGCATCGTGGCAGGCTACAACGCGCTGCAATCGGGCTCCATCATGCTGATTTCCGGCGTGCCCGCGTTTCTCATCATGCCCGTGTTGCCGCGCCTGCTCGGCAAGGTGGACTCGCGCGTGCTCGTGATCGCGGGCCTTCTCTGCTTCGCGGGAAGCTGCCTGCTGGACATTTCGCTGACCGCGCAAAGCGTCGGCCACGACTTCTTCTGGTCGCAGATTCTGCGCGGCATCGGCCAGATGCTCGCGATGATGCCGCTCAATCAGGCGTCGATGGCCGCGGTGTCGCGCGAAGAATCCGGCGATGCGGCCGGGCTCTACAACATGGCGCGCAATCTCGGCGGCTCGGTCGGGCTCGCGATTCTCGGCACGGTGATCGACCGGCGCAATGACTTTCATAATGCGGCCATCCGCGAATCCGTGACGGCGAATTCGGTCATCGGGCAGGAGCGCATGGCCGGAAGCGCCGCGAGTTTCTTCGCGCAGACCGGCGACATGGCGCACGCGAAATTGCAGGCGCTCGGGCAACTCTCGATGCAGATTGGCCAGCAAGCCGTCGTCATGACGTACTCCGAAACGTTTTATGTGCTCGCCATCGCGCTGCTCGCCTGCCTGCCGCTCGCGATGTTGCTGAAAACGCCGTCATTCAAACCCGGCGAAGCGCCGTCCGCCGGACACTGAAGCAATGAATTCCCACACGATGTCCCGTTCTCATTCTGGTTTCACGCGCCTGCTGCCGCTCGCGGCGCTCGCGCTCGCGGCATGCACCGTCGGACCCGACTATCACGGCGCGCCCGAGGTCGCCACGCAATCGGTGCAAAGCGGCGCGTTCGTGCGCGCGCCGTCGCAGGGCGTGCTCGCCACGCGCGCGCCGGCCGCATGGTGGCGCTCGCTGAACGATCCGCAACTCGACGCGCTGGTCGACACCGCGCTCGCCGGCAATCTCGACGTGAAGATGGCGCAGGCGCGTTTGCGGCAGGCGCGCTCGCAATTGCGCGGGGAACGCGCAAACGCATTGCCGAAGGCTTCGGCGTCCGCGGCGGTGTTGCGCATGCGCTCGCCTGACACCGCCATCCTCGGCGGATCGGAAGGCTCGGGCGGCCGTGGCCCGCTGGACTTCTACACCGTCGGCTTCGATGCATCGTGGGAGATCGACCTCTTCGGCGGCACGCGCCGCGCGATCGAAGCGGCATCGGGCGAAGCAGAAGCCGTGCAGGCCGATCTCGCCGATACGCAAGTGTCGCTGGCCGCCGAAGTCGCGTCCGCCTATATCGACTTGCGCGACGAGCAAGAGCGGCTCGCGCTCGCGCAGCGCACGGCCGACTATCAGCAGCAGATGCTCACGTTGACCGAGCAGCGCCGCGCACGCGGCACGGCGGCCGAAGTGGATGTCGAGCGCCTGAACACGCAGGTCAACACGACGCGCGCGACGCTCGTGCCGCTGCAAGTGCAGATTACCGACTCGCTGGATCAACTCGCGGTGCTGACGGGCCGCGTGCCCGGCGCGCTCGATGTCGAACTCGCGCAGCCCGCGCCGCTGCCGGCGCTGCCCGCGTCGGTTCCGATCGGCGATCCCGCGACGATGCTGCAGCAGCGCCCGGATATTCGCGCGGCGGAGCGGCGTCTCGCATCGAGCAACGCGCAGATCGGCGAGCATATCGCGGATTATTTTCCGAAGGTCTCGCTGCTCGGGGATATCGGATTCTCGGCGGCGGATCCGGGGCATCTGATTCGCAAGGAGAACTTCTCGTGGCTGGGCGTGCCGTATCTGCAATGGAACGTGCTCGATTTCGGCCGCACGGCGGCGAGCGTCGATGCAGCGAAGGCATCGCGTGACGAAGCCGAGGCGCGTTACGGCAAGACCGTGCTCGCCGCGCTGAAGGACGCGAATTCGGCGCTTTCACGCTATGGCAACCAGCGCGAGCATGTCGTGCGGCTTCAGGAAGTGCAGGCGTCGTCGGAGCGGTCGGCTACGCTCGTGCGTCAACGGTACACAGCTGGCGTTTCCACGCTCATCGACTTGCTCGACGCTCAGCGCACCGAATTCGCCGCGCAACAGGACGTGGTCGCGGCGCGCGCCGAGTTGCTGAGAGATTTCGTGTCGCTGCAAAAGAGTCTCGGCCTCGGCTGGCAGCAAGCGTCGGACTCGACTTCCTGACGAAAACATTCGATTGCTCTGCGGAATGCATCTTGCGACAGGGTTCAGTCTTGAACCCTGTACTTCCGGCATCACGCGGAGAATCGAATGCATCGAGCGAAACACCCTGCCACACGCTTCACCACTCTTACACGCGCATTGCTGATCGCGGCGAGCGCCGCGGCGTTCTCAACCGCCACGCAAGCACAAAGCGAAATACAAGCCGCGTCCGCAGCCGTGGCGGCGAGCGCGCCCGCCTCGTCGCCGCTGCCGCCGTCCGAACTCTACGGCGACTTGTATCGCGAGGTGCAACTCGCGCGCGTCTATCCCGATAGCAAGACCTTCGCCGACATGACGCCGAACGTGTCGCCGCAGCAGGTCATGATCGACTATGCAAACCGGACGCAGCCGTTCGATCTCGCGCGCTTCGTCGGCTCGCACTTCACGCTGCCGCAGCGCGAAACCAAGGGCTATGCGTCCGACCCGAACGAGAGCGTGACGCAGCATATCGACACGCTCTGGACCGTTCTGCGCCGCAATCCGGATGCGAACGCGAGCCCGTGGTCATCGCTGTTGCCGCTGCCGTACGCGTATGTCGTGCCGGGCGACCGCTTCGACGAGATCTATTACTGGGATTCGCACTTCATCATGCTCGGGCTGCGGCAAAGCGGGCAGCGCGAGTTGATGAAGAACGAACTGGATAACTTCGCGACGCTCATCGACCGATACGGGCATATTCCGAACGGCAACCGCAGCTACTATCTGAGCCGCTCGCAGCCGCCCTTCTTCGCGCAGATGGTTCAGCTCGCGGCGGAAACCGACGGCGACAGCGCGTATCTGCGCTATCTGCCCGAACTCGCGCGCGAATACGCGTACTGGATGGACGGCGAGAACAAGGTCGCGCCCGGCGAGGCGTATCGGCATGTCGTGCGCCTGTCCGACGGCACGCTCCTGAACCGCTATTGGGACGACCGTGCCACGCCGCGCGACGAGTCGTATCGTGAAGACGTGGAGACGGCGAAACAGATGCCGCAACGTAATGCCGAAGACTTGTGGCGCAATCTGCGCGCGGGCGGCGAAACCGGCTGGGACTTCAGTTCGCGCTGGTTCTCGGACGGCAAGTCGCTTGCGACGATCGAAGTCACGTCGCTCGCGCCGGTCGATCTCAACGCGCTGCTCTACGATCTCGAACGCACGCTGGCGCGGGCGTATCGCGTGAAAGGCGATGCCGCGCAAGCCGAAGACTTCGAACAACGCGCGCACGCGCGGGCGCAGGCGATCCGCAGCCATCTCTGGGACCCGCAACTGCACGCGTTCGGCGATTACGATTTCGTCGCGCATGCGCTCACGCATCGCCTGAGCGCCGCGACGGTGTATCCGCTGTACGCAGGCATCGCGACGAAAGCGCAGGCGAGCGCGGTGGCAGCGACGATTCGCGGGAAACTGCTGCGCGCGGGCGGGCTCGCGACCACGACGGTGCGCTCCGGCCAGCAATGGGACGAGCCCAACGGCTGGGCGCCGCTGCAATATCTCGCGATCATGGGCCTGCGACGTTATGGCGAGTCCGCGCTCGCGCGGCAAATCGCGGAGCGCTGGATTCAGACGAACGTCGCGTATTACCAGCACACCGGCAAGCTCGTCGAGAAATACGATGTGGACGCGAAAGCGGGATCGACCGCGGCGGGCGGCGGCGAGTATCCGTTGCAGGACGGCTTCGGCTGGACCAACGGCGTGCTGCGCACGTTGATGGTCATGTATCCGTCGGCGGCGGGCGCGACCACGCGTCCGGTCGATGTCCCTTCCGGCGCGGCCGGCGTCGCGGACGCGGCGGCTTCGGCGGCGAAGGCGTCGAAGAATACGCATCGGCTGGCGCCGACGCCGAGCGGGGAATAAGCGACTTAGGATCGTCGGAAATCGCGGCCGTGCGCGGCGCTATACTCACGCGCTTTTGCGCCACGCACGGCCCGAAGGACAACCGATGAACGCACTTCCCCCTTGCCCGCACTGCCATTCCGAATTCACGTATGAAGACGGCGGCGCGTACGTCTGCCCGGAGTGCGCGCACGAATGGAGCGCAAACGCGGACACCGCTGCCGAAGCATCCACCAAGGTCTATCGCGATTCGGCGGGCAACGTGCTCAACGACGGCGACACCGTCACCGTCATCAAGGACCTGAAGCTGAAGGGCTCGGGCGGCGTCATCAAGATGGGCACGAAGGTGAAGAACATCCGCCTCGTGGATAGCGACCACGATATCGACTGCAAGATCGACGGCTTCGGCGCGATGAGCCTCAAATCGGAGTTCGTGCGCAAGGCTTGAGCGTTCGAGCCGCGCGGCCGGCAAGCGCATTGTAAAGATGCGTTACGATGCGTGTTTTCCACGCCGCGCCCCGCCGTTTCGTCTTGATTGCGTCCGAATTCAAAGTCATCGCCCGCGCGATGCTCGCCCGTCTCGCGGCCCGGCTGCGTCCGCACGTCCGGCCGCGCACGCTTCTCCTGCTGCCGGCACTCTTCGTCCTGTATGTGCTCGCGCTGATTCCGTTCACGCCCGGCATCAGCGATATCCGCAAGGCCAAGGTCGATCAGCCCGCGCAGATCCTTTCCGCCGATGGCAAGCTGCTCGCCGAATTCAAGCCGACGCATCGTGAATGGGTCAGCGTGAAGCAGGTCTCGCCGTACGTCATCGACGCGCTCATTTCCACCGAAGACCGGCGGTTCTACTCGCATCACGGCATCGACTGGCGGCGCACGGCGTCGGCGGCGCTGCACACTTTCTCGGGCGATCGCCAGGGCGGATCGACGCTCACGCAGCAACTCGCGCGCAATCTGTATCCCGATGAGATCGGCCGCTCGCAGACGCTCACGCGCAAGCTCAAGGAGGCGATCACTGCGTTCAAGATCGAAGCCGTCTATTCGAAAGACGAGATTCTCGAAACGTATCTGAACACGGTGCCGTTCCTTTACAACGCCTACGGTATCGAAATGGCCGCGCGCACGTACTTCGGCAAGTCCGCGGGTCAGCTCGATGTGCTCGAAAGCGCGACGCTCATCGGCATGCTGAAGGGCAACAGCTACTACAACCCGGTGATCAATCCCGAACGTGCGCTCGACCGCCGCAACATCGTGCTCGGCCAGATGGTGCGCTTCGGGCATCTTCCGCCCGCGAAACTCGACGCGCTCGCGAAGCGGCCGCTACGCATCGACTTCGAGCGGCAGACCGAAGAGCCGGGACGCGCGCCGCATTTCGCGCAGCAGTTGCGCAAGTGGCTGATCGCGTGGGCCGACGACAACGACTTCAATATCTATTCGGACGGGCTCGTCGTGCGCACGACGATCGACTCGCGCCTTCAGTCGATGGCCACGCAGGCGCTCACGTGGCAGGGCAATCAGTTGCAGTCGATCGCCAACGCCGCTTGGAACGGACACGGCGGCTGCGCGAACGCGGACGCCGATCTGGCGCGCGCGTTCGTGCGCGAGACGAGCGAATACCGCGCCGCCCGCGATGCCGGCGCGACCGACGCGGACGCCCTGAAGCATCTGATGGCGGATCGCGTGTTCATGCGCAACGTCTGCGAGAACAAGACGCGCGTGCAGGCCGCGTTTCTCGCGCTCGATCCGCGCAACGGACAGATCAAGGCGTGGGTCGGCAGCCGCGACTTCACGCAGGACCCGTTCGACCACGTTCAACAGGCACGCCGTCAGCCGGGCTCGACGTTCAAGCCCTTCGTCTACGGCGCGGCGTTCGAGCGCGGCGCGCTGCCGACGGATACGTTCATCGATCAGGACGTGACCATTCCGGTGAAGGGCAACGAGACCTGGCATCCCACGGACGAAGCGCCGCCGAGCGGCCGTCCGGTGAGCCTGCGCGACGGCATCGCGTTCTCGAAGAACCGCATCACCGCGCAACTGATGCAGTCGGTTGGCCCGGCGCGCGTCGCACGTCTCGCGCGGGACATGGGCGTGCGCGAGAGTCATCTCGACGTGGTGCCGTCGCTTGCGCTCGGCACGAGTCCGGTGACGCTGAAAGAGATGGTCTCGGCGTACGGCACCATCGCCGACAACGGCAATTATGTGGAGCCGCTACTCGTCACGCGCATCGAGAACCGCAAGGGCGACGTGCTCGCGCAGTTCGAAAGCACGCCGGAGCGGGCGCTATCGATCGACGCGACGCACAAGCTCGTCGACGTGATGCGCGATGTCGTGAATCGCGGCACGGGCACGGCCATTCGCACGCGCTTCGGCATTCGCGGCGATGTGGCGGGCAAGACGGGCACGACGCAGGACAACGCGGACGGCTGGTTCATCCTGATGCATCCGCAACTGGTGGCGGGCGCGTGGGTCGGCTTCAACGACAGCCGCGTGACGCTGCGCAGCGACTACTGGGGACAAGGCGCGCATAGCGCGTTGCCGATGGTCGGCGACTTCGTGCAGCGCGCGTTGCGCTCGCGCCTGATCGACTCGCGAGCGCGCTTCGACACGCAGGCACCGCCGAGCGCGTGGCAGACTTTCGTCACGCGGCTGCGCGGATGGATCGACGAGACGTTCGCGAATAAACCCGCGCAGACGGCGGTGCACAAGCCGGTGCGTGTGAAGCGTGCGCCTGCGCAACCGGCGGCAGAAGTGACGGAAGAGACGCCTCAGCCGCCGCAGCCGCCTCAGCCGCCGATCCTGCCCGCCGTACCGCCGCTGCTTCCTGCTTCGACCGCATCGCCTGCCGTGGCCGCGAGCGAAGCGCCTGCGCCAGCATCCGCCACGGAGCCTTAGAGCCCGGCTTCGGAAAAGAACCCGGCGACGATATCGTCTTTGAGACGCGCGAGTCGCGCATCGGTGCGAGCGCGGGGACGCGGCACGTCGACATCGACGATGTCGGCGATGCGTCCCGGCCGCGCCTGCATCACCACGACGCGATCCGCAAGCAGCACCGCTTCCTCGACGTCGTGCGTGACGAGCACCATCGTGATCCGCTCGGCGGCCCAGATGCGTTGCAGTTCGTCCTGCATGCGGGCGCGCGTGAGGGCATCGAGCGCGCCGAACGGTTCATCGAGCAGCAACAGGCGCGGCCGATTGACGAGACCGCGGGCAATCGCCACGCGCTGCGCCATGCCGCCCGACAGCTGATGCGGATAGTGCCGCTCATACCCGCGCAGCCCGACGAGCGCGATATGCTCGGCCACTGCCTTCGCCTTGTCGCCCTTCGACAAGCGCGCGTTGCGCAGCGCCACCGCCACGTTCTGTTCCACATCGAGCCACGGAAACAGGCGGTGATCCTGAAACACGATACCGCGTGACAGATCCGTCGACACCACGCGCGCGCCGTCGAAGTCGATCTCGCCTTCGAAAGCGTCATCGAGGCCCGCGACGAGCCGCAGGAGCGTCGACTTACCGCATCCGCTCGCGCCTACGATGCTCACGAACTCGCCGCTCCGCACGTTCAGATCGATGCGCTCGAGCACGGGCGCGCTGTCGTCGCCCGCGAAACGCTTGCTCACGTGCCGCAAGGCGAGGCTGCCGTCCTGCGCTGCTATCGCTTCCATTCGTTGTTCTCCTCAAACATAGCGCGATGCATCGAACCATCGCCGCTGTATCGCGCGGGCGAGCGCATTGAGCGCCCAGCCCGTTACTCCGACGACGACGACGCCGAACAGAACGAGGTCCATTCGAAACTGCTCGCTGCCGTCCACGAGCGTATTGCCGATGCCGCTGCCCGCGACCAGCAGATACTCCGCGCCGAGCGTGGCGAGCCACGAGTAGATGAGCGCGAGGTAGATACCGGTGAAGACGGACGGCAACGCGGCGGGCAAGACCACATGCGCGAGCATTTGCAGCTTGCTGTAGCCGAACGTGCGCGCGACCTCGGTCCATTGCGGCGGCACGGCGCGAATGCCGTCGCTCGTATGCACGACGACCGGCACCAGCGCGGCGAGCGAGAGGAAGACGACCTTCGCGACATCGCCGAGTCCGAACCACACGGAGATGAGCGGAATCCACGCGAACAGCGACACCTGCTTGAACGTGTCGAAGCTCGGCGCAATGGCGCGATGCGCGAGCCGCGAGATGCCGAGCAGCGCGCCCAAGGCGAGGCCGAGCGTGGTGCCGATCAAAAAGCCGGTCAATTCCCGCGCGAGCGATGGCGACAATGCACGCGCGAGCGCGCCGCTTTTCGCCTGTTCCAGCGCGACATGAAACACTTGCGCGGGCGAGACCATCACGCCGTGGCCGGGCTGCGCATGACGCGACACGAGCCACCACAGCGCGAGCGCCGCGAGCGGCAGCACGACGCCGCGCCAGCGCTGCGGACCGGCGATACGCTGCTTATCGGGCGTTCCGGCTTCGAGTTCGAGTGTGGACATGTCGGCTCCTTAACCCGCGTGCGCGCGATTCAGCCTGCGTTCCACCGCGCCGAGCGAGCGGTCCGCGATGAACCCGATCGCGCCCACGATCAGCACTGACGCCAGAACGAGATCGAGCTGAAAGAGCTGGCGGCCGTACACGATCAGATACCCGAGCCCTTCCGACGACGCGACGAGTTCCACGACGACGAGCGTCAGCCACGCCTTCGTAAACGCGAGGCGCACGCCGGTGCCGATCATCGGAATGGCGGCGGGCAGCGTGACGTGAAGAATGGTCTGCCAGCGCGAATAGCGATACACGGACGCGACTTCGCGCAGCGCGGGCGGCGTATTGCGAAAGCCCTGGAGCGTGCTCAGCGTGACCGGCACGAGCGCAGCATGGCCGATCAGCAGATACTTCAACGGCTCGCCGATGCCGACGACGATCATCAGGAACGGCAGCCATCCGAGCACGGGCACCTGCACGATCGCATTGAAGCTCGGCAGGACATACGCTTCGAGCGAACGCGACAGACCGAGCGCCGCACCCAGCGCGACGCCGAGCGCAACTCCGCCGATGAAGCCGACCGCCACGCGTGAGAGGCTCGCGGCCAGATGCGTCCATAGCTCGCCGCTTTTGGCGAGCGCGCCGAGCGTTTCGAAGACGAGCGCGGGCGCCGGCAAGACCTGCGCGGAAATCCATCCGAAACGCGCGCCGAGCACCCACAACACCGCGCACACAACGGGCAGAAGCCAGGGAAGCGCGGTCCATCCGGCCGCGCGCAGCGTCTGCGCGCCGAGCACGCGAGAGCGGGCGCGCTCGGCCGTGGGCAACGCGCGGGACAGTGTGTTCGCCATGAGCCTGTTCTCCGTGAAGGTTGAGCGCGTCACGCCTGCGGCTTGCCCGACGCATCGAAGCGCGGCCAGTAGGCATCGAGCTTCAGCGATTTGATGGCCTCGTCGAGATACTTCGGCTCGAACCAGCCGTTGACGCTGACGGGCTGACGGATCAGATTGAGGCGCAGCGCGTCGTCGGCGACGGCCTGATAGCGCGCGACCAGAAAGGGATCGATGAGCGGCGACATGCGTTCCTTCATCGGCTGGTTCGCATACTCGGCCTGCCACGATTCGACCGGCACGCCGCTTTTCGCCCACAGCGCGAAGAGCGCGTTGCGGTTCGCTTCATCCGACGACCATTGCGCCGCCTGCACCACCGCCGTCACCACTTTCTGCACCGTATCGGGATGCGCGTGCTCGAAGTCTTCCAGCACGAGCAGATGCGCCTGGCGCGTCAGCTGCAAGCCGTCATTGCGCGACGCGTAGACGATCTTCGCCAGCCCCTGACGCTGCAACTTGAACAGCGAATAGTCGAGGAACACCGCATCCACGCCCTTCGACGCGAGCGCCGCCTGCGCCGCCGCCGTATCGAGGTTGATGACGCGCAAGTCGCGCTCGCTCAGTCCGTTCTCCTTGAGCACGTTGTCCGTCACGAGCTGTAGATTCGTACCCCGAAATATTCCGACGCGCTTGCCCTTCAGGTCTTTTACGCCCTTGATGTCGGAGTCCGGCGGCACCGCGAGATAAACGCCGGTGCGCACGTTCGACGCGAGTAGCAAATGCGTCTTGAGCCCGTTGGCGCGTCCGAGCACCGAGGGCAAATCGCCCTGATACGCGAAGTCGACTTGCTTGTTCGCGAGCGCCTCGTTCACGGCAGGTCCCGCGCCTTTGAAGAAGAGCCATTGCACATTGATGTGCTCGGGCTTCAGCGCATCTTCCACGCGATGCTGCAATTGCGCGGTCGCGGCAGGCGATCCCCCGAACGTCGGGGGATCGCCCATGCCTTGCTGCGCGACGCCGATGCGCACCACGTCGGGCTGCGCCGCATGCGCGACGCATATCAATGCCGCGCCGAACCACGCGGCCAGACTGCGTGTGATGAGGCCAGAGAGTCTGCTCGATTTCATCGCTTGATCGCTGAAGTGGAGGGCGTCGGCAAAGATCAATGCGTGCGCGTCTCGCGCTTGACGATGCGGCTCGTGCGTCCGTCGATGCCCACGGGCACATCGCCATGCACGGTCGCGCGCCGCACCACGCGATGCGCGTCGCCGTAATCGTTCACCGCGTAGTGCTGCGTCGCGCGGTTGTCCCAGATCGCGACGTCGCCCTGCGTCCAGCGCCAGCGCACGGTGTTCTCCAGACGCGTGATGTGATCGTGAAAGATCGCGAGCAGCCGGTCGGAATCCCGCTGCGACAAGCCGATGAACCGCTGCACGAAGTGGCCGAGAACGAGCGTGCGCTCGCCCGTCTCCGGATGCACGCGCACCACCGGATGCTCCGTCTCGTACAGCGTGGAGGTGAACTGCTGGCGGTACTCGCGGTCCGCTTCGGTGTCCGGCGTATTGCGCGCGGCGGCGTAGTCGTAGGCGTTCGTATGCAGCGCCCACAAACCGTCGGCGAGTTCGCGCAAGGCTTGCGGCAAGTGTTCGTATGCGGCGGCCGTGTTGGCCCAAACCGTGTCGCCGCCCGCGGGCGGAATTACCACGCCGCGAAGAATCGAAATCTTGGGGTACGCGTCGACGAATGTGACGTCCGTATGCCATGAATTCGCGCGCGCGCCGTGCTTCGAGTCGAGTTCGAGCAGGCGGCTACCGCTTGCAAGCGAAGGCACCGTCGGATGCGCGACCGTTTCGCCGAAGCGGGCGGCGAAGGCTTCTTGCGCGGCGTCGTCGAGATGCGACTGGCCGCGGAAGAACAGCACCTTATGCCGAAGCAGCGCCGCGTTGATGACGCCGATGGCGGTATCGTCGAGATCCGCCGAGAGCGTCACGCCACGCACTTCGGCACCGATGCGCCCGCCTATCGGGCGGACCTGAAACGGCTCGTGTGACGTGGCGGGCTGGCGTGCGGTGTCGCTGGAAGATTCGTTGGCGAGCGAAACGGTATCGGACATCGTGGGCTCCGTTGATCTTGGTGTCGGTTGGGAGAAAACATTGAAGCATCTCGCCACCGCCTGACCAACGAAGCGTTTCGACTTAGCTTTACAGCGTCGATGTCATGCGCAAAGCATGTGCGTAGTGCTGAAGTTCGCCGATGCTCTCTTCGAGTTCCGCGCTCAATTGCGCCATCAGTTCCGCAGCCGGCATCTCGCGCGCGAGCGCCGCCGCTTGCCCCGCCCACTGCGCGCCGTAGCCGAACTCGCCCTTCGCCTTCGCCGCCGCGTGCAAGGCCTTGCCGGCGTCGTAGGTGATCGGATAATCCGGATGCGCAGGCGCGTCCGCGCTGCGGCCCAGCTCCGTGAACTTGTTGACGAGACCACGCGCGGCCCGACCCGAGATCGCTGCTGTGAATGTCGTGCGAGTCGCGGCATCGCTCAGGATGGCACGGCGAAAACCCGCGTCGATCGACGTCTCCGTGCAAGGCACGAAGGCCGTGCCCATTTGCGCCGCCTGCGCGCCGAGCGCGAGCGCCGCCGCGATGCCCGCGCCATCCATGATGCCGCCCGCCGCGATCACGGGCACGTCGAATTTGCGGGCGATCAGGCGCGTGAGCGCGAACGTCCCGATACGGTCGTCGTCGGCTTCGGTGTCGAAGACGCCGCGATGCCCGCCCGCTTCGACGCCCTGCGCGATGATCGCATCCATGCCCGCGGCGACCACTTGTTCCGCTTCGCGTAAGTTGGTGGCTGCGGCCATCAATGTGATGCCCGCCTTGCGCAACGCGTCTATCGCGTCGTTAGATGGCGGTCCGAAATGAAAGCTCACGATGGCGGGCTTCTCTTCGACGAAGACCTTTAGCATGGCATCGTCGACGACGAAGCTCGTATAGATTTCGGCGAGCTTTTGCGGCGGTTTGGCGTCGTACTGCGCGAAAAGCGGCGCGAGCCAGTCGATCCATGCCTTCTCGACGGCCTCGTTCGCCTGCGCCGGACGATGGCAGAACACGTTGATGTTGAACGGCTTGTCTGTCAGCGCGCGCGTTTCGCGGATCACGCTGCGCGCGCCTTCCGCGTTCATCGCGCCGACGCCGAGCGAGCCGAGCCCGCCCGCGTTCGATACCGCCGCCGCGAGCGCGGGCGTGCTCACGCCTGCCATCGGCGCCTGAATGATCGGCTTCGTGATGCCGAGCAAGGGCATCAAGGTGTTGTGTCTGGTCTGCTGAGTCATTCGAATGTCCTCTCACGCGGTCAACCGGCACGCACAACGCACAACGCCCGCTGAATTCCGAGAAATCAGCGGGCGCCAGGTTCATGCACTCATATATTACTTCGCGGTCGGCATCACGAATTCCGCGCCCTTCTCCGTGCTTTCGGGCCAACGCTGCATGATCGACTTCTGCTTCGTATAGAAGCGCACGCCTTCTTCGCCGTAAGCATGCGTGTCGCCGAAGAGCGAACGCTTCCAGCCGCCGAAGCCGTGCCATGCCATCGGCACCGGAATCGGCACGTTGATGCCGACCATGCCGACTTCGATGCGTCGGCCGAATTCGCGGGCGATGTGTCCATCGCGCGTGTAGCACGCGACGCCGTTGCCGAACTCGTGCGCGTTGACGAGATCCACCGCTTCGCTGAAGTCCTTCGCGCGCACGCACGCGAGCACCGGCCCGAAGATCTCTTCCTTGTAGATGCGCATCCCCGGCTTCACGTGGTCGAACAGCGTGCCGCCCGTGAAAAAGCCGTCTTCGTGACCTGGCACTTTCAGGCCGCGCCCGTCGACGACGAGTTGCGCGCCTTCGTCCACGCCCATCGCAATATAGCCCTCGATGCGCTCCAGCGCGGCGCGCGTGACGATCGGGCCCATTTCGGCGTCCGGCTCCATGCCGTTCTTCACGACGAGCTGACGGGCGCGTTCGGCCAGGCGCGGCACGATCTTGTCGGCGACATCGCCCACCAGCACGGCGACCGAAATCGCCATGCAGCGTTCGCCCGCCGAGCCGTACGCCGCGCCGATCAGCGCATCGACGGCCTGGTCGATATCCGCATCCGGCATCACGACCATGTGGTTCTTCGCGCCGCCGAGCGCCTGCACGCGTTTGCCATGCTTCGCGCCCGTTTCGTAAATGTAATTGGCGATAGGCGTCGAGCCGACGAAGCTGATCGCGCGAACGTCCGGATGTTCGAGCAGCGCATCCACGACGACCTTGTCGCCCTGAACGACGTTGAAGATACCGTCGGGCAAGCCGGCTTTCTTCAGCAGATTCGCCATGAAGAGCGACGCGGACGGATCGCGCTCGCTCGGCTTCAGGATAAACGCGTTGCCCGTTGCAATGGCGACCGGGAACATCCAGCACGGCACCATGCACGGGAAATTGAACGGCGTGATGCCCGCGACGATGCCGAGCGGCTGGCGCAGCGTCCAGTTGTCCATCCCCGTGGAGACTTGCTCGGTGAAGTCGCCTTTCAACAGTTGCGGAATGCCGCACGCGAATTCGATCACTTCGATGCCGCGCGTCACTTCGCCTTGCGCATCCGTGAACACTTTGCCGTGCTCGGCCGTGATGATCGCGGCGAGCTCGTCGCGGTGCTGATTCATCAGTTCGAGAAAGCGCTGCATGATGCGCGCACGACGGATGGGCGGCGTGTCGCGCCACGCGGGAAAGGCGGCCTTCGCGCTTTGCACCGCCGCTTCGACGTCCGCCGCTTCGCCCAGCACGAGCTTGCGCGGACGCTCGCCGGTCGCGGGGTTGAAGATGGGCTGCGAGCGCGCGCCCGATCCGCTCACTCGCTCGCCGTGAATGTAGTGGACGACATCGGCGGTATCGTTGAAGGCTTGCATTTCGTCTCCTGTCTCGAACGTTTCGGCAATACGACAAGTGTAGGAAGCGAATCGGGCCGTGCAAAGGCGCTATGATTGAACTCGTTGTTCACGATGGCAAACAATCCGCGCATGGACGAGCAAAAGATCGAAGCGCTCTGGACGCATCTGCACTGGCTGACGGTGCTCGCCGAACAAGGCAGCTACACGGCGGCGGCCGCGCGCCTCGGCGTGAGCAAGGCGGCGATGAGCCAGCGCATCGCGGAACTGGAGCGCGCGGCGGGCGTCCCGCTCGTCACGCGCACGACGCGCAGCGTGCGCTTCACGGAAGCGGGCCGCCGGCTCGTCGACGATACGCGCGCACAGTACGCGCAGATTGCGACGAGTTTTTCGAGCGTGCGCGAGATGGCGGGCGTGGCGCGCGGCCTGATTCGTATGACGGCGCCGGTGGCTTTCGCGCGGCAGCAGATTGTGCCGAAGCTCGCGGGCTTTCTGCACGCGCATCCGGAAGTGCGCGTGCAACTGGAGGCGTCGGACCGGCTGACGTCGATTGCGACTGAAGGCTTCGATCTCGCCATTCGTCATAGCGCGCAGGCGCCGGAAACGCATGTCGCGTGGAAGCTGTGCGATACGCATTCGGTGATCGTCGCGACGCGCGCCTATTTGCGGCGGCGCGGCACGCCCGCCACGCCCGCCGATCTCGCCGTGCACGACTGCCTGTACTATCCGCGCACGCAAGCCGCGAGCATCTGGTCGTTCGTGCGCAAGGGCGCGCGCAAGACCACGGCGGGACCGTTCACGCTCGCGATCAACGGCGCGTTCTCGGCGAACAACAGCGAATTGCTGCGCGATGCGGCGCTCGACGATCTCGGCATCGCGCTATTGCCCGACTTCACGGCGCAAGCGGCGGTGCAGGCCGGCAAGCTCGTCGTGCTGCTGCCGGACTGGCGGCCCGTGGGCGCGTTCGCGGATCAGCTTTACGTGGTGCGGCCCTATGCGACGCATGTGCCGCGCGCCGTCGCGCTATTCATCGGGTACCTGCGCGAGGCTTTCGCGGGCGGCTTTCCGCTTTGAGGCGGTCGCTGCGTCGTTCGGTGGATCACGTCACATAGAGCAGGCAACCCACCGAAGTGAGGCAGGTGCACGCGCTCGCGTAAAAGAACCACGTCGAGCGCAGAACGCGAAAGCGCTCTTCGTCGAGCCGGTCGTCAGGGAGATGCCAGAGGTCGAGATAGGTCGCGATCGTGCAGGAAAGCAGTGCAACCGCCGATAGTGAGGAGACCAAAAAGAATAGGCCCCAGGCGAGATCGTTCATAGTGAGGGCGTCGGCTATGGTTCGGCACGCGGTGCCGTGACGAATGACGACCGCAAGCTGGCGAAACGCGTTGCGTCTCGCGGCTCGTGTCCCATATGTTGAAGTATAGGGACCGAGCATACGCGCCACAACAACGGCAAACCCCAGTTAATAATCGGATGGATTGCGCACGGGGCCTGCCATGAAAAACGCGCCCACGAAGGGGCGCGTTTTTCGTGAAAGCAGTCAGTCGATGCTTAGACCTTCTCGACCGACGCCTCGTAAATCTCGTCGATAGACTTCGCAAGCGTCGCGTTGAACTCGCTGTCGCTCATCGACTTCTGAAGCTCGTTGATCAGCGCGCGCGAGAAGCTCGCGATCATGCCGTGATTCTCGGCGAGGCGCTTGCATGCGTCGGTGCGCGAATAGCCGCCCGACAGCGCGACCACGCGCACGACGCGCGGATGCTCGATCAGCGGCCGATAGAAGTCCGCTTCGTCCGGAATGGTGAGCTTGATCATCACGTTGCTCGATTCCGGCAGTGCGTCCAGCCCCTTGAGCAGCTCGTCGCGCAGAATCTTTTCCGCGCCCTTCTTGTCCGGACTCTTGATCGAGACTTCCGGTTCGAGAATCGGCACCAGACCCTGCGCGATGATCTGCGCGCCTACTTCGAACTGCTGCTGCGCGACCGCCGCGATGCCCTTCTCGTTCGCCTGATGGATGACCGAGCGCATCTTCGTGCCGAACACGCCGAGCTTCGCGGCGCGCTGGAGCAGCTCGTCGAGGCCGGGAATCGGCTTCATCACCTGAACGCCGTCGGCCTCGGCTTCGAGGCCCTTGTCGACCTTCAGGAACGGCACGACGCCGCGGTCTTCCCACAGGAACGTGGGCACCGGCTTGCCTTCGGCTTCGCCGTCCATCGTGCGTTCGAACAGGATCGCGCCGATCACCTTGTCGCCCGTGAAGGCGGGCGCGGTCATGATGCGCACGCGCATGTCGTGCATCAGCTTGAACATTTCGGCGTCGCCGTTGTAGGCGTCATCCGGAATTCCGTATTGACGCAGCGCGCCGGGCGTCGAACCACCGCTTTGATCCAGAGCGGCGATGAAACCCTGCTTTTCCGCCATCTGCGCCAGCATCTTCTCGTTAGCCACGAGCATTCCTCCTCAAAGTTCAAACACCGGAGCGCGCGAGCACGGTCCGGGCTTTTGGTTCAACTCCTTCAAGTTTAATGGTTTTGAGGCGTGGCTTTCTCGTGCAAATCCGCCAAATCCCCGGCGTTGCGGCCATTCGCGGGGCGTTTTCGCGCCGAAAGATCAGGAAGCAGCGGAATTGAGGTCGCCGGGCGCGACAGGCTGTGCCGTGCTCGCGCCCGCGCGCCGGAGCGCGCCGGCGGCGCGGCGCAAGAATGACGGCGTGGCGGATTGCGCCGAAAGCGATTCCGGCATTTCCGGCGCCTGCGGTTGTTCCGGCGCGTCGGGAAGGAGCGCCTCGCGGGCATCGGCGCATCGCGCGTTCAGCTGGCGGCGCATGTCCGGATGATCGATGAGCGCCTGCGCGGAAGCCATTCCGTGCTCGAATTGCAGCGCGTAGGCGATGTCGGCGAAATTCTCGTAGCGGCCGCTATCGGCCAGTTCCAGCGCCAGCGTGACGGTGCGCTGGCGGTTCCATGCGGCGAGATCGTCGTGGCCCGTGCTCACACATGCCTCTCTCGGCAATGAGGTGCGGACGATGTTAGCCCGAGCGCCGCCGGTTTTCCGTTGTCATGTCACAACATTCGCACAAAAAGTACGACGAGAAGCAGTCGCGCCGCGCGCCGCACGACCGTTCGGCCGGGCGCGTTACCAGGCCGCCGCGAAAGTCCGCACCGCGCGGTTGAACGCGCCGGGACTCGCGACGTTCATTCCGTGCGATGCCCCGGCAATCGTCTCGCGCTCGGCGAATTCGATCCACTCGTCGAGCTTTTCGACGTTGTTGCGGAACATGCGCGGACTCTTCTGTCCGTCGATCAAAAGCGTGCGGCACTTGATGTCGCGCGCCGCCTCGCGCGTGTAGGCGGGCAGCGGATCGCGGAACTGCTTCGGCAGCGTGAGCGCGTTGTCGAGCGCCATGCGCCGGAAGCTCTCCGTGCTCTTGCGCCAGAAGCCCGGCATGCTGACCGAATCGACGAACATTTCGAGCCCCGCGTCGAACTCGCCCGCTTCGATCAGTTCCGCGACGCGCGTGCGCAGCGCGTTCGTCGCGGGCGGCAGCGCGGCGGGCGTGGACTGAGCGGACGTTTGCAGCGGACCGCCCGGGTCGGCGAGCGTCAGCGTCTTTACGAGCCGCGGATACTCACGCGCCAGATGAAACGCGATGCAGCCGCCACGCGAATGCCCGACGAGATGCACGGGCGCGAGGTCCAGCGCGGCGATGAAGTCCGCCATTTCCGCGACGTGCGCTTCCCAGCCGAAGTCGCCCTGCACGTACGCGTCGACGGCCGGCCAGTAGTGGCTCAGGCTCGGCGCGATGCAGCGAAAGTCTTCGCCGAGCGGCGCGAGTTGCGCGCTCCACCAGCGGAAATCGCAGAGCGAACCGTGAATGAACAGCAACGGCTCGCCTTCGCCGCATTCGACGTAAGGCACCGAGATGCCCGAGGCCACCGTCGCAAACGACGGTTCGGGCAGAGTTTGCACTGCGGTCAGCACGGCGGGATCGGTACGCGCGTTCATCGGTTCGCTCCTTTCGTGCACTATGCCGCGCCCCGATGCAAAAGAAAATCGCATAATATTGATAGAACCGTTCAGCTTTTCTGATGGCGCGCGCTCTTGACCACGAACCTGAAAGCCCTCGACCTCGACGTTCTCTCGATGATCGTCGCCGTCGCCGACACCGGAAACATCAGCCGCGCGGCGGAGCTGGTGCATCGCTCGCAATCGGCCGTGAGCATGCAGATCAAGACGCTCGAAACCGCGCTCGGCAAGGCGCTGTTCGTGCGCAAGCCGCGCAGCGTGGTGCCCACGCAAGACGGCGAAGTGCTGCTCGCCTACGCGCGCCGCATGATCGCGCTGCGCGACGAAGCGTGGGCGGCGGTCGTGCGGCCCGACGTGACCGGGCGCGTAGTGATCGGCGTGCCGGACGACTACGCGTCGTCGCTCTTTCCGCCGATTCTCAAGAAATTCTCCGCGACGTATCCGAAGGTCGAGATTCAGGTGGTCGGCCTGCCTAGCGCCGCGCTCGCGCCCATGCTGAAAGACGGCGCAGTCGATCTCGTCTGCGCGACGCGCATCAAGGGCATCACGGGCGAGTTTCTGCGGCACGAGCCGATGGTCTGGGCCGCTGCGCCGAGCGCCAACGAAATCTGGCGCGAGCGGCCGCTGCCGATCGCGGTGTTTCTGCCGGGCAGCGTCGCGCGCGAGAACGCCGTTCGCAGTCTGGAGCGGGCGCGCATCGGCTATCGCACGTCTTACGAAAGTCCTAGCCTGCTCGGACTCTTGACCATGGTCGAAGCCGGTCTCGCCGTCGCGCCGCTCGCGAAATGCGCGGTGCCGTCGCGGTTCACGCTGCTCGGGCAAGCGCACGGGTTGCCGGAAATCGCGGCGCTGGAAGTGGTGCTCGCGCGCAGCGCGGCCTCGAAGCGTCCGCCGTGCGATTTTCTGGCGGAACGCATCATCGCGGAGTTGCGGCGTTGAGTTCCGCTTCGATCGCGCCCATGCGACGCGACGCCCACGCGCGCACCAATCTGTTCGATGCGACCAGCGGCAGCGACGCAGCCATGATGCGATAGACGTCGTTGCGGCGAACCTTCGAGACGCGCGCGGGGTCGAGCCACGCGTCGTTGCGCGCAAGCAGCACCAGCGTCTCCAGGCCGATCATGATCGGCCACAGGCACGCGAGCCGCAGCCGCACGGCGCTCGCGGGAATGGCGAAGGTGTAGTCGAGCGCATCGCGATACAGCGCGAGCGTCGTGCGCAGCAGGTCCGCGAGCACGGGCCGCGCTCCCGCCGAAGCGCTTGAATCGAGCAGATCCGTCGGCGTCAGGCCATGACGCGCGAGCATGTCGCCGGGCAGATAGCATCGGCCGATGCGCAAATCGCGCGCGCAATCGCGCAGCACGTTCGTCATCTGCAACGCTTGGCCGAAGCGCACGCCTCGCGCGAGCATCGCGTCGGGCGCGGCCTTCAGCTTGGCCGGGCTGTGCGCGTAGGTCATCTTCGTCCAGAACTCGCCGACGCATCCCGCGACGAGATACGTATAGCGGTCGAGTTCGTCGAAGCGTTGCAGGGCGACGACTTGCTCGGACGTTTCGTCGGGGAACGTGCGCAGATCGAACTCCATGCCGGTGGTCAGCGTCGTGACGATGTCGCGCACGGCGGCGCGGTCGGCGGCGTTCGTCTCGCGCAGGATCGCGAGCGCCGCGCCGAGCGATTCGAGCAGCGTGCGTTCGTCGGGCTGCGCCTGCTGCCCCGCCACTTCGCTTTCGATGCGCGAGAGCGCGCCGTCGTCCGGCTCGCCGTTGACCTGCGCGCGCAGCGACAGCAGCAATGCGAGACGCCGCTCGGGCGCCACGAGCGACGTATCCGCGATGGTATCGGCCGCCCGCGCGAGCAGATACGCGAGCCCGATGGGGTCGCGCATGCCGGGCGGCAGGACGCGCAGCGTCAGATAGAAAGACCGGGAAACGCGCTTCAGCAACGGGCCCAGCAGAAACGCGCGGGGTGATGGGTTCATGTGTCGGATCGGAGACTCGGCGAGGCGCGCGGCCGTGCGCGCCGCCGCATTGTATCCGTCCGCGCAATTTCGCTAGCGCATTGGCTGCGCTCGCGCGCTAGTGCTTGTGCGCCGGCATGCGATGCCGGACATGCGAGATATGCAGCATCACCGGCTTGACGGCCGCTTTCGTGTGGCGATGCTGTCGGGTGTGAGCGGCGTGAGCCGACGCTGCGTGCGTCGGCGCGAGGTCCAGCGCGACGGACGTCACCGGTTCCAGCACCACGCGCGCGCGTCCGGCCTGTTGCAGACCGAGCACGCTCGCGGCGGCGAAAGACAGATCGATCACGCGCGTCTTCACGAACGGCCCGCGATCGTTGATTCGCACGACGACCGACTTCGTTCTCGACAGATTGCTGACGCGCACATACGTCCCGAGCGGCAGCGTGCGATGCGCCGCCGTGAGCGCGTGCATGTCGTACCGCTCGCCGCTCGCAGTGCGACGGCCTTGGAACTTGCCAGCGTAATACGACGCCTCGCCGACTTGCCGAAACGCAGGCGATGCGTCGTCGAAGGCCGTTTCGGGCGATGACGACGGCGACGGCTCAGGCGCCGCCGCCGATGCCTCATCGGGCGCCGACGCAACCACCGCATCCACCGCCGATGCCGCCGCGGGCGCGCTTTCCTCTTGCGGTTTTTTCTGCGGCGGCGGCGTTGCGACCGCGGGCCGATGCGCCGCGCAGCCGCTCAGCAGCATCCATGCGCCGACCGATGCGACACCGGCCACGCGCGAACGGCGAATCCATGCCTTTGCGACCATGAGCGAGCTTCTCCATGTAACGCCGGTTCACCCGGAACCGGCTCGCCCATAACGCAATGTCGTCGCGGTAGTTGACCCGCGTCGCGCAGATATGACTCAAGTTGACAGATACGCCGCCGACGCCTCAGACGTATTCGAGCTTCGGATACCAGTCGGTGCCGCGTCCTTCCGGCGTCATGTCGAGCACGGTCCAAAGCGGCATCGGGTCCGGCGCGCCGCGCGGATCTTCGCCCGGATCGGCCGTCGCGAAATCCATTTCGCCGCTCCAGAAATGGCGGATCACGCCGTCGCGCCGCGTAAACACGTTGAGCGCCGGCTCGTCGCCGCCGTCTTTCGAAACGGCGTGGTAATCACGGCTGAAATTGCCGTTCACGTCGGAGTACAGCTTGAGATCGCGCCAGCCTCGTTCGCGCTTGAAGGCAAGAAGCCGTGTCAGCGGCGAGCGCGCGATCACCGCCAGCGCGACGCGCTGTTCGATATCGCGCGCTTCGCCTTCCCACGCCGAGAGCAGCGACGTGCACATCGGACACGGGCGCTCGCGTTGCGGTCCGAACATGTAGCTGTACGTCACGAGCGTTTGCTTGTCGCCGAACAGACCGGCCATATCGACGACACCGTGCTCGCCTTCGAAGCGGTAGTCGCCCGTGACCTCGCCGCCGGGCGGCAGCGCGCGCCGCATCTGCGCGACGCGTTCGATGTGCCGCCGCAATTCGATTTCCTCCGCGAGCAACGCGGTGCGCGCCCGGCGGTATTCGGCGCTTTCGTTCGGAAACCGCATGCTGGCGCGGTTCGCCAACTCGGCGGCCGGAACACGTGTCGTCGTCGGTGATGTCATGCTGGCTCTCCTGAGTTGAATTCGGCTCAATCGCGATCCGGCGCGCCGAGCGGAAAGAGCGGCCGATACGGCCGCGCCTCGTCGACCGCCCGCGCGAACGACGGCCGCGCGAGCAGCCGCTTGCGATACGCGATCACGTTCGGATAAACGTCACCGATCCGATGCGTCCAGTCCGCGTAGAACAGGAACGGCGCGGCGGCGCAGTCGGCGAGGCTGAAGGCATCGCCCGCGGCCCATTCGCGGTTCGCCATCACGCGGTCCAGAAACGCGTATGACGTATCGAGCATCGCGCGGGCGTCCGCGACGCCGCGGGCATCGCGTTCATTCTCGGCCCGCATGCAGTCGAACACGATCTTCTGCTGCGGTGTGGCCATGTAATTGTCGAAGAAGCGGTCCATCCAGCGCACTTCGAGCGCCGCGCGCGGATCGTCCGGAATCAGGCGCACGGGGCCGGGATAGAACACGTCCAGATATTCGATGATGATCGTCGCTTCGATCACCGGCTTGCCGCCGTCGACCAGCACGGGAAATTTTCTGATGGGCCAGATCTCGGCAAGTTCGCGCATAGACTGCGGCGCGTCGGGCGTGAGCGGCCGCCAGGCAAACGGCGTCTCGTTCTCGTAGAGCGCAATCAGCGCTTTCTGACAGTACGACGAAAAAGGATGGGCATAAAGGATCAGACTCATCGGCAGACTCCGCAGGAAACTTCGCATAGGAATGGTCGGCGCGCTGCATGCCGGTTATATCGACGACGCGCGACGTGGCGGCGAATCGACAACTTCGCGCACCGGAACGAGAAAATTTTGTTGTGCGACGCAGCGTCCGCGCGCGCCGCATTGTCGCCGGACTGGGCCTTTGCTACCGTGCGGGGTTCCGTCGCGAAGCTGTCACGAGAACCGCTCGCACGGAAATGACGAAACAATCACTGGGTCGAGGCAAGAAATGTTACGCAAGGACAAGATAAGGGTCGTTGTCGCAGACGAGCAGCCGGTCATCGTGCTGGGACTGCAGACGTGGTTCGAAACGCGCGAGCGTTATCGCGTGGTCGCGAGCGCGACGGTCGAAGAGCAGTTGCTCTCAAAGCTGCGCGACGCGGACGGGGAACTGGTGATCGTGGGCGGCGCGCTCGGTGCGCATACGCGCCCGGCGGCCGACAGGTTCGGCATCCTGCGCAAGCTGCGCGAATGCGCGCCGCACACGCCGCTCGTTGCCTTGATTGCCGACAGCGATCCACTCGCGATTCGCGCGATGCAGCGCGCGGGCGCACACGGCATAGCGAGTACGCGCGACGAACTGAAGGATCTCGGACGCGTCTGCGAGCGCGTGCTGTCGGGCGTGAAAGGCGTGATCTCGCCGCGCATCGCGGCGTGCCTCGAAAACGAGCGCCGCAACGCGCAAGCGTTTGATCCGAACACGATCTATCGCGAAGTACGCCTGAGCGCGACGACCCTCGCCGCGCGCATGTAAGCTCGCCCGCGTGACTTCCGGCTCACGCGGACGGCGAAGCGTCCTTCGAGACCTCGCGCGCCTTCTTGTCCGCGTAACTCACGTCCTTGCCGTCGTCGAACCCTTTCTCGTACGCGCGTTGATCGAGCGCCCGGAAGAGCGGCGCGAGTTCTTCGACTTGAGCGCGGATCAGTTCCATCAGCGGTTTCGCGAGCGCGGGCGAGCACTCGCTCGCCCCGTCGATATGGCCGTGCGCGCGGCTTACGACTTCGACCATCGCGCGCAGCGTCTGGGCGCGCTTCACGCAATAGTCCACGAGCGGCATCGCGTGGGTGATGACCGCATGGCCGTTCTCGTTGACCGACACCGTCACGTTCGACTCCACGAGCGTCTCCTTTCCGAATTGGGGGGACCGAAACTCTAGAAGCCGCGCGTCGGCACGCGCCAGCGGAATAATCCGAAAGGGTCGGCAAGCCTCGTCACGCCAGCAATTGGCGCAACATGCGGTCCCACACGGGCGCGATGGCGTTCCAGTCGTAGAACTGGTCAGCGAACGCTTTCTGCGCGCGAACGTGCGCCGCATGGCGCGCCGGATCGTTCCGAACCTGCAGAACCGCGTCGGACAGCGCCTGCGCGAAGCGCGAGACGTGCTGGTCGGCGTCTTCCGTCCACTGGTAGCTCAGAGCCCATCGGTTACAGGTGTCGAAGAGGCCGCCGTAGTTCGGCGCGACGACGAGATTGCCAGCCGACATTGCTTCGATGGCGGCGAGGCACGAAGTCTCCGGCCATATCGACGGATACGCGAAGATGTGGCTCTGCTGAAGCGCGTGCCGCACGGTTTCATAGGGCTGAAAGCCGTGATAGCTGATGTCGGAATGCTGCCGGCATCGCTCGAAAAGCGGCCGGAACGGTTCGTCCATGTCCGGCTTCCCATACGCGGCAAACGACGAATACACATGCAGATGCAGCCCGCCGAGAGCCGCCTGCACGCGCTCGAACGCCGGCACGAGCAGCGCGAGGCCACGCTGCGGCGTCGTGTGATAGATGATGTTGACGACTTGGCCCGCATCGGGCTTCGGCTGCGCGGGTATCGGCTCGATACCGTTGCGGATGACGACGAAATCCGAATACGGCACGCCGTGGAAGATGTGAAACATCTGCATCTGCCAGTCGGAAACCATCACGATCTTCGCGAATTGCTTCCGATACTCGGCGCTTTTCAGACCGGCGGTCTCGACGGTCGGCACGTCGTGAAGCCACAGAATTGTCTTTCTGTCCGGGTCGATATCGCGAACGCGCGACGCGATGATCTGAAACTTCGACAAGAGCCCTGCGTCGAGGCTGCGATGCAATCGGCGCAGCATGAGTTCCGTGCCGCCGTTGGCGCCGCGCGAAATTTCGTTGATCTCCATGATTCCAAGTCGCAGATAACAGAATGCCGCGTCTTATAGCATAGCGGCCCGTCAGCAAGGATGCGTCAACTTCGCTACGATGCTCGCTTGACTCTTCCCCGGCGCGCGCCGCCGACCTTCGCACACACCATGCCCACGCCGCCAGACGCCATCGGTTTTACGCAAGACCCGCTCGACCGCATGTCCGAGAAGCGCGACGACGAAGCGTTTCTCGCGAGCCTCAACGACGACGCCGCAACGCGCTTTCTGCTCTTCGTGAACAACGTGCCGCTATTCAAGCGCACGGACGGCCACGATCCGCTCTTTCTCGCTCATGAAGCCGCGCAGTACGGCACGCCGCTGCAGACCGTGCTGCTCGGGCGCGACGCCGACCAACGCGCGCTGTTCGCCTGCACGATCGATACGACCGCCGAGGCCGCCGCCGATGCGCTCCCGGGCGCGAGCGTCCAAGCGATCGAACTGCGCCCGGTCGCCATGCAAGGGCTCGTCGCGCCGCCGCTCGTAAGCGCGCTCGGCGAAGCGCGGTCGATGCTCGACTGGCATCGGCGGCACCGCTTCTGCGCGAACTGCGGAAATCCGACGGACAGCGCGGGCGCCGGCTGGCGGCGCATTTGCGGCCACTGCGGCGCGCAGCACTTTCCGCGCGTCGATCCAGTGGTCATCATGCTCGTCACCGACGGCGAGCGCTGCCTGCTCGGCCGCCAGCCGCAATTCGCGACGGGCATGTACTCCGCGCTCGCCGGCTTCATCGAGCCGGGCGAGACGTTCGAGCATGCGGTGTATCGGGAAGTGCTGGAGGAAGCCGGCATTCGCTGCGCCGACGTGCGCTATTTCGCGTCTCAGCCGTGGCCATTCCCGTCGTCGCTGATGATCGGCTGCTTCGCGCGAGCGACGGGCACGGAGATCACCGTCGACGAAAAAGAGCTCGAAGACGCCCGCTGGTTCAGCCGCGACGAAGTCCGCGCGATGCTCGACGGCACGCACCCGCAAGGATTGAACGCGCCCAAGGCTTTCGCCATCGCGCATCACTTGCTGAAGGCGTTCGTCGAAGGCGACTGAAGCCTCAGAGCGTCTCGCGCTCGATGATCTCGAAGCCGACATCGACCGGCGCAACCGGCGCGGCGCCGCCGAGCCGGTCGATCAGGCAGCGCGCAGCGGTCGCGCCGATGCGCTTGCCATCCACGCGCACCGTGGTGAGCGCGGGCGTCGTGTCCGCGGCGAAGTCGAGGTCGCCGAAGCCGCACACGGCGAGCCGCGCGGGCACGTCGAGTCCGAGCCGCCGCGCCTCGGAGACCACGCCGAGCGCGAGCAGATCCGAACTGCAGAATATCGCGTCGACCTCGGGCGTCGACTCCTGAATGCGCCGCAGCGCGTCTTTCCCGAGCGCCACCGACGAAGGCGGCGGCATCAGCACATCGGCGACGTCGCGCATGCCGTGCGAAGCGAGCGTGTCGATGAAACCGCGCCGCCGCGCGAGCGCGCGCTGATCCGTCGCGCAGACGAGCGCCGGATGCGCCGCGCCGCGCGCGACGAAGCGCTCGGCCACCGCCGCGCCGATCCGATAGTGCGAAAACCCGACGAGCATGTCGATCGGGTCGTCGGTCATGTCCCACGTCTCGACAATCGGAATGCCGATCTTGCGCAGCCGTTCGCGCAGCGTCGGCGTATGCGCGACGCCCGTCAGCAACACGCCTTCCGGACGGCGGCTCAGCACGGCGTCGAGCAGTTGGTCCTCGTTTTCGTCGCTGTAGCCCGACAGGCCGAGCAACACCTGATAGCCGGCGCGCGACATGGTATCGCTGAACACCTGCACGGTTTCCGAGAAGAGCGAATGCGCGACGGTCGGCACGATGGCCGCGATCAGCCGCGATTTCGCCGACGACAAACCGCCCGCCAGCCGGTTCGGCACGTAGCCGAGCTCGCTCACCGCGCGGCGCACGCGGGCGAGCGTCTCGGGCGCGACGGTCTCGGGCGCGTTGAACACGCGTGAGACGGTGATCGGAGAGACGCCCGCGGACGCCGCCACGTCCGTGATGCGCACGCCCTTCGATGTGCCACGCGTGCGGCGCGGCGCGGGGCCCGCCTTTGCGGCGTCGTCAGAGATGTCGGCGAGCTTGGTCATGCATGGATTGACGCATCAGAGGCGGATCGGAGAAAGCGCGCCATTTTAGGCCTTCACGGGCGCATCGACGGCCGCGTCGCCGCGTGTGTTCCCGCGCCGCATCAGCAGCATCGTCACGACGGCGAAAATCATCAGGCACGCAGCCGGAATCAGCATCGGCGCCTTCACGCTGCCACTCGTCTGCCGCACCCACGGCACGAGATTCTGCGCGATGAACCCGCCGACATTGCCGAGCGAATTGATCGCCGCGATGCCCGCCGCCGCGCGCGCGCCGGTGAGGAACTTCGGCGGAATCGTCCAGAAGCATGGCAGCAGCAAGTACATGCACGGCGCGCCGAGGCATAGCGCGATAAAGCGCAGCGTGTTGGTCGGCAGGAACACGCTCGCGAGGAAGAAGACGACGCCGAGCAGTGCGGCCGTCAGCATCGCCATGGTCGTGCGGCGGTCGGAGCCGTTCGCCGCGCGCAGCTTCGCGGGCACCCACGCCAGCACGACGGTCGCCGCGAGCCACGGCACGATGTTGAGCAGGCCGTTGGTCGTGTTCGACACGCCGAAGCCCTTCACCAGCGTCGGCAGCCAGTAGCTGACGCCATAGACGGACATCGACAGCATCATGTAGTAGAGCGCCATGCCGATCACGCGCGGCTCGGTCAGCACGCGCATGACATTCGCGTGGCTCGTTTCGGCTTTTTTCGCCTGTTGGCGTTCGGTTTCGAGCGTGGCGTCGAGCCAGCTTTTTTCGTCGTCGGAGAGAAAGCGCGCTTTTTTCGGCGATGCCGGCAGCCACAAGAGCACGACCACCGTGAGCAGCACCGACGGCACGCCCGTCACGATGAACACCAGCTGCCAGCCTTGCAGGCCGAACCACGCCTTGTCGAGCAGGTAGCCGCAGATCGGCGCGCCGACCATGTTGCCGATGCTGCTGCCGAGCGTGAAATACCCGAGCATGCGCACGCGATGCCGCTGCGGAAACCACAGCGTCAGGTAATAGATGACGCCGGGATACAGCCCCGCCTCCGACGCGCCGAGCAAGAACCGCAGGATGTAGAACATGGTCGCGTTCGTGGTGAACGCGAGCAGGATGGTGACGACGCCCCACGTCAGCATGATCCGTGCGATCCAGCGCGGCGCGCCGTACTTGTGCAGCAGCACGTTGCTCGGAATCTCGAAGATCAGATAGCCGATGAAAAACAGCGACGCGCCGAGCCCGTACGCCACTTCGGAGATGCCCAGGCTGCCGAGCATCTGCAGCTTCGCAAAGCCGATGTTCGAGCGGTCGATATACGCGACGAGATACAGCAGGCCGACGAGCGGCATCAACCGCCATGCGAGGCGGTTGATGAGACGCGGCTCGTCGACGGTCAACGGCGCGTTGCGGGAAAGCGGCGATCGGGTGTTCACGGTGTCTCCAGGGCGGGGCTGTCGGGGCTTCGGTTGGCGCTTCGGTGTGCGCTGCGGTTGGCGCTCCAGCTTCTAGCGGTTCCGTGCGCAGCGGCCGAGTCCGGTGCAGGCTCATCGATAGCGAGTTGCATTGTTCAATGGCAGGCCCGAAGCCGGGCGGTCGGCTGAGCGGCGCGCTTTAGTGCGTGACTGCAGCGCACTGCAAGGCTGTCGCGTGCCGTTTGCGCTCCACCGCACACCTTCACGCCGCGCCGGGCGCTGGCCGGTTGCGCCGTCAGATGCGACGCGATCCGCCACCCACGCCGCTCGGCGCGGGTTCGGACACGCATGCTGCCAACAAACTCACGCCTGCTACGCCCGCGTCTTACGCCATTCGGCATACGCCGCGAGCGTTTCCTCATTCGGCGGATACGTGCCGCGCAAGAGCGCGCCCGCTTCCACGCGCGTCGTCACGAACTCTTCGAGCAATTCCTGCTCGGCGGCATCCTTCGCGACCTGCTCGGCCATGTGACGCGGCACGATCACGACGCCATCGACATCGCCGACGACGATATCGCCCGGATACACGGCCACGCCGCCGCACGCGATCGGCACGTTCATGTCGACGGCGTGATGCTTCGCCAGATTGAGCGGCGCGCTCGCGCCCGCGCAGAAAAGCGGCAGCCCGATTTCGCCGATGGTGCCGCTGTCGCGCACGCAACCGTCCGACACCATGCCCGCGACGCCGCGCACCTTCAGGCGCGTCGTGAGAATGGAACCGGTCGATGCCACCGTGCGATCGCCGCGGCAATCCTGCACGAGCACGCTGCCCGGCGGCGCGCTCTCGACCGCCTTGCGCTGCGGATGATCCGGGTCCTGAAACACGCCGACGTGATCGATATCTTCGCGCGCCGGGATGTTGCGCAGCGTGAAGGCCGGACCGACGAGATTCGTCGCGCCCTTCGCGGGCTTCACGAGCGGCGCGACGCCTTGCAGGAACACGTTGCGCAGGCCGCGCTTGAAGAGTTGCGTCGTGAGCGTCGCGGTGCTGACGTGGCGCAGCGAATCGAGCGTTTCGTCGGAAATGGCGATGTCTTGTGTCGTCATGGTGTGGGTATCGTGATTAGTGGATTTCCGGCTCGCCGCCGTGCGCGGCCGTCTTCTCTTCGAGGAAATCGAAGTCGCAGCCCTTGTTCGCCTGCGTCACGTGCAGTTGATGCATCACGCCGAAGCCGCGCTCGAACGGGCGCTTCGGCGGCGTCCAGGCGGCTTTTCGCGCGGCGAGTTCTTCCTCGCTGACGTCGAGATGCAGGCGGCGCGCGGGCACGTCCAGTTCGACGATGTCGCCGTCCTTCACCAGCGCGAGCGGCCCGCCGACGAACGATTCCGGCGCCACATGCAGCACGCACGCGCCGTAGCTCGTGCCGCTCATGCGCGCGTCCGAGATGCGGACCATGTCGCGCACGCCTTGCTTCAACAGCTTCTGCGGAATCGGCAACTGGCCCCACTCCGGCATGCCCGGCGCGCCGACCGGTCCCGCGTGCTGAAGGACGATCACGGAATCGGCGGTGATATCGAGGGCTTCGTCGTCGATGCGCGCGGCCATGTCGCCGTAGTCCTTGAACACGACCGCCGGCCCGCGATGCTTCAGCAGATGCGCTTCCATCGCCGCCGGCTTGATGACGGCGCCATCGGGCGCGAGGTTGCCGGTGAGCACGGCGAGGCCGTCGTTTGGCACGAGCGGATTGCTAAGCCGGCGAATCACGTCGTCATTGAAAATTTCGGCGCCCGCGATGTTTTCACCGAGCGTTGCGCCATTGACCGTTAGTTGCGAACCGTCGATCAAATCACCGAGTTCGGCGAGCAGCGCGCGCAGGCCTCCGGCGTAGAAGAAGTCTTCCATCAGATACTTCCCGGCCGGCCGCAGATTGCCGATAACCGGCGTCACGCGCGACAGTTCGTCGAAGCGCGCGGTCGTGAGCGGCACGCCCGCGCGGCGCGCGACCGCCACCAGATGCACGATCGCGTTCGTCGAGCCGGACATCGCGAGCACCGTGGTCACGGCGTTGTCGAACGACTTCGGCGTGAGGATGTCGGACGGCTTGAGATCGGTCCACACCATCTCGACGATGCGCTGCCCGGTGAGCGACGCATACTGCGCATGCCGCGAGTCAACGGCGGGAATCGACGCAAAGCCGGGCAGCGTGAGGCCGAGCGCTTCGGTGGCGCTCGTCATCGTGGAGGCGGTGCCCATCGTCATGCAATGGCCCGGCGAGCGCGCGATGCCGCTTTCGACGCCCTTCCACTCGTCCTCAGTGATCTTGCCCGCGCGCAATTCCGCCCAGTATTTCCACGTGTCCGACCCGCTGCCCAGCGTGCGCCCGTTCCAGTCGCCGCGCAGCATCGGGCCGGCGGGAAGATAGATGGCGGGCAAGTCCATGCTGATCGCGCCCATCAACAGGCCGGGCGTGGTCTTGTCGCAGCCGCCCATCAGCACGGAGCCGTCGAACGGATACGAGCGCAGCAGTTCTTCCACTTCCATCGCGAGGAAGTTGCGATAGAGCATGGTCGTCGGCTTTTGGAACGGCTCCGCGAGCGTCATCACGGGCATTTCCACCGGAAAGCCGCCCGCCTGCCAGATGCCGCGCTTCACTTCCTCGACGCGCTGCTTGAAGTGCGTGTGGCACGAGTTGATCTCGCTCCACGTATTGACCACGGCGATGACCGGCTTGCCCATGTAATCGGACGAGTGATAGCCCATCTGTGCGGTGCGCGAGCGGTGCCCGAACGAGCGCAGGTCGTTCACGCCGTACCAGCGATGGCTGCGCAGTTCCTCGGGCGTCTTGCGTTTCGTGGGATCGTAGGTCAAGCGATGTCTCCTTGATGGTAGCGTTACCATTTCAATGCCCGCGATGGTAGCGTTATCATCGACGACCGTCGCTTGGGGTTTTTACGAACAGCAGAGGCCTATCTGCTCACAAGATGCACGGAGCCGAGCAATTCGGAAAGCCCGAGCCAGAGAATCTGCACGCCGATGCAGAAGATGACGAACGCGAAAAGCCGCATGGCGACCTGCGTGCCGGCGGTGCCGAGCAACCGTTCCAGATAGCCGGCGAAGCGCACGCAGACGTAGATGCTCGCGCACAGCAGCAGAAGCCCGACCGTCACGCCGACGATATGAACCGGCTGCAAGCCGTGGCGCGGCGAGCCGGTCCCGAGCGCGATGGCCACCGCAATCGAGCCCGGTCCGACGGTGATGGGGAGCGTCAGCGGATAAAACGCCTTCGCGCGCAGCGACGCGCCGCTGCGTGGCGTGGGCGTGGGCTCGGCGGAGGCGTCTTCGTCGGGAGCCTGAAGGAGGCTCCAGCCCGCCATCGAGACCACGATGCCGCCCGCCACGCGCAGCACCGGGATGGAGATGCCGAAGAAGTTGAGCACGTACGCGCCCACTGACAGCGACACCAGCAGAATCACGAAGCTGTTCAACGAAATGCGCCGGGCGAGCTCCTGCCGCTCGGCATCGCTGATATGCGGCAGCATGCTCAACACGACGAGCGCGACCGCGGGCGGATTGATGATCGGAAAGAGCCCGGCGACGATCACGAGCACGGTCTTGACGAATTCGTTGAACATGCTCGATAGGTTCTGGATGTCGATTCGGTTGTCCGTCCTCAGCCGGACACGAGCGGCGCGGTCAGAATGAGCGCGCACTCCGTCAGAAACGAGCCGAGCCCCACGCCGATCAGCACGCGCGCCACGTACGTCCACATGCGCCGGTCGACGTTACCCGAGCAGCGCCATGCCGCCGTGCACCACGCGAGATAAAGCGCGCCGCACGCGGCGAACAGGCCCAGCGTGCCGGGCCAGAACCAGATGGTAATTAGCAAAAACGCTTCGGGAGCAACGGCGCTGCCCCAGAGGTACAGGTACACCGCCCACCATGCGAGATGGATGGGCAGGCCGAGTAGCCACCAGACTTTCCAGAAACGTTCTTCTCCGCGCCAGGCCTTGCGCAACATGCGTCGCCGTATAAAGGAAGGAGGCTGGCATTTTACTTCACCGGATGCGCCCGCACGGTGTCGGCCTCGGCCTCTGCAATGCGGTAACGACTAGGTTCTCGTGGCATTTCAGCATATTGCGTCGCGGCAAACGCCGTCCGCCGCTACGCGCGGCGCTCGGTCAGCATTTGACTGGCGAGGTCGCCGTGATGCATGGCGAGCGCGCGCAGCGACGGCCACATGTGCATGTAGTGGACCATGAAACTGTCCGCGCGCTGAAGCTGATAAGGCGTGTTCAGCGTGATGCAGTCGACCAGTTCCGCATCGCCTGCCATGCCGTGACGCGTGAGCACTCGAATGAACGTGTCCTGATCGCCGCCGCTCGCGTACGTCGACGACTTGTCCGTCACGCCGCCGATCGCCTGCTCCACTTCGCCCAGCACGTCGAAGTTCGCCTGCGTGCGCCGAAAGCCCATGATGCCCGAGTTGAACTGCCAGCTCATGTCCATCGCGATCAGACGGTCGCGGTGGTCAAGCAGACGTTCGAGCGGCATCGACTGATCGAGCACGAGCACGTCCGCGTCGATCCAGAACACCCATTCGTGCTGAGGCAAATGACGGCGCAGCACCCACGGCTTCAGCCAGTTGCCGCTCGCGCCGTGCGGTGATTCGGGCGGGATATCGCGATAAAGATGCAGCGCATAACCGTGGCGCGCGCAGTAGCGCCGCAGATTGCGCTCGGCGATAGCGCCGTACGCGCGAATGTTCGGCGTGTAGAGCATGGCAAGCGCGATGCGCGAATCCGGGCGCAGCGCCTCGTACGCGTCCTCCGCGATATCTGAAGCCGGCAGCGTCAGATATGCCTCGCCCTTTGCCTGACACGCATTGATGTGCGTGGCAAAAAGATCGCGCAGATCGGCGTGGACGGGCTCGTTCGGCGGCGCGTCCGGAATGTCGGCGAGCGCGATGGCGAAGACGCGCAGCCGCGCCCACATCGGATCGATATGCCACGCGGCGGGCACGACGGCATGCGCGCCGTCGATCTGCGTCATGTAGCCGAGTGGCGCCGTCATGCGCAAGAGCGCCGATTCGCTCGCGAGCGCGCCGCCGAAGCGCGCGCCCGCGCACAGGCGTTCGGCAAGCGCGCGGGACGCAGGCGTACTGCGCCAAAGCTGGAACGCGCCGATCACGGCATCGCCTTGGGCGTCGCCCATCGAGACGATCAGCGCGTCGCGCTCAGCGTCGGCCATCAGCGTTTCGCAGGCGATATCGCTCACGATCAGGCAGTCCTGCGTGAGCAGCAGCACAAAGTCGCCGTCGGCAGCGGCGCGCAGCGCGCGCAAGAGCGTCTGGAACTTCAGCAGCATGCGCAGATGCGTCCAGCCGATGCCGCTCGCATCGACGAACTCCTGCGCGTACCCGCGATGCGCGCAATAGCGCCGATGGTTCTCGAACGACGCGTGCGCGTCCCGGCTCGCGAAGAAACTGATGACTCGGGTCGTCATGAAAGCTCGATAAGGGATACAGGCAATCACCGATTCTGCGTTCGCATTCAGGGCTCGGGCAAGCGGCTGGACACTTTGTTTCATGCTGCGTGACGTGGCGCTGACTCGTATCGTCCGCGCGTGCAACAGGATTCAAGACGCCGCGCGCGCGCGCCGCGACAATTTCGCTTTCTGCCAACCGAAGGGGAATTTCTATGACAAGCGAGACGACAGAAACCAGCGCGCGAGCGCAACGCTGCGTGATCGTGGTGGACCGCGCGCTGCCCGCGGGCAAAGCCGCGAACGCGGCGGCGGTGCTCGCGTTGACCATCGGGCAGCGGCACCCGGCGCTCGTCGGCGAACCGCTCGTCGATGCGTCCGGCGTGGCGCATCCGGGGCTGATTCCGGTCGGCATCGCGGTGCTGGCGGCCAGCCAGGACGAACTCGCGACGATTCGCGGCAAGGCGCTCGCGGCCGATTGCGATGTCGTCGCGTTCCCCGAGCAGGGCCAGCAGACGACGGACTACGCCGCCTTCCGCGACGCTGTCGCTACCGTCGTCACCGACGCGCTGCGTTATGTGGGCGTCGCGCTGATCGGCGACAGAAAGCCGGTGAGCAAGGCCGTCGCGAACCTCGGCCTGTTGAAGTGATGCGCGTCAGCCGCGCGTCGCCGCCTTGTACGCGCCGGGCGTCACGCCGAGCATGCGGCGAAACGTGCGCGTCAAGTGCGCCTGATCGGCGAAGCCGGTTTCGGCGGCGATATCGGAGAGCGCATTGCCGCGCCGGATGAGCGCCATCGCGCGGCGCACGCGCGCCTGCCGCTGGTATTCGTGCGGCGTCATGCCGGTTTCGCGACTGAACGCGCGAAACAGGCGATACGGCGGCAGGTCGGCCGCCGCCGCGATTTCGTGCAGACGCAGCGGGTCGGCGAGACGATCTTCGAGAAAGCGCCGCGCCGTGACAATGGCGCGCGGCTCGCTCGTCTCGCGCGGCGCGGTGGTCTGCTTCATGTGACGTTGCGCGAGCCGCGCCGCGAACGAGAGATACCGCTCGTCGCGATACAGCGACGAACCGCGCACTTCCGACGACCGATGCACGTCCTGAAGCGCCATGCTCAACACCGGATCGCGGATGATCGGGCCAATGAGCCCGCCCGCGCGCTTCTCGCCGGTCAACCCGAGCAGATGCGCGACGTCCACGTACAGCGTGCGCTGCGTCCAGCCGCCGCCGTCGACGGGCCAGCCGGCGTGCGGCTCGTCGGCGTCGATGGCGTACAGATCGCCGCGCCGCGCGACGAACTCGGTGCCGCGCATGCGGATGCGAATCGCGCCGCCCGTGAGCAGCGCGAAGCAGGCGGTATCGTGCGCGTGAACGTCGTAGGCGAAGTCCGCGAAACGCCCGCGCAGCAGTTCCGCGCCGAGATCGGGCGCGTGCCAGATCTGCGTGTCGGACGTGGGACGGGCGTTCGTGGACATTCGCCGGCGCTCGGTTACCGCTCGATCGTCGACATGTCGATCACGAAGCGGTACTTCACGTCGCTCTTCAACATGCGCTCGTAGGCGGTGTTGATCTCGTCCATGCGGATCATCTCAATATCGGACGTGATGCCGTGCTTGCCGCAGAAATCGAGCATTTCCTGCGTCTCCGCGATGCCGCCGATGAGCGAGCCCGCCAGCGACCGGCGCTTGAAAATCATGTTGATGACCGACGGCGACGGATGCGGATGCTCCGGCACGCCCACGAGCGTCATGGTGCCGTCACGCTTGAGCAGCGTGATGAACTGGTCGAGATCGTGCGAAGCGGCCACCGTGTTCAGGATGAAGTCGAAGCTGTTGGCGTGCTTGGCCATCTGGTCCGGGTCCTTCGACACGACGACGTCATGCGCGCCCAGACGCTTCGCATCCTCGATCTTGCTCGGCGACGTTGTGAAGAGCACGACATGCGCGCCCATCGCGGCAGCCAGCTTCACGCCCATGTGGCCGAGGCCGCCCAGACCGACGATGCCGACCTTATCGCCTTGCTTCACGCCCCAGTGACGCAGCGGCGAGTACGTGGTGATGCCCGCGCACAGAAGCGGCGCGACCGCGGCCAGTTCGAGATTCTCGGGAACGCGCAGCGTGAAGGCTTCATCGACGACGATGGACGTCGAATAGCCGCCGTACGTCACGCCGCCCGACTTCTTGTCCGGCGAGTTGTAGGTTTGCACGAAGCTCTCCGGGCTTTCGCAATACTGCTCCAGACCTTCCTTGCACGCCTCGCAGACGCGACACGAGTCCACCATGCAGCCGACGCCCGCGAGATCGCCCGCCTTGAACTTCGTCACGTCCGAGCCGACTTCCGTCACGCGCCCGACGATCTCGTGCCCCGGCACGACCGGATAGTTGGTGCCGCCCCATTCGTTGCGCGCCATGTGCAGATCGGAATGGCAGACGCCGCAGAAGAGGATGTCGATACGCACGTCGTTCGGGCCGACATCGCGGCGTTGAATCTCGAGCGGGCCGAGCGGCTTGTCGGCTGCGGACGCTGCATAGGAATAGGCTTTGAACATGGTCGCTTCCTCTTGATCTTGATGCGTGGACAGGGTGCCGGCGCCTTCACGCGGTGGGAAGGCGCGGCTGAAAAGACGTGTGCGCACGGGTCGCGCGGGCTTTTTATGTGTGGCAGCGAACGCTCGCCGCCGTGCTGCCGAGCCGCTGCTCCGTTCTTGCCGATCCCGCCGATACTTCGGCGGCGGCGCGCAGCCTCGTTACTGTATGCCTATCGGAATATTTTTGCTGAGACGGTGGAGTCCGCGGTAGTCAGGGCGATTTCGCGGCGCTGGCGCGTCGGATTTCGCCGTTGCGTGGGAGCCAATACGGCGCCTTGCGAGCGGCGCAAGACAGTGGCGCTCGTCATGTGCGTCCTACGATCGAGAGAGAGAGCCGGACGCCATGCACGCGGCCGGCCTAACACACGCGACACACGCGACACGAGGAGGACCACGATGAAAGCGAATGCCATGACGGTGAGCATCAATTTGCCGACCGGCGCAGTCAGCGCCGAGTTCCACCCGGACACGGGACGGCTGCGGATTCTGGAGCGCGACGTGCTGCGCGTCGAACTGTTTCCGCCGCATTCGTGGTTCACGGTTGCGTCGGTCGCCGGCAATAGCCGATGGGGCACGCGGCCGCGCGAGTCGGACCTCTACCTGGTGCTGCAAAGCTTCATCATGCAGCGGTTCGGCATCGCGGCGTTGGAAAAGGCCATGGCGGTGGCGCATTGAAGCGGCCCGCATGCGCCGAAGCCGCGCCGCCTTGCTTGTAACTCGTTGAAGCGCGCGTCACGGAAAGGCAAACGTGATCCGTGGCGCCGCCGTGCCCCATCTCAATTTAGGAGCCGTCTCATTCATTCTGAAGTTCTCTCTCACTAATCTGTGTGTCCGTCGAAGCTGTTCGGAATCGCGAAGACCGGACAGCACAGTTTTCCATCGTCTTCCACTAGAGAGAGTCAGCATGAAAAGCGTGTTCAAGAAAGCCGCAGTCGTTGCATTGATCGCCAGCACAGCGTTTGGCGTGTCGCCCAGTCTCTTTGCAGCCAGCAAGACGGCGACCTTCCAGGTGACGCTGACCATCCAGGACGACTGCTCCATCGCCGCCAATCCGCTCAACTTCGGGTCCACGGGCGTCATTGCGAGCAACATCGATCAGTCGACGAACCTCGCCGTGACCTGCACGGTCGGCACGCCGTACAACGTCGCGCTCGACGCCGGCAGCCCGGCCGGATCGACTATCCCCGCCCGCACGCTCAAGAACGCGGCGAACACGGGCACCGTGCAATACAACCTCTTCCGCGACTCGGCGCACACGCAGATCTGGGGCCAAACGGTCGGCAGCGACACGGTTTCCGGCGTCGGCAATGGCAGCGCGCAGACAATCTCCGTCTTCGGCCGCGTCCCGGCACAAGCGACGCCCGCCGCGGACACGTACACGTCCACCGTCACGGCCACGGTCGTGTTCTGATCGACACCGGTTGTAGATGTTTCAGGCGCCTCGCTCATGCGAGGCGCTTGCGCTTGTGCAGCGCGCGTTATATCAGATGAGGCGAGACCGGACGCCCTAAAAGGAGGCGACTCATGCGTCGACTGCTTGCTCTCGCCTTGCTCGTCTTTCCAATGTTTCAGGTCACGTCGGCGCAGGCGGCATCGTTACAGATTTCGCCGGTTTCCATTGCACTGGACGCCACGGAAGCCGGTAAGGTGCTCAATCTGCGCAACGACAGCGACGTCGCCATTCACGCTCAAGTGCGCGCATTCGATTGGGACCAGGCCGACGAAGAGGACCGCCTCAGTCCGACGCGCGACCTGCTCGCCAGTCCTCCCATCGCCGAAATCCCTGCGGGCGGCCAGCAAGTCATCCGCGTGATTCGCGCCGACCGCGCCGCTCCGGAACGCGAGCGCTCATACAGGCTGTTGATCGACGAACTGCCGCCGGAAGGCAGCAGCGGACGCAACGGCGTGCAGTTTCGTTTCCGATATTCGGTGCCGCTTTTCGTTGCGCCAGCGGGCGAGGCTACGCCGCCCGACTTGCATTGGTCGATTGTCGAGAAGAGCGGGCAGCCCTTTCTTCGCGTATCCAACACCGGACAGACGCACGCGCGCTTGAGCGCGGTCTCGCTCACGGTCTCCGGGGCCAGTGTGCCCGTCGCGGCCGGATTGCTAGGCTACGTGCTGCCCGGCCGTACGCGCTCATGGCCGCTGACAAGCGTCGCTGGGCAACTGCACGGACGAAGCGGCGACGTGACCGCCACGGTAAACGGCAACGGCGTGAAGGCGCCGCTAGTCGGCAGCGGTTCGCGCTGACTCGCCGCTTCGGGCCGCGCCGTGAGCGCCGCGCGCGACAAACGTCGAACACGACTGAGCCGGCGATGCCGCCGAATCCGCGTCGTGTTCGCACTGTCGGTCATCGGGCAATCGGCCGTCGCGCAGGTCGATATAACAGGCGGCAGTCCGGCCGCGTTACCGAGTCTCACCGGCAGCACGCCTTCGCGAGCCGCTCCTCTGGCTGCGCCGGCGACAGAATCGCTGGTGCTCGAAATCGTCGTCAATGGGACGAGCCAGGGCGAACCTTCGAGCTTCGAATTGCGCGGCGGCGAGCTCTACGCGGAGCCGCAGTCGCTGGTCAACGCGGGCATTCGCGTGGATGACGTCAAGCCCGGCGCGGATGGCTGGGTCGCGCTTGCGTCGATACCGGGCGTGCACGCGACCTACGTGGCACGCACTCAGCAAGCCGTGCTCGAAGTCGCCAAAGACCGGCAGATCGCTCAACAAATTGGCTACCGCTTGCCCGCCGTGCCGAAGGCGACGCCGGGCACCGGCTTCGTCCTCAATTACGATGCGACGTATCAACGCTCGTCGGGCGAAGTGCATGGCGATCAGTTCGGCGTCTGGAGCGAGCAGCGGTTGTTTTCGCCGTTCGGCGTGTTCGACAACACGGGCACGTACCTGAACGGCACCGATCTCAACCGCTATACGCGCCTCGACACGAACTGGACGTACACCGACGCCACGAAGCTCTTCTCGCTGACGGTAGGCGACGCCATCTCCGGATCGCTGGCCTGGTCGCGTTCAGTTCGCTTCGGGGGCATTCAGATTCGGCGCGACTTCGCGCTTCGTCCCGACCTCATCACGTTCCCGCTGCCGATGTTCACGGGCTCCGCCGCCGTGCCCTCAGCGGTGGATCTGTACATCAACGGGCTGCGGCAATACAGCGGCGACGTGGCGCCGGGTCCGTTTCAGATCGCGCAGGCGCCGAGCCTGACGGGCGCGGGCGTCGCGCAGGTCGTCGTCACCGACGCGCTGGGCCGGCGCGTGACCACGAGCGTGCCCCTTTATGTGGACACGCGCCTGCTCGCGAAGGGCCTCTTCGACTACTCCGTCGAGTTCGGTTTCCTTCGCAACGACTACACGCTGCGATCCTGGTCGTACGACTCGTCGCCCGTATTCAGCGGCACCTTCAACTACGGAATGAGCGACAGCCTTACGCTTCAGGCGCACGCGGAAGCGGCAAAGGATCTGCGCAACGGCGGCGGCGGCGCGGTCCTGGCTTTGGGCAACCGGGGCACATTAAGCGCCGCGGTGGCGGGCAGCAACGGGAACGGCGAGTCGGGCGCGCTCGCGAGTCTCGGCTATCAATATATCGGCCCGCGCTTCTCGGTGAACCTGCAAGGCACGCGCGCGACGAGCGGCTATCGCGACATCGCGTCGCTCGGCGGCGCATCGACCTTCGAACACCTCTATCAGGCGACCGCGTCCGTGGCGCTCTTTCGCACGCAGTCGGCGAGCGTCAGCTATATCGACTCGAAGGATACGTTCTCGGGCCATGCGCGCGTCGTCACGCTCGCCTATAACGCCCAGCTCGGCGCGCGCTGGTCGCTTTTCGCGAGTGTCTTTCGCGACTTCCTGCAGACCAAGGTCTATGGCGGATCGATCGGTCTGACGCTGAGTCTGGGCGGCAATGCGTCCGCGAGCGCGACCGTTTCGCAATCCGGCGGCCATACGACAGCCGATGTCAGCGCGTCGCGCCCGGCCGACTTCACCGGCGGATGGGGCTGGGCGGTGCAGGGCGGCGCGGGCGCGGATTACCGGCATGCCTTTGCCGGCGCGAATTACCGCGCGAGCTTCGGCGACTTCCAGGCGACGGCGCAGCGTTTCAATGGCACCACGACGAGCACGTTGCAAGCAGCGGGCGCGATCGTGGCGATGGACGGCACCGTTCTGGCCTCGCGCTCGCTTGGCGACGGCTTCGCGCTCGTCTCGACAGACGGCGTCGCCCGTGTGCCTGTGTTGCAGGAGAACCGCGTGGTCGGCGTGACCAACCGCGACGGTTACCTGCTCGTGCCGGACCTGTTGTCGTATCAGCGCAATCAGCTCGCCATCGACCCGCTTGCTTTACCGGCCGACACGATGATCGACAAGACACAAATGGATGTCGCGCCCGAGCGGCGTGCCGGCGTGCTGGCGCGCTTCGGCTTGAGCCGTTATCGAGGCGCGTCGGTGAGTTTCGTCGATGCCAATGGCAATGCAATCCCGCCCGGCAGCATCGCGACGGTGACGGACACGGGCGCGTCGGCAGTCGTCGGTTATGACGGTGTCGCCTTCTTCGAACAGTTGTCCGCGATGAACGCGGTTACCATCCACGGCAAGAGCATCGACTGCGCGGCCGACGTGGCCTTCGATCCATCGACGGCACGGACGATGCCGCAGCTCGGTCCGATCGCGTGCCGCGCGACGAGAAAACCGTGACGCGCCGTGGCCTATGCCGAATCTCGATCCCAAGGACGCACGCTATGCATGATGCCGCGAGACGGACGCTCGACTGGAGGCGACTAGCGCTCTGCGCGTTGCTGTTGGCGGTGCTGCCGCGTATCGCGTGGTCGCAAAGCTGTACGTTCACCACGAGCAACATCAGCTTCGGCGCGGTGAGTACGATCAGCGGTGTGCCCGCCGACGCGGCAGGAACGCTCGGCGTCAGTTGCACCGGCTTTTCGACGGCGACCGTGAGGCTGTGCCTGAGCCTCGGCGCGCCTGCAGGTACCACGTTCACGCAGCGCTCTTTGAGCGGACCGTCGAGCAACAAGCTGACAGCGAACATCTATTCCGACGCGTCGCATCAAACGGCATGGGGCTCGTACTATTCGTCGGGATCGCCGCCGCTCGTCCAGCTGGATTTGCCCGTGACTGCGGGAAGCGCATCCACCAATGTGACGATGTATGGCCGCGTCGACGCGAATCAGCTTTCGGCCATTGTCGGCAGCTATACGCTGACATTCACGACCAACGACACGCTCTTCGCCTACTCGGGATACACGGGCACGCCGCCCAGTTGCACCAGCTTCATCAGTCCTAGCGGGAGAACGAGCTTCACGCTCTCCGCGAACGTCGTCGCGGACTGCAACATCGTCGCGGCGCCGCTCGCCTTTCCCGCGGCGAGTCTGCTGAACCAGCCGCTTCAGGCGACGAGCACCGTGCAAGTGACGTGCGTCTCGGGCGCCCCGTACACCGTCGCACTGGACGGCGGCACGACAGCCGGCGGCACCGTCGCAATGCGCAAGCTAGGGCTTCAATCGGGCGCCGCGACGGTCGACTACCAGCTATACACCGACGCGGCCCGCACTCAGCCGTGGGGCGATGGCACCAACGGCACGACGACGAACACGGGGACGGGCGTCGGCTCGTCGCAATCGTTTGTTGTCTACGGTCAGGTGCCGGCTCAACCATCGAAGCCGGCCGGCACCTACTCAGACACGATCACAGCGACAGTCAGCTTTTGAGCGCGAAGAGCAGCGCCTGTTGCGGCCGCCACCGCATTTTCTTGCGACGTGGCATCATCAAGACGCTGTCCGCCATCCACGCAACCGCTCGCCGGAGACGCCATGGAAGTGACCATCAGCGAATTGACAGGGCTGCTCGAGGAATTGGAACGCGAAGATCCCGTCGATTACGGCGACCTGCCGTTCGGCGAGCCGGAACTGCGCGGTCTTGTCTTGACATCGCTTCTGGAAAGGCATCGCAGCCTGCAGGCGAGCGGGCTCAATGCCGGCGATGTGAACGTCACTTACATGCTCACCACGGCGCTGCTTGTCATCGAGAATCTTGTCTTGCACGCGCGGCTGCTGTTGCTGCAAGGGCAGCGCATCGATGTTAGCGCGCTGTTGCGCAGGTATTCGGGCGGGTGAATTCGCGCGCGGCGTGGCGTCGCCGATTAGTCGCGCAGGCGGCTGGGCGGCCGATATCCGGGAATTTGCTGCAACGCCTCATGGCAAGCTGCCGACAGCGCGGCCAGCCGTTCGACGCTCGCGCGCAGTTGCGCATGCGTCTGCGCAATGTCCTCGCGAAGCATTTCGATTCGAGGCGTGATTCGGTCTTCAATAGCCTCGCCAATTGCGCCGCACGCGAGGAGCGCTTCGGCGTCATGACGTGCTTCCCGAAGCTCGATCACATGAAGCTTGTTCTGCGCGATTAACCTTGCGTGCGATTCGGCGATCTGACCGAGCCCCATCGCCCGCATGCGTTCGATGAATTGACGCATCGAACGCAACGTGGCGTCGCCGGCGTCGTAGGCCATGAATTGAACATCATCGATGGACAGCGACAGCCGGCCTTCCGGGGTGTCGAATTCGAGCTTCGTGGGCATGACGGTGGCAACGCGTGGTGTGAGTTGCCCAAATTCTAGGCACGCCGTAACGGTCGGCGTTTAGGAGAAGGCCGAATTCGACGTGAGGCTCGAGGATCACTGCGTTTCGCGTTCCCGGGATGATTCAGGCGTTAGCGCGTCTTCGTCGCGGCCGACGTGGTGGAGGTCGACTCGTCCACTACGTCAAGCCCGCAGTCGCCGAACGTGTACCAGTTTTCGCCCAGCAACTCCGCCGGATGCTGCGTGCGGCTCCATCCATTTCCGCGAAGCAGGGCATTCGCTCCGCAGTAATGGTCGCGGCCCCAGCAATTGCGTTCCGGGTGCTTCGGACGAAGGGGAAATCGCTTTGCCATGTCTTCCTGATCCTCGGTCCGATGCGGCTGGCACCTTCAAAGAGGCTACGACGCGCCCGACTGCCGGCCAACAGAACGAGTTCGAACGTTCACGAATGGCGGCTTCGTCATGTTTCTCACGAACGCCGCGCGTTGCTTAGTCAACAAGCCGCGACCGCCGCCTGCGTGCTGCCGGTGAGCAATAGTTCGATGAGATCCCGCACACTGCGGATCGCCGCGCCGAACGGCAACTTCTCGCGCCCCCGGAAGAATAAGCCGTTGCCCACATCGCCGCGCAGCGCCGCCGCGAGCCGCGTGTCGATGCAGAAGTGTCCGAACTTCTCGATGCCGTCGCGCAATCCGCACGCGCTCAGGCATTCGAGCGCCGTCGGACAGGTCTGCTTCCGTGCGCCGATCTTCGTGCGGATGCGCTCTTCGTTGCGCAAGTAGCGCATGAGCCACGGCGTCTTCACGGCTCTCGCAGGCAGGCCGGTCACGCTGACGAACTCGACAATATCGTCCGGCGTCGCCTGCGCGAGCACGCGCTTGAATTCGGGATGCGCGTCACCTTCCTCCGTCACCGCGAACGGCGTGCCGATCTGGACGCCGTTGGCGCCGGCCGCGAGCCATGTGCGCACGGCTTCGTGGCTGTTGATGCCGCCCGCGACGATCACCGGCACGTCCGCACGCGCCAGCCCGAGCGACGCGAAGACGGTCTCCAGGTCCGCGAGCACGCGCGCGAACCCGAAGCGCTCGTTGTCCATGTCGGAGACGTCGTTCACGCCGAGGTGTCCGCCGGCATGCGCCGGATGTTCGATCACGATGGCATCCGGCAAGCGTCCCTTCTTCATCCACTTCTTCAGCACGAGCGCGACGCCGCGGCTGTCGGACAGAATCGGGATCAGCGCGATATCGCAGCCTTGCGTGAGATCGGGCAAATCGAGCGGCAAGCCCGCGCCCATCACGATCGCATCGGCGCGCGCTTCGCACGCCACGCGCACGTAGTCGGCGTGGGCGCTGACCGCTTTCATCACGTTCACGGCGATCATGCCGCGACCTTCCGACAGTTCACGCGCGCCGCGAATCTCGCGCTCGAGCGCGGTCAGATTCGCCCGCTCCAGCGTTTCGCGCGACGGATCGGCGCGGCACATGTCGAGCAGATCGGCGTGATGGTGACGCAGATCGATGCTCGCGATGGTGCCGACCGCGCCTTCTCGCGCCACGCTGCCCGCGAGTCGGTGCGCCGAAATGCCGACGCCCATGCCGCCCTGCACGATCGGCAGCACGCTGCGCCCGCGAATGACGAGCGGCGCGAACGCGCTCTTTCCCGCGCTCGGAGAAGTTTGGATTCCAGCTTGATTTCGATTCATGATCTGACTGCCTGATAGGTTGGCAAGAGCCGTCGATGCGCCGCTAAGTTTTCGCGGTCGCTGCGTCCGATCGGTCGGCGTCGTGTCCCGCGGCATAGAGCGCGACCCGGACGCGACTCGTGCAGTTGAGCTTGCGCAAGATCTTTCGCACGTGGATCTTCACGGCGCTCTTAGCCAGCGAGGACGTCAGTGGCTCGTGCCCGGCTTCCGCTAGCGTCGCCGGGCCGCCGCGTGCTTGCGACGAGCTTTCGCGGTGATGTCATCGGCGATAACCGGTTCGCCCGCCGCCTTTCGAAGGGCCACGCAAAGCGCCTCCGCTTCGATGTTCTTCGGCAAATAGCCGCATGCGCCTTCGCGCAGTGCGACGGTCAACTCGTCGACGTCCTTCGACACCGTCGGCATGACGACAGCGGCACGCCACGAATCTGCCGATGTCATCAAGATCGTAGCCCTGACCATTGGCGTCGACAAGCAGCCTGCATTTGCTTTCATTGACGATCGTCACATCGATTCGCGGTGCTCGTCCGCGATCGCCGATTCCAGAACGTAGACGTAATTCGAACACGAACGTCAATCAGGGCATGAGCTTGGAATGTCAGCACGGGAGATCAGCAAGGTATTGGCGCAATGCGTCGCTCGTAACGAACTGCCCTTACCACAGACCGCATAGAAAGCAACGAGGCACTACACTTTGCATCAGCCCTTAATTTGCGATTCCTTCGGCACAGCGTAGCGCCCGTCGCGATAGGCGAGCGTAAAGTTCTTTCGCTTCGGCGCGCCGTTTTTATTGACGCACACGCCTTTGGCGATGCGCGACACACTATGCACCGTCATCTCGGCGATCTTCAGCGAAGCATAGCCCTCGGCGCCGGGCGCCCCCGTCGAAAGCGTACGCGTGGTGGAGTCGTACCAGCCGGCGCAATGCGTGTCCCATTCGCCGCTCGCCTGCGAGATCGTCAGTCGGTCGAGCACGGGGCGCAGCGTCTGGCCGTCGAATGCGTAGAGACTCAGCGATGTCTCGCCATGTGGCTTGGGCCCAGACGATCCGTCGGAACTCATGCGCACGCCGAACGCGCGCTGCGTCGGCGCGACTTGATAAGGCGCGGTGTCGAGCGCGATATCGGCCGACGCGCCTGCGCGCTGCCTGATCGCACTTGGCTCATATACATGCGCCACGATCTCGCCGGTCGCGGTATCGGCGACGAGCACCTCGAGGTCGTTCGCGTTTTCCTTCGACTGTGTGCCGTCGCCGGAGAACGCAAGCGCCGCGAGCGTCAACGCGGGGCTCGCGGGCCACGCCTCGCAAACGCTGAGCGCGCTATCGAGCGTCTTTTCGGGATGCAGCGTGTTTGCCCACGTCTGCATCATGTCCTCGCAACCGGCGTGCGCGAGCATCGGCGCGAAGAGACTGGCGGCAAGGAGAATGAGTTTCTTGTTCATGTTGTGGCATCGGCTCATGGGCCAACGTGCGCCTGCGATTCGAGCCTCGCATTTTGACGGCTTACGTTCCCGCCGATGCCACGCGTTACACCATTTGACAAGAAATATCATTCGACATGCCAAATTTTGATGCATTCGTTATGGCACGCGCATAACGCTCGCCAGCGTCGGGCAGTATCGGCAAAATGGCGGGTTCCGCTCTCGCGCGGCCACGCTTCGAAGCATGGCAAGAGCGCGCTCATTCGAAAGGCATAGCCCGCGCGACACAGCGTCGCAACGCCGCGTTTTACGACCAAATTCCATAGATTCGCAACATCGCGATAAATCTCGCGTGGCATGATCGCGTCGCGGCGCAACGCCGTGAAACGGCGTTCTTCCCAGGACGCTTCGATCCAAAAAACCAGCGAATGCAATGAATGAAAATACTCACCGTTTAGCAGCGCCATTGTTATCGGGTTTGTTGGCCAGTGTCTGTTTATCGGGATGCAATCTCGAGGTGCTCGATTCGAAAGGCGTGATCGGCGCGGCGGAAAGCTCGCTCATCGCCACCGCGACTTTCACGATGCTTCTCGTCGTCGTTCCGGTGATTCTGCTCACCCTGATCTTCGCCTGGCGCTATCGCGCGTCCAACCAGAACGCCACGTACGCGCCGAAATGGACGCACTCCACGGCCATCGAGGTCGTCGTATGGGCGATTCCCGCGGCCATCATCCTGTTTCTCGGCACCCTGACGTGGAAGACCACCCACGAGCTCGACCCGTACAAGCCGCTTCAGTCGGAAGTCAAGCCGATCAACGTGGAAGTCGTCGCGCTCGACTGGAAATGGCTCTTCGTCTATCCGGATCTCGGCATCGCGTCCGTCAATCAGGTCGCGTTCCCGGTCGGCACGCCGGTCAACTTCCGCATTACGTCGGACTCCGTGATGAACTCGTTTTTCATCCCGCAGCTCGGCAGTCAGATCTACGCGATGGCGGGCATGCAGACGCGTCTGAACCTGCAAGCCGACCACGCCGGCGACTACGCGGGCATCTCGGCGAACTACAGCGGCGCGGGCTTTTCCGACATGAAATTCCGCGCGCTCGCCCTCTCGCAGGCCGACTTCGATTCGTGGGTCAAGAAGGTCAAGACCGCGCCCGAAGCACTCGACATGAACGTCTACGCGGGCGTCGCGCGTCCGAGCGAAGAAGTCGCGGTCCGCTATTTCTCGACCGTCGATCCCAAGCTCTTCAACAACATCGTCGGCAAGTACAACAACGGGAATGTCACCGTTGGCACGAATTGCGTAACCAAGGGGTAAGCCATGTTCGGCAAATTAACGCTTGAGGCGATCCCGTACCACGAGCCGATCATCATGGGGGCGACCGTCCTCATGGCGGTCATGGCGCTCGGTGCGGCCGCCCTTCTCACCAAGTTCGGAAAATGGGGCTGGCTCTGGCGCGAGTACCTGACTTCGACTGATCACAAGCGCATCGGCATCATGTATCTGGTCGTCGCCGGCCTGATGCTCGTGCGCGGCTTCGTCGACGCCGTCATGATGCGCGCGCAGCAGGCTGTCGCGCTCGACTCGCCGGGCTTCCTGCCGCCGCATCACTACAACCAGATCTTCTCGGCGCACGGCACCATCATGATCTTCTTCATGGCGATGGCCCTGCTCGTGGCGTTCTTCAATCTCGTGGTGCCGCTGCAGATCGGCGCGCGCGACGTTGCGTTCCCGTTCATCAACTCGCTGTCGTTCTGGATGACGGCGATGGCCGCGGTGCTGATCAACTTGTCGCTCTTCATCGGCGAGTTCTCGGCGACCGGCTGGCTCGCGTATCCGCCGCTGTCGGAAACGCAGTTCAGCCCGGGCGTCGGCGTCGATTACTACATCTGGGCGCTGCAGTTGTCCGGTGTCGGCACGCTGCTCACCGGCGTGAACTTCTTCGTGACCATCGTGAAGATGCGCGCGCCCGGCATGACGTGGATGAAGCTGCCCGTGTTCACGTGGACGGCCTTCTGCTCGAACGTGCTCATCATGGCGACGTTCCCGATTCTGACCGTCGCGCTCGCGCTGCTGGGCCTCGACCGCTATCTCGGCATGCACTTCTTCACGAACGATGCCGGCGGCAACCCGATGGTGTATCTGAACCTGATCTGGGCCTGGGGCCACCCCGAGGTCTACATCCTGGTTCTGCCGGCGTTCGGCATCTACTCGGAAGTCGTATCCACGTTCTCGAAGAAGCCGCTGTTCGGCTACAAGACGATGGTCTGGGCGACGTGCTGCATCATGGTGCTGTCGTTCCTCGTGTGGCTGCACCACTTCTTCACCATGGGCTCGGGCGCGAACGTCAATGCCTTCTTCGGCATTATGACGATGATCATCTCGATCCCGACCGGCGTGAAGATCTTCAACTGGCTTTTCACGATGTATCGCGGCCGCGTGCAGTTCACCACGCCGGTTCTGTGGACCATCGGCTTCATCATCACGTTCACGCTCGGCGGCATGACGGGCGTGATGCTGGCGATCCCGGGCGCGGACTTCGTGCTGCATAACAGCCTGTTCCTGATCGCTCACTTCCATAACGCCATCATCGGCGGCGTGGTGTTCGGCTACTTCGCGGGCGTGCAGTTCTGGTGGCCGAAGGTGTTCGGCTTCAAGCTCGACGAAAAGCTCGGTCGCAACGCGTTCGTTTGCTGGTTCGTCGGCTTCTTCGTCGCGTTCGTGCCGATCTACATTCTCGGCTTCATGGGCATGACGCGCCGCCTGAACCACTACGACAATCCGGCGTGGCAGCCGTATCTGGTGGTCGCGGCGTGCGGCGTCGGCATCATCGCGCTGGGCGTCGCGTTCCAGGTTGCGCAGATCGTCGTGAGCGTGATTCGCCGCAATCAGCCGGCTTATCGCGATGTCACGGGCGACCCGTGGGGCGGCCGCACGCTCGAATGGTCGATCAGCTCGCCGCCGCCGGTCTACAACTTCGCGCATGTGCCGGCTGTCCGTGAACTCGACGACTTCGCCCACGCGAAGGAAACGAACCGCGTCGAAACGCGTCCGTTCCGCGACATCCATATGCCGTCGAACACGAGCGCCGGTTTCTTCGTTGGCGTGTTCGCGCTGGCGTTCGGCTTCGCGGCGATCTGGCATATCTGGTGGCTGGCTATCGTCGGCCTGATCGGCGTCGCTGCGGTCGTGATCGGCTACAGCTTCGGCGAGAACGCCGGCTACATCATCCCCGCCGCCACGGTGAAGGCGACCGAAGAGCGGAACCGTCCGCCGAAGTCGCCCGCCAAGACCGGCGCGGGGCGCGAACTGGAACTGGAGGTGCTGTAAATGTCGCAATCGACGCTTTCCGCGCATGACGCGCACGAGCACGAACACCAGCCGTCTCACTCGGTGTTTGGCTTCTGGTCCTACCTGATGACCGACTGCGTGCTGTTCGCGTCCCTCTTCGCGACCTTCGCGATGATGGCGAACCAGTTCGCGGGCGGCCCCACGGCCAAGGATCTCTTCAACCTGCGCGATGTCGCGATCGAAACCGGCCTGCTGCTCACAAGCAGCCTGACGTTCGGCTTCGCGATGATCTCGGCGCATCGCAAGCAGACGGGCGGCGTGCTCGCGTGGCTCTTCGTCACGTTCGTGCTGGGCGCGGGCTTCCTGTGGCTGGAAGTGCACGAGTTCGCCCATCTGATCGCTGAAGGCGCGGGTCCGCAGCGCAGCGCGTTCTGGTCGTCGTTCTTCACGCTCGTCGGCACGCACGGTCTGCACGTCACACTCGGCCTCGTGTGGCTCGTCGTGCTGGCGCTGCAAATCATGCAGAAGCCGGAGCTGAACGAACGCCAGATCCGCCGGCTCGCCTGCCTCAGCCTTTTCTGGCACTTCCTCGACATCGTCTGGATTTGCGTGTTCTCCTTCGTCTACCTTGCGAGCGTCGTCTAATGGCTCATACGCATATAACGCATAGCGATATTCCGCGCGTCACCGTGGGCGGATATCTCGCCGGCTTCGTGCTGGCCGTCGTTCTCACGGTGGTTTCGTTCTGGCTCGTCACGGCGGCCCAGGTGTCGGGCGAACAAGGCATCGTGTGGCTGGCGGTGCTGGCCGCCATTCAGATGGTGGTCCATGTGGTGTTCTTCCTGCACGTGAACACGTCGAAGGGACAACGCTGGCACGCCCTGTCGTTTGCCTACACGATCCTGATGTCGCTCGTGATCGTCGTCGGTACGGTATGGGTCATGCATAACGTCCACATGCTGATGATGGCGCGCTAACGCCGCAGGCATCGGTGAAAGAGGCGGGTCCGGTTTCCGGGCCCGCTTTTTTTTCGTCCGCCGATTTCTGCGGTCGCTGACAAATCTTGACAATTCCTGCAAGCGGCGCGACCATCTGTCCATAATTTGATTTCACGATCCACATTATGGACACAGGAGACGCGATGCCCGCGCCAAAACCGTCGGCGGACGCAATGACGCCGTACCAATTCCCCAATCCCAAGGAAGCGCAGAAAGAAATCGTGATCGGTCATGCGATTCCGACCGACGAGCGCGAATGGGTTCCGCAAGCCGAGAACGTCTGGTTTCGCCCGCTCTGTCTCAACGTGTCCACCGGCTATTGGATGAACCTGCTGCGCGTGCGCAAGTCCGGCGTGCTCTCGCGGCATCGTCATCCGCAGGCCGTGCACGGCATGGTGCTCAAGGGCCGCTGGCGGTATCTGGAGCACGACTGGGTCGCCACCGAAGGCAGCTATGTCTTCGAGCCGCCCGGCGAAACGCATACGCTCTACGTGCCCGAAGACGTCGAAGAAATGATTACGTACTTTCAGGTGAACGGCGTGATGTTCTATTGCGATCCGTACGGCAACTACACCGGCTATGAGGACGTGTTCACCAAGGTCGACATGTGCCGCAAGCACTATGAAGCCGTCGGGCTGGGCGCGGATTTCGTCGATCAGTTCATTCGCTAGTTCGTCCATTAAATAGCCAAACCATCATAAGCAGCCGAAGCGTCAACGAAACGCATCGGGGAGACACCATGCAGAGCAAATCGCCACGCATCAAGCGCATTCAATGGATCGCGCTCACGTTCCTCACGCTCGCCGGGATCGTGAATTATCTGGACCGCAGCACGCTGTCCATCGCCAATCATTCGGTCACGCAGGAGCTCGGGCTCTCCGCATCGCAGATGGGGCTGCTGCTGTCCGCGTTCTCGTTCGCGTATGCGTTCTCGCAATTGCCCATCGGCGTGATGCTCGACCGCTTCGGCGCGCGCATCATGCTCGGTCTCGGCATGTTCGTCTGGTCCGTCGCGCAGTTGTTCGGCGGCCTCGTCACGAACCTGCATCAGTTCCTCGCGGCGCGCATCGCGCTCGGCATCGGCGAGGCGCCGCAGTTTCCGGCCGGCGCGAAGGTCGTCTCGGAATGGTTCGCGCAACACGAACGCGGCAAGCCGACCGGCATCTTCGTCACGTCCTCGACCATTGGCCCCGCGCTCGCCCCGCCGATTCTGACCGTGCTGCTGTTGAGCTTCGGCTGGCGCAACATGTTCGTCATCATGGGCGTGCTGGGCATTGCGGTCGCGATCGGCTGGTACATCGTGTATCGCAACCGGCGAGACATTGCGCTGGAGCCGCAGGAAATCGCGCACTTGACCGAAGGCGAGCCCGCGCAGCGCACGGAGCGCAGCATGAGCTTCGCGGAATGGCGCGGCCTCTTCAGCAAGGCGACCACCTGGGGCATGATTTTCGGCTTCATGGGCGTGATCTACATGGTGTGGCTGTATCTGACGTGGCTGCCCGCGTATCTCGAACACGAGCGGCATCTGACCATCGCGAAGACCGGCTGGATCGTGTCGATTCCGTATCTGGCGGGCACGCTCGGCATGCTGTCGTCCGGCTTCATCGCCGATGGACTGATGGCCCGCGGCGTCGCACCGATCCGCAGCCGCAAGTGGCCGATCTGCACCGGACTCATCGGCGCGGCGCTGTTCACAGTTCCGGCCGCGTTCACGCCGAACCTCGCGCTCGCGATCACGTATCTCTCGGCGGCGATGTTCTTCGTCAACATGGCGAGCGGCGCGGCGTGGGCGCTCGTCTCGGTGGCGGCGCCGCGTCACATGGTGGCGTCGCTCGGCAGTATTCAGAACTTCGGCGGCTATTTCGGCGGCTCGTTCGCGCCGTTCATCACGGGCCTCGTCGTCGACAAGACGCATTCGTTCGTCAACGCGTTCCTGATCAGCGCGGGCGTCGCGTTCGCGGCGGCGCTCGTTTATATGTTCGTCGTCCGCGTGCCGATTCAGGATTCCGAGCAGCCGGCGTCGGCCGTGCCGGTCGTTTGAGGGTGACCGATATGACCTTCCAGACTGATCTCTTCAAAGGCAAGGCCGTCGTCGTAACGGGCGGCACGCAGGGCATCGGCGCAGGCATCGCGCAGCAGTTCGCCGCGCTCGGCGCGCGCGTGATCGCGGCGGGCATAGCGCCGACGGATGCGCAGCGCGACGCGCTCGGCGGCGGCATCGAAGTCACGGCGCTCGATGTCGCGGACGTCGCGAGCACCGCCGATCTCATGAACCGCCTCGACGCGCTCGACGTGCTGGTGAACTGCGCGGGCATGATCAAGCGCGGCGACGAGCACGACATCGAGACGTTCGAACGCGTGATCGCCGTCAACCTGAACGGCACCATGCGCATGTGCGCCGCCGCGCGGCCGTTGCTCGCGAAAAGCGGCGGGAGCATCGTCAATACGGCGTCGATGCTGACATTCTTCGGCGGCGGCCTCGTGCCCGCGTACAGCGCGAGCAAGGGCGGCGTCGCGCAATTGACGAAGTCGCTCGCCATTGCCTATGCGGCAGACGGCATTCGCGTGAACGCGGTCGCGCCCGGCTGGATCGCCACGCCGCTCACGCAGGCGCTTCAGGACGACGGCGGCCGCTCGCAAGCCATTCTTGACCGCACGCCGATGAAACGCTGGGGCTTGCCGGAGGACGTGGCGCGCGTCGTCGCGTTTCTGGCTTCGCCGGCGGCGGCGTTCATGACCGGTGCGATCGTGCCGGTGGACGGCGGCTATCTCGTGGCGTAAGCGAGCGTCGATATAATCGCCGCGCCGCCGCTTCCCTATCCGATCATGGCCGCTGATCCCGCCTCTCTCGACGCCGCAAAGGCAACCGGCACCGCCGCGTTCTCCAAGTTCATGGCGGTACTTCAGCTCATCGCCGATGCGCCCGAGCCGCCGACCATCGCGCGTCTGACGACGCAAAGCGGCTATCCACGCCCGACGGTGTACCGCATCGTCGGCGCGTTGATGGCCGAAGGGCTCGTCGTCGAAAGCGCGCGCGGCGGCTGTTATACGCTGGGCCCGCGCCTGATGTCGCTCGCGAGCCGAAGCTGGGAGCGGTCCGACTTGCGCATCGCCGCCGCCGACGCGTTGCAGGCGCTGCGTGATGCCACGCAGGAAACCGTGCATCTGGCGGTGAGAAGCGGCGCGGAAATGGTGTACGTCGAGAAGCTGGAAAGCCCGCACGCGGTGCGCATGGCGTCGCGCATCGGCACGCGGGTCACGTTGTATTCGAGCTCCGTCGGCAAGGCGTATCTGTCGACGCTTTCGCCCGCCGAACGCGACGCGCTCCTGCACGGCATCCCGTTTCAGCGATTCACGTCGAACACCATCGTCGACCGAAGCGCGCTCGATGCCGAACTGGACGCATGCCGGACGCGCGGCTACGCCGAAGACCGCGAGGAGAACGAAGCGCAGATTTTCTGCTACGGCAGCGCGATCGTCGGCGCGAACGGCGCGCCGCTCGGCTGCGTCAGCGTGAGCATTCCGCTCTTCCGAAAGAGCGAAACGCCGATGGAAACCTACGTCGCGCCGCTGAAGTCTGCGTGCCGCGCGATTGCCGAGCGCATGAGTCCCGGCACGCGCTAAAGCGTCAGAACGCGTTGCCTTGCGACGCGCCCGCGCGCTTGGCGATCAAAGTCGGCAGGCGCGGCAGCAACTGCGGCCAATGCGTCGCTTCCTGCGCCAGGTGCGCGAGCAGACCGTGGCAGCCGAACTGGTCCGCCGCGAGCCGCGCGATCACGCGCCGCGCGATCTTCCACACATCGACATCCGGCGCGACCGTGTGCGCCATGCGCTCGATCGTCTCCATCGAGCGCGACAGCAGCACCGCCCGCGACGCAATGCGCCCGTGCGCCGCGCTGAACATGTGCTCGGCGGGCGCCTTACCGATCGCATCGAACAAATGCGAGACGTGCGCGCCCTGCCGCGCATCCGTCGACGAAAAACGCTCCGCTTCCCGGCGATACGTCGACTCGACGCGCACTTCATGATGCGCCGCGTGTTCCTCTGGCCGCCCGTGTTCGAGATGCGTGCGTGCCGCCGCCTTGTGATCGCCTTCGAGCAGCGAGTTCGATACACCGACGATGAAATCGCGCTCGTGCGCAGCGAAGAACGAAATGGCGTTGTCGGCTTCGAGCACGATCTTGCCGCGCGTGCCGGGATCGATGCTGACGCGCGCGCCTGCCGCGTCCAGCCCCGCGTGATACACGCCCTGCCCGAGCGCCATTTCGAAGAACGCTTCGATCAGCGTCGCGATGAGATCCGCCTGTTTGAGACCGTGCGATGCGAGCGCGTGGCCGTCCGATAGCGGCACCGTGTCGATCGCGCGCGTCGTCAGCACGGCGTCGTTACAAAAGTCCCAGAGCACTTCGGGCACGGCGAGCCTGTCGTCGTCGCGCAGGCGGTAACGCAGATAGCTCTGATCGGCGGCGCGCTGGCGCAGGTCGATCATCGAATGCACGCTCTCGCGCACGCGGCTCAACCACTGCACCGCCTGCAACTCGCGGGCCGTCGCCGAACGCCGCTCGGCGAAGCGCGCGGCGGCGAGCGCCAGATCGAGATCGTCGGCGAGTTCCTGGCGTGCGTCCGCGCGAAGCAGCGTGATGCGGACCGGGACGCCTTCGATGCGTGCCGCATGCGTCTGCTCCGCAATGCCCGAGCGCAGCGGCGCTGCGCTGATCCCGGTGATTTCGGCGCGCGGCGCGGCTGCGAGCGCGAGCGCGCACGCGCTGCGAAAGCTGGCGGCATCGTAGGGCGTGAACAGACCTTCCATCTCCGAGAGCGCCACGCGCACCGCCGCTTCCGCGAGCGCGGGATGCCGCGTGAGCGCGCCCGATGCCAGCGAGAACACGCGCGGCAACTGGCTCAACGCCGGCACGCCGCCCGCGAGCGGCGCGGCGCGCGCGCCATGCACGGCGAAGAAGCGCGCGATGCGTTGCATCGACGCGCCGTCGCTATCTGATTGGCTTTCGCGGACGAACGCCCGGCCAAGACGCCAGAGCGTTGCGAGTCGTCGGACGGGCAAATGAAGTCCTTTTGGCTTGAGTGTGCCGTGGCATTCGGCTTGCTCGATTTGCATTTTGCAGCACTTACAGCACGATTCGAACCCGCGCGTTTTCTGCGCTCTGCCTCGAACCACCACCATGCACATGAAAACGGAAGACGCTCCGGCGCGCGGTTCCGTCGACGGACAAGACCCGAGCGCCCTGCGCGATGCGCTGCAAAGCGAGGACAGCGGCGTGCGAAGCTTCGTCGTCGTGCGGGACGGCCGCATCGAATTCGAACATTACCGCAGCGACGCCGCGCCCGATACGCTCAAAAACGTCAATTCGGTCACGAAGAGCGTCGTGGGGCTGGCCGTCGGCATCGCGCTGACCGAGCGGCTGCTCGCGGACCTCGACACACCGATCAGCGAGATCATCGAGAAGGCGCGCGATCCCGCGCTGGACGAGCGCGTCCGACGCATCACGCTGCGCCATCTGCTCACGATGACTTCGGGCTTCGAGTGCGAACCAGGCGCAGTGGACAAGTGTCTGCTCGGCGCGTGCGAGCGGCTCGCCGGCGAGGACGACCGGCTGAACTTCGTGCTCTCGCGTCCGATGGCCGACGCGCCCGGCACGCGTTTTCGCTATGACTCGCATGCGGTGCAGTTGCTGTCGCTCGCCGTCGAAGCGGTGACGGGCGCGACCGTCGAAGCGTATGTGCGCGACAAGCTCTTCGCGCCGCTCGGCATTGAAACGAGCGAATGGATCGCCGATGAAGACGGCCATACGTTCGCGGGGCGCGGACTCATGCTGCGCGCGCGCGACATGACGAAGCTCGGCACGCTGATGCTGGATCGCGGCACATGGCAAGGCGCGCAACTCGTGGATGCGTCGTTCATCGACGACGCCATGTCGGTGCACAGCGAGGGCGGCCCGCCGATGCAGGACGCGCAGTACGGCTACCTGTGGTGGATCGCGCCGCGCTATGCGTTCGCGGCGGGCTTCGGCGAGCAGTTCATCTTCGTTGCGCGCGAGGCGGGAATCGTCGCAGCCGCGACATGCGACAACACCGCCGCGAACAAAAACGTCCGCGCGCTCTTCGAGCAACACGTGCTCTGCCTCGATGCGCGCTGATCCTCGCCAGCGTTGTTTCGGATTGCTCGCGGCTTCGTTTCCGAACTGAGCGCAGATCGAAGCCTCGCGCGCAGGTAATCTCGCTTTGCGTCCGTTGCCACGGCGGACATTCGAGGCAAGCGAGGTATCGCATGAAGTCCTTCGACATTTCGGTGGATGCGCAGGGGCGCGTCGTCGTTTCGCACGCCGAGCCCATCGGCGAGCATTGCAAAAGCCGCGCGCGACTGCTTGCGTCGCTGGTCGGCATGATCGCCGCGCCCGGCGCGTTCGAGCACTTCTGCGCGTGGCCCGAGCCGATGAGGCGCGACATCCTGCATCTCATGCATTCTCTCGCCGAAGAAAGCCTTCCGTTGCTCGCCGCGCTCGAACAACACACCGCGCAAGCCTTCTACGACAAGGGCGTGCACGCCGCAACCGAGCAGCGGCGCCAGGAACTCGCGGCCAACGCGCCGCCCGAGCCGATCGATTACACGCAGCGGTGATCCGTGACCAGCGGCAGCAAAAAGCGCCCGTCGTCAATGTAGATTTTTGTCGATATGCGATCCCGATTATTTTCGATACGGTATCGTAATGCGCTCACGCTATAACGTATCAATATCGCGATGCCGGAATCCGTGTCGCAACGGCTTCCGGCTGCACGTGAGGCAATCGAGAGCGCCATGAAACAACCATCAGAAAAAGGACGCGCCATGCAGCCGCCAGCCGGTGAGCGTATCGAACGAAGCATGTACATCCTCGGGCAGATCGGCGCGGTCGTGTGTCACGAACGCGGGCCGCGCCCGAACACCGCGATTCTCACGACCATGGCTTCGCATCCGGCCGAAGGTCTGTGGCTGGCCATCACGCGCATGAACGAACTCTGCCCGGCCGTGCGCGGCCCGCGCCGCACGCTGCTGCAGTGGAAGCGCAGGGAGATCGCGCGGCTCGCTCGCATGCTGCCGCATCCGCTGCCTGCCGATGCCTGCGCGCAAACGCAAGTCCCGTTCTGGGCCGGCTACTGCCAATATTGGGAAGACGTGCTGAAGCAGCATGTCGATCGTGAGATGGACGCGCTCGCAGTGGCCGTGGACGAAGTTCCGGCACGGCGCGTCAACGCCTGAAACGCCGCATCCACGCGCCACGGCAGTTGCCGCCGTCGATCGACTCGGGCACACTTCGCGCGGCCGCGCGCAGCCGTTCGTCCGGATGCAAAGAAATGCTTTCTCGCGAAGGAGCGGGCGCGTTGCGCCGTGTACCGAGCAACGAGGAAGAGCAGATGGACCAAGTCAAGATCACGATCAACCCCGAAGGGCATCCTGTCATCGCGCATCCGGTGGCGATCGAGAAACGCAGCAACGATGTCGCGCGTGCGGTGGCGGCGCTGTCGGATGTGCTCGCGAGCGGGGACGGCGCGGGTGTCGGCCAGCCTGTGTTGATCGATCTGCTGCGCACCCTCGCGCACGAGCAACGCGCGCTGACCGAGGCTCTGTCCGACTACAGCGGCGAAGTATCGACGGACGAGGCGTACCGCCGCACCTACCGCCGCGCGTTCAGAAAAGGCTTCAGCGCCGGATTGCAACGCACGCTGCCCGCGCGGCCGGTCGACCGCAACGACAGCGCGCTGCTGAGCCCGCCAGCCGCGGCCGGCACTTCGCGCAACGACGCGCTGCGCCGTCTCAAGCAAGTCTAGTCACCCGGCGCGGCTCGCCTTCAGCACTCGCGCTCGCGCCGTGGTTCGTGCGTCGAATAATAGGCGCGCATCACGTCGATCATGCGATCCAGCGGGCTCGGCTTCACGAAATAGCCGTTGAACCCGGTGCGGCGCGCCCGCGCGCAATCGTCGGGGCACGTGCGGCTGGTGTGCGCGAGCAGCATCATCGACGTATCGAGCGCGCGAATCGCTTCGGCCGCTTCCCAGCCGTCGCCGAGCGGCATCATCAGATCGAGCAGCACGACGCCGGGCCGCCACTTGCGCGTGAGCGCCACGGCGTCCAGCCCCGTGTGCACGGCGCGCACGTTGAAGTCGGCGTCCTCGAACGCGAGACAGATGGCGCGCGTGGCGTCGAGGTCGTCGTCGGCGATGAGCACGCGCGGTTCGTCGTGATGCGCAGCGCGAACGGGAATCTGCCACACCGCTTCTTCCGGTACGCGTGCTTGTCGTTGCGTTGATTGCATTTTTTGGCCTCGGATTGACCGACTGTTTTAGCAACGCGCGTTCCGCGACGCAGCATTCAGGGTTTGCCCGTACAGTGCGGCGCGCGCCAACGTTGCACCCCGGGAATACCCGGACGCCGCGCGGGCCGGACGCTTGCACCAAGAAGAACCCAGTTCACCTGCGAGCGGCACGCTCGCTCCCTACGGAGGCACACGATGTTCGTCGTCTACTGGCTCGAAGGCGATGCCGACGCCCAAAGCCACGCGCGTCACCAGCAGTTCGACGCCGCCGCGCTCGCCGAGGCGCTGCGCTTTGCCGAAGCCTTGCGCAAGCGCCAGGCGCAAGGCGAACCGGTCGGCTTCGTCACGCTGTGCAGCGAGAATCCGCAATCGGTCGGCAAACCCGGCGTCGCGGACCCGCCCGCCGACTACGACTGGAAGAAGCGCCGCCGCTAGCCGTTGCCTGCATCGGCGCTCTTGCTCGCGCCGTCTTGCGCATCGTCCTGCCATCCGCCGCCGAGCGACTTGTACACGGCGATTAGATCTGTCGTCACGTTCACCGTCGACTGCGCGAGCTGTTCGCGCGTTTGCGCAAGCTGGCGCTCGGCATCGAGCACCGTGACGAACGCTGTCAGTCCCTTGCGATAGCTGTCCGTCGCGAGTTGCAGGCTCACGCGATTCGCCTCCACGGTACGCACCAGAGCCGCGCGCCGGTCCTGCTCCGTCCGATATGCGACGAGCGCGTTGTCCACATCCTGAAGCGCCGTGAGCACCGTCTGCCGATATTGCAGCGCCGCCTGCGCGGCTTGCGCCTTTGCCACGCGAACGTTCGAGCGCAGCGCGCCGCCTTCGAAGATCGGCAGCGAAATGCTCGGCCCGACCGACCAGAAGAGACTCGACCAGCGCGCCAAGTATTTCGCTTTGGTCGCTCGCGTGCCGACCTGGCCGGTCAGCGAGATGTCTGGATATAGCTGCGCGACCGCCACGCCCACTTCGGCGGTGGCCGCGTGCAATTGCGCTTCGGCGCGGCGGATATCGGGACGGCGGCGCGCGAGCGTCGACGGCAGGCCGACCGGCACCGTCGGCGGCACGGGCGGCACCGCGCGGGCATCGGACAGTTCGGCGTCCAGCGTGCCCGGCGCGCTGCCCGTCAGCACGGCGAGCCCGTTCATCGCCTGCGCGATCTGCGCCTCGAGCGACGGCACCTGCGCCTGCAACGCGCCGACTTGCGCGCTCGCGCTCTGCACGTCCTGCTGGCTCGTCAGGCCGACGCGCGCCTGCTCGCGCGTGAGGTCGAGAATCTGCTGTTCAGCGTCGATCTCGGCAAGCGTGATTTCACGGATGGACTGCGCGCCGCGTAACTGCGCGTACGTGCGCGCGACTTCGGCTTCCAGCGAGACCAGCGCGTCGTTGCGGCTTTCGATTTCCGCCTGCGTCTCTGCATTCGCCGATTCCACCGACCGCCGCACGCGCCCGAAAAGATCGAGTTCCCACGACGCATCGAAGCCGTCCTGAAACAGCGTGACGGGTCCCGTTGCCGAGTCGAGGCCTTGCCGGATCGGCGCGCCGTTCGCGCCCAGCGCGTCGATGCGGCTGTACAGCCCTTGCGACTGGAGCAAGCCCTTCAGCCCGAGTTGCTCGCGCATGACGCTCGCGTTCGCGCTGATCTGCGGCAAGCCTTGCGCCGCCGCCGACACGCTTTGCTCACGCGCTTGCGCGATGCGCAGCACCGCGCTTTGCAGATCGAGATTGCCAGCCACCGCGCGGTCGATCAGCGAATCGAGCGTAGGATCGTCGAACTGCTTCCACCAGCGCGGATCGGGATCGGCGGATGTGGTCGCTACGGAAGGCGCGTCGGCGTGCGGCGCGCGCGCATCCGGCGTTGCGTTGTGCGCGCGCTGCATGTCGTTCCAGTTGCCCGGCGTGTCGGCGACAGGCGGCTTGAAGTCGGGGCCGACCGTGCAGGCGCTCATCGCGAGCGCGAGCACCGGAATCGAAAGTCGAGCGGAAAGTCGCTGCGTCATGTCAATGTCCTCCCGCCTGACCAGACGCCTTCACCGGCGAGAAGAAGAACGTGATCGGAATGAAAAGGAACGAGAAGATCGCGCACGCGGCGAACACGTCGAGGTACGCGAGAATCGTCGCCTGCGAGACGAGCGTTTTGTACATCTGGCCGGTCGCCGCGCCCATCGCCTGCGACATGGTCTGGCCCGTGTCCATCAGCGTTCGCGCGATGCGCTGCACGGTGTCGTTGTACGGCTGATTCAGCGGCGTCAGATGCTCGACCATATGCGCCATGTTCGCCTGCGTGCGCTCGCGGATCATTGCGGTGGCGAGCGAAATGCCGATGGAGCCCGCCACGTTCCGAAACATGGTGAACAGCGCGGACGCGTCGTTGTTCATCGACTTCGGCAGCGAGAGATACGCGAGCGTCGTCACCGGCACGAACAGAAAGCCGATGGCGGCGGACTGCGCGCTGCGCATCATGGTGAGCGTGCGATAGTCGACGTTCGGCACGAGATGATGCGAATAGATCAACGCGCAGCCCATCAGAAAGAAGCCGAATGCGACGAGATAGCGCGTCTGCACCCACAGCATTAGCTTGCTGACCACGGGAATGAGAAACACGATGAGCAACGCGCCCGGCGACAGCACGAGCCCCGCGAGCGTCGCGGTGTAGCCGAGTTGCTGCTGCGCGAGCTGCGGAATGAGCACCGCGCTGCCGTAGAGCACGGAAGCGAAGCCGACGATCGAGAGCGAGCCGAGCGCAAAGTTGCGGTCCTTCATGACGCGCAGATCGACCACGGGTTTTTTCGCGTACACGAGCCAGAACGCCGCGCCGACGATGCCGATCGCCGCGAGCACCGCGAAGGTCACGATGAAGTTGGACGCGAACCAGTCGTCGTCCTCGCCGCGATCCAGAAACACTTGCAGGCAACCGAGCCCGAGCGCGATCAGGCCGATGCCGACCACGTCGATGCCCACGTCCTTATGACTCTGCCGCTTTTCCCACGGCGGATCTTCGACGAACTGCATTACCGCGATGGTCGTCAGCACGCCGACCGGCACGTTCAGCAGAAAGACCCAGCGCCACGTGAAGTTGTCGGTGATCCAGCCGCCGAGCGTCGGCCCGAGCACGGGCGCCACGACGATCGCCACCGCCGAGATCGAAAACGCGCGGCCGCGCTGTTCGGGCGGAAACGTGTCGAGAATGATCGACTGCTGGCTCGGCTGCAAACCGCCGCCGAAGAAGCCTTGAAGAATGCGAAAGACGATCAGTTGTCCGAGATTCGTCGCGATGCCGCAGAGAAACGAGCACACCGTGAACGCCGCGATGCAGATCAGGAAGTAGCGCTTTCGCCCGAGAATCTTCGAGAAATACGCGGACAGCGGCAGCACGATGCCGTTCGCGACGAGATAGGACGTGAGCGTCCACGTCGCCTCGTCGTAGCTCGCGGACATGGTGCCGGAGATGTGCGGCAGCGCCACGTTCACGATGGTCGTGTCGAGCACTTCCATGAAGGCCGCGAGCGTCACGACCACGGCGATGAGCCACGGATTCGCGCTCGGCTTCCAGCCGCTGTGGTCCTGTTCGGTGGGTTCGCTCATGGCTCAGTGGCGCAGCATGACGGTGGGCACCACGGAAAGCCCGAGCGGCAACGACGTATCCGGCTTCATGCCGCTATCGATGACGATCTTCACTGGCACGCGCTGCACGATCTTCACGAAGTTGCCGGTCGCGTTTTCGGCGGGGAACGCCGAGAAGCGCGAGCCGCTGCCGAGCTGAATGCTGTCGACATGGCCGTGCAGCGAGAGGCCGGGATACGCGTCGACGTCGATATCCACTTTGTCGCCCGGATGCATGCGCGAAAGCTGCGACTCCTTGAAGTTCGCCGTCACCCACATGCGCGTCGTGACGAGCGTGAGAATCGACGTGCCCGCCTGCAAGAACGTGCCGAACTGCACGTTGCGTTTGGTGATCCACCCATCGGAGGGCGCGCGCAGTTCGGTGTACGAGAGATTTAGCTGCGCGGTTTCCACTTGCGCCTCTGCCTGCCGCACTTGCTGGCGCCGCTCTTCCACAGACGCGACGACCTGCGCGATCTGCTGCGGCACGAGGCTCGCGGTGCGCACCTGCGCCCGCGCCTCGGCGACGTTCGCCTGCGCGCTTTTCTGCTGCGCGGTGGCGGCGTCGATGTTCTGTTGCGAGGTCGCGCGAACGTCGACGGACTGCTGGCGTTGGTAGGCCGCGCTTGCCTGCGCGAGATTGGCGCGCGCGCTCGCTTCCTGCGCCTGCGCCTGCGCGAGTTGCGCGGGATATTGAACCCGCGCGACCTGAAGCTGCACTTCGGCCGCATGCAACTGCGCCTGCGCGAGACCGAGTTGCGCGTTCGCCTGATCGAGCTGCGCCTGATAGTCGCGCGGATCGATGCGAATCAGCAGATCGCCCTTATGAACGAAGCGGTTGTCGTCGATGTTCATCGCGACAACATAGCCCGATACCTTCGGCGCGATGGTGACGGCGTCGCCATCGGTATAGGCGTCGTCGGTGGTTTCCTGATTGCGCGTCATGAACCACCAGACGAGCGCGCCTATCGCGAGCACCACCACGATAATGCCGAGAATGATCAACGGCTTCTTGCCGGGCCCCTTGCGCTCTTCCTTACCGTTGCCGTTCTTCTTGTCGCCGTTCTTGGCTTTATCGTCATTGCCGGCCTGGTCGTTCTTCTCCGATGACTCGCGCTTGCCGTCGTCCTTCGCGGCGCCGGGGCGTGCATCGTCCTGGGTTTCGTCTCGATCTGGCATCAGCGTTCGCTTTGCGGTTGGAGTCCGGAGTTCGACTCGGGGTGAAATCCCGGTGCGGCCGGGTGGACCTCGTGCGGATACTGCGTGACGAGCGTGACCGGTATGCGACTGCCGGTCAGGGCATTCGAGCGGACGATCCGAGCAAGACGCATTCCCAAATGACTCGGAACCGGCCGAACCGAACGCCCGTGCGGACTGGCATGAAACCGCGCGCTTTCGAGGCGCTGATTGCCCAGCGCGGTTTTCAAAATCGCTGGCAAAAGCTGCACGGTGCAGTCGTGCGAGCGATTGCTTCAGAGCGCCTGGCGCAGCTTCGCGGCGAGTTGCACGATGCCCATCGAGATCTGCTTCTCGCGCTTCGCGTCGAGCCGTCCGACGGGCACGCTCGTCGATACCGCGACGCGCTTGCCCGCGGGCGTCACGCCGACATACGCCGCGAAGCACGCAAGTCCTTCGGCCACTTCCTCGCGTTCGACCGCGAGCCCGCTCGTGCGTATCGCGGCCAGTTCGCGCAAAAGCGCCGCGCGGCGGGTGATGGTGCGCGGCGTGACCGCTTCGAGGCGCTCGGGCAGCCGCTCGATGACCGCTTCGTCGGCCAGTCCCGCGAGCAGCGCCTTGCCGAGCGCGCAGCAGTGCGCAGGCAGCCGCGAGCCCAGATCGGACACGAGCCGGACCGGCCGATGCGCGTCCTCGCGCGCGACATACACCACCTGCACGCCGTCCAGCACGGCAAGCTGCACGACTTCGTTGTGCGTGTTGATGAACGCGCCCGCGCCCTCGCGAAACGCCGCCTGCAGCGCGTCGTGCCGCACGTAGGCATTGCCCAACTCGAAGAGGCCGACGCCGATCACATAGCCATCGTCGCGCTTCTCGATCCACTGCATGCGCGCGAGCGTTTCCAGCATCAGATAAAGCGTGCTGCGCGACAGGCCGGTGCGCTCCGCGAGCGCGGCGGCGCGCACGGGCTTGGCGGCGTCGGCGAGCGCTTCGAGGATATCGTTCGCGCGGCGCAGCGCCGGAACGTCGTAGGTCTTTTCCATGTGAGTCGTCGCATCGGGGATGCGTGCATCGTCCAGTATGTTGGACAAACGTGCAACCCAATGGACAGTGACGGAGCGGCAAGCTACGATCATTTTCCCTTTTCCGATGCCCGGTGACCCTGCCATGCCGCCCGTTTCCGTCTCCTCCTGCCTGCCCGAAGACCTCGCCGACGCCGTGTTGATCGGCCGCGTATGGCGTCCCGCGCCGGTCGATGGTCCCGCTGTCGTCGCGGTGCGAAACGGCGAAGTGTTCGACATCACGCGCGCCGCCCCGACGACCGCCGATCTGTTCGACCGCCCCGACGCGCTCGACATCGCGAAGAACGCGCAGGGCGAACGCCTCGGCACCGCGCAAGAACTGCTTCAAGCGACGCTCGACGCCGCGCCCGGCGGCTTGCGCCTGCTCGCCCCGTGCGACGTGCAGGCCGTGAAGGCGTGCGGCGTGACGTTCGCGGTGAGCCTGCTCGAGCGCGTGATCGAAGAGCAGGCCGGCGGCGACGCCAGCAAGGCGCAGGAAGTGCGCGACACCATCAACAAGCTGATCGGCGCGGATCTTTCGAAGATCAAGCCGGGCTCGGAGAGCGCGCAGAAGCTGAAGGAAGAACTCGAGCGGCGCGGCGCGTGGTCGCAATACATGGAAGTCGGCATCGGGCCGGACGCGGAAGTGTTCTCGAAGTCGCAGCCGATGTCGTCGGTCGGTTTCGGCGCGGACGTCGGCCTCTATCCGACCTCGCAGTGGAACAACCCGGAGCCGGAAATCGTGCTGGCGGTGAACGGGCGCGGCGAGATCGTCGGCGCGACGCTCGGCAACGACGTGAATCTGCGCGATATCGAGGGCCGCAGCGCGCTGTTGCTCGGCAAGGCGAAGGACAACAACGCGTCGTGCGCGATCGGCCCGTTCGTGCGGCTTTTCGACGGCCGCTTCACGCTGAATACGGTGCGCGGCACGAGCGTGTCGCTGCGCATCGAAGGCGCGGACGACGGCTTCGTGCTCGAAGGCGTGAGCCACATGACCGAGATCAGCCGCGATCCCGCCGATCTCGTCGCGCAGACGCACGGCGCGCATCACCAGTATCCGGACGGCTTCATGCTTTTCCTCGGCACCATGTTCTCGCCGATCAAGGACCGCGACACGCAAGGCGGCGGCTTCACGCATCATCTTGGCGATGTCGTCACCATCTCGACGCCGGAACTCGGCGCGCTCGTCAATACCGTGCGTCTTTCGACGGAAATCGAGCCGTGGACCTTCGGCGTGCGCGCGCTGTATCGCAGCCTGGCTGCGCGCGGCCTGCTCGCGGCGAACGCTTAAGCGCGCGGGGCGCGCGTCTTCTCGCGCGTCACCACCTGCACCGGCGTCTCCATGTACGGCGACAAGTCGCGCTGACGGCGCCGTTCGACGAGCGCCTTCACCGCGACGTCCACGCCGAACACGGCCTGCCGCGCGCCGAACTGCTCGACGGTCGCGAGCATGCTGCCGTTGTCGAGAAGCGGCTGCACCGCGCTGATGTTGTTGTAGCCGGTCACGAGCACGCGCCCCTTTTTGCCTGCGATGCGAATGGCGTCGATCGCGCCCATCGCAATGTTGTCGTTCGCGCAGAGCATGCCGCGCAGCGCCGGATGCGCATACAGCATTTGCAGCGCGATGGACTTGCCGCTCGGCGCGGTCCAGTCGCCGGTATCGACGGCGCTCACGCGCAGTTGCGCGGCGCTCATGGCTTCCTTGTAGCCGATGGTGCGCTGCTGCGCGTTGCGGTCGTTCGGCGGCCCTTCGATGATGCCGACTTCATCGCCCGCCTTGAGCTTCGACGCGAGATACGCACCGACGAGCCGCGCGCCGCGCCGGCTGTCCGGCCCGACGAACGGAATGGTGACGTTCGCGGCGTCCTGCGCGTCGTCGTCGAACGGATTGTCGATGGCGATCACGATGACGCCCGCCGCGACCGCTTTCGCGGCCACCGGCACGAGCGCTCTGGAATCGGTCGGCGCGATCACGATGGCGTCCACTTTCGCCGCGACAAGCGATTCGATGATGCGCCTCTGCCCGGTCACGTCGTTGTCCGTGAGCGTGCCGTAGGTCGTGAGGTCGAGTTGCGACGCGTAGTGCCGCTGGTAATTCTTCGCGCCGTCGATCATGGACTGAACGAAGGGATCGCCGAGCGACTTCATCACGAGCGCGACGCTCGCCTTGCCGCCGGGCTGCGCGGCGGCCGGGCGCACGGACGCGAGCCCGCTCGCGGCGAGGGCGCACGTGGTGAGCAGACGGCGGCGGGCAAGGCTGATCATGAAGGCGGGTCGGGGATCGACGGTCGCCTCATTGTAGACAAACGGCAGCGACCACGACTCACGCTTGCGGACGCTCTTCCCACGCCAGCGCAATGAACGCGGCGCATAGAGCTTCCATGCCGCGCGCGTCTTCTTCGTCGAAGCGGCCGGGCACGGGGCTGTCGACGTCCCACACGCCGATCAGCGTGCCGTCGCTCCCGACGAGCGGCACGACGATTTCCGAGCGCGACGCTGAATCGCAGGCGATATGGCCGGGAAACGCGTCGACATCGGGGACGACCTGCGTTTTGCGTTCGCGCGCCGCCGTGCCGCACACGCCGCGTCCGAGCGCGATGCGCACGCACGCGGGCTTGCCCTGGAACGGCCCGACGACGAGTTCGTCGCCATCGAACAGATAGAAGCCGGCCCAGTTGATATCCGGCAGCGTGTGATAGACGAGCGACGAGAAGTTCGCCGCGTTCGCGATGAAGTCGGCTTCGTCGCCGATCAGCGAACGGGCCTGTTGTAGCAGGTCGTCGTACTGCGTGGACTTGCTGGCGTGGGAGGGCGTGGAAGGCGTGAACATGGCGGCGGCTCGAAGTGCGATCGAGGTGTAGCTTAGCGTCTATGCGCCGATCGCTGCACGCCGAATGCCAAACCGCCTTCGGGATTTCCCTGCTTTACACCCTGTCGGCCCCGGTATTAAATAAATCAACTTGATTTAATTAATCGTCACACAGATGGCGGTTGCCAGCATAACCGGAGACAGCCAGTGAAATTGCCGAGCGGCAGAGGAAGCAATTCCGCGTCCGTGCGCCGATACAACGAGCGCTTGCTATTGCAGGCGCTGCGCCGCACCGAACCGGCGTCGAAGGCGGATCTCGCGCGTCACGCGAACCTGACGAGCACGGCGGTCGGCAGCATCGTCGAGTCGCTGGAACGCGCCGGCTTGATCGAATACAGCGGACGGCGGCTCGAAGGTCAGCGCGGCCAGCCCGCGTCGCTCATCCGGCTCGATCCGCGCGGCGCGTTCGGCATCGGCGTCCGGCTCGACCGCACGAGCATCGAGACGGTGCTCGTCAATTTCGCGGGCGACGTGCTCGCCCGAAGCGCGCTGGATCGCGTGCTGCCGCATCCGTCGGCTGTCCTGGAGATTGTTCAGCGCGATATCGAAGGCATGCTAGGCCTGTTGAGCCAAGCGGAACGCGAGCGTCTGACCGGAATCGGCGTCGCGCAGCCGTACAACCTCGGCAGCTGGCTGCGCGAACTGGGCGTGAGCGCCGATACGACGAGCGCGGACATCTTCCGCGCGTGGGATCAGACCGACTTTCCCGCCGCGCTGTCCCGCGCGCTCGCCCTTCCCGTCTTCGGCGAAAACGACGGCAACGCCGCCGCGACCGCCGAGTTGTTCTACGGCCACGGCCGCCACTGCGACGACTTCGTGTATCTCTTTCTCGGCTCGGCCATCGGCGGCGGCGTCGCCATCGACGGCGACTGTCTGCGCGGCGCGACCGGCAATGCGGGCGACATCGGCGTGATGCCTGTGCGGCCGAGCCGCCTGCCGTCCGCGCCGCAGCCGCCCGGCCAGTGGGACATCCTGCTCTCGCGCGCATCGCTCAATGCGCTCGTGCGGCATCTGCACTTCTCCGGCGCGCCGGCGGCGAGCCGCATGGACGTGCAAGCGTGCATCGAGCGGCGTCTGCCCGCGGTCGAAGAATGGATCGACGACTGCATCGAAGCGCTGGCTCCCGCGTTGCGCGCGATGCTCTGCGTGCTCGACGTGCCGATGGTCGTGATCGATTCCGATATCGACGGCGGCCTGCTCGACCGCCTGATCGACCGTCTCGCCGCGACGATGGCCGCGAACGCGCCCGAAGCGCGCGGCACGCCGGAAATCGTGCGCGGCAACTTCGGCCCGGACGCGGGCGCAATCGGCGCGGCCACGCTGCCGATGTTCTTCAACTTCTCGCCACGCGTGGGGCTGCATCGCGGCGCGGGTGTCAAATCGCAGGAGGTGAACCATGCCGCATGACTCTGCCCTTTCGCCGGACGCACGCACGCCGCTGCTCGAAATGCGCGGCATCAGCAAGACGTTTCCCGGCGTGCGCGCGTTGAACGACGTGCGCCTGTCCGTGTATCCCGGCGAAGTGCATTCGCTGATGGGCGAAAACGGCGCGGGCAAATCCACGCTGATGAAGATTCTCTCGGGCGCGTATCAGGCGGACCCCGGCGGCCAGATTCTGATCGACGGCAAGCCGGTCGTCATCGACGGGCCGCTTGCCGCGCGCTCGCTCGGCGTCGCCGTGATCTATCAGGAACTGAGTCTCGCGCCGAATCTCTCGGTGGCCGAGAACATCTACGCCGGGCGCGAGTTGCGTCGCGGTAAAGGCGCGTGGTCGCTCGTCGACCGGCCCGGCATGGAGCGCGGCTGCGAAGATGTGTTGAAGCGCTTGGGCGCGGCGTTCAAGCCGCATACGCTCGTCGGCGACTTGTCGATCGCGGAACGGCAACTGGTCGAAATCGCGCGAGCCGTGCACGCGCACGCCCGCATCCTCGTGATGGACGAGCCGACCACGCCGCTCTCGTCGCGCGAAACCGATCGCCTGTTCGAGCTCGTGCGTCAACTGCGCGAGGAAGGCATCGCGATCATCTATATCAGTCACCGGATGGCGGAAATCTACGAGTTGTCGGACCGCGTTTCGGTGCTGCGCGACGGCAGTTACGTCGGCACGCTGATGCGCGACGAACTCTCCGCCGAAAGCCTCGTGCGCATGATGGTCGGCCGCGACATTTCCGGCTTCTACAAGAAAGAGCACGCGCCTTACGATCCCGGCCACGTCGTGCTGTCCGTGCGCGACATGGCCGACGACAATCGCGTGCGCGGATGCAGCCTCGATCTGCACGCGGGCGAAGTGCTCGGCATTGCGGGACTGGTCGGCGCGGGCCGCACCGAGCTTGCGCGCCTTATCTTCGGCGCGGAGGAGCGCACGCGCGGCGAAGTGTCGATGCACGGTAAGCCGCTCGCGTTGCGCACGCCGCGCGACGCGATCGACGCGGGCCTCGTCTATCTCACCGAAGACCGCAAGGGCCAGGGTCTTTTCCTCGACATGAGCGTGCGCGACAACATCAACATCGCGGTGGCCGGGCGCGACGCGAAAGCCGGCGTGATGGACATCGCGCGTGGAAACACGCGGGCGCGCGACGCCATCGCGGCGCTGTCCATTCGCGTGCCGAATGCGCGCGTGAATGCGGGCGCGCTGTCGGGCGGCAATCAGCAGAAGGTGCTGCTGTCGCGGCTGCTCGAAACGAAGCCCGAAGTGCTGATTCTCGACGAACCGACGCGCGGCGTCGACATCGGCGCGAAGTCGGAGATTTACCGGATCATCAACGACCTGGCGCGATCGGGCGTCGGCGTGATCGTGATATCGAGCGAACTGCCCGAAGTGATCGGCGTGGCGGATCGCGTGCTGGTAATGCGCGAAGGCGTGATCGCGGGCGAACTCGGCGGCCATTCGGGCACGCCGATCTCGCAGGAAGGAATCATTGAACTGGCGACGGGCTCGCGGGCCGCGCTCGGTCAGGCGGCTTGACGTTGCTTGACGTTATCGGAGACAGACATGGCTAACACGACGAAACACCACGACACCGGCGCGGCACCCGTTGCAAGCGCCGAAAGCCCGACGCAGCGGCAGCGCCGCATCGAGCATCGCGAGCGCATGCAAGTGCTGATGCGCACGGCCGGCATGTTGCCCGTGCTGATTCTGCTGTGCATCGGCTTCGGCGTGGTCACCGACGGCTTCTTCAGCTTGCAGAACATTTCGATCGTCACGCAGCAGGCGTCGATCAACATCGTGCTCGCGGCGGGCATGACCTTCGTGATTCTGACAGGCGGCATCGACCTGTCGGTCGGCTCGGTGCTGTCGGCGGCGGCGGTCACGGCGCTGCTCGCGTCGAATCTGCAAGGCATGGGCTGGCTCGGCGTGCCCGCGGCGCTCGGCGTCGGGCTCGGCTTCGGCGTCATCAACGGCGCGCTGATCGCGCTGCTCAAGCTGCCGCCCTTCATCGTGACGCTCGGCTCGTTGACCGCCGTGCGCGGCATCGCGCGGTTGATCGGTCACGACACGACCATCTTCAATCCACAACTGTCGTTCGCGTTCATCGGCAACGATTCGATTCTCGGCGTGCCCTGGCTCGTCGTGATCGCGCTCGCGGTCGTGATCGTCTCGTGGTTTATCCTGCGCCGCACGGTGCTCGGCCTGCGCATCTATTCGGTCGGCGGCAATCCGGAGGCGGCGCGGCTTTCGGGCATCAAGGTGTGGGGCATCCAGATGTTCGTCTACGCGATGTCGGGCCTGCTCGCCGGACTCGGCGCGGTGATGTCCGCCGCGCGGCTCTATGCGGCGAACGGCCTGCAACTCGGCCAGTCGTATGAACTCGACGCCATCGCCGCGGTCATTCTCGGCGGCACCAGCTTCGTGGGCGGCGTCGGCTCGATCGTCGGCACGCTGGTCGGTGCGCTCATCATCGCGGTGTTGTCCAACGGCCTCGTGCTGCTCGGCGTGTCGGACATCTGGCAGTACATCATCAAGGGCCTCGTCATTATCGGCGCGGTGGCGCTCGACCGTTATCGCCAGCGCGGATCGGCGCGTACCTAATGAGATCTTGTCGGTTCACGCCGCCTGGAATCGCTTAGAGTCGCAACCATCCACATCAACATCAACATCAACCAAACAACCCGGAGACAACCCTATGCGCAAGCATAACAAGCTGTTCGCGAGCATGGCCCTCGCGCTCGGATGCACGATGACGCTCGCCGCCCACGCGGCGGATAAGCAACTGAAGGCCATCGGCATCACGGTCGGCTCGCTCGGCAACCCGTACTTCGTGACCATCTCGAAGGGCGCGGAAGCCAAGGCGAAGTCCATCAATCCGAACGTGAAGGTCACGGCCGTCTCGTCCGATTACGACATGAACAAGCAGTTCACCCAGATCGACAACTTCATCTCGGCGCACGTCGACATGATCTTGTTGAACGCCGTCGATCCGAAGGCCATCGAGCCGGCGGTGAAGAAGGCGAAGGCGGCGGGCATCGTCGTGGTCGCGGTGGACGTCGCGGCGGCGGGTGCGGACGCGACCGTGCAGACCAACAACGTGCAGGCCGGCCAGATTGCGTGCGACTTCCTCGCGAAGAAGCTCAACGGCAAGGGCAACGTCGTGATCGAGAACGGGCCGCAAGTGTCGGCGGTGATCGACCGCGTGAACGGCTGCAAGGCCGTGCTCGCGAAGAACCCCGGCATCAAGGTGCTCTCCGACGATCAGGATGCGAAAGGCTCGCGCGAAGGCGGCATGAACGCGATGCAGGGCTATCTCACGCGCTTCCCGAAGCTCGACGGCCTGTTCGCGATCAACGATCCGCAAGCTATCGGCAGCGACCTCGCGGCGAAGCAGCTGCATCGCTCGAATCTGGTGATTACGTCGGTGGATGGCGCGCCGGATATCGAAAACGCGCTCAAGACCGATACGCTGATTCAGGCGTCCGCGAGCCAGGACCCGTGGTCGATGGCGCAGCAGGCGGTGAGCGTCGGCTATGACCTGATGAACGGCAAGAAGCCGAGCAGCACGATGATTCTGATGCCGTCGACGCTCGTCACGCGCGAGAACGTCGCCAATTACAAGGGCTGGTCGTCGCCGCATTGAGGTCATGTTCGCCGCTCGCTGCAATCAGCGAGCGGCGCGTCGTACATTGTCTCTCCGGGCATGCGGCGCCGCCCGCATCCAACTTCGGCCGCCATTCGAACGGCGCGCCGCCTGCTCACCAATCCCAGTCTGCTTTTGAACCTGTCGATGCCGCCGGGCGCAGCTTGCGCGGCGACGCTCCGCACGGACGCGCACGCACGCCGCGGACACGGCGTATCCTGTGGCTTCGACGCGGCCGTGCTTCGGTGAACGGTGACGCGCGCCCTTAATCGATCAAGCAGCGCAGACAGGAGAAACTGAATGGCCAGGGTTGAAGTCAAGGTTCCGCAGCTTTCCGAATCCGTCACCGAAGCGACGATGCTGCCGTGGAAAAAGAAAGCGGGCGACCCCGTGACGCAAGACGAGATTCTCGTCGAGCTGGAAACCGACAAGGTCGTGCTCGAAGTGCCCGCGCCCGCATCGGGCGTGCTGGCGGAAGTGCTCAAGCAGCAAGGCGATATCGTCCACGCCGACGAACTGCTCGCCGCCATCGACACCGAGGCGAAAGCCGCCGCGCCGTCAGCGGCCGCGCCCGCGCCCGCGCCGGCACCCGCGCCTGCGCCTGCCACAGCATCTGAAAAGCCCGCCGCTGCTCCGGCGCAACAGGCGAGCCCGACAGACTCTGCGGATAACAAAGCCGACTTCGACGTGATCGTGATCGGCGCCGGCCCCGGCGGATACATCGCCGCGATCCGCGCCGCGCAGCTCGGCATGTCGGTCGCGTGCGTCGAGGAATGGATCAACCCGGCCGGCAAGCCCAAGCTCGGCGGCACGTGCCTGAACGTCGGCTGCATTCCGTCGAAGGCGCTGCTCGCGTCGTCCGAAGCGTTCGAGAACGCGAAGCTGCATTTCGGTGATCACGGCATCTCGATGGACAACCTGAACGTCGACATCAAGAAGATGGTCGGACGCAAGGAAGCCATCGTCGAGAAAATCACGGGCGGTGTCGAATTCCTGTTTCGCAAGAACAAGATCACGTGGCTCAAAGGTCACGGCAAGCTCGCGGGCAAGGCGGGCGGCGCGTTTCGCATTGAAGTGAGCGGCGGCGGCCAGGACGGGACGCATACCGCGAAGCATGTGATCATCGCGACGGGTTCGAAAGCGCGGCATCTGCCGAACGTGCCCGTGGACAACCGCATCGTGTCCGACAACGAAGGCGCGCTCGCCTTCGACTCCGCGCCGAAGAAGCTCGCCGTGATCGGCGCGGGCGTGATCGGCCTGGAACTCGGTTCGGTGTGGCGCAGGCTCGGCGCGGAAGTGACGATTCTCGAAGCCCTGCCCGAATTTCTCGCCTCCACCGACACCGCGATCCAGAAAGAAGCCGCCAAGCTCTTCAAGAAGCAAGGACTAACCATTCACCTCGGCGTGAAGATCGAAAACGTGAAGTCGTCGGATGCGGGCGTTTCCGTCTCCTATACCGACAAAGACGGCGCCGCGCAGACGCTCGACGCGGACCGCCTGATCGTGTCCATCGGCCGCGTGCCGAACACCGACAACCTCGGGCTCGATTCCATCGGCCTCGCGACGGACCAGCGCGGCTTCATTCCCGTCGACGGCCATTGTGCGACGACGGTCCCGAACGTCTACGCGATCGGCGATGTCGTGCGCGGCCCGATGCTCGCGCACAAGGCCGAGGACGAAGGCGTGCTGGTGGCCGAGATCATCGACGGACAGAAGCCGCATATCGACTACAACTGCATTCCGTGGGTGATCTACACGCACCCGGAAATCGCGTGGGTCGGGCAGACCGAACAGGCGCTCAAGGCGGAAGGCCGCGAGTACCGCACCGGCCAGTTCCCGATGATGGCGAACGGCCGCGCGCTCGGCATCGGCGAGACGGACGGCTTCATCAAGATGATCGCCGATGCGAAGACCGACGAGATTCTCGGCGTGCACATCGTCTCGGCGAACGCGTCGGATCTGATCGCCGAAGCGGTCGTGGCGATGGAGTTCAAGGCGGCGTCGGAGGATATCGGCATCATTTCGCATCCGCATCCATCGCTCTCAGAGGTGATGCGCGAGGCGGCGCTCGCGGTGAACAAGCGCGCCCTCAATATCTGAGTGAGCGGCGAAGCTGCGTTCGCGTTGCACGTTCGCTGAACGGTGGCGCGAACCGCCATACAATCATCGCGCGGCGGCCGTGTCGATCACGGCGCGCCGTGCATCGTCCGATGTTCCATGCAAATTAAACTGGAGAGGATATGAACGTAACGCTTGCCAAGAAGCTTGCCGTCTCGATGATCGTGGCCGCCTTCGGCGTGTCCGTCGCGGCCGTGTCGTATGCGCAGGACAACAGCAGCACGACCGATGCCGCGCCTTCGACCAAAGCCCAGCGCAAGGCCGCGCGCAAGGAAGCGCGCGCGAAGAAGAACGCCGAGCTGAAGAAGCTCGAAAGCGCGGGATACAACCCGGCGCAGCGCGACGACGCGTCGTATCCACAGGACATTCAGAAGGCGCAGAAGAAGGCCGGCATCGGCCAGTGATGTCGTAGCGGGACGTGCGCCGCGTTGAACGCGGCGTGCTCAGTTGTTTCATTGCATCTTTTGTCTTCACTCCGTTTGGGGCGCTCGCCGCAGCAATGCATGCCGAGCAAAACGCTGCTCCTCTTTTGAACTATGCAGATTGCTTAGACGTCCACATTAAACATCAACGCCGTAGCGTTGCGGGCGTTCAGATGCCATCGCTCGCCTTCGTGCCGATAGTCGAAGCGTTGATGGATAAGCGCTCGGACCATTGAACCGATGCCGCGCCGGCTCGACCAGGAATGCGTGCTGCCTCCCCAACGAGATGCGTTGGCCGGTCGTGCATACCCGCATTCTTCAATGCGGGCGAAGACTCGAATGCCCTCACCTTCTCGCTGGAAGTGCTCGATGTGCTGACGTCGAAGAGTCGTACACACGCACGTCGTCGCCGGCGCGGGCACGAGCAGCTGCGTCCGCGCGAGCGTCGTGGGCGCGATGCAACGCGGCATCATTCCGTTGGTGCTGTCGGATTGCGTCCGCGATCGTGCGCTCGCTGCTCACGCATGCGCGCTAAGAGCGTGCAGGCTCAGTCGCTTGCCGCCTGCGTCGGTTGCGCGACGCAGGTGAACGTCACCGTCGAGGTCTGCTCTTCGAGGGATCGCACACCGCTCGTCGATTCTGATCTGACGAGGACGCGCTGTGAGCGCTGCTTGCAATAGTCGTCGGCGGCGTCCATTGCCCGGTTACGCGCCGTGACCCATGACATACGTGTGCCGGTGGCCTTGCCCGTGACGGTGAAGACATTGGGCTGCGGGCCGGCGGTGACGGCGGTGGTCGTACCGCAGGCCGCGAGCGCCATGCACAACCCCGCGCTGAGCGCGGCTGCAACGCGCCCGGCGAATGATTGGTGGGATGAATGAGGCATACGCGTTGTGTCGTGATCTCGATGAGGCACGCATGGTAACGCCGTACGCCGAATCCTTCACGGATCAGACGATTGAAACGATGAGGCGGCACAGCAGCCGCCCTTCTTCATCGCTCAAGACTCGCTGATGCGATCCAGCAGACGTTGCAGCCGCGCGTGCTGGCACGGCGCGAGACCCGGCGTCGACAGCGCCTGATCGACGCGCGAACGCCAATACGTCTTCGAGAACAGCGAATTCGCGCCGTCCAGATTCAGCACCTGTTCGAGATGCGCGATAGCCGCGTCGAGATGATTCACGTTATAGGGACGTGTGCCCTGGCGGATGTCTTCCATTGGCGAGATGCGGCCGCGCGTCGTGGAACGCCCGGCGTTCGAGGGGGACAAACGAGGCGCACGCGAAGCGCCTGCTTCACGCCGCCGTGAACGATGAACGAGGAATGCGTGATCGCGCGAAGGCGATCAATGCATGTGCTGGCCGCCGTTGATCGCGATGTTCGCGCCAGTCACGAAGCCCGCATCGTCCGAACACAGGAACGCGACGAGCGCCGCCACTTCCTCGGGCTTGCCGAGACGGCCCGCCGGAATCTGCGGCAGAATTTTGGACTCCAGAATGTCCTGCGGAATGGCTGTCACCATCTTGGTGGCGAGATAGCCCGGCGAGATGGTGTTGACGGTCACGCCCTTCTTGGCCACTTCCAGCGCGAGCGACTTCGTGAAGCCGTGCATGCCCGCTTTCGCCGCCGCGTAGTTGGTCTGCCCGATCTGCCCTTTCGAGCCATTCACCGACGAGATATTGATGATGCGGCCCCAGCCGCGCGTGACCATCTCCTCGCAGACGGGCTTCGTCATGTTGAACACGGAATCGAGGTTCGTGCGCAGAACGGCGTCCCAGTTCACCTTCGTCATCTTCTTGAAGGTGGTGTCCTGCGTGATGCCCGCGTTGTTCACGAGAATGCTGATGGGCCCGACTTCGCGCTGAATCTTCGCGATGCAGTGCTGGCTTGCGTCGTAGTCGGAGACGTCGACGGGATACGCGCGAAAATTGCGACCCTGCCGATCCATGCTGGCGAGCCAGTCGGAGACGATCGTGTTGCCCGGTGAATGCGTGACGACGACGGCATAGCCCGCGTCGTTCAGCTTGATGCTGATAGCTTCACCGAGGCCGCCCATGCCGCCCGTTACCACTGCAATACGCTTAGTCATGCTAATAGTCCTCTCAGGTTCTATGGTGCTCGAATGCCTCCCGGCGGCGCGCTTGTAGTGTAGGTGTGGTGCGCGGAGCCGGGATGTGTTGCCCGTCGATGCCCGTCGATGCCAACTCTGCGGGCGATGTACGTTACGGCCGCTCGACCGCCAGCGCGACGCCCATGCCGCCGCCGATGCACAGCGACGCCAGGCCCTTCTTCGCATCGCGCTTCTGCATTTCATGCAGCAGCGTGACCAGAATGCGGCAGCCCGATGCGCCGATCGGATGCCCGATCGCGATCGCCCCGCCGTTCACGTTGATCTTTTCCTGATCCCAGCCCATCTGCTTGTGCACCGCCAGCGCCTGCGCGGCGAACGCTTCGTTGATCTCCATCAGGTCGAGATCGTCGATGCTCCAGCCCGCGCGTTCCAGACAGCGCTTCGATGCCGGCACCGGACCCATGCCCATGATCTTCGGATCGACGCCCGCGCTCGCGTACGCCTTGATGCGCGCGAGCGGCGTGAGACCCAGCGCTTCGGCCTTCTTCGCCGACATCACGACCACCGCCGCCGCGCCGTCATTGATGCCCGATGCGTTGGCCGCCGTCACCGTGCCTTCTTTCGAGAACGCGGGCTTCAGTCCCGCGAGCGCTTCGGCGGTGACGCCGTGGCGCACGAACTCGTCCGTGGCGAACTGGATCGGCTCGCCTTTGCGCTGCGGAATCGACACCGGCACGATTTCGTCGTTGAAGCGGCCGGCCTTCTGCGCGGCTTCCGCCTTGTTCTGCGAAAGCGCCGCGAACGCGTCCTGCGCTTCGCGCGTGATGCCGTATTCCTTCGCGACGTTTTCTGCGGTGGTGCCCATGTGGTAGTTGTTATAGACGTCCCAGAGGCCATCGACGATCATCGAGTCGATGAGCTTCGCATCGCCCATGCGGAAGCCGTCGCGCGAGCCCGGCAGCACGTGCGGCGCGGCGCTCATGTTCTCCTGGCCGCCCGCGACGATGATCTCGGAATCGCCCGCGATGATCGCGTTGGCCGCGAGCATGACTGCCTTGAGGCCGGAGCCGCAGACCTTGTTGATCGTCATGCCGGGGACCATTTCGGGCAAGCCGGCCTTGATGACCGACTGGCGCGCCGGGTTCTGACCCGAACCCGCGGTCAGCACCTGACCCAGAATGACTTCGCTGATTTGCTCGGGCTTGAGTCCCGCGCGTTCGAGCACCGCGCGAATCACGGTGGCGCCCAGTTCCGGCGCTGCGATCTTCGCAAGCGAGCCGCCGAATTTGCCGACCGCGGTGCGCGCGGCCGATACGATCACTACGTCATTCATCTTCAATCCTCGTTGAACAGCAGAACTCGTGAATCACGGTTTTCATGCGTTTCGTCCACGCACACAATCGCGCGCTTTCGAGGTGAACGCGTGGTCCATTTACATGGGCCTTTTATGAGTCTCTCAGGTCGAACAGCGGCCGTCTCCCGATCGAACGCATTTGGAAAATGCGCCAAGCGCAAGTCCACCGCATGCGATCTTGCACGCGTTGTTGGGATCAAATCGGGGAAGTAAGTCGGGGCGTGCGCTTGTGCGCCGCACCAATCAGCGATAATTCTAAACGGAAAAGATCGACAAAAGTTTTCATATTCCTAGGTAATAACCCTAGGAAAGGTAAGAAATTCCGCACAAAAGATGCGGCTAATTTTGAAGAACGTCGAACGCCCGTGCAATAAACGTGCTCTTTAGCAGGGGAAATTGCGCGGCAAGTCTGACGAATGCCGCTTGAAAGCTGCAGCGGTGATGGCGGACGGATGCCCCCGGCGCGGCGTACACGACGCCCGACGATTCGGCGAGCGTCGGACCATTTGCATGCCACTATTCGTTATTTGCTTAGTATTAGCAGTTTCGTCGACTGCAATCTCCCCGTAATGCAGCGCTAATATGACGTGGCGATGTAACGCGGTAATTTGTTTCAGCCTGTCTAAATCGCCAATACCAGTTTGATACCTTTGGCTCGCGAACAACACGCCATCATTCTCGTATTGGTTACTCGTTCTTCTTTAGTCAATACGACGTCGCGATGATCGACTTCACCGTCGAGCACGCGAATCTCGCACGAACCGCATAGTCCTTCTTCGCAATCGCTTTGAATATCGATATTCGCGCGCCTAAGCGTGGCGAGAAGCGTCTGATCGGGCGGAACGGTCAACGTCAGACCCGAATCCCGCAGTTCGACTTCGAATGCGTGCTCACTGGACGGGTCCAGCGCGCCCAGCGTGGATTCGAAATGTTCGATCTTCAACGCGCCTTCGGGCCACCGGGCGCTTGCGGTCGAAAGCGCGTCCATCATGCGCGCCGGGCCGCAAGCATAGACTTGCGTACCCGCCTCGATGCGAAGCGCCGTGAAGTCGTTGCGCGCGCCCTCCTCCGATACGTACACGCGCAGCCGTTCGCCATGCAGCGCGCGCAGGTCGTCGAGAAAGGCCATCGACGCGCGGCTGCGGCCGCTGTAGTGAATCTCATAGTCGATGCCGTGCTCGCGCGCGTGACGCGCCATCGCGCTGATCGGCGTGATGCCGATGCCGCCGGCAATCAGCACGAGCCTGCGCGCAGCGGGATCGAGCCGGAAGTGATTGCGCGGCCCGCGAATGCGCCAGTGCGCGCCCGGCTTCACGTTGTCGTGTACCCATGCCGAGCCGCCGCGGCTCGCTGTCTCGCGCAACACGGCAATCTCGTAGGCGGCCGAATCGGCAGGATCGCCGCAGAGCGAATATTGCCGTGAGAGGCCGCTGTCGCCGCAGAGGACGTCGATGTGCGAACCCGGCGTCCAGCGCGGCAGCGCGCGACCGTCGGCTGCGACGAGACGCACGCGCGCGATGCGATCCGCGCACATCGACACCGACTCGACGATCACCGCGCGGCTCACCGCATGCGACGACGGCTCGCCGATGCGCACCGTCGCGCGCGGCTCGCGCACCGACGGATTCGTGCGCTCGGGGTTCAGCGCGGGGTCCCATTCGACGTAGAGATGCTCGGGGCCGCGAAACGACGTGTTCGGCACGTACGTGAAGCGCTGCTCGGCGAGGCGCATGTGCGGCAGGCGGCGCGTCAGTTCGTCGAGAAAAATCTGCATCTCCATGCGCGCGAGATTCTTGCCCATGCACTGATGCGCGCCGTAGCCGAACGTCAGCTGATCGCTGGCATTCTCTCGGCGGATGTCGAAGAGATCGGCGTCGGCGAATTGATGCGGGTCATGGTTGGCGGATGACGTCACGATCAACAGCTTCGCGCCCGCCGGAATGTCGATGCCGCCGATTTTCACGTCGCGCGTCGAGAGCCGCCGCCACGCCGCGACTGACCCGTTGTGGCGCAGGCACTCTTCGACCGCGTTCGGAATCAGGCTCGGGTCTTCGCAGATGTCGCGCCACGCCTGGCCGTGTTGCAGCAGCAGCTTGATCGCGTTGGCGGCCGCGTTGGCCGTGGTCTCGTGCGCCGCGACGATGCCGGCCATCATCATCGAATGCAGATAGGAGTCCGTCACGACGTCGGGCAAGGTCTGCTGCTTGCGAATGCCATACTGCATCCAGCCGGGGCCGGACGGGTCCTCGCGCATCTTGTCGAGCACCTTGCCCGCGTACTGCCAGAACTTGCCGACCGCGTGCGCGACCGCGACCTGCTCCTCCGGCTTCGGGCGGCCCCACGTATTCACCGTATGCGCGATGGAGTATTCGCGCAGCGTGTCCATGTCTTCCTCGGGAACGCCGAGAAAATGCAGCGCGACCGTCAGCGGCACTTCCCACAACATCTGATCGACCAGATCGGCGCGGCCATCGTCGATGAAGCGATCGACATACTCGCGCGTGAGCGCGCGCACCATCGGCTCGTGATGCGCGAGCGCCTCCGGCGTGAACGGGTCCATCAGCGCGCGACGGCGTGGCATGTGCGCCGGTTCGTCCTCGTTGACGAGCGTGCGATTGAGCGCGAAGCCGTACGACGCGAGCACCGCGTTCGCTTCCGGCCCGGTCGGCGTGATCTTCTCCAGCGCGATCGACGGACTAAACGTGAGGTTGTCGCGAAAGATCGCCTTGATGTCGTCGTAGCGCGTGACGACCCAATAACCGAGCTTCGGGCTGTAGAACACCGGCTCCTCTTCGCGCGCCCAGCGCACGTACTCGGGCGGGTCTTGCTGATAGCCGTCGCTGAACGGATCGAAATCCGCGGCGCGCGCGCTCACCGGACAGCCGTTCGGCGCGGTCGAATGGAAAGGGCATTGCGTCGCGGAAGTCGGGGTGCTTGCGTCGGCCATCAGATTCGTCTCCTTATTTATATATGTATGTGTCAGACCGGCTTTCCTTCGCTCGATGCCCAGTTGCGCATCAGCGTGTTACTCGGCAACGTCTCGTCGATCATCTTCTGCGCCGTTTCGCGACCGGCGACAGGCAAGCCGGTCGGGTCAAGCACGCCGATCTGCACCAGCACCGACGCCTGATCCCAATAGATGTGTTCGTTATAGAGCTTGTCGCCGCGAAAGCGGACCACCGCGAGCATCGGCACTTCGAAATAGCGGCCCGTGGGCGCGAGGCCCGGCAGCAGCCAGTCGATCTCGCGGTCATGCGTCGCGCAGAACACGAATTCGTCGACGATCCGGTCCGCGCCGATCGTGCGCGAGACCGGGATCAGCTTCGTGTCGGCCGGGTTGGAGTGAACGAAGTGATATCGGTAGAAGCGTTTGAGCTCGTCGTATCCGACGCCGCCCGTCATCGTCGGCACATGATTGACGTACGGCTCGGCGACCATGGTCGGCATGACGGCGTCGACGTCGCGCGTCGCGAATTCGAAATAGCAGTGCTGTTCCCACAGGCGGTCGAGGTCGTAGACCGGACCGAGCACCTCGCGCAGCAAGCCGAGCGTGCGCGAGTACGCCATCAGCGTGGCGGGTTTGTCGTACGGCGAGTCGGCGGACGTGGCGGGCACGGCGAAACCGGGCGCGCAGCCCCTATATATATAGCGCTGTATCTGTGGCTTGCCGGCGAAGGCGTCGCTGGCTTGCGTTTCCGCGAAATGGAAGACCATCGGGCAGCGGATGGTGCGCAGGTCGTCGAGGCAGGCGGCGAGGTCGTCGGGATAGTAAGCGACCGCGCAGTCGATGTCCGCGTTCGCCGCGGCCTGCACGGCTAGCCGCCCGCCCGCGCCGAAGCCGACCGCGCCGACTTTGCCCGCATGTTCCGGCAGCGCGCGCGGGGCTTCGATGATTGCAGCCAGATTTGCCATCGACACGCCGCCGGCCCGAAGCTCGCGCCCCGCCAACTTGGGCGCCAGCACGACGTACCCTTCCTCGGCGAAACGCTCGGCGGTCGATTGTGCGAGGTCGTCGAGGCCCGCGGCATCGTGCAACAGCAGCAGTCCCGGTCCCGAGCCTTGCGCCGGGCACGTCACGTACGCGCGAATCGGGCCGCCTTCGCGGGCGGCGATGTCGATGAAAGTCCCAGCCATGTCAGGCGTCTCCGGAGTCGTCGGTCAGGAAAGCAGCGTATCGGCAAGCAGCTTTACATTCAACACGACAATCACGCCGGCGACCAGCCACGCGAGCGCCGCCAGCCATCGACCGATGACGAAGACGCCCATTTTCTGGCGGTCGGACACGAAGCGCACGAGCGGCACGACGGCGAACGGCAGCTGCATCGACAGGACCACCTGGCTCAGGACGAGGAGTTGGCCGGTGGCTCTTTCGCCGTAGATCGCGGTGACGGCGATCACGGGCGTGATGGCGATCGATCGCGTCAGGAGGCGGCGCGCCCAGTTCGGCAGGCGCAACTGGAGGAAGCCTTCCATCACGATTTGGCCGGCGAGCGTGGCCGTGACCGTCGAATTCAAACCGGAGGCGAGCAGCGCGACCGCGAACAAGGTCGACGCGATGCCGAGACCGAGCAGCGGCGACAGGAGATGGAACGCGTCGGCGATTTCGGCCACCTGATCGTGACCGCTGCTATGGAAGACGGCCGCTGCCACGACGAGGATCGCTGCGTTGATGAAGAGCGCGAGCGTCAGCGCGATGGTGCTGTCGATCGTCGCCCAGCGGATGGCGTCGCGGCGCGCATCTACCGAAGCGCCATAGGCGCGCGTCTGCACGACCGAAGAATGCAGATACAGGTTGTGCGGCATGACCGTCGCGCCGAGAATGCCGATCGCGAGGTACAGCATCTCGCGGTTCGCGACGATTTGCGGGGACGGCACGAAGCCGCGCAGCACCTGCGCGACCGGCGGCGCCGCCGCGGCGATCTGCAACGCAAAGCAGACCGCGATGACGGCCAGCAGCGCGATGACGAATGCTTCGAGGAAACGGAAGCCTCTGTTGACGAGCAGCAGTAGAAGGAAGGCGTCGAGCGCGGTGATCAGCGCGCCGAACACGAGCGGAATGTCGAACAGCAGCTTCAGCGCGATGGCGGTGCCGATGACTTCGGCGAGATCGCACGCGATGATCGCCATTTCGCACGCTAACCACAGCGCCAGATTGACGGGCCGGGAGTAGTGATCGCGGCATGCCTGCGCGAGGTCGCGGCCCGTCGCGACGCCGAGCCGGACGGCGAGTGCCTGCAGCAGGATCGCCATGAGGTTCGACAACAGGATGACCGCGAGCAACGTGTAGCCGAAGCGCGATCCGCCTGCGATATCTGTCGCCCAGTTGCCGGGATCCATATAGCCGACCGAGATCATGTAGCCGGGTCCTGCGAACGCGAGGAGTCGCCGAAACCAACTGCCGCCGACCGGCACTCGCACCGACGCGTGGACCTCCGGCAAGCTCGGGCGCACATCGTCCGGTTGAGCATCTTTGTACGCGGGGCGAGGGTCGCGCATGGGCACGGGCCTCCGTAAGGCGCTTGTCAGTGGACGAATATGCGCCGGGCGTCATAAAGATACAAGCATTGGGGCAGCCGTTTGCATCGAGTACTGATAATCTTACTTATCAGAAGTAGCGATTTTCGTTGTCAAATTCGGACTGAGTTGATAACCTCGCGCCAAATGGTTGATTTCAAGAAAGAACCTTCTTCCGCTCAAGCTGAATTGCAGGACGGCGCCGCAACGCGACGGCTCACGCGTCAACACTTTGCCCTATATCGCGGCTATCTCGACGGCGTGGCAGAGGCGCAACTTCATGCATCGTATGGCGACTCGGGCAACGACGTGCGCAGCACGCGCCGGCTCATCGCTGCTTTGCGGGACACGCTGTCTGTGCTGGCGCGTCGCGCGCACGATACCGAAGCGGCGCATCTTCTGCGATTGCGCCCGGGAAGCATTCCGTCGACGCCCGCCGAACTTGCCGGAAACGCGCCTACGCTCGAGACATTCCGTGAACGCGTCGATCCTGACGGTGTATTCGGCGAAGCGGAATTGCTGGCGTTGTATCGGGAGTCGTTCCCGGCGGACGCCTCGCCGACTGTCGATAGGCGAACCGCGCGAAACATGCGCCTGCGTCGGCGCCAGGCGGACGCGCTCGCGCGAATGGAAGCGACGCTGGTCCACGATCCGCGGCCTGACCATCCGATCGACGGTTGGTTCGAGCCGGCAGTCGCGGCGCGGCTCACCGCAGCGGGAATTGAGACGATCTCGGATCTGATCGCGTTGGTCGAGCGCCGCCGGCATCGCTGGTACACCGCAGTGCCGCGACTCGGTCCGAAGGGCGCGCAGCGCATCGTCGACTGGCTGCAACTGCATTCGGACGCGCTCGGCCACAGGCTTTCGCCGTTGGCGCTGGTGCCGCGGCGACAGTGGACGCCGGCGGTGCCCGAGCGTCCCATTGCGAACGGTGACGCGGTTGCTATCGCGCCGCTCGAAGCGATTCGCGTCCCTGCCCCGCTCGACGGCTCGGACGGGACGAATCGGGCTCGCGGCTCGAACTGCCTTCTTCGCACCGATATCGAGGCGATTAACGCGTGGCTCGACGCGCGTTCTGCAAGCGACCACACGCGGCGGGCTTATCGGCGGGAAGCTGAACGGCTGCTGCTGTGGGCATTGGTCGAAAAGAGGAAACCGCTGTCGTCACTGACTTCGCCGGATTGCACCGAGTATGTTCATACTTTTCTACTGAGTCCGAGTCCCGGGCGTTGGGTCGCGAAAGGCCGCATCGAGCGGTGCCTCGCCGCATGGCGGCCGTTCGCCGGTCCGTTGTCCGATCGCAGCCGGGAGACAGCGCGCTCAATATTGAACGCGATGTGCGAATGGCTCGTCGGGATCTGTTACTTAGCGACGAATCCGTTCAGCGGAATGGAGCGGGCAGCGACGCCGCCCGTTTTCGATGCACAGACGCGGTCGCTCGACTTCGGGCAGTGGAAGCTTGTTTTCGATGCCGTGACCCGGCGTAAGTACACCTTTGTGGAGCATCGCGACCGCCTCGCGCTGCTGCTCGCGTACGCCGCAGGCCTGCGCCGCGCCGAATTGGCGCATGCGACGACCGACATGCTGTCAGTCGGGCGCCTTCCGGGCGTCGACGCGCCTGTTTGGCAGTTGAGCGTCGGCGATGCGTCGCGACGGAGCGCAGCTCGATCCGTGTTGCTGCCGCCCATCGTGGTCGAGGCGCTGGAAGAAAACCTGGCCATGCGCGGGCTTCCCAGCGTGCTGGACTGCCCGGAACGCACGCCGCTGCTCGCGCAGGCGCGAAACGGCGGGTCGATCACGCCCGACGGTATTGGCAAGTTGTTCAAGGCGATTTTCGCGAACGCCGCCGCTGCAGCGGAAAAAAACGTCCCTGGCTCCGGGCGGCTCCTCTCGCTCGCGAGCACGCATTGGTTGCGGCACACGCACTCGGCGCATGCGCTGGCGCACGGGGCGGACATCGTCGAGATCGGCAGGGGCCTAGGCCATGCGAGCTCTTCGACCACATCGCTGTACTTACAGGGCGATAGTTCGCGGCGTTTACTTGGCGTCGAACGGCTTCTGCGAGAGACTTTCGCGCTCGGACAATCATCAGGATCCGCTTAACGCGACGTTGCGGCCGCTGGGAACGTTGTAAAAATGCCTGAGAGCGCGTGAAAACGACTTCAGAGTTTACTTGAGGTTTACCGGTTGGGCGTTTATTCTTCGGTTTGCAGCATGTTTTCCACAAACCGAAGAATTATTTGCTTACCCAGGCCCGCCAGTGACTGCGAACTCCATGTTAAGCGCCCGGCTTCCCGAAGTCGATCAATCCGTTTCCATCGAAACGCTGCTGGGGGTGGCCGCTCAAGCCACTGACATCCTCAACCAGATCCGCGACGCGATGCTGGAGCCGTATCCGCGCAAGAGCGCGCCCACTTTCACGAGCGCGCAGGTTGCGTCGCTGTGCGGCATCGACAAGCAACGGTTTCAATATTTGACGACAAAGGGTGAACTGCCTGCAGGAACGTCGAAGGGTGCGGGACGAAGCAAAGAGTTCACGCTGGAAGAAACACTCACCTGGATACGGGCGACAAAGGAGCGCGTCAGGCGGCCCGAGGGTAAGCGCGGGCGGATCGTGACGGTGGCGAACTTCAAGGGCGGCGTCGCGAAAACGACGACCGCCGTTTCGGCCGCGCAGGCGCTGACGCTTCTCGGCCGACGCGTGCTGGTAATCGACTGCGACCCGCAAGGCACCACGACGCAACTGTGTGGCTGGGCGCCCGACGCCGAGATCTCCGACGACCAGACGCTCTTGCCGCTCATCTATGGCGACCAAGAGACACTGCGCTACGCCGTGCAGCAGACGTATTGGCACAACCTAGATCTGATTCCGGCTTCCTCGTCGCTTTTCGACGCCGAATTCGAGATACCCGCGAAGGTCCTCAACGACAGCACGTTCGAGTTCTGGGAGATCGTTCGCAAGGGCTTGCTGCCCTTGACGGACGACTATGACGCGATCGTCATCGACACGCCGCCCGCGCTCAGCTATCTAACTATCAACGCGCTGCTCGCGTCCGACGCCATTCTGCTCCCCTGCCCGCCCGAAGCTCTCGACTTCGCGAGTTCGACTCAGTTCTGGCATCTATTCGCGGACATCGCGAAGAAGCTTCCGGGCGTGCTCGAGCAGAAGCGCTTCGACTTCGTGAACGTGATCTTGACTAAAGCCAAGTCGGACGATGTGTCTCGCGTGGTGCGGGGCTGGTTGCAAAAAGCCTACGGCGATCGCGTCCTGCCGTTCGAGATCCCCGAGTCCACTGTGCCGAAGGGAGCATCCGCCCAACTCTCTACCGTCTACGACTTGTCGAAACCGGATGGAAGCACGGCCGCATACAACCGGTTCAAAGAGCCGCTCGACCGGCTCGCAGAGCATCTCGACGCGCAATTCGTCCGCGCGTGGAACCAGAAGGAGGAATAAATGGGGATTGGGGATAGGCTCCTCGCGAAGACTGCAAACGTCGGCAGCAAGCCGACTGATACGTCTCAACGACCCGCGAACACCGAGCCGCGGACCTCGCCCGGAAGATTGATGGATGCACAGCATCGCATCAACGCCGCGCAGGCGCGAATTAAGGAACTCGAATCGCAACTGGAAGAACGGGCGGCGCTTGAAGTGCCGCTCGACGCGCTTGTAGAAGTACCGGGACGTCGCCGAAAGCTCACGGCCGAGCAGTTTCAGGAACTGAAGACCAATCTCGCGCAGCACGCCCTCGCTACGCCGATTCTGGTTCGGTCCGTTTCAGACGGGCGGTACGAGATTGTGGCCGGACACAACCGGGTCGCCGCGTATCGCGAACTCGGACGCGGCACCATTCGCGCGAACGTTGCATCCATCGAGGAAGGCGAGATTGAGTTCGCCGCTTTCTTCTCGAACCTGCTATCGCCATCCCTTACGGACTTTGAAAAGTATTGGAACTTCAAACGGCTGCAGGAGTTGAGCGGACTGTCGCGCACTGAGATAGCCGAAAGCGCCGGACTGAGCAAAAGCCACGTAAGCCGCATTTTCTCGTTCGACGCCCTGCCGGACGCAGCGAAGGAAATATTGGCCGCAAAGCCTGAGCGCCTCGGGAGTAACGCTGCCCAGAAGCTCGCGGCGCTTGCGGAAGCCGGGAAAAGTGAGAAGGTGGTCGAAGCAGTGAAGCGCCTGGTCGACGATGAGAGCTTCACCCAGGACAAAGCGGTGGCACTCGTTGCTGAGAAACCCAAGGCCGCGCAGCCTAGCGTGACAGTCGTGCGCGCAGGACGGCGGAAGGTATGCGAAGTAACGACTCGGAACGGAGTGGTAGGAGTCCGGTTCTTCGAGAAAGACGCCGGCGCTGCGAATGATTGGGGGCAGCGGATAGCGGATTTCATTAGCAAGTCGCTAAGCGAGACCGCCGAAGATGAGTGACCTACTAGGTACTCGTTAAAAATCAACGACTTAGAGTTTTGCAGTCAGACAAGCGCTAACACTGCGCTGGAAACGTCCGAAAAGCATCAATTGGCCGAGGTAGCCATGTAACCGACACGCTGTATAAAGACAAAAGCCTTCGGCGCCAACCGAAGGCTTTTGAATTCGGGCTTAACTGCTGTTCGCCCGGTTCGCTTCCCGACGCCAATCGGGTCACGAGTGCACATCTCGAAGTTTAGCGGATCGCGATCGGCAGTCAAGCGTTAGCCCTCCATTTTTCGAAATGGACGCACTTGACATGCATATCGCGCAACTTTCCGTTGCAGGCGAGGTTGGTTCTCGTCCGCAAAACAGTGACTTCCTTCCTGGGCCAGAAGACCGACAGGCGTTAGACGAATACGCTTGTGACCGGTCGAATCTGCCCTGGATCATTTTCCGCGCAGCGCATCGCGCCAATCACCTGTCCGCCCTGCCTGCCCGCGCCCGCGCGGTGCTCGCCGCCCTTGCTCGGACTGTCGATGCTGCTCGCCCCTTCGCAGCCATATTCGCCCGACGCGAGCTCTTGACAGGGCGAGCGCTTCAGTCCATGCGCACGTTCTATCGGAGCCTCGAAGACCTCGAATCAGCGGGATTCATCACGCGCCCTCCGCAAACGCGGTATCAAAGCGCCGGTCTGTTCGGTAGAGCCTATCTGCACCTGACACCTAAAGCGGCCGACTTGCTCGGTTTGACCGAGAAGCCCGCGATTGACAGTGGTTCTCCGCGCGAGTCAAACCAGGCGCCCGTGTACAACTCCGCGGGCGATTTCTTGACCGCACCGTCTGTCACCCTGGCAGACGGTGCTATATATAAGGATCTATCCCCTACTAATCAAAAGAGACAAGCGGCCCGCCTCCCCGCCGATCTCAAGCGCCTGCGGCTGCTGGGATTTCGTGAATTTTTAATCTTCAAACTCATGGGGGAGGCGCGACAACACGGCAAGCTTCTCTCCGACGTCGTACAGACCACATGGGAGCATCTCAAGCGGGCAAAGCATCCGATCAACTACCTGCGCGCTCTGCTGAAAAAGCCGATCGATTACGCTCACCGAGTTCGCACTCTTCGCGCTGAGACGGAACAGCGACAGTCGCGCGAATTGCACGACTTGCACATCGAGAACACCGCTCGGGCGATCGCCGGCAAAACATTCGTAAGCCGCGACGGGCTCACGCGCTATGTCGTTTCCGCCGATGCCACGGAACTCACGGCGCATCACCGTGACGAGCCGCGTCCTCGCGTGCGGGTGGGATCTTGGGCCACCGATTTCGTGGCAGCGCTCGACGGCGGCCACATCTCGCCGGTATCACACGAGGCGTTGAACGTCGAAGGCGTTAAGCGGCAGGAGGATTTCGACCATATCTGCGAGCACGAAGTCGACAAGCAAGCGCCGAGCAGCGCGGAACACGTCACGGCCCTGAAACGACTCCTCAGGTTGAAAACAGTCGGTGCTATCCCCAAATCGACATCGAGGCGGGAGTCGGAAAACCTGCGCGAACTCGTGATCTCACGACCCGCGCGGTGCGACATGTCGCAACAAGCAGAGCTTTTGAAAAACCTGCTGCGTCGCAACAAACCCTGATATACTCTAAGGTTCCGCCTCTAGAGGCGATTGAAATACGCAAGCTGCGCGAACGCGGTTTGCGCGCTTTGCTCGATGCGATTCTCAGCAAGCCGTCCGTGATCGAAAGTGATTCGATATCCATGCGGGCCGTACGCTCGCTTCCGGGGACCTGTCATCGCCGAGCAAACCTGTCGAGGAGAAAGTATGGCAAGTTTTGATCGGGAAGATTCGGAGCTGGATATCGTCGCGCCGGCGCGCAAGTCGCCGGGCCGACGCGCAGGCAAGGCAAAGGGCCAGGCCGGCAACGTGCAGCCCGATGTCGTGATGACGGCGGAGCAGGATGAAGAGCGTCAGCGTCAAATGCGCGCGTTGATTCAGTTGGGCAAGGAGCGTGGCTATCTGACGCATGCCGAAATCAACGACCATCTGCCCGACAACTTCGCGCAGACGGCGGCGATGGAAACCATCGTCAGCACGTTTAACGACATGGGCGTGGCCGTCTACGAGCAAGCACCGGACGCCGAAACGCTTCTGTTGAGCGACAACGCGCCGACGGTGGTGACCGATGAACAGTCGGAAGAGGAAGCCGAAAACGCGCTTTCGACCGTCGACTCGGAATTCGGCCGCACGACCGACCCGGTTCGCATGTACATGCGCGAAATGGGCGCGACCGAACTGCTCACGCGCGCTGGCGAAATCGCTATTGCGAAGCGCATCGAGGACGGCTTGCACGAAATGATTCAGGCGATCGCCGCGTGCCCGTCGACGGTGGCGAGCATTCTCGCGGACGCCGCGCAAGTCGAATCCGGCGAGCTAAAGATCGACGAACTCGTCGACGGTCTCAAGGAAGACGACGCAGCGGAAGAAGAAATCTCGGCCTCCGAAGTGACGGATTCGACGGACATCGATACGGACGCCGAAGAATCGGATAGCGACGAAGACGACGACGGCGACATCGAAGGTGGCGATGCCGGTGCATCGAACGAAGCGCGTTTGAAGCAACTGAAAGCGGACTGCCTCGAAATTTTCGCTCGCGTGCGCGAGTTGGCCGAACAAGCCAGTCATCCGAAAGGTTCGGGTGCCGCAGCAACGAAGGCGGTCGAACGCGCGCGCGCCGAAATTCAACGCGAGTTGGGATCGATCCGCTTTACGGCAAAGACCATCGACCGTCTGTGCGCGAACGTTCAGCAGCAAGTCGCGCAGGTGCGCGAGATCGAACGTCGCATTCTGCAGATCGCCGTGGATCGCTGCGGCATGCCGCGCGAGAAGTTCGTCGAGTCGTTCCCGGGACATGAGACCGATCTCGAATGGACGGCGCGCACGGCCGCAAGCGCCAAGCAATACGGTGCATCGCTCGAGCGCAGTCTGCCGGCCATTCAGGCAGAGCAGCAAAAGCTCATCGACATCGAAGCCGCTGTCGCCATGCCGCTCAAGCAACTGAAGCAGATCAACCGTCAGATGACGGCTGCCGAGCTGAAGATGCGTCAGGCGAAGCGCGAGATGATCGAGGCGAACCTGCGTCTCGTGATTTCGATCGCGAAGAAGTACGTCAACCGCGGCATGCAGTTCCTGGATCTGATCCAGGAAGGCAACATCGGTCTGATGAAGGCGGTGGACAAGTTCGAATATCGCCGTGGCTGGAAGTTCTCGACGTACGCGACGTGGTGGGTTCGTCAGGCCGTGACGCGCTCGCTCGCCGATCAGGCGCGCACGATCCGCGTGCCGGTTCACATGATCGAAACGATCAACAAGCTGAACCGCATTTCGCGCGAGATTCTGCAGCAGACCGGCCAGGAAGCGCATCCGTCGGTGCTCGCCGAGCGCATGGAAATGCCCGAGGAGAAGATCCGCGGGATTCTCAAGATCGCGAAGCAGCCGGTATCGTTGGAAACGCCGGTCGGTGAGGACGCCGATGCAACGCTTGGCGACATGATCGAAGACCAGGGCGCCGCGTCGCCGGCGGATGCCGCCGTGCACGCGAACATGCGTGCCGCCATCGACGATGCGCTCAACGCGCTGTCGCCGCGCGAAGCAAAGGTGCTGCGCATGCGCTTTGGTATCGACACGGCGTCGGACTACACCCTCGAAGAACTCGGCAAGCAGTTCGATGTGACGCGCGAGCGTATTCGCCAGATCGAAAGCAAGGCGATGCGCAAGCTCATGCATCCGAGCCGCGCGGACAAGCTGCGTCCGTTCCTGGATCGCTAAGCCCGAGCGCAGTAGTACGAGCAGGGCCGCAACGCGTGCCGTCCAGTGGACGGCACGCGTTTTTTTTCGCCTGCGCCGCTCAGCCGCGCGTCGTGCCCTTCGGCGCCGATGCCGCCGCGCACGCCTGCAGCGCGATGATCGCCTTCCGCGCGAGCGTCACCGTCTCTTCGCAAGCGTGGACGTTGGCGAAGATCGAGCATCCGCCGCCCGCGTCTATCTTCGATACCGCTCGGCGCACGCGCTCCAGCGCCGACTGCGGCGAGCCGCTGTCCTTCACGATGGCGGCGACGTCGAATGCGCTGCCGCCATCTGTTTCGACGTAACCGGGGCATTGACCGACCGCCTGCGCGTGCGCGCCCGCGCATATGGAACCGACGAGCGCAGCGGTCGCCAGCGTTCGCGCGCTACGCCTACGGACATCAAAGAAGGAAGGTGTGTTCATGGCGTCGCAGTCCAACGAAGCATCGCATCGAGACATGGCGCGCCGGGCTCATCCATAGCGGTCGCAAAGCACCGCGTTGTCCACAGTTTCCGTGCACAAGCGTGTGGATATCCTGAGCATCGCCGAGCCAACGCGTTGATGCGAAACGTGTTTCGCCCGTCGTGCGAAATGCGCGCGTGAAACGCCTATTGTGGACCGGTTGCAAAAAGCGCGTTCGCTCTCGTATCTTTTGAACGGCTCGCTCACGACAACGCAGTATCGTTGTCCACAGTTTCAGTGATCAACCATGTGGATATCCTGAGCATCGAGCAGCTAAGCGCTTGATGCTTCACGCATTTCCTCAGACGTCGCGCAATCATGCGTCGCGCGACGGTCTCAGTGCATCGACGGTCTTCGCGTCACCCGCGCTTCGGAATGTCGAGCCCGCGTTGCACCGCCGGCCGTGCGACGAACGCATCGAGCGCGCGCTGCACATGCGCGTAGGCGTCGAACTGAACGAGATCGCGCGCCTCATAGAAGCCGACCAGATTGCGCACCCACGGAAACACCGCGATATCCGCGACGCTGTAGTCGTCGCCCATGATCCACTCGCGGCCAGCGAGCCGCGCGTCGAGCACGCCGAGCAGACGCTTGCTCTCCGCCACGTAGCGATCGCGCGGCCGCTTGTCCTCGTAGTCCTTGCCCGCGAATTTGTGGAAGAAGCCTAGCTGGCCGAACATCGGACCGATGCCGCCCATCTGGAACATGAGCCATTGGATCGCTTCGTAACGCCGCGCCGAGTCTTCGGGCAGCAACTGGCCGGACTTGTCGGCGAGATAGATGAGAATCGCGCCCGACTCGAACAGCGCGAGCGGCTCACCGCCGGGGCCGTTCGGGTCGATGATCGCTGGAATCTTGTTGTTCGGATTCAACGACAGGAATTCCGCCGACATCTGATCGTTCGTATCGAAGCGCACCAGATGCGGCTCGTAGGGCAGGGCGGTTTCTTCAAGCATGATCGACACTTTGACGCCATTCGGCGTGGGCAGCGAGTAAAGCTGGATACGGTCGGGGTGCTGCGCGGGCCATTTGCGGGTGATCGGAAAGTCGGAGAGCGCGGGCATGGCGGGTCCTGTTCGATGGGAATCGCTCAATATAGCGAGTTCGCCCACTCGACGCACATCACGCGAATCACGTTCTCCATGCCGCCGCAACGTTCACCGTGCCGCATTCCGCGAAACCTGGCTCAGAAATTGCGACTTCCGCGACAAAACCGGCGCCGACAGCCGGAACCTCAACGACCAGACTCCTCAACCGCTGCCTTGCCGCTGCCATGAAAACCGTTCCTCTCGCAACGCTTACCGCGCTCGCCGCTGTGGCTGGGGGATTGCTGCCCAGCGTGTCGCAGGCTTACCCGCTCGAACAACAGCTCGACTGCAAGTCGAGCGCGCATCGCTTCATCGCGCCGCTGCGCGACGAGCAGTACATCGACGCCAGCCCAATGCGCGTCGAAGCGAACTCGGTCAACGCTTTCCGGCCGACGCACGGCAGCGATCTCACCGCGTACGGCTTTCGCGTCTACGCCGTGCTCGGCTACGAACAAGGCGACGCGCTTTTCAAGCAGGGCAAGGGCGAGCCGATCAACGATTCGGCGTACGGCGTCGTCGTGGTCGGATCGAAGGAGTCGGTCGAGGCGCGCGTGCGCGATGCAGGCAGCACGGCCGTGGTGCACGAAGTCGTACCGATGCTGATGACCGCCATCTTCTGCAACGGCAGCCCCATGCGCAACACGGCCGGCACGGTCGCGACCGACGCGACGAGCAGTCATTGAAACGGCGTTGCAAGGCATTTCGCCGATAATGTTCGCCTGATCGACGACGCGCGCACTGTCGCGCGCCACCCAACACTTCCACACATGGAACCGGAGAACGACGCTCGCGCGCCCACTCCGGTCGACAGGAGAACGGAGACATGCCTGAAGCAGCCAACAAGAATTCGAAGATCGCGGTTGTGACCGGAGCGGGAAGCGGCATCGGACGCGCGGCGGCGCTCGCGCTGCTAGGCGATGGCTGGTCGGTGGTGCTGGCGGGCCGCCGCGGCGCGCCGCTGGAGGCGGTTATCGCCGAATCCGGCGCCGGCGAACGCGGTCTGGCCGTCCCGACCGACGTGGCCGATCCGCAATCGGTCGAGCGGCTCTTTCAGGCGGCGGTGGAGCGCTTCGGACGCGTCGATTTGCTGTTCAACAACGCGGGCGTGAGCAATCCGCCCGGTCCGTTCGAGGACTGGACGCCGGAGCAGTGGCAGGGCGTCGTCAACGTCAATCTGAACGGCATGTTCTATTGCCTGCAGCAGGCGTTTCGCACGATGCGCGCGCAGTCGCCGAGAGGCGGGCGCATCATCAATAACGGTTCCATTTCCGCGAGCGCGCCGCGTCCGAATTCGGCTGCCTACACAGCGACGAAGCATGCGGTCGCGGGCCTGACGAAGTCCGCATCGCTCGATGGCCGCAAGTACGACATCGCGGTCGGCCAGATCGATATCGGCAACGCGCTTACCGAACTCTCCGAGCGGATGTCGCGCGGCGTGCCGCAGGCGAACGGCGAGATCGCCGTCGAGCCGATGATGGACGTGAAGATCGTCGGCCAGTCCGTGCTCTACATGTCGAACTTGCCGCTCGAAGCGAACGTGTTGTTCCACACCGTGATGGCGACCAAGATGCCGTTCGTCGGCCGCGGCTGAGCGCGCTATTCGGTGCGATACCAGACGCGAATGCCCGAGTACCAGTGGCTGACGCTGGTATCGTCACCGGCGCCGAAGGTGGAGAGACTTTCCACGTTCAACACGTCGATGCGGTTCTCAGCGATCCACCGGTTCGCGCGTTCGACGAGCGCCGCGCCGTTTTCGTACACGTTGCCTTTGATCAGGTGATGCTGCACTACCTGCCGCTCGAAGTCTTCGTAGGCGATCTTCGTCATCGGTCGTCTCCTTCTTGATGTTCTTGCCGCCGGCTTCGGCGAGCCGGCGCATGTCTCGTGTGCTGATTCGAGCATCATATGGCCTGAACGATAAAGCGCGCGGGGCGGTTTACCCGCGGTTCGAGTGCTCGCGGCGCGCCGGGCGGCTCGTCCGAACCGGTGTAACGCGAAGCCGCTGCACGCATTTGGCCGCCGCCGCCGATCTTCGCTACCATCTCCCGGTGGCGTCGATACCGGCGCGGCCCTCACCTGATCCCATGCCTTTCGTTTTGCTCGATCCCGCCATGCTTGCCGGCGATCCGCTCGACGCCGAGGAAGCACTTCTTGCGCGCGCCGCATCGGGCGATGCCGTCGCGCACATCTGGACCGCGCCCGTCTCGCTCTCGGTGCCGCGCAGCTATCAACGCTACCCGGCGCTCGCCGATGCCCGCGCGAACTTCGCGCGGCGCGGCTGTCCGGTATGGCAGCGTCTGTCGGGCGGCGGCCTGGTGCCGCAAGGACCGGGCATCGTGAACGTGAGCCTTGCCTATCCCGTGCGCGCTCCGATGGGCGCGCTCGCCGAGACGGTCTACGTGCATCTCTGCGGCATCCTGGCCGACGCGCTGCAAACGCTCGGCGTTTTCACGCATCATCAGGCGGTGGACGGCTCCTTTTGCGATGGACGCTTCAATCTGGCGTGGGCGCCCGGCAACGATGCGCGCAAGATCGCGGGCACCGCGCAGTACTGGCGGCGCGCGCCGCAACCAGCCGATGAACGCGACACGCCGCTCTACGCCGTGCTCGCCCACGCCGTGTTGCTGGTCGATGCCGACCCGGTCGAGATCAACGAGCGCGCCAACGCGTTCGAAACGCTCATCGGCAGCGGACGCCGCTATCAGGAGATGAAAGTCGTCACCGTCGCGCAGGCGCTCGCGTACGAATGCTTCGAGATTCCCGCCGACCTGCGCGCGCGCGTGTGCGATGCGCTCGCCGCGCGTCTTGCGCGGGCTTCGCTGCCGGAGACAGGTTGAGCGTCTGGTCGCTGTCCGTTTCAACCGCATCGAGGTGGCCATGCCGCTCAGACGTGCATCGAACGGCTTCTTTTTTGCGCTTTGGGTCGCCGTCTGCGCGGCCGCGCCCGAGTTTCTGTGGCAAGGACTCGTCTCGCTTGTCGGACACTTTTCGCTGACAGACGCCGCCGCGGCGCTTCTGATCGGCGCGATCCTCGCGTTCTTCGTCGATCCGGTGCTGGAGCGCGTGCGCGCGCTCGGCGAGGATGCGACGCATCGACGGCCCGCCAAGTCGCCCGCCTTCGCCGCGTGCGAAGCGCTGAGCTTCGCGGTGGTGGCCGTGTGCGTGCACGAGGCGATCACCGTGTATGTCGCCGCGAGCCATTCGAACGAGCAGGCCGGCGAGAATCTCGCGAAAGCGGTGGCGCAGGCGATGCAATGGGCGGCGATGCCGTTCTTCATCACCATCGCGTGGCTCGCGGCGCGTGGGCCGCGCTCGACGGCATGGCCGGCGGCATTGCTGGCGGTCGTGATCGGCTATTTGTGCGGTCTGACTTTCGAGTGGGGAGGGCGCGTCATCGCGACGACGCTGATTCCTTCAGTGCTGATTCTGATCGCGGGTTCCGTGGTCGTGCGCGAGCAATGGGACCCGTCCACGTTTCGCCGCTGCGCCCGCGCGACGGCTGTCGTCGCGGCGACGTGGCTCGCACTGACCGGCGTGCTGCAACTCGCGCTGTGGCTCGCGCACGTGCAGAGCTTTCGCATCTACACGAACGCGGAGTTCTGGAGCGACCTGCGGTTTTACATCGGCTGGGTAACGGGGCTGCTGGTCGCGCCGGCGATGGTCGCTCCGCTCAATCCGCACGTACGCTCCGCCGACGATAGCTGGCGCCGGCGCCGTTGATTCGACTCAGGTCGAAGGCGGCGGAGGCGGCTGGATGCCGGGCGGCGGTGGCGGGGGCGGCGGGGCCGAGTAAGCGCCATTGGGCGTGACGGTTCGCACGGCGCCACTGACGGGCACTTTGTCGCCCGCCGCGTACATGCACTGGAGATACGCGTAGTCGTAGCTGCGCTGCACGCCGTAGCCGGACGACTGCGCCGCGCCGACGCCAAACGCGCTGCCCGTGAGCAAGCCCGCGCCCGCGCCGATGGCCGCGCCCGAGCCGCCGCCGAACGCCGCGCCCGCCGCCGCGCCGATCGCGGTGCCCACGACCGCGCTTCCGACCGCGCTGTTGGTCGCGGCCTGATCGGCGCTGACGCCGCCGACCTGCTGGAGCGCGAACTGACGGCAGGAGGCATCGTCGGCCCGGAACTGGTCGAACGTCTTGGTGGAGCCGGGAAGCGCCATGACGCTCGGCCCGCTCGGCATGACGGTGCATGCGGACAGGCCGGTGAGCGCGAGAAAAAATACGAGCCTTCGGTAGTTCATGGACGTCACTTCGTTAGCACTTCATCATTGATTCGACGGCGGCGGCGGTTGCGCCGGCACTTCGCGCCAGCCGCCGGGGCACTCCTTCACATACGGGTAGTACGTGCGCGATCCGTCGCAGTAGTACCAGGAACCGCTCGGCTGCGCGGGAGCAGCCGCGGCTTGTCCTTGTTCGACATACGTGGTCGGCGCAGCGGGCACCGCGACTACCGGCGCCGGCGGATAGTAGTAGTACGGCACGGGCGCCACGGGGTAATACAGCGGCGCGCCGAACCAGATTCCGACATGGCCGCCATGCGCGCTCGCGGTGGTCGCCACACCGGCGGTAGCGAGCACCGACATCGCGATAAGAGCCTTCAGGCGATTCACGACTTTCTCCAAAAACATTCTTGCTAGATTGCTTCGCAGCAGCAAACTTACGACTTCCACATGGCCGCCACGCGTGCATTCTTCTACGCTATTCCAGTCGCGGAAGAATTTCAATTACGGCGCGGCGACGCATTCTTTCGGCGTGTTACCCGGTAATAATGCGTGTCAAGAACACTCGAAACCGAGGCGATCATGACCGATGCAGGCGGCACGAAAGAACGCGTTCGCGTCGTCGAGACAGTCACGCTGTCCGACGACTGGTACGTGCTCAGAAAAGTCATCTTCGATTTCCGGCGCCGCGACGGCACCTGGCAGCGGCAAAGCCGCGAGACGTACGACCGGGGCAACGGCGCGACCATCTTGCTGCATAACCCGCGTACCGGCACCGTTCTTCTGACGCGCCAGTTCCGCATGCCCGCGTTCGTCAACGGCCATGACGGGATGCTGATCGAAGCCCCCGGCGGTTTGCTCGACGACGCAACGCCCGATGCCCGCATCCGCGCCGAAGTGGAGGAGGAGACGGGCTACCGCGTGGGCCACATCGAGAAGATCTTCGAGGCGTTCATGAGCCCCGGATCGGTGACGGAGAAGCTTTACTTCTATATCGGCGAGTACGACGGCGCGATGCGCGTCGGCGACGGCGGCGGCGTGATCGACGAGGGCGAGGAGATCGAGGTGGTCGAACCGCCGCTCGACGAAGCAATGGCGATGATCGACCGTGGCGAGATCATGGACGGCAAGACGATCATGCTGTTGCAGCACCTCGCGCTCAGGCAAGCAGCGACACGGTCTTGACCTGCGCCCACACGCGCATGCCGGGCGCGATGTGCAAGCGATCCATCGAGTAGCGCGTCACGCGCGCAAGCAGCGGCAAGCCGTCGACGTCCAGCCGCACGACCGCCTGCGACGGATTCGCGTCTTCGGCAATGGCCTTCACCGTCGCGGGCAGCACGTTCAGGACGCTGCTTAGCGTATGGTCGTGCTCGCCGGTGATGAGGCTCACGTCGCGCGCCTTCACCGCGACGCGCATTTGCTTTCCTTCCGCGACCGGCTCGTGTAGCACGCGCAGCGTCGCGCGTCCTCCCGGCAGCGCAAGCGTCAGCAGCCGATACCGCGCGTCGTAGCCAGCGACCGTGCCTTCTAGCACGACGGAGGCATCGTCGGCGAGGGCGATCGGCAAGTCGAGCCGCGCGAGCGTCTCGCTAATCGGACCGCTCGCCAGCGCGCGACCCGCGTCGAGCAGCACGAGATGATCCGCAAGCCGCGCGACTTCCTCGGGCGCGTGGCTCACGTAGAGCATCGGAATATCGAGTTCGTCGTGCAGGCGTTCGAGATACGGGAGGATTTCGAGCTTGCGCTTGTGGTCCAGCGAGGCGAGCGGCTCGTCGAGCAGCAACAGACGCGGGCTCGTCAACAGCGCCCGCGCGATGCCCACCCGTTGCCGCTCGCCGCCCGACAAACCCGCCGGCATCCGTTCGAGCAAATGCGCGATCCCGAGCAATTCCGCAGCGTGCGCGAGATCGACGCGGCGCGTCGCGGGCGGCACGCGCTTGAGCCCGAATCGCAGGTTCTCTACGACGCTCAAGTGAGGAAAAAGGCTTGCTTCCTGAAAGACGTAGCCGAGCGCGCGCCGATGCGTCGGCAGGAAAACCCGGCGCTCGGTGTCGAGCCACACGTCGCCGTTCACGACGAGCCGACCGCGTGTCGGGCGCGCCAGCCCGGCGATGCAGCGCAACAGCGTGGTCTTGCCCGAACCGGACTGGCCGAAGATCGCGGTGACGCCTCGCCCCGGCAGGTTCAGGTCGACATCGAGCGAAAAGCCGCCGTGTTCGACGACGAACCGCACTTCGATGGCCGCGTGGGTCGCGTTGTTGCGCGCGCCGTCGAGCATGAGCGAAGGTGACGTGAGTTCAGACATGCGCCGTCGCCGTCCGGCGAGTGGAATAGAGCAGAAGAAGCACGACGAACGAGAACAGCACCATGCCGCCCGCGAGCCAGTGCGCCTGCGCGTATTCCAGGGCTTCGACGTGATCGAAAATCTGCACGGAGACCACGCGCGTGCGCCCTGGAATGTTGCCGCCGATCATCAGCACGACGCCGAATTCGCCGACCGTATGCGCGAAGCCGAGAATCGTCGCGGTGACGATGCCCGGCCGCGCGAGCGGCAACGCCACCGTGAAGAACGTGTCCCAAGGCCCCGCGCGCAGCGTCGCGGCGGCTTCGAGCGGACGGCGGCCGATGGCTTCGAACGCGTTTTGCAGCGGCTGCACGACGAACGGCAGCGAATAGATCACCGAACCCACGACGAGCCCGGCGAACGTGAACGGCAACAGACCGATGCCCGCCGCCTGCGTGAGCTTGCCGACCATGCCGTTCGGCCCCATCAGCACGAGCAGATAGAAGCCGATGACCGTCGGCGGCAGCACGAGCGGCAGCGCGACGACCGCGCCGACCGGGCCCTTCATGCGCGATGCGGTGCGCGCGAGCCACCACGCGACCGGCGTGCCGATGACGAGCAGCAGCACCGTCGCGAGCGACGCGAGTTCCAGCGTCAGCGCGATGGCCTGGAGGTCGGCGGAATCGATCGGCATGGTCCGCTCAGAGTTGATAACCGAACGATTTGATGACCGCCGCAGCCTTCGGACCCTTCAGATAGTCTTCGAACTGCTTCGCAACCGGATTGTCCCGGCCCTTGCTCAAGATCACCGCGTCCTGCTTGATCGGCTCGTGCAGCGAGGCGGGCACGATCCAAGCCGAACCGCCCGTGATCTTGCCGTTTTGGTAAATCTGCGACAGCGCGACGAAGCCGAGCTCCGCGTTGCCCGTGGCGACGAACTGCTGCGCCTGCGAGATGTTCTGTCCTTCCACAATCTTCGACGCAACGGCCTGCGTCAGCCCGAGTTTGTCGAGCGCCTGCGTCGCGGCGAGCCCGTAGGGCGCGGCCTTCGGATTCGCTATCGCGAGGTGCGTGAACTCGTTCTTCTTCAGCACGTCGCCTTTGTCGTCCACGTAGCCGTCTTTCGCCGACCACAGCGCGAGCGCGCCGGTCGCGTAGGTGAAGCGGCTGCCCGGCACGGTCAGACTTTCGCTTTCGAGTTTGGCGGGCGTGGTGTCGTCGGCGGCGAGGAACACTTCGAACGGCGCGCCGTTCTTAATCTGCGCGTAGAACTGGCCGGTCGCGCCATACGAGGCGACGACCTTGTTGCCCGTGTCCTTCTCAAAGTCGGCGGCAATGGCCTGCATGGGCGCCGTGAAATTGGCGGCGACCGCGACCTGCACTTCGCCGGCGACCGCAGCGGACGCGGCCATGCCGATTGCGATTGGAAGCAATGTGCCAAGCATCGTGCGCATGAAACGGGTCTTCACGTAACGGCTCCTGTTCTTCGTCGTGTTGGTGTGTCGCGGCATATTCGGCCGGACGAGCCTGCGTAATATAGCCGAATATATTACGCGCGTTCGTGACATGATAAAGGTCCAGCGGGCGCTGGCTTCGTGTGAGCCTGCCTCACAGGAAGCGATTGACCGCGATTACCGTTATCGACGAAACTGTGCCGCATGGCGCGGATTTGCGCCCGTGAGGAAATGAGCGTTACTCACATGCTGCGGCAAACGAGGAGACAAGACATGAGCGATGCAATGAACCTGCAACGCCTGAAACTCGCCGTCGATGGCCCGATCGCCCGCGTGACGCTCGACCGGCCGGACGTGCGCAATGCGTTCGACGACGCGGCTATCGTCGAGCTGACCGCCGCATTTCGCGCGCTCAACGACGACGCCAACGTGCGGGCGATCATCCTCGCCGCGAACGGCCCGGCTTTCTGCGCGGGCGCGGACCTGAACTACATGAAACGCATGGCGGGCTTCACGGACGCGGAGAACCGCGCCGACGCGCTCGGTCTCGCGACCATGCTGAACACCATCTATACGAGCGCGAAGCCGGTCATCGCGCGAGTGCAGGGCGACGCCTACGCGGGCGGCGTGGGCCTCGTCGCCGCGTGCGATATCGCGGTGAGCGTGGACACGGCGCACTTCTGCCTGTCGGAAGCCAAACTCGGCCTGATGCCAGCGACCATCGCGCCGTACGTGATCCGCGCGATGGGCGCGCGTGCAGCCCATCGCTATTTCGTGACGGCCGAGCGCTTCGACGCGGCCGAGGCGCTGCGCATCGGTTTCGTGCATCAGGTCGTCGCAGCGGATGCACTCGACGCCGCCGTCGACGGGATCGCCGCGAGCATCGCCGCGAACAGCCCGAACGCGGTGCGCGAATGCAAGCGGCTCGTCGCGGATCTCGCGGGCAGCGCTATCGACGAGACGCTGATGTCGGACACGGCGGATCGCATCGCGCGGATACGCGCATCGGACGAAGGGCGCGAGGGCGTGCGCAGTTTCCTCGAAAAGCGCAAGCCGTCGTGGCTGGCCTGAGCGCGGAAGCACGCCGATGATCACGCTCCATCACTGCGTCAGCGCGCGCTCTTTCAGGCCGCTGTGGGCGCTCGAAGAAATCGGGCTGACGTATGAACTGAAGATGCTGCCGTTTCCGCCGCGCATGATGGCGCGCGCCTTCATGGACGTGAATCCGCTCGGCACGGTGCCCGCATTTTCCGATGATGCGCTCTTCATGACCGAATCCGCCGCGGTCTGCCAGTATCTCGCGGCGCGCTATTCGCCCGGCGTGCTGGATGTCTCCGTGCACGAGGCCGACTTCGGCCGCTATCTGAACTTCCTGCATTTCGGCGAGGCGACGCTCACGTTTCCGCAGACGCTCGTGCTGCGCTACACGCATTTCGAGCCGCCCGAGCGCCGGCAGCCGCAAGTCGCGGAAGACTACGCGCGATGGTTCCACGCGCGGCTGCGCGCGCTCGCGCCGCTCTTGGAACGCCAGGACTTTCTCTGCGCGGGCCGCTTCACGGCGGCGGACATTTCGGTCGGCTATGCGCTGATGCTGGCGGAGCATCTGGACTTGAGCGCGCGCTTCGCCGAACCGGTCGCGCGTTACTGGTCCAGCCTGCGCGAACGCGACGGTTTTATCCGCGCGATGCGCGCCCAGGACGCCGCCGCCCGGGCGCAAGGCGTCTCGCCGGTGCCCGCGCCGGACACGCGCTGACCGGGCGCTTCCCTCCTTCACGTCCCTCCCTCCGTGGGGCTGTGCGACCCGCCGCGACGCTTTACTCTGCGCGTCAGGCGCTGACGTTCGACGCGCCTGTCCAGACGAAGCGTTCTTTGGCGAGGTGCCGGCGATGTACGTCTTTTCTTGGTTCTTATCGATGATCGTGGCGCTCGTTGCGACGGGCACGATCCTTTACGCGCTGCCGGGGTCGGCCGCCGAAGAGTTGCGCATCGCGACTGCGCCGCAAGCGATATTCGCCGCCGACGCGAGCCGCGCGGAGGCGATGGTCTTGTCGTGCGTCGGCGACGGGAAGTGAGCGGGTGCGTTGGGAAGCACGAGTGCTAGATGCTTTTGGGTCAACGGCTTAGGCCAATCGTCAGCGCGTTGTCCACAGGCTTTTCCCCGATTTCTGTGGATAGTCTCGGCGGGAAAAACCAAAAAAAAACCCGCTCGAGAGAGCGGGCTTGAATCCACATCGGTTGAGACATGGAGGAGACAAGGGCTAGTATAAACCCTTAGTCCGCCAAGTCAAGCGTTCATTTCGAAAAAATTCGAACGCCCTCACTGCTTGCCTAGGCTGTGGTAATAGCTCGCCAGATTCGCGACATCCGTATCCGACAAGCCTTTCGCCACCACGGACATCATCTCGTTCTGCCGCGCGCCCGAGCGAAAATCGTTGAGCGCCTTCACGAGATATTCCTCCGTCTGGCCCGCGAGATTCGGCGCTTCCGGCAGCTTCGAGATGCCGTCGAGCCCGTGGCACGCCTGACACTGCGCCGCCTTCGTGCGTCCCGCCTTGATATCGCCCGCCGCGAGCGACGCGTCCGATATCGCCGCAAGCAACGTCATCAACGCCGCGAGCGTCGCCGTCTGCTTCGCGCGCCTCATTTGGCCCCCGCGTACGAGATGCGGTAGATGGCGCCGGCGTAGTCGTCGGAGACGAGCAGTGAGCCGTCCTGCAGCATTTGCACGTCGACGGGGCGGCCCATGTATTCGCCGCTTTGCGTGAGCCAGCCTTCGGCGAAGACTTCCGTTTCGCCCGCGGTGCCGTCGTCCTTGATCGGCGTGTACATGATGCGCGCGCCAATCGGCTTCGTGCGGTTCCAGGAGCCGTGCTCCGCATCGAAGATGCCCCCCTGATACTTCTGCGGGAACATCTTGCCGGTGTAGAACGACATGCCGAGGTCGGCGGCATGCGCGGCGAACTCCACTTGCGGGAACACGACGCCCGCCGGCGGGTTTTGATCCTTGTACTCGACCGTGCGTACCTTGCCGCCGCCGTACCACGGAAAGCCGAAGTTCTCGCCGGCCTTCGTCGCGTGATTCAGCTCGCCGGGCGGCATGTCGTCGCCCATTCCGTCCACCTGGTTGTCGGTGAACCACAAGGTCTTATCCTTCGGATTGAAGTCGAGCCCCACCGAATTGCGCACGCCATGCGCATAGACTTCGCGGTTCTTGCCGTCCTGATCCATGCGGATGATGCCCGCGAGTCCGTTGCGGTCGAGTTCCGCGAGCTTGTCCTTCGGCGGCACGTTCCACGGCTGCCCGAGCGCGATATACAGCTTCTTGTCCGGTCCGATGCGGCACGCGCGCGCGCCGTGATTGAAGCTCTCGAACTGCGTCGGGATCAGCTTGCCTTGCGGCACCACGACTGCCGCGGCCACGTCCGGGCCCCCTTCGCCGAAGAACTGCGCGGCCGGAAAACCTAGCACGCGGTTCTGCTCGGCGACGTAGAGCACGCCGTCCGGCGAGAAGCACACGCCGTTGGGCACCTTGAACGTCACCGACGAGGCGAACTGCACGACGTCGCTCGCGACGCGTTGCTTCGTCCTGTCCGTCACCTGCCACACGCGATTCTTGCGCGTGCCGACGAACACCACGCCCGTGGATGGCTCGATCGCCATGTGCCGCGCTTCCGGCACGACCGCATACAGGTCGATCTTGAAGCCCGGCGGCAGCTTGATCTGCTTCAGGTTTTCGCGAAGCGCGTCCGCCGTCTGACCCGTTTGCGGGACGGTTTCGGGCGGCTGCGTATTGTCGGTCTGACGGAAGTTGGACAGCGTGCCGACGTTGTCCTGCGCTGCGTCGGCGGGCGGCATGCAGGCGAGCATTGCGCCGACGGCCAATGGCAAGAGCTTGAGCGTTGCGTTCATCCGGTTGTCTCCTTTATTTACGGCATCGGAAGAGGGTGTTCGACCACAGGACTTTCTTCGCCGAGCCTCCGCGTCGGTGCGCCGGCAGGTACGGCGCCGCTGGCCCGGTAAAGCAATGTTAGGACACGAAACGCCGTATGTAAGCGGCGCGTGAATATTGTCGATGCCGCCGCTACTTCCGCCCGTCGAAGATGAAGACGTTCGAGCGGTCCGGGCTCGGCAGCGCGACCAGGAGGCGCGCGCCGTCGACGATGGCGCTGCCGTCCACCGTCACATCGGGCAGCGGGCAGGGCGCGGGACCAAAAGTGGCTGACACTGCGTAGGCATTGACGCCGGGGCGCGGGCGCAGCGTCCCCTTGAAGATGCAGCCGGCGCTGGTCGTGCCGGCGGCGTAACCATCGGCGGCGACGGTGATGCGCGTCGTCGTCGAGCCGCCGAGCGCCATGCCGCGTCCGCTATAAAGGCCGCCCGCATTGGCGAGCGTGGGCGCGGTGTCGAGCAGCGGCGCCGCCGTCGCCGAGAAGCTCTGGCTCTCGCCGCCGCTGCCGCGCGTAATCGCTCCTTCGACGGCCGGCGCGTGCGCGAAGTCCGCCGTGAACGACACCGGCGAAGGGGGCGCTGCGCCGATGCGGTAATTTAATGCGGTCGCGCTGGCGAAGCGTCCGTCGCTCGTCTGCGAACCGTTCGTCGCGATGACGACGCCTCCGACGCCCGCGCCGCCGCTCGCGTAGAAGAGGTAGGCGGTGCCGTCGAAGAGTACGAGCAACGTGGCGTCCGCGTCGCCGAGCGTGCCGTTGTAGACGCCACCGGATGGCAGCGTCGTCGTGACGGCCTGCGTCGGCGGGACGGGCGGCGGGCTGGTCGAACAGGCGGCGAACAACACGACGAAGGGTAGGGCAAGCGAGGCAGGGAACAGCGCGGCGCGTGTCGTGCTCGTCATCGAAGGCTCCGGTCGCGGTCGGCCGCCTCGCGTGCTCGAAGCGGGAACGTCTTGTATAGGCGCAGGACTGCGGGGCGTCAAGCGAACGAAGAAGCGAACGAAGATCGGACACACAGAGGAAGCTCATTGCTCAATGCCACCGTCGTGATCTTCGGCGCATTCGACCGCCACAACTTCGGCGACATGTTGTCCGCGCATGTCGAGCAGCGTCTGCTTCTCGAGCGCCTGCCTGACGCCAAACCGCTTTTCGCGGGACTGGCCGCGCGAGACCTGCGTCGATACGGCGGCCATGCGGTCGCGGCGCTGGGCACGCTCGCCGGAATTCTGCGCGATAAGCCGGTCACGCTGGTGCATGCCGGCGGCGAACTCCTGACCTGCGACGCGTGGGAAGCCGCCGTGATGCTCAACGAACCGGAAGACGCGCAGGCGACCATCGCGCGATACGGCGCGCGAGCCGAGGAGCGCTTGGCGTATGCGCGCACTTCGTTGAAAAGGAATGCGCTAGCGCCTTACGTCGTCGGCCGCGAGACATGGCCGCAGGCGTCGTCGATTCGCTTCAATGCGGTGGGCGGCGTGTCGCTCGGCACGCGCGAGCCTGCGCTGCGCAACGAAGTCGTAAGCACATTGCGCAGCGCCGACGACCTGAGCGTGCGCGACGTGCACACGCAAGCGATGCTGCGTGCCGCAGGCATCGAAGCGAGGCTCGTTCCGGACCCGGTGACGATGATCGCGGAACTCTTCGATTCACGCATCGCCTCGCGCGCCCGCCTCGGCCCGGCGGCCGACGTGCGGCGCGCGTGTCCGCGCGGCCATCTCGCGGTGCAGTTCAGCGCCGACTTCGGCGACGACGCCACGCTCGACCGGCTGGCGCGCGAACTGGATGCGCTCGCCGCATCGACCGGCCTCGGCATCGCGCTGTTTCGCGCGGGCGCGGCGCCGTGGCACGACGACATCGGCGCATACGAGCGGCTTGCGGCCCGCATGCGTCAACGCGCGCTGGTCTTCCGGTCGCTGGACATTTGGGATATCTGCGCATTGATCGCGACGAGCGCGGGCTATGCGGGCAGCAGCCTGCACGGACGGATCGTCGCGATGGCGTATGGACTGCCTCGCATCAACATGCTTCATCCGCACGAAGCGGCGCGAACCGGCAAGCAGGCCGCCTATGCGCAGACCTGGGACGACAAGAACGTGCCGGGTGCCGTGTCGATCGACGAACTCGAAGCCGCCATGCGCGATGCATTGAGCGCCGACCGCGAGGCGCTCAGGCAGCGTGCTCGGGAACTGGCGCGCCTGTATCGGGCTGATGCCGCGCGCCGCGCCGTCGACTAACGCGACTGATGCCTGAAGCCCTCGCCGCGCATCGCCGCTCTGTCCACGGCCGCAATCCGGTTGCGTCCGTTCTCTTTCGCCTGATACAACTGCGCGTCGGTGAGATTGATGAAGGCCGTGATATCCATGCCGTCGCGCGGCAGCACCGTGCCCACGCCGAAGCTCGCCGTCACGCACTGAGCATGCGGCGAGCGCAGATGCGCGATGGCTTCCGCGGCGATGCGCGCACGGCACCGTTCCGCCACGGCCAGCGCGGCATCGGCGTCCGTATCGGCGAGCACGAGGACGAACTCCTCGCCGCCGAAGCGTCCGAGAAAGTGCGAAGGCCCGGCCGCCTCGCCGAGAACGCGCGCGATGCGCTTCAGGCACTCGTCGCCTTGCAGATGGCCGTAGTAGTCGTTGTAGGACTTGAAGAAGTCGATGTCGGTCAACACAAGCGAGAGCGGTTTCGCCGTCGCCTGCGCCGCCTTCCATTCGCGTGCGATCACGCTGTCGAACTTGCGGCGATTGCCGACGCCGGTGAGACTGTCGCTGAACGAGAGGCGCTCGAGTTCCGCCTGCAATTGCAGCAGTTGCTCCTCCGTGCGCTTGCGTTCGCTGATATCGAACATGAAGCCGATGAGCGCCTCGACATTGCCGTGCGCGTCACGCACGACATGCACGACGTCGCGCAGCCAGACGTAGCCGCCGTCGCGCGTGAGGGCGCGGTAATCGGCTTCGTGATCGGTGCCCGCCTTCGATTGGGATACGCAGAAGTTCACGACCGCGTCGCGATCGTCGGGATGCATGCGCTCGGCCCAGTCATGGACCGTTTTCCACGACGACGGCGGCCAGCCCAGCAGTTGCTCGATCTGCGGCCCAATGTAGCTGAACTGCATGGTGGCCCAGTCGATCTTCCACGGGATCGCCTTCGTCGATTCGAGCAGCGTGCGATAGACGGCGCCGTCTTCCTCGCCGAACGCGCGGCAGGACGGCGAGAGCGATGCTTCGTGACGCAGGAACGCGGCTTTGAGCGGACTGTCGGGCTGCATGAGGCTCATTCGGTTGACGCGCGGCGCGCGGGGAACGTGAGCCTGTGTTTACGGCGGCGGCGCGGCAATCCTGAGCATGCGCGCCGTGCGGCGCGCGTCAGCGTTCGTCGGAGAGCATGGTGCCCCGGCAATTGGCCGCGAGGCATCGGCACGCGTAGAGGCGCTTGAGCGCCGCCGTGCGCCGTCCTTCGACCGTGAGCCGATAGTCGATGAACAGTTCCTGCCCCTTGCCGATCGGGCGAAGCGAACGAATAAAGACGCGCTCGCCGTCCTGCTCGGCTTCGCAATTCGGCGCGCAACTGTGATTCAGCCAGCGCGCGGAATTCCCGCCACGGGCACCGTCGATGACGCGGCCGTCGTCGAGTCCGAAGAGGAACGTATGTCCGTCCTCGGCGTTGGAGCGCTCGTACATGCGTTGCGCTTCCTTCCACGAAAGACGCTTGCCCTTGTATTCGAAGAGCAGCGCGCCCGCGGGCAGATCCGCGAGGGCGAAGACGCCCCGGCCGTGAACGGGCGATGTTCGGACAGTGATTCGACGCATGGTGTGGCGAGTCGCAGTGTTGAAGTGGAAGCCGGCTGTGGACCGGCGTCATGTTCGCGCACGCAGCGATGGACGCATAGCGCTCGCGATCTATCGTAACTGCATTGCGGCGGTATGGGGTGGCGTGTGTGACGATTCGTTCCGTTTCCTCTGCTGCTCATCGGGCGTTTGCGGCTTGGCTCGGGCGTCTTGTGGCACGAACGAGCGCGATGCCGCTGCCCTGCATCCCGTGCGACCGGTCGTGTGAGCCCGCTTCGCAAGGAAGCGAAAACGATTCGTTTGCGCCGCGCGCTCACGCTCGACTAGGCTCGGGAAACGAACCGCATCGCACGAAAGGAGCCGCAGTGATCTCGCCCATCGATCTGACGACGCTCGCTCGCACGCCGAACGACGGCTATCTCAATCGCATCGTCGCCACCGTCAACGACCATGAAGTTCACGTGAGCGTGATGAGCGCGCCCTACGAATGGCATCTGCATCCCGACTCGGACGAGACCTTCATCGTCACGGAAGGCACGCTCGTGATCGACCTCGAAGACGGCTCGATGCACGTCCACGCCGGGCAACTGCTGACCGTCCCGGCTGGCGTGCGTCATCGCACGCGTCCGCTGGGCTCGCGCTCGGTGAACCTGACGGTGGAAAGAAAGCACGCGACGACCGTATTCTGCGACGATCCGCGCGCATAGGCCGAGGCACGCGTCTTGGACAGCCGATCCGGCTTGGCAATTGCTCACCGTAAACGCAGCGGCCTTTTCTTTCCTATGTTCGTTTCCGACGGCAGGCGCAGCGCAGCTAGTTCGCATCGTGATGCGACGAGCCGCGCCCGGGCTGACTCGTCCGAAACGAACGCATAGGTTCACGCGCGTTCAACCGGTGATTTTCGTGACGTATTCGAGTGGCAGACGCCCCAAGCTAGTTTATTTCCCCACACGCATCGTCGCGCCGACGCCAGGCGCGAGTGAGAGTGATTTCCAGATTTATGCGTCGTATCGCGGTAGTGCGGCAAGCGGCTATTACGGCACCTTGAAGGTCGTGCGAAAAACGGACGGGCGATTGCTATTTCCGTTCGAAGGCGCGGACACGCTCGGGCCCTACGCGTCAAAGTCGGATGCGATCGAAGCGGCGCAGCGCCGCGGCGACGAGGTCGTGCAGGCCGATCTCGCGCGCCCCGAGCTGTGATCGAAGTTCGTGTGTCGGCGGAACTCGCAAAGCCATTGCCGTTAAAGCGGTGGCTAGGCGGGAGCATGACTTGCTAACATGTCGCTCTTCGCGCTTATCGAGTTCCTTCTTCCGCCGGCGGCCAACATGACCACTCAACTCAGTGACGTATGCAAATCACGGCTCTTTCGCGTGACGCTGACAGCGCCTGTCGAGGGGATCGCGTTCGTCATGGCCGACAGCCGCGAAGCCGCCTGGCGCATGGGAAAGACGGTCATCGCGGTAGTGCAGGGCGTGGGCGTGCAGAATGTCGCCATCGCGGGCGTGCATTCGTTCGGCGAACTCGTGAGCATGGGCACGTGCGATGACCTGGACATGCGCGTCTTCGAAGTCGCGAGCCCGAATGGCAAGAACACGGATTTTGCGGAAGCGCCTTACTTCCTGACCAACGATGCGTCGCTGCTCGGCAAATGGGCCGAGCTCCGCGCGGATCTCGCGGCCAATGTGGCACGCGCGCTGATCCGGCGGGCTAAGTAAGCGCCGCTCGGTAAACTCGGTTTTGGCTGACGCCCGCTGGTACAGCGTGCGTCGATAGGCGGGAAACTGCGGCCGGCAGAAGGCTCAGGCGGCCACGCGGCGGTTCTGCTTCTCTTGAGCATCGGCGGCGGCGGAGCCGAGCGCCGAATCGAGCAAGGCCAGCTTGCGTTGCAGCGTGGCGACGCGTTGGCTTTGCGAGGGGACGAGCTCGTAGTCGCTGTCGAGTTGCGCCACGCGCATATCCCAATACTTCGTCGGCAGACGTCCCGGCGCGGCGCTGCCTTCCACGAAACTCGCCAGGATCAGTTCGAGGTGTTTGAGTTCGCGCTCTGCGAGCTGGGCCGGGCGACGCTGTCGGAAGGCGGGGGCGGCGGCGAGGGTTCGTGTCATAAGGAAGCGTCCAGCGTGAAATCGGAAAGCAACTACAAGAGCAAGGTGCGTACCTTCGCGACTTTTTCGCACCGATAAATGTGTTTCCAAATGAAACGGACGTGCGCTCAGGCCCGCCGGTATTAGCATTCACCCTTATTCGTCTGGACTTAATTTGGCCGATAACTCCGACGCCAAATGCAGTCGTGCGTCGGCTAGCGCACGGACCGATGCGAAAACTTTTACACGCGGCATGGTGGTTTCTTCAAACGTTTGCCGTGGGTCTGGCGCTTGCTCCCTTCGCCGCGTGCCATCCTTCCTTAGTGAATCCACCGGATGCGAACCGCGCAGCGCGCCACTCGAACGCCATCGACATGAACGACACCACCCGCAGCATCGCCACCCGCGCGCGCAAACCGCTCGACCGTGAACTCGAAACCGCCCTTCGCAAAGTCTTCGGCTTTCCTCATCTGCGGCCGGGCCAGGACGAAGTCATCCGCAGCGTTCTCGACGGCCACGACACGCTCGCCGTCATGCCTACGGGCGCCGGCAAGTCCCTGTGCTATCAATTGCCCGCCTTGCAGCTGGACGGCATGACGGTCGTCGTGTCGCCGCTCATCTCGCTCATGCGCGATCAGGCCGCAAAGCTGACCGAAGCCGGTGTAGCAGCGTTGGTCCTTAACAGCACGTTGTCCACGACAGAAGAACGCGAAGCCATGCAAGCGGTCACGCAAGGGGAGGTCCGCATCCTGTTCGTCACGCCGGAGCGGCTCGTGAACGCGGAATTCACCGCGACGCTCACTTCGAAGGACATGCCGTCGGTGCCGCTCGTCGTCATCGACGAGGCGCATTGCATCTCTCAGTGGGGCCACGACTTCCGCCCGGCCTACGTCGAGCTGATCCACGCCGTGAAGACGCTCGGCCGCCCGCCCGTGCTTGCGCTGACCGCGACGGCGACGCCCGCCGTCATCGAAGACATCGTGCGCGAATTGCAGATGCGCCAAGCCAACGTCATCCATACGGGCGTGTACCGCGACAACCTGCATTTCTCGGTCGAGCAGTTGACGAATCCCGAGGACAAGCGCCGGCGGGCCATCGAACTCGCGAGCACGCTGGAAGGCAGCGGCATCATCTATTGCGCGACGGTGGCCGAATGCGATGCGCTGCACGCCGCGCTCGGCGAGGCGGGCGTCGCGGCGCAGCGATACCACGGCAAGATGGCGGCGAGCGCGCGGTCCGAAGCACAGGACGCGTTCATGGCCGACGAAGCACGCGTGATGGTCGCGACCAATGCGTTCGGCATGGGCATCGACAAGCCCAACATTCGCTTCGTGCTGCATGCACAGGTGCCGGGCAGTCTGGACGCGTATTATCAGGAAGCCGGGCGGGCTGGCCGCGACGGCGAGCCGGCCCAGTGCATCCTGCTTTTCGAACTGAAGGACAAGCAGGTTCAGCAGTTCTTTCTCGGCGGCCGCTATCCGAGCGCGGAGACGATCCGCCGCGTGGCCGAGTCGGTGCGCGACCTCGCGCGCGAAAACGCGAGCCAGACGCTCGAAAAGCCGCTGGAACGCCTGCGCGAAGCGTTGCCGCACGTCGGCGTGAACAAGCTGCGCGTCGCGGCCACGCTGCTCAACGATATGGGCGTGACGCGTCGCACGCGGCGCGGCGGCATGAAGCTGATTGACGACGGCGCGGCCATCGCGCAACTGGACGATGCCGCTCAGGGCTACGCGACGCGCGCCGGACGCGATCGCGCCGTGCTGGAACGCATGATCAGCTATGCGCAGAGCGCGCAGTGCCGGTGGCGCATGTTGCTCGACTACTTCGCCGACGACGTGGACGACGACGTTCCTTCGCAGCCGTCCGCGGGCAAACAGGAAGTGAACTATCGCGCGCCCGACGACGAACTCGGCGGCGGCGCGTGCGGTTCGTGCGACAACTGCCTGCATCCGCCGGAAGTGCAGGAGAGCCCGCGCGAAGTGCGCGAACAGGCGCTGTCGGAAGAGCACAAGAAAGAAGCGAAGCCGAAGCGAAGCGCACCGACGTTCAGTCAGGGCGACCGCGTGCGCGTGCGCCGCTATGGCGATGGCGTGGTGGAAATGGTGAGCGCGGATCGCGTGGCGGTGCGCTTCCCGGACGACGAGACGCGCACCTTCATCGCGCGCTATGTGAAGCGCGCGGCGTGACGGAAAGAAAAGGGCTTACGTGTTGGTCGGTTCGCCCGGATCCTCGACGCCCTTTTCGATGTTGTCCTTCTGATCGGCGTAGTCCTTGCGGCTCGCGCCGTTGGTGATCTCGACATCGCCCTTGAGCTTGCGGTCCTCGTCACCGGTCACGGTGCCGATGGCCGTATCCACCCAACCCTTCACCTGTTCCTTGATGCCTTCGGTCGCGTCCTTGTTCATGTGACTCTCCTTTCGGAATTAGCGGTTTCAACATACCGTTCGTCGCAACGGTTATGCCCGAACTCACGGGCGCGCGTGTTGCTGAATCATCGTTCGATCAATCTTTCCGGGAGTCAGACGATGAAAGCAGTCGTGTTTCACGGCATAGGCAACATATCGCTCGACAACGTAGCGGACCCCACGATTCAGCACGATCACGACGCGGTGGTCCGGCTCACCGCAAGCGCCATCTGCGGCACGGACTTGCACATGGTGCGCGGCACGTTTTCCGGCATGGTGCCGGGCACCATCCTCGGTCACGAAGGCGTGGGCATCATCGAAGAAATCGGCAAGGGCGTGCGCAACCTGAAGCGCGGCGACCGCGTACTGATTCCGTCGACCATTTCGTGCGGATGCTGCGGATACTGCCGGCAGGGCTACACTGCGCAGTGCGACCTTGCGAACCCGAACGGTCCGTCCGCGGGCACCGCGTTCTATGGCGGACCGAAAGCCACGGGTCCGATCAACGGCCTGCAAGCCCAGTTCGCGCGCACGCCGCTCGCGAACGCGAGCCTGATCAAGCTGCCGGAGAACGTCGACGACGAGCGCGCCATTCTCATCTCCGATATCTTCCCGACCGGCTTCTTCGGCGCGCAGCTCGCGGAAGTGCGTCCGGGCGATACCGTCGCCGTGTTCGGCGCGGGGCCGGTGGGACAGTTCGCGATTGCGAGCGCATGGATGCTCGGTGCGGGCCGCGTGATCGTTGTGGATCGCTTGCAGGACCGTCTCGACATGGCGCGCGCGCAGGGCGCGGAAACGGTGAACTTCGATCAGGAAGACCCGGTGCAGGCGATTCTGGAACTGACGAACGGCATCGGCGTGGATCGCGCAATCGACGCGGTCGGCGTGGACGCGGTGCATCCCGAAGGCGGGCCGGCCGCGTCGGAAGACAAGATCAAGCAGGCGGAACAGGAAAGCCAGACGGTCACGCCCGAGCGCAATCAGGACGGCAACAATTGGACGCCCGGCAATGCGCCGACGCAGGCGATCGACTGGGCCGTTGCCGCGCTCGCGAAGGCGGGCACGCTCGGCGTGATCGGCGTATACCCGCCGAACGATCGCTTCTTCCCGCTCGGCATCGCGATGAACAAGAATCTCACCATCAAGATGGGCAACTGCAACCATCGCTCGATCACGCCGGCCTTGATCGAGCGCGTGAGCAACGGCTCGTTCGATCCGCTTCGCGTGTTGACGACGCGCGAGCCGATGATGAACGTCATCGAGGCTTATAAGGCATTCGATCTGCGCCAGCCGGGATGGATCAAGGTCAAACTCGATCCTGCTGCTTGACGGGCAATGGAAAAGCGGGGCGGTCTCCTCTCGCGAAACCGCCCCGTGTCCTCAGACTGCAACTCGTGTCAAAGACTTTAGACCTTCGAAAGATTAGCGAGCGCGATTGCGTCGATCAACGCGCTCATCTGCAAAGCACCTCTCCAGATGGCGCATGAATAACGTGGTCCATGTGCAACATCGAAATGAGCGAGCGTCGAGTTTCAATGGCACTAAGCGATTGACCGTAAAGCATTAACTCGCGCTCAAGCATGCTCATTCCAGTTTTAGCAATAGATTCTTACTCGGCAAAACGCGTCGAATAACGCGACGTATGAGAGCGCATTGCTTAAAGTGTGTCGAGCCTCCCGGGGACAAGGCGCATCGCCTCGGGAAGCCTTTGCTCTAAATCAGGACACACAGCAACCATGAAAAGAAATCTCCTCATTGTGGGCGTGCTCGGCGCCTTTGCGGCTTCGGCACAGGCACAAAGCAGCGTCACGCTATACGGCATGCTGGACGCCGGCCTCGTGTATGCGAATAACGCCGGTAACCACAGCAATTGGCAGCAAGGCAGCGGTTCCGTCTCCGATACGTATTTCGGCTTGCGCGGCAGCGAAGATCTGGGCGGCGGGTTGCACGCGCTCTTCAAGTTGGAGAGCGGCTTCAACCTGAATAACGGCGGCTTCAATCAGGACGGCATGTTCAATCGCCAGGCGTATGTCGGTCTGCAAAGCGATCAGTTCGGTACTGTCACGCTCGGCCGTCAATATGATTCAATGGTCGATTTTCTCGGGCCGCTTTCCGAAGCAGGCGCGGGCTATGGCAATAACCTGAGCGCGCATCCGTTCGATAACGACAATCTCGACAACTCGTTCTCGATCAAGAATTCGGTCAAGTATCGCAGCGCGAATTACGCGGGCTTCAAGTTCGGCGGTCTGTACGGCTTCAGTAACGACGCCGGCCAGTTCTCGAATAACCGCGCATGGAGCGCGGGCGCGTCGTACACGGCCGGCCCGCTGAACTTCGCGGCGGCTTACCTGCAAACGAACAATTCGCGCAACTTCAACACGGGCGGCGCGGTGACGGCGGGACAGAGCAACAAGGGCAACCTGACGGCGGACCTGCAACGCACGTTCGGCGCAGGCGTGAACTACGCGTACGGTCCGGCGACGGTGGGCTTCGTGTGGACGAACACGCACTATGACGGCCTGATCGCGGCGTCGCAGGGCGGCACGTCGTTCACCCTCCCGACCGGCACGAACCTGCATCTGAACAACTTCGAATTGAACGGCCGCTACGCGCTCACGCCGGCGCTGAACCTCGACGCCGCGTACACGTACACGGACGGCAAGCTCACGGGCTCGAACGGCACGGGCGATCCGAAGTGGCATACCGTCTCGCTGCAGGCCGACTACTCGCTGTCGCGCCGCACGGACGTTTATGTCGAAGGCGTGTATCAGCATGCGTCCGGCCAGCTCGGCAACGCTGGCGCGAACGTCGCGATCATCAACACGCTGTCGCCGTCGACTTCGCAGAATCAGGTCGCCGCTGCGGTGGGTCTGCGTCACCGGTTCTAAGCTGCACTGAGTTTCACCAACGCTTCACCAACACAAACGGCCGCGATCATGACGATCGCGGCCGTTTGTTCTTGCGGCGCTGTCGCGCGATGCGCGCGTCAGACTGCCTTGCCCGAGCCCAGGTCCGCGCCGGTCACCGGGTCGGCGGCGGGGTCGGACGCAGTGCGCGTTGCCATCGTGGTGAGCGCGTCCTTCTCCATCTCGCTCACGGTCACGCTCGCGGTGCCGTCGCCACCATCGACTGCGGGTTGCGGATCTTCGACGAACTTCCAGTCGCCGCCTTCGTTCCACGGGCCGCGTGCGTCGTCGCCCTTCGACATGTTGAAGTACACGCTCGTGAACTCCGGCACGCCCGGCAGCTTGCCTTGCGGGAAGTTCGGCTGGATCGAATGCAGCGCCTTCTCGAACGACTTCTGATGTGCGATTTCGCGCGTCATCAGAAAGCCGAGCGCGTCCTTGATGCCGGGATCGTCCGTCACGTTGATGAGGCGCTCATAGACGATCTTCGCGCGCGCTTCGGCTGCGATATTCGAGCGCAGATCGGCCGTCGGCTCGCCGATCGTGTCGATATACGCCGCCGTCCACGGGTAGCCGGCCGAGTTCGTGAGCGGCGTGCCCGCGCCATAAAGAATCGCGGTCGTGTGCGAATCGTTGCCGTTGCCCGTCATCGAGCGATACAGCTCGGCTTCCTGCTCCACCGCCTCGGCAAGCGCACCCTTCGCGCCCTTGTTCAACATCGCGACGATGCTGCCGATCACCTCCAGATGGCTCATCTCTTCGGTCGCGATATCGAAGAGCATGTCCTTGCGGCCCGGATCGTCTTCGGTAACCGCTTGCGTGAAGTAGCGCATGGCGGCGGCAAGCTCGCCTTGCGGGCCGCCGAACTGCTCGAGGAGCAGATTGGCGAGGCCGGGATTGGGCGCGGCAACGCGCACCGTGTACTGCAGACGTTTGTTGTGGATGAACATGGCAGGCTCCTTCGATGAAAGTGCGAGAGGTCCAAACAAGCGATGCGGGGAAGCGCCATCGAGCGTCCAGCGCTAGAACCGGATGGGCGCAACGAGTTAATAGCAGTGGGTATTCCCACGGCGCGCCGAGCCGTTGGATTTTTCCAATCGCGTCGATAGGGGCGACGCGCGGCGCGGTTCGCGCGGTCGTTTCCCAAGCGTGGGGCAGGTCGCCGCTCGATGCGCGGGCCCGTCCGCGCGAGTCGCGTTATTGCATTGCTTACGTGCTGTATGCGATGACGCAAGCTCGTCATGGACATCCTGGCGGCTGCTCACGCGGAACACGCGTTGCTGCACTTGCGTTGCGGTCGACGCTCTTGCTACTCAGTGATTCGACACGCGTTCCGACCTTTCACTCCCGCTGGAGGCAAACAATGAAGGCGCTGATTTGGCAAGGCAAGAAAGACATCCGATACGAGACAGTCCCGGACCCGGTCATCGAGCACCCGCGCGATGCCATCATCAAGGTATCGACGTGCGCAATCTGCGGTTCGGACCTGCATCTCTTCGACGGCTTCATGCCTGGCATGGAATCCGGCGACATCATGGGCCACGAGTTCATGGGTGAGGTGGTCGAAGTCGGCGCGGGCAATAGCGCGCTCAAGAAGGGCGATCGCATTGTCGTGCCGTTCACGATCGTGTGCGGCGAATGCGATCAATGTAAGCGCGGCAACTTCTCCGTCTGCGAGCGCAGCAACCGTAATAAGGATGTCGCGGACAAGGTGTTTGGCCACACGACGGCAGGCCTCTTCGGCTACACGCACCTGACGGGCGGCTATCCCGGCGGACAAGCCGAATACGTGCGCGTGCCGTTCGCGGACAAGACGCACGTCAAGATTCCGGACGGCCTGACCGACGAGCAAGTGCTCTTTCTCGGCGACATCTTCCCGACCGGCTGGCAGGCCGCCGTGCAGTGCGATATCGAACCGACGGACACGGTCGCGATCTGGGGCGCGGGCCCCGTCGGCCAGATGGCGATTCGCAGCGCCGTGCTGCTGGGCGCAAAGCAGGTGATCGCGATCGACTATATCCCCGAGCGCCTCGCGATGGCGCGCGCGGGCGGCGCGACCGTCATCAATTTCAAGGAAGAAAGCGTGCTGGAACGTCTGGGCGAACTCACCCAAGGCAAGGGTCCGGAGAAGTGCATCGACGCAGTGGGCATGGAATCGCACGCGACGCGTTCCGTCGATGCCATGTACGACCGCGCGAAGCAGGCCGTGATGCTGGAGACGGACCGTCCGCACGTGCTGCGCGAGATGATCTACGTGTGCCGTCCGGCGGGCACGCTGTCGGTGCCGGGCGTATACGGCGGACTCATCGACAAGATTCCGTTCGGCGCCGCGATGAACAAGGGACTGACGTGGCGCATGGGTCAGACGCACGTGAACCGCTGGACGGACGACCTGCTCAAGCGCATTCAGGACGGACAGATCGACCCGTCGTTCGTCATCACGCACACGGTCTCGCTCGCGGACGGACCGGGCATGTACAAGACGTTCCGCGACAAGGAAGACGGCTGCATCAAGGTCGTGCTGAAGCCGTGAGCGCGTGATGCGTTGCGCGCGCGTGAGCGGCTGCGAGCGATTCGTATGCTTACCGTGCGCTTTCGCACATTCACGCCGGACGCACGCTGGCGGGCCCGAGCGCCGCCGATATATAGTCGGCGGCCCAGCAACGGACAGCATCGGAGGCGGCGTGACACACGCTGACAATGCGCGGCGCGGCTTGGTTGCCCGCCGCATCGAGAGTTCGGCCATGCGCCTTCGCGGCGCATGACGCGTCTTTTTCCGCCGATGCGCGCGTTGGCCGTCGCGGTGGCGGCGCTTTGCGCGCATATCGGCGATGCCGCCGCGCAGGCTTATCGCGATGTCGCGCCGATCGCGCCGCCCGCCGCCGAGCGCCCGCGCGCGCCACAGCCGCCGCAGCAGCCGGCCGACGAGTCGCAGGCCGTCGCGATCGAAGACTTGCGCGGCATTGCGTTCGCGCGCGCAGGCGAGGCTGCATCGGGCAATCGCCGATCCGCCGCGCAGTCCGCCGCGCAGGGCGCGATCACGTCCACGGACCTTCCGCTCGCCGACGCCGCTTTCCTCGACACCTTCGCCGCCGACCTCGGCAAGCCGCTCACCTTCGCACGTCTCGCGCAGATCCGCCGCGCGGTCGTGCAGCGATATCGCGACGCGGGACAGCCGCTCGTCGATGTCTACGTGCCCGAGCAGGACGTGAGCAACGGCGTGGTGACCATCGCGGTCGCCGAGTTCCGTGCGGGGCGCGTGATGGCGAAGGGCAACCGCTATTTCTCCGATGCGCTGCTTACGCGCGAGATGCCGCTCGCGAGCGGCGAGCCGATCCACGAGGCCGATGTCGCAGCGGGGCTCGCGCTGCTCAACGCGAATCCGTATCGCCGCGTCGATGTGATCTATGCGCCGGGCGAGGCGCAGAACACCACCGACGTCGTGCTGCAAACGGACGACCGCCTGCCGCTGCGCGTCTACGGCGGCTACAACAACGACGGCGTGCGCGATCTGGGACGAGACCGGTTTCTCGCGGGCTTCGACTACGGCAACCTGTTCGGCATCGACGCGCGCATCGGCTATCAGGCGACGGCCAGCAACGACCTCTTTTCGGGCAATCCGGACATCGAAGGACGGCCCGACCGAGCGCGCTTCATTGCGCACTCATTCAACTTCTTCGCGCCGCTGCCGTGGCTCGATCGCATCGAACTGTTCGGCGTGTTAGCGCAAAGCACGCCGCGCCTGCCGGACAGCTACGGACAGACCGGCATCAGTTCGCAGTTGAGCTTTCGCTACGACCGCCTGCTTCCGCCGCTCGACAACGCGGGCGCGTGGCAGCAGCAGATTCAGTTCGGCTATGACTTCAAGCGCTCGAACAACGACCTCGAATTCGGCGGCTTTCAGGTGTTCAACGCGAACACGCATATCCACCAGTTCGTGCTTGCCTACGATCTCACGAACAGCGACCCGGCGGGCGGCACGCATCTGAACGCGTCGATTTTTGCGAGTCCCGGCCGTCTCGACAGCAGCAACAACGAAGCCGCCTTCGATGCCGCGCGGCTCGGCGCGACGCCGCGTTATCAGTACGTGCAACTGTCGGGACAGCATGAGTCGGCGCTGGGGGCGTCGGGATTTTCGGTGTCCGCGCGAGGGCTATTTCAGTGGACCGGCAACACGCTTTTGCCGAGCGAAGAACTCGGACTAGGCGGCGATGCGACCGTGCGCGGCTACGAGCCGTATGCGGCGCAAGGCGATCGCGGCTGGAACGTACAGACGGAAATGCGCGCGCCCGCGTTCACGCTGGGCGTCGCGGCGTTGCAGCCGTTCGTCTTCTTCGATGCCGGACACGTGTGGAACCGCATTCCCGAAGCGGGCGAGGTCAACAACGCATCGCTCGCGAGCGTCGGCGCGGGCATTCGCTTTCAGATGGGGCGTTTCGTCAGCGTGCGAGGAACGTTCGGGTTCCCGCTGAAAGCGGTGGTGCCGAACGGATCGAAGGCGCCGCTCGGCGAAGTGTTCGTCGTGATCGGAAGTTGATCGGAAATTGAAGGGCGGGCGGCTGCCCGCCCTTCGCGCTTCGTGCTAGACGCCTCAGGGGCGCGCCTGCTGCCAGCTGAGGACCGGGTGCGTCGCGTCTGCAGGCAGCGTCCACGCGCCGCCCGCGTTGAAGTTCCACGACGCGAAGTTGCCCGGCACGCGCATTTGCGCGCTCGAGAGTCCGTTCGCGTCGCCCGGCGCGGTGCCGTTGTTCGCGCCCACGGCATTCGTGAACGTCGTCGTGTCGCGGTTCCAGTAGACGTTGTTGATCACGCCTTCGTTCCTCGCCGCGATGCCGCCGTACACGGCAAACGGAGGTCCGCCGCCGCCGACCTGACCGACCGCGAACGATTCGTTGATGACGCCCGTGCTGCCGTTGTCGTAGACCAGTCCGCCGTCGCCGGTCTGGCCGCCTGTGCTGCCGGTCGCGTACGACTGCGTGATCGTGCCGGTATTGAACGCGACGAGCCCGCCCACCGATGCATGCGAGCCGCCGCTGACGTCGCCGGTCGCATACGACTGCGCGATGGTCCCGGTATTCACGCCCACGAGGCCGCCGGACGGGCCCTGATAGCCGACCGTCGCGCTGCTCGACGAACGCTCGATGCGGCCGTTGTTCGCGCCGACGAGCCCGCCGTTTCCTCCGCCGCCGAAACCGCCGTACGACAGGTCCCCCGAGGTCGAGGCATACGTGATCAGGCCGTTGTTCTGCGCGGCGAGCAGGCCGTAGGTTCCGGGCGCGCCGCCGCCGACGCTGGCGTTCGTCAGCTTGATGTCGCGCACGACGCCGCTCGCGCCGATCACCCCGAACATGCCGACGTAGCCCGACGACGAAGAATCACTGGACGCGAGCCGGTCGATGGTGCGGCCGAAGCCGTCGAACTGGCCGGTGAACGGCGTGTCGGGCGTCGCGCCGATCGGCGTAAAGAAGTTGGGATACGCGGTCGCGCTCGCGTCGATGTCCTTGCCGAGCGCATAGTTGCCCGCGAGGTTCTGCGAGACGCGGCCGAGATCGGCGAGCGTGTTGACGAGCTTGTACGCGGTGATCTGCGTGACGACGCCGCTATACGGCGCGGCCGTCCAGCCGGCGTGCGTGAGCAGCGTGCCGGGCGCGTAGCTGCCGTTCATGTCGTAGAGCGCACTCACAATGCCCGTGCTGCCCGACCAGTCGATCTTGCCGCGATTGGTCACGCTGCCGCCGTTGTCGACGCCTCTCGCATCGGCGCGCAAAGTGAGATTGCCGCCGCCCGTGTTCGCGATAGTCGATGTCTGCGCCACCGTCACGCCGTGCCCCGCGCCGAGCGTCAACGACGCGTTGCCGTTCCATTGCACGTTGCCGTTCACGGTCAGATCGCCGCCGGACTGCGCATTCACGGACGTGCCGTTGGCGAGGCTGCGCGACAAGGCGTTCGCGGTGGCGCTGTCGATGGCGAGCGTCGGCGACGAGAGCGACCACTCGCCCGCGACAACGTTTGCGTTCGCGACATCGAGCGTGGCCGCGCGGGTTTCGACCGTGCCGCCGCTGCCGTTCGCATTCGTCGCGGCGAGGGTTCCCGCCGCATGCACCGCGCCCTGATCGGCGACGAGCCACACGTGGCCGTCGCGCTTCGCGGTGCCGGTCGCGCGGATCGCCGCGTTGTTGCCCGCGAGCGCGTAGACGTTGCCGTCGGCGGCCTGAAGGCTCGCTTGCGCCGCGTGGATCACGCCCGCGTTCGCGACCGTGCCGTGGCTGCCCGTCTGCACGAAAATCTGCTGGCCGCTCGACGAATCGTGCAGCAGCACTTGCGCGCCCGCCGCCAGTTCGGCGCTGCCTTTGGGCGCGTCGATGGAGCCGGCGTTGACTGCAGCCGTGCGCGAGACGAGGAAGACATCGCCGCCGCTCGATCCGATCTTGCCGAGATTCACGACGACGCCGCGGCCGTCGCCGGAAAAGGTGAGGTCGCCGCCCTTCATGAAGGCCGCATCGCTCACGTTCAGCGACGACGCGACGAAGCGCCCGCCCGTCGCGATTACGCCGCCCGGCCCGATCACCACTCCTTGCGGGTTGATGAGATACACGCTGCCGCTCGCGGTGAGCTGGCCGAGAATGGTGGACGGATCGCCGCCCGTCACGCGATTGAGCGTCGCGCCGTTGCCGTTGTTGAACGTGACCTGCCGGCCGCTGCCAATGGAAAAGCTCTTCCAGTCGATCACGCCGCGCGGCGAAGTCTGGTCGATCACGAGCGACCGGCCGCCGCCGGTGATCGAACCGCTGCCCGCGGCGAACTGGCCGCCGCTCGGAAGCGGGGGCGCGGCGTGCGCACAGTGAAGACCGACGAGAAGCGGCACGATGGCCGAAAGCGGCCGAAGCCGCGAGGCGCGACTGAAAGAACCGATGCTGCGCTGCATACACCCTCCGGGCTGTGTCGATTTGTTTTGTCGTCTTTTGGCCGCTGACGGTGTAGCCGCGCCGTCGTCGGCTAGCGAGAGGGCGAACATCGATGTGCGAGCAGGCGGCACGAATTTAGCAACGCGGCCGAACGCCGAAGTGTGTGCTACCGCACATAGTCGCTGCAGAAAAAATCCGCGCGGCCGAAGGCTTGCTGCAAGGCGCGGGCAACCGGCTTGTCAAGTGAAATAAGCGTTTGGAGGAAGGCGTTCTGTCGGACGAATACAACGCCGCGCGCGGGGTTGCACGACTTTAGCGCGAGGGCCGCCGCCGCTCCGTCAGTTGCACGACACACGCGTGGAAAATGCGCTGAACGAGTTGGCTCTCGTAGTCGAGATCGTCGCCTTCGATGATCTTTTCGATAGCGCTGCGTCCGGCTTCGGTATCGAGCAGCGGACAGAAGCGCGACGCGAGCGCCTGCGCGGTGACGGAGAGCTTCGCGGTCTCAATCCAGTCGGCGGCGCGGTTGTGGTTGTCCAGCCAGCGATGCGCCGCGCGCACCTGAAACGACGGCTCGGGCCACGCGCCTTCGAGATAGAACGCGCCGAGAAAGCCGCATGTGAGCCAGCAGAGAAGATGCACCCGGTCGTCGGGTCCGAGCGGATAGCGGACTTGACTCATGATCGCACCACATGACGCGGCGACGCGCGACGGCTTGAAGATAGCACGCCGCGACGTTCGCGCGGGGCCTCAGTCCTCTTCGAACAAGTCCCTATATTGATGCGGCTGCGAGCGCAGATACTGCTTCGGCGCGCGCACGTGCGCGCCCAGTTGCGCCGCCGCGTGCCACGGCCAGCGCGGGTCGTAGAGCGCGGTGCGGGCGAGCGCGATCATGTCCGCGTCGCCCGTTCCGATGATGCTCTCCGCCTGCTCGATGCCGGTGATGAGCCCGACCGCGACGACCGGCATCTTCACCGCGCCCTTGACCGCGCGCGCAAGCGGCACCTGATAGCTGGGACCGACGGGAATCTTTTGCGCCGGGTGCAGGCCGCCGCTCGACACGTGGATCGAATCGCAGCCGCGCGCCTCCAGTGCGCGCGCGAAGGCGATGGTCTGTTCGATATCCCAGCCGCCTTCCACCCAGTCCGTGCCGGACACGCGGACGGTTACCGGCCGGTCCTCGGGGAAGGCGCCGCGCACGGCGTCGAAGACTTCGAGCGGAAAGCGCATGCGGTTTTCGAGCGAGCCGCCGTATTCGTCGTCGCGCCGGTTCGAAAGCGGCGACAGGAACTGATGCAGCAAATAACCGTGCGCCGCGTGAATCTGAATGAGGTCGAGGCCGAGTCGCGCGGCGCGTTTCGCCGAAGCGGCGAAGGCGTCGCGGATGCGCTCGAGCCCCGCGCGGTCCAGCGCGACCGGCGGCGTTTCGCTCTCTTCGTACGGCACGGACGAAGGCGCTTCGGTTTGCCAGCCATGCGCGTCGTCGGGCGCGAGCTGCGCGCCGCCTTCCCACGGCACTTCCGTCGATGCCTTGCGGCCCGCATGGCTCAACTGGATGGCGATCGGCATGTCGGACCAGCGGCGAATGCCTTTCAGCGTGCGTTCGAGCGCGGCTTCGGTCTCGTCATTCCATAGGCCGACATCGGCCCACGTGATGCGGCCTTCGGGCAGCACGGCGGTCGCCTCGATAGTGAGCAGCGCCGCGCCCGACAACGCGAGCTGGCCGAGATGGATCAGGTGCCATTCGTTCATGCAGCCGTCTTCGGCCGAGTACTGGCACATCGGTGCAATGACGATGCGGTTCGCCAGTTCGAGGTTGCGCACGCGCGTGGGAGTAAACAGAGCGGCTTGTGGCATAGGGAGTCTCCGGAATGACAGGTGGTCGGAGAGGGCAGCAATCGATATTCCGGCATGCGGGTGCCATGCGCGCCAACTGCATATCATTGCATGCTGAATGAAGGCCATCTCATAAGCGTTTGTTAAGGAACCGTTCCGGAAAATGCAGGTGGGCCCGCCCGGCGGGCGCCCCACAAAAACAACCTGAGAGGTCGCCGCCATGCCGCATTCCTTCGCCCTTCGACTGAGCCTTTGTGCATGATGCAGGGCGTCTGCACGTCTTTCCCGTTGAAACTAGCCGATGACGCCGCGTGGCGTTATCACGACCTCGCGAAATCGCGCGCCGTCGACCGGCCGCCCGCGAGCGGCGAGTTGTGCGTTTGGCTCGTCACGAGCGAATTCCGCTTCGCGTCGGCGTCGAATGTCGGCAGCTGGCTGAGTGTCGCGGAGCGCAGGCGCGCGCGGCTGCATCCGCATTCGGCCATCGGGCGGCGTTTCGGCGTGGCCCGCGCGACGCTGCGGCTCGTCGTCTCGCAGATGTTCGATTGCCGTCCGCAAGAAGTTCAGGTCGAGGACGGCCCGGACGAGCGCATCATCGCAACCGACCCGCGCGGCAAGCGCAGCGTTCACGTCGATGTCGCGTATTCGGGCATCTGGATCGTGATCGCGGTGGGCGCGGCGAGCGTCGGGATCGGCCTCGCGGTCGATGCGCTCGCGGATGCAGCGCGCATCGCGAAGACGCGCGCCGAACGCGGGGAGAGCGGCGCGGATGCGTCGTGGCATGGAGTCGTGCTGCCGATGCCCGGCGAGATACGCGGCGTCGTGGCGGTCGGCGGCGCGGTGACGGATGTGCAGGCGTTCGGCTGGGATAAGCCGGCCGAAGCCGATGCGGTGAAGACGGCGCAGTGAGGGCGCGAATGGCGCTAGTCGCGGTCCTCGCTCGGATCGTTCGCACATCGAATTAAGTGCGGTGTCTTCGAATGTCGCCAAACAAGACAAGCATTCCTAACGAAGGCCCCATTATTGGGGTCGCGGCATGATACGACGCCATCCAACATTCCGATGGCCGCCGAAACATCAGTCGAATGAGCAACGCGAACGAGCTTTCACATCGGAAGAAACACCTTAGGCATAATACTCGTCACCCGAGGATACTGAGCGCGCTTGCCTATGACACGCCCCGCCCTGGAATGCCGCCGCCTTCACAAAACCTATGGTCCCGGCAGAACCATTCTTGCAGGGCTGGACTTCACGCTCGGCGCGAGCGAATTCATCGCGATCATGGGCGACTCGGGCGTGGGGAAATCCACGCTGCTCAATCTGATCGCGGGCCTCGACGCCCCCGACAGCGGCGAGATTCTGATCGACGGCGTGCCCATCTCCGCGATGAGCGACGAAGCCGCCACCAAAACGCGGCGTGAAAAGCTCGGCTTCGTGTTTCAGGCGTTTCACGTGCTGCCGCATCTCACGCTGGTGCAGAACGTCGCGGTGCCGCTGCTCCTGAACGGCCTGCCGACCACGCCCGCCCACGGCATGCTCGCCGCCGTCGGTCTCTTCAATCGTCAGAACGATCTGCCGCGCCAGCTTTCCGGCGGGGAACTTCAGCGCGTGGCCATCGCGCGGGCGCTGGTGCATCGCCCGCGGCTGATACTTGCCGACGAACCGACCGGCAACCTCGATCCGCAAACCGCGCACGAAATCCTCGGCCTCTTTCACGCTGAAACGAAAGCGACCGGCGCGGCCGTGATCATGGTCACGCATTCGGAAGCCGCCGCCGCGTTTGCCGACCGCGTGCTGATCCTCGCCGACGGCACGTTGCACGAAGCCGCGTCGCTCGCGGCGTTCAACGAGTCGCGCGCGCGATGACGGCGCGCGCCGCCGGTCATCGCATGCTCGCGCGCTGGCTGCTGGGCGCTCAATGGCGCAGTCATCGCGGGCGCGCGATCGTCGCCGTGCTGACGATCGCGCTCGGCGTCGGGCTCGGTTACGCCGTGCAACTCATCAACAGCGCGGCCTTCAACGAATTCTCCGCCGCCGCGCGCAGTCTGTCGGGGCAGGCGGACTTGCAGGTGCGCGGCGCGCAACAGTTCATCGACGAGCGCCTTTATCCGATGCTCGCCACGCGCCGGGGCGTCGTCGTGGCGAGTCCCGTGCTGGAACTCGATGTCGCGGTGCCGAAGCAGAGCGCGCCGCTGAAGGTGCTCGGCATCGACGTGTTTCGCGCAAAGCGCATCGCGCCCGATCTGACCGGCGTGCCGTCGCCGCAGACGCCGCTCGACGTCTTGTCGGACGACGCCATCTTTCTTTCGACCGCCGCGCAGCAATGGCTGAACACGCGCGTGGGCGCGGACGTGGACTTGCAGAACGGCACGTCGCCGGTGCGCTTGCGCGTGGCGGGCGGCATCGTGCGGGCGTTGGCCGGCCAGCGTATCGGCGTGATGGATATCGCCGCCGTGCAGTCGCGCTTCGGCGTGCAGGGACGGCTTTCGCGCGTGGACCTGCAACTCGCGCGCGGGGTCGATCGCGAAGCGTTTCGCCGCGCGTTGCAGGATGAATTGGGCCCGCGCTTCGTCGTCGCGGAGACGCGCGACACCGAAAGCCGCACCGACAGGCTGTCGCGCGCCTACCGCATCAACATGAACGTGCTCGCGCTCGTTGCGCTTTTCACCGGCGCGTTCCTCGTCTTCTCGACGCAGGCGGCGGGCGTCGTGCGACGCCGCGCGCAGTTCGCGATGCTACGCGTGCTCGGCATGACGCGCGGCCAGCTCGTGCGGCAGATCATGTCCGAAGGCGCGTTGCTCGGCGTGGCGGGCGCGCTGCTGGGCATCGCGCTCGGCTTTGCGGTGGCCGGGCTCGCGCTGCGCTTTTTCGGCAGCGATCTCGGCGGCGGCTACTTCCCGGGCGTGCAGCCGCGCGTGCATTTCGAGCCGGTCTCGACCGCGATCTTTCTCGCGCTCGGTTTGGGCGTCGCGCTCGCGGGCACGTTCGTTCCCGCGCTCGAAGCGGTTCGCGCGCGCCCTGCGCCGGCGCTGAAAGCGGGCAGCGAGGAAGCCGCGCTCTCGCCGCTTTCGACGCCGTGGCCCGCGCTGCTGTGCCTCGTCGCGGGCGCGGCGCTCACGCAGGCGCCGCCTATCGACGATGCGCCCATCGCGGGCTATCTCGCCGTCGCGCTTCTTCTGGTGGGCGGCATCGCGCTGATGCCGCGGCTCACGGCGATGGTCTTCGGCGCGGCGAGCGCGGCTTACGCGTGGCTGCGCCGCAATCATGGCCGCAGCGCGGTGGGCACGCTCGCGCTCGCGCGGCTCGCGAACGCGCCGGGGCAGGCGTCGATTGCCATGGGCGGCGTGCTGTCGAGCTTCACGCTGATCGTCGCGATGGCGATCATGGTGGCGAGTTTCCGGATATCGGTCGTGGACTGGCTGGAGCATCTGCTGTCCGCCGATGTCTATGCGCGGCTCGCATCCACCGGCGATACGGGCGGGCTCACGCCGCAGCAGCAGGCGCAGATCGCGGCCACGGGCGGGGTGGCGCGGGCGGCGTTCTCGCGCTCGTCGCAGGTGACGCTCGATGCCTCGAAACCGCCCGTCGCGGTGATCGCCCGCGAGATCAACGGCGCGGACCCCGGCGCGATGCTGCAAATGACCGGCGCGACCCTGCCGCCCGAAGCGTGGCGCGCCGACGAAACGCCGGTGTGGGCGTCCGAGGCGATGGCCGATCTGTACGGCTATCGCACTGGCCAGCGCGTGACACTGCCGCTCGGCGGCGCGGACGAACATTTCGTCGTGGCGGGCATCTGGCGCGACTATGTGCGGCAGACGGGCGCGCTGCAACTGCGGCTCGCGGACTATCGGCGGCTGACGGGCGACATGGGCGCGACCGAAGTGGCCATCACGCTGCGCCCCGGCGTGCGGGCAGGGCAGGTCATCGCGGCGCTGCAAAGCCTGCCGTTCGGCGACGCGCTGGAGTTCTCGCAGCCCGGCGACATCCGCTCGCGCACGCTGACGATCTTCGACCGCAGCTTCGCGGTGACGTACCTGCTCGAAGCGGTGGCGATCATCATCGGCTTGTTCGGCGTCGCGGCGACGTTCTCGGTCCAGACGCTCGCGCGCTCGCGCGAATTCGGCATGCTGCGCCATGTCGGCGTGACGCGAAAACAGATCCTCGCGCTGCTCGCCTCCGAAGGCGGCCTGCTGACGCTGCTCGGTATCGTCATGGGCTGCGTGCTCGGCTTCGCCATCAGCCTAATCCTCGTTTTCGTGGTCAATCCGCAATCGTTCCACTGGACCATGTCGCTGCATGTGCCGTGGACGATGCTCGTCGTGATCGGCGTGGTGATGCTCGTGTCTTCCTGCACGACGGCGGTGCTGGCGGGGCGGCGCGCCGTATCGGTCGATGCGGTGCGCGCCGTGCGGGAGGACTGGTGATGCGCTCGTTCAGCTCCTTCATCGCGATGCTTCTTGCGCTGGCCGCGTCGTTCTCGACGAGCGCGCTCGCCGCCGATGCGCCGTTCGCGGCGGTCGTGCCGGGCCGGGCGATCGACTGGCCGCAGGACAGCGGCGCGCATCCCGCGTACCGCACGGAGTGGTGGTATGCGACCGGCTGGCTGCAAACGCCGGACAAGAAGCCGCTCGGCTTCCAGATCACGTTCTTTCGCTCGAACACGGGCAAGGGCGGCGGCGGCGCTTTCGATCCGTCGCAGGTCATCGTCGCGCACGCCGCGCTCTCCGATCCGGCATTCGGGCGGCTCGTGCACGATCAGGACATCGCGCGGCAGGGCTTCGGGCTCGCGTATGCGGCGAACGGCAACACGGACGTCAAGCTCGACGCATGGCGCATGGTCCGCGAAGCGGATGGCCGCTACACCGTGAGCGCGGATGCCGCCGGCTTCGCGCTGCATCTCACATTCACGCCGACGCAGCCGCCGATGATCCAGGGCGAGCGCGGTTATTCGCGCAAGGGGCCGTCGCCGGAAGAAGCGAGCTATTACTACAGCGAACCGCAGTTGCAGGTGACGGGAAGCGTCACGCGCCCCTCGGCGAAAGGCACGGGCGATACGGTCGATGTCACCGGCAGCGCGTGGCTGGATCACGAGTGGTCGAGCACCTTGCTGCCCGCCGACGCCGCCGGCTGGGACTGGCTCGGCGCGAACCTCGACGACGGTTCCGCGCTCATGGCGTTCAAGGTCCGCAGCCGCGACGGCCGCGCGGTCTGGGCGCACGCCGCGCTGCGCGACCGCGATGGCCGCATGATGCAGTTCGGCCCTGGCGATGTCGAGTTCACGCCGGAACGCCAGTGGCGCTCGCCGCGCACGAACACGCGCTATCCGGTCGCGATGACGGTGCGCGTCGGCGCGATGCGCTGGCGTCTCGCGCCGCTCATCGACGATCAGGAACTCGACTCGCGCGAATCCACCGGCGCGGTGTATTGGGAAGGCGCCGTGACGGTGAAGGGCGAAGGTCAGGCGGAAGGCAAGGGCGGACGCGGCTATCTCGAACTCACGGGCTACGGCAAGGAGGCCGAAGCAGGGAAGCGGTGAAGAAGCGGTGATGAAGCGGTGACCGAGCGGTGACCAAGCGGCGACGAAGCGGCCGTCAGCAAGAACCCCGAAATAGGCCGACAATATAGGGGTTTGCGCAAATTCACCGCCTCGACTCATCATGTCCGATTTAGCCAGCCCTCTTCGCCGCCGCACCGAGATCAACCCGAAGCCGTTGACCGTCGCCGGCCTCCTCCTGCTCGCCGGTGTGCTCTATCTAGCGCAGACTGCCGGCGCGCGTCAGGCCGCGCTGTATGTGGTCGGCGCGCTGCTCGGCGTCGCGCTCTATCACGCCGCTTTCGGCTTCACGTCCGCGTGGCGCGTGTTCATTGCCGATGGCCGCGGCGCCGGCCTGCGCGCGCAAATGCTCATGTTGGCCGTGGGCGTCGCGTTGTTCTTTCCAGCGCTCGCCGCCGGGTCGCTTTTCGGCATGCCCGTGACCGGGCTGGTTTCGCCTGCGGGAACGTCGGTCATCGTGGGCGCGTTTCTGTTCGGTATCGGCATGCAACTGGGCGGCGGCTGCGCATCCGGCACGCTCTATACGGTCGGCGGCGGCAGCACGCGCATGATCGTGACGCTTGCGGCGTTCATCGTCGGATCGGTGATCGCGACCGCGCATATGCCGTTCTGGACCGCGCTGCCTTCGTTGCAGCCCATCTCGCTCGTGAAGTCGCTGGGTCTTGCGCCCGCGCTCGCGGTGAACTGGATCGTGTTCGCGCTGATCGCCGCGCTGACGGTCGTCATCGAAAAGCGCCGGCACGGCAAGCTCGTCGCCGCACATGTGCAGCCCGCGCACACGTCGCCGTGGCTGCATGGTCCGTGGCCGCTTCTCGCCGGCGCGCTGGCGCTCGCGGTGCTCAACTTCGCGACGCTCGCGCTGTCGGGCCGGCCGTGGGGCGTCACGTCCGCGTTCGCGCTGTGGGGCGCGAAGGCGGCCTCCGCCATCGGCTTCGACGTCGCGAGCTGGCCGTACTGGATGAGCAAGCCGAACGCCGCAACGCTCGCCGCGCCGGTCTCGCACGATGTGACGTCCGTGATGGATATCGGCATCGTGCTCGGCGCGATGCTCGCCGCCGCGCTCGCGGGCCGCTACGCGCCGGTCTGGCGCGTGCCGATGCGCTCGCTGATCGCCGCCATCGTCGGCGGTCTGCTGCTCGGCTACGGCGCGCGGCTCGCGTACGGATGCAATATCGGCGCGTACTTCAGCGGCATCGTGTCGGGCAGCCTGCACGGCTGGCTGTGGCTCGTGGCGGCGTTCTTCGGCAACGTGCTCGGCACGCGCCTGCGCCCGCTCTTCGGGCTGGAAGTGGAACGCGTCAGGCCGACAGCCTGTTAAGAAGTCAACGCGCCGGCCACCGGTTCTCGAAGACGCATTCTTCGTGGGGCCGGCGCGTGGCCCAGCCCTCGGTTTCCAGCATCGGCGCGTCGTAGAACCGCTCGACGTGTCCGACGCACAGAATCGCCGCGGGCCGCGCGCCTGCGGGCATCGCGAGCACGTCGGCGATTTCCTGCGGATCGAAAAGCGACACCCATCCCATGCCGATGCCTTCGGCGCGCGCCGCGAGCCACATGTTCTGAATGGCGCAGGCCACCGACGCGAGATCCATCTCGGGCAGCGTCCGGCGGCCGAACACATGGCGCTCGCGGCCGTCCATCAGCGCCATCACGAGCACCTCCGCGCAATCGCGCATGCCCTCCACCTTCAGCTTCATGAACGCATCGCGCCGCTCGCCGAGCGCATCGGCGGTCAGCAGCCGCTCGCGCTCGACCGCCGCGTGAAGTTGCGCGCGAATCTCGGGACATGTGATCCGGACGATGCGCCAGGGCTGCATGAAGCCGACGCTCGGCGCATGCAACGCGGCGTCGATGAGCCGCTGCATCACGGCCGGCGCGACGGGATCGCTCACGAAATGGCGCATGTCGCGGCGCTCCTGAATGGCGCGATACACGGCGTTGCGTTCCGATTCGCTGAAGGTCTGGTTATCCATGATCTCGAAGAAATTGCAGTAGCGCCACTCTATCCGCATCGCGCGATGTCGCACAGGCCGCCACTCGCGAAAGCGTCGCGGTGCCTTCGCTCAGTACGCCTTGCATTTGCATAACGGTGCGGTAGCCCACCTTCGCGGCGAGGAAAATCAGCGAACATGCGCGAGGCTGTCCGGAACAGTCGCCTGACCGATATCAGTCTCGTGCCGAGCTGCGGGGCTGGGTCGACACATCGTCTGGAGATCGCCATGTTCAACGAACCGGTTCTGCGCCGCGGTGTACGCTGGATGCTGCTCGTCGTGATGTATTACGTGGTCGCGGCGGCATCGTACAACGGTTATTTCACGAAGTGGCAATTCCGCGATCAGACGCCGGAGTTCGCGTTGCCCGCCATGCTCGATGGCACGATCGATCGTCCGTTCGTTTATCGCCAGTTGTTGCCGATGCTTGCGAACGGCGTTGAACGCGCCATGCCGGAGAAGCTGAAGACGAAAGTCGACGCGCTTCTGATGGACGACAACCGGACGCATCATCCGATCACATGGTTTTACCCGAGCGCCGTCGATGCGCGTAATCCGCAATACGCGCTGCGCTATTACCTGATCTTCGGCATGTCGTTCACCGCGCTCTTTATGGCGATGTTCGCGATGCGCGCAGTCTGCATGACCTTGCAGGCGGACAGAGTCGCCAGCACGCTCGCGCCGATGGCGCTCGTCGCGATATTCCCGCTGATATTGACCGACGGCGCCTATTTCTACGACTTCCCCGAACTGCTTTTCATGATGCTCGCGGTATGGCTCGCGGCGACCGGCCGAGCGTTATGGCTGATTCCGCTCACGGCCATCGCGACATTGAACAAGGAATCGTTTCTCTTCTTCACGCTCACGTTGTTTCCGTTTCTTCACGCGCGCCTTTCCTTGCGTCGCGCGGTGATCGTGCAGGCGGTGTTGCTCGCCATCGCGGCGGCGGTCAATCTGGCAATCAAGCTGAAATATGCGGGAAATAGCGGCGATGTCGCGCAGTTCCATCTGTTCCATAATCTCGACTTTCTGATTCATCCGTTGAGCTATCTGCGCTTCGAATACAACTATGGCGTCGTGATGTCGAAGGGTTTCAACGTCATCAACATTGTCATTGCCGTTGTTCTGCTGCGCTCCGGCTGGAGCAAGCTGCCGCTCGTATTCCGGCGTCACGTATGGATCGCGCTCGTCGTGAACGTGCCGCTTTTCATCACGTTCGGATTCCACGATGAGTTGCGCAATCTGAGCATGTTGATCGTGGGTCTTCTCATGATTCTGTGCGTGAACATTGCGTTTGTGCTGGCTTACGAGCGCGCGGGTGCAACTGCGGCGGCGGATGCTCGAAGCGATGTACCCGACGCGCCCGCCGCGACCCCATTGCGCGACCGAAACGCGATGGCCCGTTCCGGCCGTTGATCCACCATAGCCGCGCATATTCGTCGGGAGACCGATTCATGCCATCCGATCACGGCGTCTTCACCGTTTCTCTCGACTTCGAGTTGTTATGGGGCGTGCGCGAAACACGCACGATCGAGAGTTACGGAGAAAACCTGCGCGGCGTGCGGCGCGCCATTCCCGAGATGCTGCGCGTGTTCGGCGCAAGCGGCATTCACGCGACCTGGGCGACGGTCGGTTTCCTGTTTCATCGCGATATCGCGGAACTCAAGGCGAATCTGCCGGACGCGCGGCCCCGCTATACGCGGCCCGGCATATCGCCCTATGAGTACATCGAAGCGGCGCGCGAACTCGATCCGCTTTATCACTTCGCGCCGGAATTGATCGAGCGCATTGCGCACCAGCCGGGACAGGCCATCGGCACGCATACCTACTCGCACTACTATTGCCTGGAAGAAGGGCAGGGCGTGTGCGAATTCGAAGCCGATCTCGCGCGCGCCGTGGAAGTGGCGCGGCGGACGGGCGTGTACGTGCGAAGCATCGTGTTTCCGCGCAACCAGTGCAACGACGCGTACCTCGCTTCGCTTACCCGCTTCGGAGTGCTGTGCTATCGCGGCACGCAACAGGGGCACGCCTATGCAGCGTCCGACAAGGCGGGACAGAGCCGGCTCATGCGAGCGACGCGCCTGCTGGACGCCTACATCGACGTCTCCGGCCACAACACGTATGCGCTCGACGAGTGCTATCGCGCGATGCCGTTCAATTTCCCGGCCAGCAGTTTCTTGAGGCCCTACAAGCGCAAAACAGCGTGGCTAGACGGTCTTCGTCTGAAGCGAATCACCGACGCGATGACCTACGCGGCCATCAACAAGCGGCTCTATCATCTGTGGTGGCATCCGCACAACTTCGGGCGCGACACGGCGCAGAACATCGCGTTCCTGCAACGCATCGCGGACCACTACGCGCATCTGCGCGACAAGTACGGCTTCGTGTCGATGAACATGGAAGAACTGTGCGCGCTCGCCGCCCATCATCGGACGGACGAGCCCGAGTACAGCACCTCCGAGGCGGCGACCTGAGCCGCCGCTTCGGTTCCTTCTAGCGCCGCGTCTCCTGCGACGTGGCCGGCGTGATCGACGAAGGGCCGACCAGGAAGCGCGGCGTCCTGAAGTGGACGATGCACGCGTAAAACCACACGTAGATGCTCACGAAGACGAGGTCGGTGGCGAATAGCACGACCGGCTCGTTCCAGAACAACGACGCCGGCACGACGCCCACGGAGCACAGCACCCACAGATAAGGCGACGTGCGCGCATTGCGGCGTCCGCGCTGCCGTACATCGCGGTAATCGGCGCCACGCAGCGCAATGCGCCGATACACGAGCGTATGCAGATGCACGCCGTCCGGCTCGCTGACCGGCCGCCCGCGCACCAGCTTGCGCCGATAGATCGAGAAGACGGTTTCGAAGAGCGGATAGATCGCGACCACGGCCGCGTACCACGCCGAAACCGCCGGGTGGCGCGCGATCAGGAGTACGAGCAGTTCCGCCATGACGAAGCCGATGAAATACGCGCCGCCATCGCCGAGAAAAATCGCGGCGCCCGGATAGTTCCAGACGGCGAAACCGAGGATCGTGCCGATCATCGTCAGTGCAACGCTCATGATGAGCCAGTCGCCCACTTGATGCGCGACAAAGCCTATCGAGCCGAAGATGAGGATGGACGATACCGAAGCGAGGCCGTTCATGCCGTCGATCAAGTTGATCGCGTTCGTGAGTCCCGACACGGTGAGCACGGTCAGCGCGATGGCAAGCGGCATGAGTGCGAGACCGCGATCGACGATAGGCAGGTCCACGCGCCCGATCACCGCGTTCAACGCATAGACGCCGCCGATCGCGCCGGCCATCGCCGCGAGCAACCTCGCGCGCGGGCTCACGCGCTTGGTCAGATCTTCCACGCAGCCGGCCGCGAACGGCACCGCCGCGCATGCGAGCAGCAACAAAGACTCGCCGCGCGGATTCGCGCCGAAAATGCCGCCCATGACAAAGGTAATACCCGTTCCTCCGATGATTGCGATGCCGCCGACACGCGGAACCGGAAACGCATGATTCTTCTGCACTCCCGTGAGATCGTTGTCGAGCCATCTCGATCCCGCATGGCTCGTGTATTTCACGATCAGAAGAGTCAGACAAAACGATGTGAAGCAGCCGAGGGCAAGGTTCAGCATTGTCGTTTACTCATTTTGTCAACAGTGCGGACGTCGATCTGTTCAGAACATGTTGCACCTGCGTGAGACCGCCGCGAATCGGTGCGCTGAGGTCAAACGTTTAAGCAAATGCAACAGACCCGGTTCGGCCGAAAAAGGAACACCGATAAATAAGGGCTCCGAAGTCCCGTTTTGTTAAGAAGCCTTTTTTATGATTAATCAGGGAATTCCCGCGCATGCAAGGCTCTTTGGAGTCCGAATATCATCGCGCGGACAGCCGATTTGGTAACTAGGTTTTTCGTTGACGAAATGTTAGCTAGACCGCGTATTGCTCCAAAATTGGCGGGCCGCAAAAGCCTTAGTTTGTGCTTTAGCGTCCTTGCCGACATATCTCATGTCGTTGTCATGACAACCGAACGATCATGCGATGTCTTTGGCGACCCATCGGCGCACGATATAGCGGCCTTCGCGCTTGCGCGCGAGGTCGTCGCTGACCACGCGAGCCGGCACTCCCGCAACCGTCACATTGGAAGGTACATTCGAGGTCACGACGCTGCCCGCGCCGATGGTCACTGAATTGCCAATCAATACGTTTTCGACAATGCATACGTTCGGCCCGATATAAACGTTATCCCCAATGGTCGCGGCCTGTCCGTGATTCGAGCCGATGGTCACGCCTTGCGATAGATTGCAGTTAGCGCCGATCACCGCTGTTTCATTCACGACGATGGTGCCGAAATGGCCAATGTACAGTCCCGGACCAATGCGCGTTCCGGCCGGAATGATGATGCCGAATTGACGTTGTTTGCGACGCAATATGATTCTGAGGAGTACACCGGACATTCCGCGGGAATACCCGGATGCGAGGCGAAACCAGACGGAATAATTGAATCCTTCCGATGAAACGAACTTACGAATGAACACGCCGGCACCGAGCGATCCGGCATAGCGGTAAAGATCGCTTCTGATAAGGTCGATAGGCTTCTTTGCTAAATTCGTCATGTGGATTGAAGAGCGGAGATCGCGGTCGTTGCCGCGTAGCCTAACGGGGCCGCGCGGTCATATAAGTGTGAGAACTCACAGTTCGTTGGACTTATTCAAGTTGCAGCGCACGCGCGCCTGAACGGTATGCAGAGAAGACTTGCGATACAGCTGATTACTTCGGGCGTTCTGATGAAGAGCGTCGCGCCGCGGCCCGCGTGGGCAGACGATACGGTCGATGCCGGCACGTTCGGCGTGAAGGGCGACGGCGCGACGAACGATCGCGTCGCGCTTCAGAAGGCCATCGACGCATCCGTCGGCAAGACGCTCGTGATCGGCGGACGCTGCCGCATCGACGCGGCCGGCATCGAACTCAGAAGCGGATCGCGCGTGCGCTTTCGGCCCGGCGCATCCATCAAGCTGCTGCGGCACGACACGCCGTTCTATCAGATCGTCCGCATCTGGGACGTGAACGATGTGGTGCTGGAAGGCGCCATGCTCGACGGCAGCAAGGAACTGAACGCCGCGCCTGCCAAGCGCCACGAAGAGGGCTACGGCATGGGCATTTCGGTGGCGGGCAGCGCCAATGTGACGATTCGCGCGGCGACGACCATCGGCTGCTGGGGCGACGGCGTGTACATCGCGAACAGTTACCGGCCGAGCGCCACCGCGCCGGATAACATTCGTCTCGTCGATCATCGGGCGGTCGGCTGCCGCCGACAAGGCGTGTCGATCATCAGTGGCCGCAATATCACCATCGAGCGCGGCGTGTGGGAAGACATCGGCGGCACCGCGCCTTCTGCGGGCCTCGATATCGAGCCGAATTCGAATCGCGACGTGCTCGAAAACATTCGCGTCGTCGATCCAGTCACGCGCCGCTGCAAGATCGGCATTCTCGTGTTTCTCGCGCAATTGCCGGGACCGCGCGCGAAGAATGTCGATATTCGGATCACCGGTCATCGCGACGAAAATTCAGCCGATAACGCATTCAGTGTTTCAGGACTCGATACGAAAGGCTGGATCGTGAAGGGCCGCGTGGAAAGTCGCGCGCCCACGTGGGTGAATTCCCGGCTAGCGTCGGTCGAGAATGTCGACTACGACAAGCGCGGTCCCGCTGTCGTCGTGACGGACTTGCGGCTCGTCCGATAGTGCCATTCGCGCGTTGTGTGACAACGTACAGACTCGATGCGTACGCCGCCGCACGCTCGCGTTAGGCCGATATTCCTTGGGAATCCTTAGATGAAAGCACGGGCAATGCGTTTGAGCGACGCGCAGGCGTCTCGGACAGGGCATCGCGCGCAGAACTTCTTCGCGACGCCGAGCGGCTGGGCTTATATCGCCATTGCACTCGTCATTCTGTATTTGATGGCGACAAGTCCGCGCGAGGTGTCCACGCTGCTCGACCAGGACAATTACCTCGAATACTTTCGCCGTACGACGTGGGACTGGTTCGTCAGTTCCTATCATCAACGGACATCGACGCTTGCATTCATCATCAGCACGGTCACGGAGGAATTCGGCTGGCGCGCATGGGTGGTCGGGCTGAATGCGCTCGGCTTGTCGCCCGACACCGGCGTGCGCGTCACCGTGGTGCTGCTGAACACGCTGATCTTCATTGCGCTGCTGGAAGTGCGCAGGCCGCTCGTCGGACTCTGCCTGTGGGCGGTCGTGCCGATGGCGCTCGCTACGGTCGGCACATTCCAGATTCGCCAGGGCATGGGCTTTTCGATCGCCATGCTGATCTCGCTGCGGTATCAGCGGCCGCTCACGGGTTGGGTCCTCGCGAGCTTCGTGCACACGACGTTCGCCGTGCCGGCGCTGCTTCTCATGGCGATCCGCGCGTGCGGCGACCGCCGGCGGCTTTCGTTCGCGTGCGCGGGCGTCACGGCGCTCGTGCTCGTATCGTCGGCGGGCTTCTTGTTTCGCAACTTCGGCGGCCGGCGCATCGACGAATACGCGAACTATCAGAACGACTTCACTATGAAGCTCGTGATTCTGCTCGTCGTCTATATGACCGCATCCATCGTCATGCTGTATTCGGAATGGAAGAACCGGCCGAAGGCGCAGCCCACAGTCTGGACCGAGCTGGCCACCATGCATATCGTGCTGGTCTTTTATCTGTTGCTCGCGTTCGCGCTGTTTCCCTTCGGCAAAGGGCGCGTGTGGTATTGCGTGCAGCTGCTCTTGCCGTTCATCGTGGCGCAGATTCGCTTCCGCAACGCATTTTCGATCTGGTGGATCGTCGGCGTATTGCTCGTGCTATCCGCCGAGATCATCAAGAGTTACTTCGAGGGCGTCTACGCGTATTTCATCGGAAGCTAGACGGCGGGCGATTCGTCATCGGCGCAATGTGCGAGCCGATGCCGAACGCCCGAGCGCTTCACATCACGTCTTTTCCACCGGCATTTTGCGCAGACGCTTGGCGCCTGTCTTGGTCGCGGTCTTTTCGCCGCGCAGGACGGTACGCAGCGCGCCGAAGTCCGCGCGCACTTTTTCGATTTCATAGCGCGTGACGAGACGGCCGCCGAAGCCCGACAGGAAGTCGAGAATGCTGGCGGTGGAAATGCCGTCAAGATCGAAGAGGAGCTTGCGCTCGCGCGCCACGCGCGCCGCTTCCCAAATGAGCAGGCTGATGGCGCCGCCGTGCGCTTCGGCGAGACGCGAAGAAAGCAAGTAATACAGCGCACGATCGTCCCAGACGAGCGCGGTCTCGGCCACGAGGTTGCCGCTCTGATCGAACGCGCCGAGCAACGTGCCCGACTTGCGCTGAAGCACTTCGGTGAGCAGTCGCCGCATGATCTGCGAGCCGTAGACGTTGTTGCGCTTGCGAACGGCGAGATTCTCGTCGTAGAAGCGCGTGAAGGCGTCGGGGCTGTCGATCTCGCGAATGGTGAGCTGCTCGCTCGCGCGCCGCACCCAGTTTCGGGTATTGCGGCGCAGGCCGGACCATGCCTCTTCTTCCGTGCGTTCGGCGGGCATTTCCATCGTGTAGCCGATCGACACGTCGTAGCCGTGAATCATGAACGCGAAGGCTTCGGCTTCCGACATGCGCGTGTCCATCAACTGATGGAAATGCGCGACCGGCGGGAGCTTGGCGATCAGTTGCCGGGTAATGTCCAGTCGATAACACCATTCGCGGTCGGCGGCGCCCGACTTCTGCGGCTTGATGATGGGACCGAGCGTGCGGGTCATCGGCGGCAAGGCCGAGATGCGCCAAATGCCTTTGCGTTCGAGCGTGTACGGCATTTCGCCGATGACTTCATCGCCCTGTTTCACCTCGGCGATGCCCCACCTGCCGTCGCTCGTGATATCGAGCCACCACGGTTGATGGAAGATCGACCGTTCGAACGCGCCTTGCGGGCGCGCGTTGTCATTCGCGCTGGTGACGATCTCTTTCGCTTTGGCCTTGGGTTTGTTGGGTTTCGACTTGGGTTTGGCTTTGACGGCTTCGGTATTCGTCGTATCGGGTAAAGCGCTGACAGAAAAGCATTCGTTATCCATTGTCCCTCGCAACTCGGTTCATGATAGCCATGGGGCTAAATTCGGGCCTTTCGGCAGTATCAGGATCAGGCGCTGTGCGCGTTAGTCGACAACTTTCCGATGCCTCGCGTGGCGGGATGGAAAGCGTGTGCCGAGATCGGATCAAAGAGGCAATGCATATTTTTCGGCGATGTCAAGTTACGTCGTCAGGCGACGTATTACGGTGTTTTACCGCAGGGTATTGAGCATTCGCGTGAACCACTGTACGGCATCGCACGTTGCGCCCCTTGCTCGCCGATGCAAGATTTCAGGCGCAGGACACCCAAGGGTCCAGACTCGCGTACTTTTGTCCAACCCGTCGATCCCTGTTCCACGGGCGATCCTAAACCAAGCAAGGGCTTAGGCACATTCATGATTGCACCAGCACCGCATATCGAGATCATCAAATCACCCGAAGTATTCAAGGCACTCGAACCCGAATGGCAGGCGCTCTGGAGGCGCGCGAACGGGCGCCATCACGAATCGTTCCCGGTTGCGTGGCTGAGTTGGGAGTGCGTCGCAAAACCGCTCGGGCGCACGCTGCGGCTCATCGCGGTTCGTAGCGAAGGTCGTCTGATCGCGGTATGGCCGCTCGTACGCTCGCGTAATCGGCTCTGGACCATTCTGCGTCCGTTGAGTCCGGAATCCGCTGACTATACGACCCTACTCGCCGACCCCGACTACGCGTCGGCCGGACTGACGAAAGCAGTATGGCAGGCGGCACAGGAGAAGTGCCCGGCGGACATCATCCTGCTTCCTTATCTGGACAAGGAGGGCGATCTGTATCGGCTGGCGAGCGCCCACGACGGCATGATGGTCGCGAACGAGCATCCCTACGCGATTGCGCGGCTCTCGCGGGAAAAGGACTGGGAGAGCTTCTCAGCGCCGCTCGGCACGTTGTCCGGGAAAAAGCCCGGCGCGTTGCTCAGGCGCCTGGAACGGCAGGGCAAGGTCGAGATCCGCATTCTCGGCCCACAAGACGCCGACGAAAACGCGCGCATGGTCGACTGGATGCTGGCCTGCAAGCGCAACTGGGCGGAGCGCGTCGACAAGAAGGGCGCATGGCTCTATTCGCCGCTCTTTCGCAACTATCTGGTGAACATCCTCAACTACCCGTCGGGACCCGACTCCGAGCCGAGCGCGCGGATGATGGTGCTCATGCTCGACGGCGCGCCTATCGCGGCCAACATGATCGGCATGGGAACGCAAAGCATTCTCGGCGCGATGGGCGGCTTCGACCGCCAGCACAGCAAGCTCGCGCCCGGCGCGATCACCACCGAAGCGTGGGTGCGCTGGGCGATCGAGCACCGCCTGGACTTCGACCTCGGCGTCGGGTCCGAGGCATTCAAGCCGTACTGGAGCAAAGGGAACCTCTCGGTTGCGGTCAGTATTCAGATCGCCCAGTCTTCGTGGGGACGCGTTGCGTTCGCGATGCAAGACGGCATGGCCAAACTCGCTGCCATTCGCGCCGGAATGCGCCGGCCGAATACGGAAGTGCCACCCGGAAAAACCCGCAGCGAATCAGTAGAAACCCGCACGAGCGAAGCCGCTAAATAATCTGAGTAAATCCGTCGGCTGGAAAATCAAGCAATAAAACACGCAGCCGGCGCATTAATTCAGAGGAATATTGCCAGAAAGAATTTCACTTTTCCTCAGACATGAAAACCGTCGTCCTTTTGCGACGACGGATTAATTTCGCCGCTCGCGCGAAATTAATTTTAATCCTCAGAACTAATCCCCCGCGTTTTCCCGAATCCCCCGCCAGGCGTGCGATTGCGGCGTACGTACGTCCTCGACATTTTGACCTGTCCCCGCCAATTCGTTACAGCTCGTTACGAAACATTCTTAATGGTCATACAAGGTTATGTATCATACGTCCCCGGTGTCGGTAGTAGATACCTTGTAACGCGAGCGTTATGAAGTAAGTTTGACCGGCATATTGGGAGTGGCTTGCTTTGGGCAATTGGAGCCCCGGTTAAACCGCTCGGCAAATGTCGCCCGATTTATCGGTCTTCGACGAACGTTCTTTTCCTAGTCGCCTATCAATAACGTCAAGCACAATGTCTTTTTCCAAAAAAACCGTTAATTCCTTCCTCGAGCACACCGCTTCCCAAACCGAAAACCGCATTTTGACGCGCCGCAAATTCGTGACCGCGCTTGTCATGGGCGCCGGCACGGCGGCACTGGCCGCGTGCGGCGGCGGCAGCGCCGACGACCTCGCCGCCACCGACAAGCGCTGGCACCGCGCGTCGACCGCTTCGGGCGCGTCGGCGGCATCGAGCACCAGCGTGGCATCGTCGACGCAAGCGACCGCGAGCACCTCAACCTCGGGCACCGTCGTCAACGCGAGCTCCTTCGGCGTGAAGGCCGACGGCGTGACGAACGACCGCGTCGCGCTGCAAAAGGCCATCGACGGCTCGGTGGGCAAGATTCTGCTGATCTCGGGCAAGGTGCGCATCGACGCGGCCGGCCTCGATCTGCGCTCGAACTCGCACCTGCGCTTCGCAAGCGGCGCGTCGATCAAGCTGCTCGCGCACAACACGGCGAGCTACCAGATGCTGCGCGTGTTCGACGTCGACAACGTCCAGATCGAAAACGCGACGCTCGACGGCAGCAAGGAGCTGAATTCAGCCACGAACGATCCGAACGACGGCGGCCAGGGCATGGGCATTTCGATTGCCGGCGGCACGAACGTCACGATCACCTCGCCGACCACCATCAACTGCTGGGGCGATGGCATCTACATCGGCAACTCGTATCGCACGGTCACGAAGGCGAGCAACGCGGTCATGATCACCAAGCACGTGGCCACGGGCTGCCGCCGTCAGGGCGCGACGATCACGAGCGGCAGCAACATCACGTTCGACTCGCCGACGTGGTCGACCATCGGCGGCACGATGCCTTCGGCCGGCCTCGACATCGAGCCGAACAACAACAACGCGGTGCTGCAGAACATCAAGATCATCAGCCCGACGACGAACAGTTGCCACTACGGCATCCTCGTGTACCTCGGCGCGTTCCCCGGACCGGTCGCGAAGGTCGTGTCGATCGACATCACGAACCACCACGACAACGCCTCGAATCACGTCGCGTACGCGGTCGGCGGCTTGCAGCTGAACGGTCGTTCGGTCACCGGCCACATCAGCAGCGACAACCCGGTGTACACGCATTCGGCGCTCGGCTTCAGCAAGACGGACTGGGATAACGCCGGTCCGTCGGTCGAAGTGACGAATATGACGTACACGCGCTAAGCGGCAGGCGTCCGTTGCCATGGACAGGAGAGCCGCCATTTCGTCGCGGCTCTTCTGTTTGTCGGCTGTCTCTGATTTCCACTCAGCGCCAACGCACTAAACTTCCAGGGAAATTTGCCGAAAACTTAAGGCATGGATGGTGCTCTAAAAGGGTGGCCCGATTGCGGTTTACCCGGGCACCGAATCATCTGGAGAGTGCATGAATTTCGCCACTACTGTCGGCACGATCGCGTTTTTCGCTGTCGTCGCTCTGGCCTTGCTGGCGCTGGCCGAGGTGCTGCTGCCGTCGCGGCGCAACCGTCGGAAATCGGAGAACGCGGAGGCGTCGTCCGGATTGTTCGGCGGCATGCGTTCGCGATTTCACAAGTCCGGGCCGCTGAAGCCGAACGAAGCGGCTCAGTCGTCGCGCTCGCGCCACTCCGACTAGCGCTTGCAGTTTTTTCAAAGTCGGCCGGTCATCGCGGTCAACGCCACCCAAAGCTTCAATCGTCAGTCTGTCGTGTCGTGGGCAACAGCGCACGCGCGTAATGTAACCAAAGCGTCGTTTCAGGCATTGAGCCTTTCGGCACGCGGGCCGCGCGGCGTCGTGCGGGTTCTGCGGTACGTTTCCTCATAGCGGCGCCAGGTCGTGTCGATGGAAAACTGGCGCTCTATCCGCTCGCGAGCCGCCTTTCCCAGCGCCGCGCGTGTCTCCTCACTCAGCGTCAGCATCGCGATGAGCGCTGTTGCAAGTGCGTCCGCGTCTTGCGGCGGAACCACGAACCCGGTTTCGCCGATGAGCCATTTCGTATCGCCCACATCGGTCGCCACGCAGGGTACGCCACAGGCCATCGCTTCGCCGACCACCGTCGGCAAGCCTTCGCTGCGCGAGGAGAGGCAGAAGACGTCGAGCGCCGCGAGTGTCGTTTGCGGGTCCGGCAGCGCGCCGAGCAGCCGGCACGCGTCGCCGATACCGGCCTCGCGCAGACAAGCGACGAGTTCGCCGTTGTTCTCGTCGAGACCGCGCCCGGCCATCACGAAGCGGCAATGCGGCAGCGCCTGAAGCACGCGGCGCATCGCGGCAATGAAGTTCGGATAGTCCTTGACCGCGTGATATCGCCCGACGATACCGATCACCGGCGCATCCGCGTCGAAGCCGAGCGCGCGGCGCAAGCTCTCGCGCGCCTGCGGCATCGGTCTGAAGACATCGGCTTCGAAGCCGTTCGGAATGACCATCATCTTGGTCGGGCAATAGCCGCCGTGCGCGTGCGAACGTCTGGCCGCTTCGCCACAGCAGATGATCGAATCCGGCACGCGCGCCGACAGCAGCGCGCACGCACGCGTGACCCAGCGCGTCATGCGGTTGCTGCCGGTCGAGCGCAAGTCGGTGTGGTGGATGCCCCAGACCAGCGCGGGGCGCGGCGCGCGCGAACCGCGCATCCGTCGCCAGGCGCTCGCGGCATGCACGGCGAGCCCACCCATCAGATCGCCGTGATAAAGCCACGTCTGCACGACATCCGGATCCAGCTCGCCGAGCCAGCGGATCAGCGTCGCGAACTTGCGCGGACCGGGCACGCCGCGACGCATGCCGAGAATGCGCACGTCGGCGCCCGCTTCGCGAATGCGCGCGGCCAGCGTGTCTTCGGACGAAAGCGAGATCACCGTATGCTTAACGCCCGTCCCGCGCGATGCGCGTATCAGCCGGTAAAGCAGCATCTCCGCGCCGTCGGCCGGGAGCGCCGTGATGATATGTACGATTTTCACGGCGCGATGTGCAGCGACGAAGGCGCGCGTTCCGGCGCGGGCGCGAGCGTGCGATACACGCCGATGGTCTTGTCGAGCACGATGGCTTCGTCGAACTCACGCAAGGCTTTGTCGCGGGCGGCAAGACCCAGCCGGCGCGCGAGCGCGCGATCGTCGTCGAGCAGGCGGATGGCATTGGCGAGCGCGGTCGCGTCGCGCACCGGCACCACGAGTCCGTCCTCGCCGTTGCGACTGACGACTTCGCGGCAGCCGGGCGCGTCCGTCGTGATGAGCGGCAGCGCGCACGCCGCCGCCTCGATCAGCGATTTCGGCAGACCTTCGCGATAGCTCGGCAGCACCATTACGTCGGTTTGCGCGAGCAGAGCGGGCATGTCGCTCACGTGACCGCGCCATTCCACGAGGCCTTCGGCCACCCAGCTTTCGATGGTCGACCGCTCGATGGACGCCGGATTGCCCGCGTCCGGCATGCCCGCGAGCACGAAGCGGATGGTGCGATGCTCGCGCTTGAGCGCGCGCGCCGCTTCGACGAATTCCGCGATGCCCTTGTCCCACAGCATGCGCGCGGCGAGCAGCACGCGCAGCGGCTCAGAGGAGAGCGGCGCGTCGTCGGGCGGCGCCTTGAAGCGCGAACAGTTGACCCCCGAGCCTTTGATGAGATGAATCGCTTTCTCATCGACGAGGCGCGCGGTCTTGAACATCGTCACATCGTCGGGATTTTGCAGAATGAGCGCGCAGTCGTCGCCATCGAGCGCCACGCGCAGCACGCGCCGAACGAGCGGACGCAGCAGGCGCGCCTTCAAATCGCGGCTCGTGAACACGTAGCCGAGCCCCGCCACCGAGTTCACCCGCGCGGGCACGCCGGCCAGCTTCGCGCCGAGCGATCCGTACACCGCGCTCTTGATCGTGAAACCGTGCACGAGCGCCGCGTCCTCTTCGCGAAAGAGGCGGGCGAGCCACAAGACCAGCGCCAGTTCGCGCAACGGATTCAGACTGCGGCGAATCATCGGCACGGCGCGCCAGCGAAAGCCGAGCTCGCACAGCTTCGGCCCGTATTCGCCCGGCGGCGAGATCAGTACTACTTCGTGACCCATATCGCGTAACCGGTAGGCCAGCGACAGGCGGAAGTTGTACAGATACCAGTCGGTATTCGCAAACAGGATGACTTTGTTCATGGCCTCGTCCCATGCAGCGTAGTTGTGCCCCGACGATTGCGGACGTTCGCGCTCTGCGGCGCGTGGATGCCGGCTGCCCGCACACCGACGCGCTCGAACAGCGCGTCCCAAAGCCTCAAAATCGCGTCGACCGAGTAACGCTCGCGCATCGACTGCGCGCCTTTGCATCCGAGTTCGGCGCGCAGTCTTGCGTCGCCGAGAAGGCGAGCCAGCGCCCCGGCGAGCGCGTCGCGGTCGTTCGGCGGCACGAGCAGCGCGTCTTCGCCGTTGCGCGTGATGTCGCGCGGGCCGCTCTTGCAATCGACTGCCACGGCGGGCACGCCGAGCGCCATGCTTTCGGCGAGCGCGAGCCCGAATCCTTCGAAGCGCGACGACATGGCGAATGCCTGCGCGCGCCGCATCTCTGCCCACGGATCGCTCGTGACGCCCGGCATCGAGATGCGCTCGCCGAGTCCGTAGCCGTCGATCTTCGCCTGTAGCGATGCGCGCTCGGCACCTTCGCCCCATATGGTCAGGTCCCACAGCGGAAAGCGCGACGCAATCGACGCGAACGCATCGATCAGTAGGCCGTAATTCTTCTGCGGATGAAGCCGCCCGAACGAAGCAAGCCGCATCCGTCCGTTCTCAGCGGCAATTGCCGTCCGTTCGAACTCGCGGAACAGTTCGGGCGGCAGCGGGTTCGGCATGACCGCGATGTGGCGCACGCCCGGCACCATCGCACGAAACGGCTCCACGACGTTCTCGGTCAGAACCGTTACGGCATCCGCGTGCGGATAGGCAAGGCGAGTGGCGAGCCGCCAGAACCGCGAGCGGCCGTCGACGGACGGATCGTTGTGCTCGCACACGATGAGCGGCACGCGTTGCTTAAGCGACGCGAGAATGCCCGCGACGTTGACGTTATATAGAAAGCACACGACGACATCCGGCCGGCTTTCGGCGATAACCGCGCGCAGCGCCCGCTGGCGCTCGAGATAGCCAAGCGCGCCGCCGCGCGGCTCTTTCACGCGGTCGGCCAGCCGCACGAAGCGCACCTTGTCCGAGAGCGCATAGAAGCAGGGCGTGCTTCGACGATACGTCGCGACCAGCGTGACGTTGTCTCCGCGCTCGCTCCACGCATTGACGAGCGTGGCCGCGACGCGTTCGGCGCCGCCGCTTCCCATCGAGCTCACGAGCAGCGTGATGTTCATGCGACCAGATCTCCCGTGGGACGCGCGGGCGGCACGCGCCTCGCGACGATCATCGACAGGCAGAACACCGACGCGTGCATCATGCCGGTTGCGAGCAGCACGCCAGGCATGCCGATCCAGCGCGTGAGCACGACGTTGGCCAGCACTTTCACGACGAACGCGAGCGCCGTGACGACCGCCATGTCCTTGTAGCGCCCTTCGACGGACAGCAGGTTCATCATCACCAGCGCCGCGAAGTAGAAGGGCAACTGCACGAGCGAATAACGCATCAGCTCGGCGACGAGCAGCGTGTTGCTCGCGGTGAACGCGCCGCGCTGAAAGAGCACCTGCACCATCCACGGCGCGAGCGGATACGCGATCACGGCGCATAGCGTGCCTGCGCCCAGCATCAGCACGGACCATTGGAACGCCGTCTGCCGCGCGCGCGTCACATCGTCCTTGCCGAGAATGTCGGACAACACGGGCAGCGTGCCCTGCGCGATGGCAAGCGCACCCATGCTGATCAACAGGCCGAAGACGCGGTTCGCATAACCGAGCGTGGCGACGGCGCCATCGCCCAGATGCGCGACGAAGTATTGATCCAGCGCAGGCGAGCAGCACACGACGAGCTGGCCCAGCATGAAAACGCGCACCGCGCGATAAATGGGCGGCCAGCGGCGCGAACGGAACGTGAGCGAAAGGCGCGCGTAACGGCCTTCCACCTTGCCGCCGAGCGGCCAAACCACCACCACGAATAGCGCATAGCCGAGCAGCGTGCCCCACATGAGCGGCACCATCGCGCTCTTTTCCGTCATGAACAGCACGAGCAGCAGCGTCATTACCGCTGGCAAGCCGTCGAGCAGCGTGCCGATATGGCGCTCCTTCGACTGCAAATGCGTGCCGTACGCCGTCTCGATCATGATGAGTACCCCGATGGGCGCCATCACCAGCATCATCTGATGCGCCATCTCGCGCGTCTGCGGCGCCAGGCCGCCTGCCATGAAGTGAAGCGCGTACGGCCACACGAGATAAAGAATCGCGGTGAACAGCAAGCCGACGACGATTCCCCATGCCACGAGTTCACCCAGAAACTGCGCCTCTTCTTTCGCCGACTGGCGGCGCAGATCCACGAATGCCGGAACGAGCACGATTGCGAACACCGCCGCGCATGCGGCCGGCAGCCACGAAACGAGCGTCAGCGTGATCTGATACGCATCCACGACATGACTGATGCCATAGCGATACGCGATGACCATTTCCTTGGCCGCGCCCGCGCATCGCCCGAGCAGGACGAAGACGGCGACGCGTGCCATCCCGCGCGCGGCGCGCAGGTGATCCGGGTGAAGCTGTAAAAGCCGTTCTCTCAGTGCCGCAAATTGTGAGATCAACGCAAGGGCCTCATGGTCCGCCACCTGCGGCCGAAAGCGCCTGTGCGCTGATTGGCTCGCGGTCAGCTTGTTCTGAAAGGAAGCGGACATACCACGGCATGGCCCTCTCGATGCCATCCGCGAAGGCGACCTTGCGTCCGTAACCGAGCAGACGCTCGGCCTTGGAAACGTCGGCTTGCGAATGGCGCACGTCGCCCGCGCGAAACGGGCCGTACTGCGGGTCCCGGCGGCTCGTGATGCCATGTCGGGCGAGCGCCCGCTTGAGTTCTTCGTATAACTGCTTGAGTGTCGTGCGGTCCCCGACCGCCACGTTGTACACCTGCCCCTTCGCCTCGCGCGCGGCCATCGCGGCGAGGATATTCACTTGGACGACGTTATCGACATAGCAGAAGTCCCGGCTCGTTTCGCCGTCGCCGTTGATGGTGATGACTTCGTCTTCGATGAGCGCGGCGGTCCACTTCGGAATCACCGCCGCATACGCGCCGTCCGGGTCCTGACGCTTGCCGAAGACGTTGAAATAGCGCAGCCCTGTCGCGTGAAAGTCGTAGGTCCGAGCGAACACCGACGCGTACAGTTCGTTCGCGTACTTGGTCACGGCATACGGCGAGAGCGGCTGGCCGATGCGATCCTCGACCTTCGGCAAGCCCGGATGGTCGCCATAGGTCGAGCTCGACGCGGCGTAGGTGAAGCTCTCGACGCCCGCTTCGCGCGCCGCGCACAGCATGTTGAGAAAGCCGCTCAGGTTGACGTCGTGCGTCGCGATTGGGTCGCGCACCGAACGCGGCACGGAACCGAGCGCCGCTTCGTGCAGCACGTGGTCCACGCCTTCGAGCGCCGCCTTGCAATCGGCGATATTGCGGATATCGCCTTCGATGAAGCGAAACCGCTGCCACTGCCGCTCGTCGACGGCGCTATGCACTTCGTCCAGGTTGCGGCGGTGTCCGGTCGCGAAGTTGTCGAGGCCGACCACGCGTTGATCGAGCGCCAGCAAGGCTTCGAGCAGGTTCGAGCCGATGAAGCCGGCTACTCCTGTGACAAGCCACGTCTGCGGCTTCTCGCGCAACGCGTCGCATACGGATTCGTATCGGTCGGGGTCGAGCTCGGGCATGGTCGTTCTCTGTGAAGGCTTCACAGACGCAGGTCGCTGGCGTCGGCCGGAAGTACGTATTTCAGGTCGTACACCACATGCTGGTCTTTGCCGAGCGCATGCAGCGCGTCAGCGCCCATCTCCGCGAACTGTCGATGCGATACCGCCACGATGATCGCGTCGTACGCACCTTTCGGAGGTTCCTCGATGGGCTGAATGCCGTACTCGTGGAACGCATCTTCGCGCGAGATCCACGGATCGTAGACATCGACATTCGTGCCGTATTGCTGCAACTCCGTGACGATATCCACCACGCGCGAGTTGCGCATGTCCGGGCAGTTCTCCTTGAAGGCGAGACCCATCACCAGCACGCGCGCCCCGGGAATATAGATGCGGGCCTTTGTCATCGCCTTCACGAGTTGCGAGACCGCGTAGGTGCCCATGCTGTCGTTCAGGCGCCGCCCCGCGAGAATGATCTCGGGGTTGTAGCCGATGGATTGCGCCATGTGCGTCAGATAATACGGATCGACTCCGATGCAGTGCCCGCCGACGAGCCCCGGCCTGAAGTTGAGGAAGTTCCACTTGGTGCCGGCCGCGAGCAGCACGGCTTCGGTGTCGATGCCCATCTTGTTGAAGATGATCGACAGCTCGTTCACGAGCGCGATGTTCACGTCGCGTTGCGTGTTCTCGATGGCCTTCGCCGCTTCCGCCACGCGAATGCTGCTCGCCTTGTGCGTGCCGGCGGTGATGATCTGCCGATACAACTCATCCACCGCGTCCGCGACTTCCGGCGTCGAGCCCGAAGTGACCTTCTTGATGTCGGGCAGCCGATGCAGCTTGTCGCCCGGGTTGATGCGCTCGGGACTGTAGCCCGCGAAGAAGTCCACGTTGAAGCGCAGGCCCGACACGCGTTCGAGCACGGGCACGCATTCCTCCTCTGTGACGCCTGGATACACGGTCGATTCGTAGATCACGACATCGCCGGGTTTCAGCGCCGAGCCGATGGTTTCGCTCGCGCGCAGCAGCATGCCGAGATCGGGGCGCTTGTGCCGGTCGATCGGCGTCGGCACGGTGGCGATGAAAACGGTGCAGTCCTTGAGCGCGGCGGGATCGTCGGCGAAGACGAGCGATTGCGCGGCGCGCAGTTCGTCGTCGGGGACTTCGAGCGTCGCGTCGTGGCCTTCGCGCAGCGAGTCGATGCGATGCCGGTTCACGTCGAAGCCCACGACTTCATGATGCTTGCTGAACTCGACGGCGAGGGGCAGGCCGACATAGCCGAGCCCGATCACGGCGATCTTCTGGTCAGTAAGCGAACGCATGACGGTTTCTCCAGTCTCTAAGCAACGCTTGGGGTCGGATGGTGCCTGGCGGTTCGTCTGCGGCGGCCCCGCGGCGGGGGCCGAGCGCGAGCTTATTCGGATGCGGACTCGTAGTTGTGCGCCACATAGGCGCTGCTGCCGTAGCGGCCCGCGAGCGCCTTGTTCGCCGTATGCAGCGAGACGCCGTTGAGCAGCACGCCGGTCACGCGCGCGCCCGTCTGGTTCAGCCGCTTCATCGCCTCCTTGATCTCGCCGACGCGCGTGCGTCCATACAGCGAGACGAGGAAGATGGTGCCGGCCGCCGGAGCGATCGCGCCTGCGTCCGATACGGCGAGCACCGCTGCGGCGTCCACCAGCACGATGTCGTAGCTTCGCGACGCTTCTGCGATCACCTCGCGATACTTCGCGCTCAGCAGCAGTTCGGCCGGGCTCGCCGGATACGGTCCGCCTTGCAGCACATCGAGATTGGGCAGCACGTTGCGTTGCACCGAGCCTTCGAAGGTATGCGTGCCGCTCAGAATGTTCGCGAGTCCCGGTCCTGGTTGAATGCCGAACTGCCGATGCAGATAGCCTTTGCGCAAGTCGGCGTCGATCAGCAGCACGCGCGTGCCGCCCGATGCGAGCACCGTGGCGAGATTCGCGGATAGAAACGACTTGCCGACGCCCGGCAGCGGCCCCGCGATCATGACGACGTTGTTGCGCGCGCCGACCAGCGAGAACTGGAGCGCCGAGCGCAGAATGCGCAGCGCTTCGACGGTCGGGTCCTTCGGGAACTGTGCGGCGAGCACCGCCTGACGCGGCGACGTGCCGTTCACGACGCTGGAAAGCGCCGGCTGACGCGCGCTCTGCGGAATCGTCGCGAACACGCTCAGACCCGTTTCGACCTCGATCTCCTGCGAATCCGTGACGCCGCGGAAGATGCGGTCGAGCAGCATCGCGAGCCCCACGGCGGCGAAGAGGCCGAGCGCGAGCGCGACGGCGAACGCGAGCCACTTGATCGGCTTGACCGGCAGTTCGGGCACGTCCGCCGTGTCGATCAATTGAACCGACGCGGCCTTGCCCGCCTTGATGAGCATCATCTCTTCGATGTTGTTGCGCAGCGCCGTGTAGAGGTCGGTGCTCACCCGGACGTTGCGCAGAAGGCGCAGCGCGCCTTGCTCTTCCATCGGCATGGAACGCGTGCGGTCGTTCAGCTTCGAGAGAAACTGCTCGGTCGCGGCGATTTGCTTGTCGATCGCGACGATGCGCGGGTGCGCGCTCGAAAACGTCGTGGAGAGCTCGTCGCGCGAATGGCGCAACGTCAGCAGCTGCGCGTTCGCGTCGGCGGTCTGCTTGAGCAGCAGACGGTTCGCTTCATCGGTATCGAGCAGCGAATTCCGGTCGCGATACGTGTTGTACGCATTCTCCGCGTCTTCCATCTGACGCTTGAGCACGGGCAACTGGCGTTGCAGGTAGGTCAGCGAATTCTCCGCGATGACGGCCTTGCGGTCGCCGTTGAGCCGCACGTACTGCCGGCCGATCTCGTTGATGGTCGCGGCGACCTGCACGGCGTCGGCGCTTTCGAGCGTCGCCTTCAGTACGCTCGATTTATTGCCCTGCTCGCTAATCTTCATCTGATTCTGGATCGCGTCGATGGTCAGTTGACGCGAGTAGTGCACGACCTCGAAGCCGACGCCCGGATTGCCTCGCAGCGCCGTCACGAGCAGGCGCACCGGTCCTTTCGGCGTCTGCACGAGCAAGACTTCGCCGACGGTGCCGATGACCGGCGTGCCGAGCACGGGATTGCTCAGCTCGTACTGTCCGTCCTTGCGCGCTGTCAGCGTGAACTTGCTGCCTTCGAGCTGGCGCGGCACGTCGAAGTCGGGGACGGTGATGGATTCGTCGCCCCATGCGTAATCGCCGAAGCCGAGAAGGCCCGGCTCCGACAACTCGCCGTTGTGATGCGAGAAGCGGTTGCCGAAGATCGGCAAGCGCCGCGGCTCGGCGCTGATATAGAGCTTGAGCGCGTCGACCGCCCGCGAGACCACGAGCTTCGAGCCGAGCACCTGCATTTCGCCTTCCGCCGAGGAGCGATCGTCGAGCGTCGGCAGCATGTTGCTCAGTGGATCGCCGGGGCGCGAATTGGAGACGTCCTTGTTGTCTTCGACCTTGATCAGAATCGCGGACTGATAGATCGGCGGGCTCAGATACGCGTAAGCCGCGCCGAGCAACAACGAGAAAAGCACGACCAGCGTAATCAGCACGCGGTGATTGATCACCGTGTCGATTAAAGAGGCAAAAGGAATCTCGTCGTCGGTTTCGGTAGCGGCTTCGTCGGACGTTTTAGCTCTGGCAATCATATTAAGCAGTTCCGGGCGCTTATGGTCGGTTCAAACGGAGACGGCGGACTTATGAAGCGGGAGGCTCCGAGTGAGTTTCTAAGGAAAGCAAATGATTGTGCTTTGTGCGCGTGAGCGAAATTGCGCGTGACGCAACCGTATCAGTCTGCATTTGACGGGTATGCGCGGAACCCCACACTCCGGCCTGCGGGTATATCGGATGGCGAATTAAATTGGCTGAGAAATATAAAAGAACACTCGGACCTAGTTAATTCGGGTTGCTAATGCAAGCGTCTTTGCGTCGGTGTTTATACGGACGTCGGTTTCCATCTAATGAATGGGACGCGAAGTACTTTTGTTTATGACTTGCTTATTAATCGGGCCGACTATTTCGCGACGGGCTGATTTTGTTGGCAACGCTTAAAAGAACGATGATGCGAAAGCTTCGTCAGAAGAATGAGTGAATGCGTAGAGTCTCGAAGTACTAATAGAGCTGCCTTCAGAGATGCCCCGGTTGCCCGCGTCCGCGCGTGGCTTTAGCATGCCAAATCCCCAACGCCGATCCGTTAGCCGCCATGCACATCGCCATTCTCACCTTCGAAGGCTTCAACGAACTCGACTCGCTGATCGCGCTCGGCATCCTCAATCGTGTCAAGAAGCCCGACTGGACGGTGTCGATCGCGAGCCCGACGGCCGAAGTGCGCTCGATGAACGGCGTCGTACTGAAGGCGCAGGCGTCGCTTGAAGACGCGGCCACGGCCGATGCGGTCATCATGGGCAGCGGCATGCTGACGCGCGAAGTCGTCGCCGACGCGAGCCTGATGGCGCGGCTCGCGCTCGATCCCGCGCGGCAGCTCGTCGGCGCGCAGTGCTCGGGCACGCTCGTGCTCGCAAAACTCGGCTTGCTGCAAGGCGTCCCGGCCTGCACCGATGTCACGACGAAGCCGTGGGTGCAGGAAGCCGGCGTCGCGGTCCTCGAACAGCCGTTCTTCGCGCGCGGCAACGTCGCGACGGCGGGCGGCTGCCTTGCATCCCAGTATCTGGCGGCGTGGGTGATTGCGCGGCTCGCGGGCGTCGATGCTGCGCGGAGCGCCCTCCACTACGTCGCCCCGGTGGGCGAAAAGGACGAGTACGTCGGCCGCGCGATGGCGAATGTCACGCCCTATCTGGACGCGGTGAGCGTCGCGTGAGCGCTCTGTCTCGGTCGATGGCCGCTCAAATCCGTTAAACATCTGCCGAAGAAAGCGGCATAACCGATTGCGCCATGCGGCGGTTATGCGTTACAACGAAACGACCGTCAGCGGCCGCAACGCTGGCGAGGCAGCCGCGCGAACGGGGCGACGCGGCATTCATCTGGAGATGGGGACATGAGGGTTCGGGCGACGGTGTTGCTGGTTCGCCAACATGCAGTGCTGCTGGTGAAGGAGCGGGGTGGTCCGTGGTTTCTGCCGGGCGGCGAAGTCGGGCACGGTGAGCTGGCGATGAGCGCGGCCATCAGGGAGCTGTACGAGGAGACCGGCGCGGAGGCAAGCGCCGCGGCGTTTCTGTGGCAGCACGTCTCGGCGCACCACGTGCATCACGTCTATCGCGTGGCGATTCCGGCCGACGTGCGTCCGCATGCGAACTATCGCGCGGGCATTGACGAAGTGCGCTGGGTCGAGCTTTCGCAGCTCGCGGCCATGCCGGTCACGCCGGGCACGCGCGCCATTTTGAACCGCGCGGCCGGCGGCGGCACGACGCGCTCGTCGTGGCGCGACATCGGCTCGGCGCCGGGGGCGTCGGCGGGGTTCTGAGGGGCGAAAGCCGCGTGGCGCGGCTTGCGCTACGATCGCCAGTGGCGCGGCCGCATTGCAGCCGCATTGCAGCCGGATTGTCTCCGCGCCGCGGAGACAATCGGCGAGCGCGGCGCTGCGCCAGACCGCCGATTTCGACCCTCACCCTATGAGCGACCTCATTCCATCTTCGCTTTTCGACGAAGTCCGCCGGCTGATCGATGCCGCCCGCGAGCGCGCGGCGGCCGCCGTCAACGCCGAACTCACGCTGCTCTACTGGCAGATCGGCAACCGCGTGCGTACCGAAGTGCTGCGCGGCGCGCGTGCCGAATATGGCCGGCAAGTGGTCGCGACGCTCGCGCGCGAACTCGGCGCCCGCTACGGACGCGGCTGGAGCGAGAAGCAACTGCGGCACTGCATGCGCCTCGCGGAGATTTTCCCGGACGAGCACAGTGTCTCCGCAGTGCGGAGACAATTGAGCTGGACGCATCTCAAGACCCTGATCTATATCGACGATCCGCTCAAGCGCGATTTCTACATCGAGCTTGCGCGCGTCGAGCGGTGGTCGTCGCGGCAAATGCAGGAACGCATCAATTCGATGCTGTTCGAGCGCAGCGCCATTTCGCGCCAGCCGGAAGCAGCCATTGCGCATGACATTGCCGTGATGCGCGACGAAGGGCGCGTGGAACCGGCAGCGCTTCTCAAAGATCCGTACGTGCTCGATTTTCTCGGGCTGAACGACCACTACCTCGAAAAAGACCTCGAAGACGCGATTCTTCGCGAGATGGAGCAGTTCCTTCTGGAACTCGGCGCGGGCTTCACGTTCGTCGCGCGTCAGAAGCGCCTCCAGATCGACGACGACGATTTCTACATCGACCTGCTGTTCTATAACCGCAAGCTCAAGCGCCTGGTCGCCATCGAACTGAAGCTCGGCGCGTTCAAGGCGGAATACAAGAGCCAGATGGAACTCTATCTGCGCTGGCTCGCGAAGCACGAACAGGAGCCGGACGAGCTGCCGCCGCTCGGCATCATTCTGTGCGCGGGCAAAAAGCAGGAGCAGATCGAGCTGCTGGAACTGAACAAGAGCGGCATCCACGTCGCGGAATATCTGACGGTGCTGCCGCCGCGCGAAACGCTCGAAGCGAAGCTGCATCAGTCGATTCAGGCCGCTCGGTCGCGCCTTCTCACGCAGGAACCGGATTGAAGCGTTGCTTCATCCGACGAAAGCGGGGCGCGAGCGCCAAGTTGTTGGATAATCCTATCTTTCGTCTGGCAACTCGTTGCCCGATGCCTGTAATTCGAGGCGCCTATGTTCACAGAAGCAGACAACATCACCGATGAAGAGATTTTCTCGACCGTTCAACGCCTGACCGACGCCGGTCGTCCGGTATCGCCCGTGACGGTCTGGTCGGAACTGCGTCGCGGTTCGATCGTATCCATTGCCGCCGCGCTCGAACGCTGGCGCGACGCCCGGCAGCCCGCGCCGCCGGCCGCGCAGCCTTCGGCCGAGATGCCGCAGGAACTGGCCGACGCGCTGATGAGCGCGGCGCATCGGCTGAGAAAGGCGTCGTGGGACGAGGCGCACAGCGCGGGCGCGCATCGCGCCGACATGCTCGGGCAACGGCTCCAGACGGCGCTTGCGGAGCGCGACGAGGCGCTTGCCGTCTACCAGCAGACCGAGGGCGACGCGGCGAACAGCCGCCGGCAGCTGGAAGAGCTGATGCACGCGCTGCGCGCATCGGAAGAAGCGGTCGCGCGTCTGCAGAATCAACAGAATGCCGCGAACGAGCGCGCCGAGGCCGCCGAAGCGCGCGCCGGCGAACTCGCGCAGCGCGTCTCCGCGCAGGACGCCGAACTGAGCGCGGCGCGACTGTCGCTCGACGAGGAGCGCAAGGCGCGCGAAGCCGCGAGCGCCGATCTCGCGGGCAAGAACGAGGAGCTCGCGCGTATCGCTCAAGAGCGCGACGAAGCGCGGCAGCATCACGCGGCGAGCTCGCAGGAAGTGGAGCGTCTGTCCCAGGAAGCGAGCACGGCGTCGGCGCGCGCCGAGACCGCGACCGCGCAGGCCAACGAAAGCGCCGCGCGCATCGCCGCGCTCGAAGCGGAACTCGACGCCGCGCGTCACGCGCTCGCCAGCGAACGCGAAGCCGGCGCGGCGCGCGCAGCGGAAGCCGCGGCCCGCGACGAAGCATTGCAGCGCGCGACGCGTGAGCTCGACGAAGCACGCGCGAAGATCGACGAGAACCAGACGCGCATGGCGGCGCTGGAGTCGGAACTCGCGGCGCAGCGCGAGGCGAGCGCGGCGGCATCGGTCGCGCACGAAGCGTTGCAGCACGCCACGCGCGAACTGGACGAAGCGCGCGCCAGGATCGACGAGAGCCAGAACCGCATCGCGGCGCTGGAGTCCGAACTGATGGCAGAGCGCGAAGCGAGCGCGTCGCACAACGCAGCGGCATCGACGGCGCAGGAAGCATTGCAGCAGGCCACGCGCGAAATCGACGAGGCACGCGCCCAGATCAACGACAGCCACGCACGCATCGCGGCGCTGGAGTCCGAGTTGTCGAGAGAGCGCGAGACGAGCGCGGCGCAGAGCGCGCAGGCATCGACGGCTCAGGAAGCGTTGCAACAGGCCACGCGCGAACTGGACGAAGCACGCGCCCGCATCGACGAAATCACTCAGGAAAAGCACGTCGCGCAAAGCGAACTGGCGCGCGTGACGCAGGAAGCCGCCGCCGCTGTCGCCCGCGCCGACGAAGCGCAGCAGCAGGCCGCGACGCTCACGCAGCAGCTTGCCGAGCGCGAGAAGAGCGAGGCCGCCATGCGCGACGAACTGCGCGACCACAAGATCGCGTTGCAGACGGCGGGCGCGGCCAAGGAAGAGGAAATCGCGGCATTGCAGCGCCGCATCTCGGCGCAGGCGCAGACGCACTCGAAGGCCTATGACGAGCTTCGCAGCAACGCGGAGCAATGGGTCACGTATGCGCGCGACCTCAAGCAGCGGCTCGATGTGGCGAACGAGAAGATCCTCTTTATCGACGCGCGCAGCACCGGCGAGGTCGCGCTGTTGCGCCGGCTCTCGACGGAACTGGAGCGCCTGAAGCCGGATCACGAACTCGTGTTCCGCGAGGCGCAGCAGAAGGTGATCGGCGAAAAGATCGCGCAGCAGCTCGCGCAGAAGGGCTATCGGTACGATCCGACGACGGCCGTCATGTCGAAGATAGAAGGCTGAACGCGCCGCGTGTCCGCGCACCGCTTCCCGCTGACGGAGCGGTGCGCGCATTAAGTCACCGCGATGAGGCTTGCCATGCAAACGGAACGCAGCGGCCTGGCAGAGATCTACCGCGACTACATCGCGTGTCTGAACGAGCAGAACTGGCCGATGCTCGGCGCGTTCGTTCACGATGACGTCATCCACAACGGCCAGTCCATCGGGCTCGCCGGCTATCGCGCGATGCTCGAACGCGACTTTGCGCAGATTCCGAATCTTCGCTTCGATATCCGCCTTCTCGCCGCCGATCCGCCTTTCGTCGCGAGCCGCCTCTGGTTCGACTGCACGCCGAAGCAGGACTTCATGGGCCTGCGCATCGACGGCAGGCGCGTGTCTTTCGCGGAGAACGTGTTCTACGAATTCCGCGAGCGCAAGGTCGCGCAGGTGTGGTCCGTGATCGATAAAGCCGCAATCGAAGCGCAACTCCGAACCGCAGCGCGATTGCCATGATCGACGCTTCCTGCCATTGCGGCGCCATTCGCTTCACGCTCGATGCCGCGCCGGCCGAAATCAACGACTGCCAGTGTTCGCTTTGCCGCCGCTACGGCGCGCGATGGGCGTACTACCCGTTGCCGGCTGTGCGCTTCGCGCCCGATTGCGGCCCAACTGATGTCTACATGTGGGGCCCGCGCAGGCTGGAATTTCATCGTTGCGCTTCGTGCGGATGCCTCACGCACTGGCGCGCCGTGGACGTGAATCGCCCGGTCATGGGCATCAATACGCGGATGATGCCGCGCGAAGCCGTCGCCGGCGCGCGCGTGTATCAAGGCGGCGAGGCCGCCGATTAGCCGATGCAAGCGATCAATCGATCTGCTTTTGCGACACCGCGACCACGCTCGCGCAGAGCGCCACGCCGATCAGAAAGTAGAAGCCATCGAGCGAACTCAGAAAGCTCGCCTGTTGCGTGACGATGCGTCCCACTTCCGCGAGCGCCAGGCTCTTCGCCTGCGCCGCGCTGTAGCCGAGCGCCTCGAAGCCGCCGGTCAATTTTTCGTACGTGTTCTGAAATAGCGGATTGAACGCGCTCACGGATTCCGCGAGCCGCGACTCGTGCACGGCCATGCGATGCTGCTCGAGAATGATCATCGTCGCGGTCGAGAACGAATACGTCAGTTGCTTGACGATGTTCTTGAAGCGGTAGCCGTGATTGAATTCCTCGATGGCAAAGAGGCGAAACGTCACGTTCGCCACCGGCAGCGCGATGAAAAGCAGCAACAGGCCGCGCAGCACGAGCGGCGCGATGAGCCACTGCATGCTGACATCGGGCGGCATGCTCGACATCCATAAGCCGACGAACGCGGCCAGCAGAAAGCCCGGCACGATCATCCATTTCTTGTGCTTCATGCGCGCCGAAAAGCGGAAATAGACCAACGCCATCACGACCGAAAACAGCGACGAAAGCCCGACGAGCCGCCCCGCGTTCTCCACCGGATAGCGCAGCCCGCCTTCGAGAAAGCGCGAGACGAGATAACTCATCGCGTTGCTGACGTAATAGAACGCGATGTAGAGCGTGATGCCCGCGCGAAAGGTCTTCTCGCGCAGCGCATGCAGCCGAAGCAGCGGCTGCGGATGATGCCACTGATGCCACACGAACCAGCCGAGCGACAGCAGCCCGGCCGCCGTCAGCACGATCAGTTCGGGCGACGTGCTGAACAGTTCGAAGCGCACTTGCTGCATCACGATCTGCAACGCGCCCTGCGCGAACGCGAAGATGATGTACGGCCAGAAGTGCGCCTCGCCGCGCCGCTCGCGCTCGACGTGGCCCGTATGCGGAACCGCGAGCAACGCGAACGCGCCCATCGCCACGCCGCCCGCCGCGCCGCATGCGAAGAGCGCGCGCCAGCCGAGCCACGCGACGAAATATCCGCCGATCAGCGGCGCGAGTCCGCTGCCGAGCAGGATCATGACGAGGAAGTAGCGCACTGCAGTCGCTCGCCGTTGCGGCGTGATCTGCGTCTGGATGAGGATGCGGCACGCGCTCATCATCGGGCCGATGAAGTAGCCCTGAAACCCACGCGCGAACGCCAGTTCCAGCGACGATTCCGACGCGACTGCCGCCACTGCGCCCGCCGCGAACAGCAGCAGGCATCCGCCGACGTAACGCCGGTAGCCGAGCCGCTCGATCCACCATTGCTGCTGGAGAATGCCGAGCACCGAGGCGACGGCATATGCGCTCGATGCCCACACGAGCTCGTCCGCCGATGCGTTGATGCCGCCCGCGATATAGCTCGTGAATAAGGAAAAGACCGCGTTGTCGAAGTAGTCGAGGCCGGTGGCGAGCGCGATGGCCCACGGAAAGGCGTCGTCGAGAAGGCGCGACGCGAACGAGCTTCGCGCAAGCGGCACGGCGGTCATTCGGCGGCGTCCTCGCTGCCCTCGCTGCCCCCGGCTTTGCGCCGCTCCCGCGCGGCCAGCCGTTCCTGAAAGAGCGTTTCCTGCTTTTCGCCGGCGATGCGCCGCCGGATGTAGTCGAGGTCGTCGCTCAGTTCGGCGCGCACGGCCTGCGCCTCTTTCAACTCGCGCCGGACCCCGGCGATGCGCGCGTCGAGCGCCTCCACCTGCTGCGCGAGCGCCGCTTCGATCTCGCGCAGCGATTCGCTGGAATAGCCTTTGCGTCCGTCGCCGATGGGCTCGACCGGCCGCTTCAGCAATTCGACGATGCCTTGCAACGAGAAGCCGAGCGAACGCAGCCGCAAGATGCGCGCGAACCGTTCGAGGTCCTGTTCGCTGTAGAGCCGGTAACGGCCAACGCTGCGGCTCGGCGCGACGAGCCCGCGTTCCTCGTAGTACTTGAGCGTGCGAGGCGTGACGTTCAGACGCTCGGCGGCGTCGCGAATGGTGAGCAGCGCGGGTTTGCTGGAAGACATGACGGCGAGCGCCCGTGATGGGAGACGTGCCGCGGATTATAGCGCGGACCTGTACGTCCACGTTTAGGTTCGCGCAGGCCCGTCCGAAAGAGGGCGCGATGATAGACTTGACCCGACTCCGAGGCTTTCCGCGACGCAAATGACCGACATACAGCAAAGACAAAAAGGCATGAAACGCTTTTCGATGATCCGGGATTTCCACCTGGCCGACTGGTTCACGCTGGGCAACGCGATCTGCGGCACGGGCGCGCTTTTCTCGACGATGAGCTATATCGACGACGCGGAGGTCCTGCACATCTATCTCGCGTGCGCGCTGGTGTTCGCGGCGCTGGTGTTCGACGTGCTCGACGGCCGCATCGCGCGCTGGCGTCAAAAGGCGTCGCTGCTTGGCAAGGAACTGGATTCGCTCGCGGACGTGATTTCGTTCGGCGTCGCGCCCGCCATCATCGGCTATGGGTTCGGCATGCGCGGCCTGTACGACCGCGTGGTGCTGGCGTACTTCGTCGCCTGCGGCGTGTCGCGGCTCGCGCGCTACAACGTGACGACTGAGGAAATGTCGGGCGGCACTGGCAAGGTCACGCACTTCGAGGGCACGCCTATCCCGACATCGTTCGCCATCGTGCTGATGCTTGCGGTGGCGGCGTGGTTCGGCGCGCTCGGGCCGAATATGTGGTTCGGCGAATGGCGCATCGCGGGCTTCACGCTGCATCCGCTCGTGCTCGTCTACGCGCTCTCCGGCTCGCTGATGATCAGCCGTATCCGGATCCCGAAGCCCTAGCGTCGCGCCGCGTCTATCAAGTTTCGCTCTGCACCGCCGTTTACACGTGGATGAAAGGCGCCCCCGCACCGGTGAGCGCCGCCCAGACGCCGAGGCTCGCCGCGCTTTGCACGCGGCATTCCCCGCGCGGCCGACGGGTTTCTGACGAACCCGTCTCACGAGCTCATCCACGCAATGCGATTCATCCACAAGACTGCGAGCCTCGTCTGCGCCATCGCGTGCGCATGCGCCGGCCTCGGGTCCATTCCGACGTTAGCGCGCGCCGACGACGCATCTGACGCCCCAGCCGTGCCCCTCACCGGCGGCAAGCTGCTGCTGACGGGCGGCGTATCGCAAGTCGAAGGCGCGGCCGGCGGCGGCCTCGCGCCTTGGGCCGTCATCGGCGGCTACGGCACCGCGCGCCAGCTCGGCGCGAACGTTCACGGCACCTATCTCCACACGCAGGACTACGCGCTCGGCACGTGGGGCCTGACGGTCGGCGTGGCGAACCGCGTGGAACTGTCGCTCGCGCGCCAGCGGTTCGACACGCGCGAAGCCGGCGCAAAGCTCGGCCTCGGCGAGAACTACACGTTCAATCAGAACATCTTCGGCGTGAAAGTGCGCCTGCTCGGCGACGCCGTGCTCGATCAGGACACGTGGCTGCCGCAGATCGCGGCCGGCGTGCAGTTCAAGCACAACGAAGAGGGCGGCGTGCTGAAGGCGATCGGCGCGGCGAGCAATTCGGGAACGGACTTCTATCTGTCGGCGACCAAGCTGCTGCTCGCGCAAAGCCTGCTGCTCAACGGCACCTTGCGCTTCACCAAGGCCAATCAGTTCGGCTTGCTGGGCTTCGGCGGCGACAAGTCGAACGCGTATCACCCGGAATTCGAATCGTCGGTGGCGTATCTGCTGACGAAGAACGTCGCCATTGGCGGCGAATATCGCATGAAGCCGAACAATCTCTCGTTCGCGCGCGAGCAGGACGCGTACGACGCGTTCATCGCGTGGGCGCCGAACAAGCACATTTCGCTGACGGCGGCGTATGTCGCGCTCGGCGATATCGCGACGATCAAGAATCAGCGCGGGCCGTACGTTTCGTTGCAGGCGGGGTTTTGATGAAAACGACGATGATCCTTCGCGGCGTGGCGCTCGCCGTCTGCGCGTTCGCGGCTCTGAGCGGCACCGCTCACGCCGCCGACGACACGCTGTATCGCCAGTTCGGGGAACAGGCAGGACTCACGCGAATCGTCGACGATCTGTACGACAACGTGCTCGCCGATCCGCGCACCGCGCCTTACTTCGAGAACGCGCCCATCAAGCGCATCAAGACCAAGCTCGTCGAGCAGTTCTGCGTGCTGCTGAGCGGCCCGTGCGAATACACCGGCCGCCCGATGCGGCGCACGCACGAAGGCCAGAACATCGACCGTGCCGCGTTCAACGCGCTCGTCGAAGACTTGCAGGCCGCGATGGACAAGAACGGCGTGCCGTTTCGCGCGCAGAACAAGCTGCTCGCGAAGCTGGCGCCCATGTACCGCGACGTACAGGACCGCGAATGACACCCCGCCTCGTTATCTCTTCCCTGCTGTCGGCGATAGCGCTCATTGCGGCCTGCGCGCACGCGGCGAGCGTTCACCTGCAAGTCGTCGATCAGGCGGGCGCGCCCGTGCCGGACGCCATTGTGTATGCGGTGCCCGCGAGCGGCAAGCTGCCCGCGACGAAGCCGGCCAGCGCGGTCATCGATCAGGTCAAGCGCCGCTTCGTGCCGCTCGTGTCCGTGGTGCAGACGGGCGCATCGGTCACGTTTCCGAACAAGGACAACATCGAGCACGATGTCTATTCGTTCTCGCCGGCCAAGCGCTTCGAGTTGAACCTGTACCACGGCATTCCGGGCACGCCGGTCGTGTTCGACAAACCCGGCCTCGTCGTGATGGGCTGCAATATCCACGATGCGATGGTCGCGTATCTGCTGATCGTCGATACGCCGTATTTCGCGAAAACCGACGCGAAAGGCGCGGCCACCATCGACAACCTGCCCGCCGATACGTACAAGCTGACCGCGTGGCATTTCCACCAGGCCGATGCGAACGCGCAGCCCACGCAGAAGTTGAGCGCGGCTTCGGACGCGACGGCGAAGTTCTCGCTGCAACTGAAGGCCGCCGAATAGCATGCGCCTGCACAGCCTGCGGGCGCGCATCGCGCTGGTGTTCGTGTTGCTGATGCTCGTCGCGCAGGCGGCGGCGTACGTCGTCATCAATTCGGTGATTCTGAATAACGCGCACCAGAACGCCGAGGAGCAATTGTCGGTGGCCGAGCGCGTCTTCGGGCAAGTGCTGCGCGGCAACAGCCAGCAGTTGACGCAGGCGGCGAGCGTCGCGGCGTCCGACTTCGGCTTTCGCGAGGCGGTCGCGACGCACGACAGCAAGACCGTCGCTTCCGCGTTGCAGAATCACGGCGACCGCATTCACGCGGATATCGTGATGCTCGTCGATCTCGACGGCACGCTCGTTGCCGACAGCGGCGGCGCGGCGCATCAGGGCGCGGCGTTCCCGTTCCCGCATCTCATCAAGACGGTGGCGCAAAAGGGCGATGCGTCGTCCTTCGGCATGATCGGCGGCAAGGCGTATCAGCTCGTCGCGGTGCCGGTGAAGGCGCCGATTGTCATCGCGTGGGTGGTGATGGGCTTCGCGATCGACGACGCTCTTGCCCGCGAGATGAGTTCTTTGACATCGCTCGATGTGTCGTTCCTGACCGTGGACCAGCGCGGCGCCTGGGGCGTGCTCGCGAGTTCGCTGCCCGAAGCGGCGCGGGCAGGCCTCAAGAATCAGGCGCAACTCGCCGAGGATGGCTACGCGACGCGCGTGCTTCATCTGCATTCGGAAGGGCAGACCGTCGCGGTGTTGCTGGAACGTTCGCTCAGTCAGGCGCTTGCGCCGTTTCACCGGCTTCAGTCCGCGCTCGTGCTCATCACGATACTCGGCGTGATCGTTTCGATTGCGGGCAGCATGCTCACCGCGCGCTCGGTCACGCGTCCGCTCGCGGCGCTCGCTCAGTTCTCGCGGCGCGTTGGGCACGGCGATTACAGCGCGCCGATCGCCGTGCGCCATCAGGACGAAATCGGCGAACTGGCGAGCGCGTTCAATCAGATGCAGGAAGGCATTGTCGAGCGCGAGCGGCGTATCACCGAACTCGCCTACATGGACCGGCTCACCGGCTTGCCGAATCGCGCGCTCTTCAACGACCGGCTGCAAGAAGCGATCGTGGCGGCGCGCACGGAAGGCCGCGCGTTGTCCGTGATGATGATGGACCTCGACCGCTTCAAGCTGGTGAACGACACGCTCGGGCATCCTATCGGCGACATGCTGCTGTGCGAAGTCGCGCAGCGCCTGCGCGCCACATTGCAGCGTCCCGAAGATACGGTCGCGCGTCTGGGCGGCGACGAGTTCGCCGTGCTGCTGCCCGCCGACGATCTGCCAGCGGCGCGCGCGATCGCCGCGCGCATGCTTCGCGCGCTCGAAGAGCCGATCATGATCGAAGGGCAACTCGTCGATGTGGGCGCGAGCATCGGCATCGTCGCGTATCCGGACAACGGCAGCGACATGAACGTGCTCTTGCGCCGCGCCGATATCGCGATGTACGTGGCCAAGCGCGCGAACCTCGGCCATGCGCTCTACGACGAGCGCCACGACGAGAACAGCGCGGAACGCCTATCGCTCATGAGCGAACTGCGGCAGGCCGTCGAGCAGGATCAACTCACGCTCTACTATCAGCCGAAGATCGATCTGGCGACGCATCGCGTGCAATATGTCGAGGCGCTCGTGCGCTGGGACCATCCGACGCGCGGGTTCATCGCGCCGGATCAGTTCATCCCGTTCGCCGAGCAGACCGGCTATATCAAGACCGTGTCGCGCTGGGTCGCGGACAAGGCTATTGCGCAATGCGCGGCGTGGCAGGCGCAAGGCATCGAGCTCGCTGTGTCCGTGAACGTGTCGGCGCGCGAGTTGATTCAGTCGACGCTGCCGGAGACGTTCCAGAGCCTGCTCGACCGGCACGGCGTCGCGCCGCAGTGGATTCGCATCGAGATCACCGAGAGCGCGATCATGGACGACCCGAACCACGCCATCGAGACGCTCGACCGGCTGCATGCGCTCGGCGTGTGTTTGTCCATCGACGACTTCGGCACGGGGTATTCGTCGCTCACCTATCTGAAGCGCATGCCGGTGGACGAGCTCAAGATCGACAAGTCGTTCGTGATGAACATGACGCATCACAAGGACGACGAGACCATCGTGCGATCGACCATCGACCTCGGGCATAACATGGGCTTGAAGGTTGTCGCGGAAGGCGTCGAAGACGAAGTCACCATGCAGCGCCTGCGCGCGCTCGGTTGCGATCTTGCACAAGGCTTTCACCTGAGCCGGCCGCTGCCGCCCGCGAAACTCGTCGATTGGCTCGAAGGCTGGCGCATGCAAAGCGGCGTCGAACCGGAACCGTCGCTGCCTGCCTGAAGCGCTTCAGCGCCATGCCCGCCATAACGATGAATAAGCATCGGGCATGACGCGTCGACGGTTTAGAACTCTCTCTATGGACGGCGGGCTTCGCGTCTGTCGATCATTCGCGTGCGCGCGCTTCGCGCAACCTCCGCCATATCACGCGACTCAATGCCTGCAAGCCCGCGGGAAGGCCGCCTCTTGTCGCCGCCAATAAGGGGACAGGGTTTTCAACATCGTTCTATATGACCAGAATTCCCGCGCCTTTATCGTTCGATGCAAGTCACGACAACATGGATGTATAGATAACGTCGATACAAGACGCTTCCGCCGTATCGCCGTGACGACCTCGCAGCGCGCGCTTCGCGTGGCTGCGACGCTCGCCGAGCAATCGGGCTAACGGTTGAAACCTGCGCGAGCCAGTTGATGGAGAGGCCTCACTCGGCCTGTCAGGAGATTTGGGATGGGAAAGACAAAAATCGCCGTCGTCGACGATCATCCGCTCGTGCTGTACGGACTTCAAAAGACGCTGGAGGGCGCGGACTTCGATGTGATGGGCGCGGTCACCAGTCCGGCGCACCTGTTGAAACTACTGCACGACGCGCCCTGCGATGTCGTCGTCGCGGACTACTCGATGCCGGGCGATCAGGCGCTCGACGGTTGGCGTTTTCTCGCTTCCGTATCGAGCCAGTTTCCGGACACGCGCGTGCTCGTCTATACGGAATTCGACGACCCGTTTCTCGTCGGCAGTCTGGTGCAGCGCGGCGTCGCCGGCATCGTGAGCAAGCGTGACGAGATGCAAGAAGTGCTGGCCGCAGTGCGCAGTCTCGCGCGAGGCGAACGTTATCTGTCGCCCATCGCCAGCGCGTCGCTGGAACGCTTCTGCGCACTGCCGCATTACAAGCGCTTCATGGCGCTCACGCGCCGTCAGATGGAAGTGACGGGCCTCATGCTGTGCGGCCTCACCGTTTGCGAGACGGCGCGTCTGTTGGACCGGCGCGTCAACACCATCAGCGCGCAGCGCAGCGAAGCGTGCAGGCGGCTCGGTTTCTCGGGAGAGTCGGAGATGTACCGCTTCGCGGTCGGGCATGGCTTGTGGCTGGATCGTTCCACGGCGGGAAGCGAGCTTCGGCCCGCATGACAACCGTGGTTGGTGGCTGTAACAACGGGGCATTGAGACCGCCCCGTTTCATTGAGGATAAAAATAATGCTGAAGAAGCGCATCAGCGTCGCAATCGTCGACGATCACCCACTCGTTGTCTGTGGACTGCGTAACGCATTGGAACGCGCCGGTATCGAAGTCGCCGGAGCAGTTAGTCATCCTACGGAATTGATGGCGCTGCTCGAACGCGCGCATTGCGATGTCGTCGTCACGGACTATTCCATGCCGACCGGCGGCACGCTCGACGGCTGGCGCTTTCTGTCTTCCATGTCGGCGAGATATCCGCACTTGCCGGTTCTCGTCTACAGCGAGTTCGACGATCCGTTCCTCGTCGGGACGCTGGTTCAGCGCGATGTCGCCGGCATCGTGAACAAGCGCGAAGAGATGTCCGTGGTGCTCAACGCGGTGCGCGAACTGGCGATGGGCAAGCACTATCGCTCGCCGGTGGCCGAGCGCGCGCTCGCGCAGTTCAACGCTGAGCCGGACTTTCGGCGCTTCGCGACGCTCACGAAGTGGCAAATGGAAGTGACGGGCCTCATGCTGTGCGGCATGGGCGTCGTCGAGACGGCGCGGCTCTTCAGTCTCGGCAAGAGCACGATCAGCGCCCGGCGCGTCAAGGCGTGCAAGCAACTTGGCTTTTCGCGCCAAGCGGATCTGCATCGCTTCGCAGCGGACCGCGGCTTGTCGCTGGACCGCTCTGGCGCAGCGCGCGCCGTCCGCGCCATCTAGCGCTGCCGCCGGTCATGCGAAGGCGCGCCCGTAGCCGTTGACGCCCGTCTTGCGGCTAGGAGCAATCCCAAAATCGCTTTCTTCGCGCGCGCGTCGCACGGGTCGCGCCTTATACGACGGGCCGTTCGCGGCCCGCTCTTCACGCTTCGTCCGAGATTCGAAGTTCTTCTATATGGCCCGAAGGCCCCGGTTCCTACCATTCGTTTTGTGGATTCGGTGAGGTTGGTCGGGCCTGCGCAGTCAGCGAGTTGACTTCGATCAACGAAGCGTGACGCGAGTCAGTCCCACGCCGCGACCGGCCAGCAGGCCGCGAAGGCTGCGCCGAATTCAGATTGCCAAGGCGCTCAGCCCTTCCCGCAATTTCCATGTGTATCGCGCTGAGCGCATTGGACCGCTGTTGACCATCAACGCGGAACGTCTCATCTCTCTCATCTCTCTGTTTCTCTCATGAACAAGAATCGGTTTCGTCGCGTCTTCAGCAAACGACTCGGCATGTTGGTAGCAGTAGCGGAAGACGTGGTCAGCCAGGGCAAGGCGCCGGGCGAAGGCACGGCTTCGGGCGCTGTCTCGGTCGAAAGCGCGTTTCGCGTCGTCTCGGCGATGACGGCATTCGCCGCCGCCGTTCTCGCGACGCAGCCCGGCGTGAGCTTCGCGCAAGCGTTGCCGACCGGCGGCCAGGTCACGGCAGGTCAGGCGAGCATCTCGCAGAACAGCAACACGATGACCATCAATCAGGGCACGCAACGCGCCGTGATCGACTGGAACTCGTTTAACGTCGGCGCCGGCAACACGGTGCAGTTCAATCAGCCGAACGCGCAGTCGCAGGCGCTCAACCGTGTGACGAGCGGCGGGGCATCGAACATTCAAGGTTCCCTCTTGGCCAACGGTCAAGTGCTGATTCAGAACGCCAACGGCGTGCTGTTCGGCAAGGGCTCGGTGGTCAACGTCGGCTCGCTCTTGGCGACGACGAAGGCGATCAATCCCGACGCGTTCATGGCGGGCGGCCCGCTGCAACTGAGCTCGACGGGCACGAATGCGAGCGTTCAGAACGACGGCTCGATTCAGGCGCAAGGTTACGTGACGCTCGTGGGCGATCAAGTCCGTAACACCGGTTCGATCAACACGGCGCAAGGCGGGCAAGTGGTGCTCGCCGCGGGCGATAGCGCGACGGTTGCGCTGCCGAACGGCCAAGGCATTCAACTCACGCTGACCAACGCGACGGCCAACGCGCTCGTCGAGAACAGCGGCACGATCAACACCACGGACAACGGCACGACCAACATCTCGGGCAATTCGACCAACGGTCAGGGCGTGATCGACACCAACGGCACGTTCAACACCGACGGCAACGGCACGGTCAACGTGATCGACAACGGCGACATCATCCATACGGGTGGTGGCAACAAGGACCACAACGGCACTGACAACGGCGGCACCAACGGCGGTGACAACGGTGCCAATAACGGCGGCAACGGCAACGGCACGGACAACGGTGGCAACACCGATGCCCACGGCAGTTCGGGCGGCAGCTCGTCGGCCGGCACGGTGGCGGCTGTGGTCGGCGGTATCGGCCTGGCGGGCGGTCTGTCGTATCTGATCTACGAGAACGCGATGCACATGTATCTGGACGAAGCGCAACCGCTGACGCTGGAACTGGGCGATGCGGCTTTCTGGGCAGACGCGACCGTGCAGCAAGTGTCGATCGACCTGACCACGGATACGGCCGATGTCGATCTCATGACTCGCGCGGGCGCGCTCTCGCGTCACATGCAGTACCGCGATGGCGCCGACGGCGTGAAGCACTACACGTTCGAGGACGAGAAGAAGCAGACGAAGGCGGATCTGTCGGTGAACATGCAGACGCGTGAGTACTTCTACACGGAGAGCGGCGTGAAGGACGGCAAGCCGTACGTCGTGAAGTCGCATGGCTGGCTCAAGCAGGGCATGGCGGTTCTCGCCAACCCGAGCGCGGACAAAGCAGCCGTTCGTCCCTGACGATGCCCACGACGGGCAGGTAGCACGCTCGTCGTGAGTGTCACGTAGTACCTGAGCCCGGCTTTCGAGCCGGGCTTTTTCATGCGCGCACGGTTAATCGTCGCGGTCAAAATTAGAACTTCTTCTATTCGTCAGGTCCCGCTGAAACCTTAACCTTCTTCCTGTCAGCGCCAAAGCGATTCCGGAGCAAAAAGCGGAACAGCGGCCAGCGGCGTGCGGATCAACCGACCAGGAACCGAAACATGAAATTCAGCATCGCAAAGTTCGAACACCACTGCTATCGCCGCGAATACGAGAAGGCGAGCCGCATGCTGCTGGAACTGCTCAACAAGATCGACCAGAACTACGGTGTTCTCATGGATGTCGACACATGGGCGCAGTCCGCCGAAGCGCACGACATCATGGACGATCACCTGCTCACGCGTCTCGCCTCCGCGATCACGGCGCTGGCCTCGGACCCGAAATTCACCATCTCCGATCACGGCATCGGCAAGCTGATGCTGTTTCAGCGTTGGCTCGCCGCGCTCTTCGCGGCCAGCTCGTTCCGCAACGCGGACCACATTCTTCGCTCGTTCAGCGCGAACGAGGAATCGCGCAACTCGCTCGAACTTCGCAACGCCGAGTTTCGCAAGTTCCAGTTGTTCTATCTGCCCGAGTCGGAAGTCCGCCTCGACTGGGACTTGCTCTGGAAGCACGACAAGGTTATGACCGCGAGCATGGCCACCACCATCATGTCTTCACGCTTCCTCGCCACGCCCTCGGCTCACGCGAAGCGCGAAATGCTGCTGCGCTGGCTGCCCGAGCGTCTTGCGGAAGTCGAAAGCCTCGATGTGCTGCCAATGGGCGTGTTCCACGACATGTACATGCATTGCAGCTATGCGGACTATGCGGGCAAGCACGACATCAAGAAGCCGATCAACACGCTGGTGCGCCGCAAGCTCGCGAGCCTCGGCATTCATGACGTCGAGCGCCGCGCCGCGCCGGTCAAGGAAGGCGAAAAGCCGGTGTTGCTCGTCGTGCTCGAATGGTTCTCGAAGAATCACTCCATCTATCGCACGCATTCGCAAACGATGGTCGCGATGCGCGACAAGTTCCACATCATCGGCATGGGCTATGACGGCCGTGTCGACGATGCCGGGAAGGCCGTGTTCCACGAGTTCATTCCGCTGCAAGGCGCGAATCTGTGGGAAGTCGCGCGTCACGTCCGGCAGACGAGCGAAGAGCGCAATGCTCAGATGATGTACATGCCGAGCGTCGGCATGTTCCCGATCACGATGGTGCTGGCGTGCCTGCGCGTCGCACCGTTGCAGTTGATGGCGCTCGGCCATCCGGCGACCACGCACGGCCATGCGATGGACTATGTCGTCGTGGAAGAGGACTATGTCGGCGACGAAGCGTGCTTTAGCGAGAAGCTCTTGAAGCTGCCTTCGGACGGCATGCCTTACCGCGCGCCCGCTGCCTTGCTCGAACTCGAACTGCCGCCGAAGCAGCCGTCGGACGGCGTGGTGAAGATCGCGGTGGCCGGCACGACCATCAAGCAGAACCCGGGCTTCCTGAACACCTGTGCGCAGATCGCGCGTGAATCCAAGGTGCCGGTGCATTTTCACTTCCTGATGGGACAGGCGAACGGTCTCATCTTCCCGCAGGTGCGCAATCTCGTGCGCCGTCTGATGGGCGACAAGGCGACCGTTCACAAGCACCAGAACTATCACAGCTACATGAAGGTGATCGCCGGTTGCGATCTGTTCCTGAATCCGTTCCCGTTCGGCAACACGAACGGCATCGTGGATACGGTGTGGGTGGGGCTCGTCGGTGTCTGCAAGACCGGCCGCGAAGTCCACGAGCATATCGACGAAGGCATGTTCCGCCGTCTCGGCTTCCCGGAATGGATGGTCGCGAAGACCAATGACGAATACCGTGCCGCGGCGCTGCGCCTGATCGAAAACGCCGACGAGCGCAACGAACTCGCCGCGAAGCTGGCAGGACCGCAAGCCATCGAGAAGCTGATCTTCAAGGGCCGCCCGGAGATTCTCGGCGAACGCATGCAGGCGCTCTGGCAAGAGCAACTGCCGGCCGCGAAGAGCGCGAAGAGCAAGTCGAAGAAAGCGGAGCCTGCCGAAGCAATCGCATAAGCCTCCGACACGCTCGCACGTTTCATGTTCGAAGAGCCCGGCCGTGCGCCGGGCTTTTCGCATGGGCGGTCCGTGCTCGCGCGCCCCGTACGGCGCGCATTGAAATACCGCGTTTCTTGCTTGCCTGCAGGCACTTTAGAACTTGTTCTATTCGGATTGAGCATGCGAATCCTTAACCTTTGATCTGAGAACGCTACGCGGACAAAGGTCGATGAACCAGGCGCGACGTTCAGGCGTTTGGTTCAATCAAGGATACGAGCAATGTTGAAGATGAACGAGATCGCGGCAACCGTCCGCCGCATGGTGTGTGTTGGATCGGTGGTGCTGGTCGGCGTGGCGGGAACGGAACGCGTGATGGCATCCGAAGTCACGGATGCGGAAGCGGTCGTGCAGAAGGCAATGCCCGCCGCAAGCGATGCAGCTCCGATCGAATGGCACACAAGCGTGAAGGTGGTCCCCGCTGAAGGCGCCGATGCGCTCGTCGTCAAGCAAATGCTCGACGCGGACATCAAGAAGCTGGGCGATGTCCCGCACTCGCTGAACGAAGTGAATCGCTGGTCGGACGTGCTCACGACGGCGCTGCGTCAGGGCGGCTTCCCCCTCGGTCAGGTGCTGATGACGGATGCCGACTGGCGCGCGGCGCAGACGGGCGGCGAGGCGCAATTCACGGTGTTTCCGGGGCGCATTCGCAAAATCGTGGTGAACAACAAGTCGCGCGTGGCCGATGCGCGGCTGCAGCGGCTCATCACGCATGCGCTCTGTGGCAGCGAAGGCGTGAACGGCGTATGCCTCTTGCGCACGTCGCGGCTCGAACGCGCCACGCAGTTGTTGCAGGACCTGCCCGGCGTCGCGCTCGATGGCGCGCCGCGTTTCTCGCCGGGCGCGGCGACCGGAGACGTCGACGTCACGTTCAGCATCGCCGAACAAGGCAAGCCCGTACGCGCCGATCTGATTCTCGACAACAAGGGCGTCGAGTCGACGGGGACGTATCGCATGGGCGTGACGGCCTCGGCGAACAATCTGTTCCATGCGGGCGACGCGTATGCGTTCACCATCACGAGCACGGACAAGAAGATGTGGACGGGCTCGCTCACCGGCAGCGCGCCGATCTTCGACGACGGCTTGCGCATGACCGGCGGCGTCTCGCGCCAGCAGTACTTCATCAACGCGGGAACGCCGGTGAAGGGCGTGGCGACGACCGCGCAGGCGGGCGTGCAGTACCCGTTCACCCGTGGACTCGACGCGAACGTGTGGGGCGGAGCATCGCTCTTGCACAGCCAGACGTCGACGGACCTCACGGACTATGACGCGACCACGCACAGCAAGCTCGACTCGCTGCAACTCTCGCTGACCGCGGACAACGGCGAACGCGCCCGCGCGCTGCGCACGAATCTCGCGGCCGGACAGATCGCGCTCACGCTCGGACATCAACGCAACGACGACCCGTCGGAGCCGATCACGCGGCGCGCGGGCAACTACGCGAAGTTGAGCGGCAACGCGTTCGGCACGTATGCGCTATCGAAGAGCGGCAACCTCTTCGCCTCGGGACGCATCACCGGTCAGCTCGCAAGCCGCAATCTGGATGCGAGCGAGAAGCTCGGCCTATCCGGTCCCGACGCCGTGCGCGCCTATCGCGCCGACGAAGGCTCGGCCGATGAAGGCGTCGTGGCGAGCGTGGGGCTCTATCAACGCTTTCCGGTCGCGACGGGCCATCAGCTTCAAGTCGGCCTCTTCAACGATTTCGCTTACGGACGCGTGAACCATTCGCCGTGGGACCACTGGGAGAACACGTACCCCGGCGTGAGCGGCGTGACCAACAACCGCGTGCTCGCCGGTTATGGCGTGAGCGTCGACTGGCTGACGCCGATCGGCGCAACGGTGTCGGCCTCCGTTTCAAGACCTTATCGCTTCTCCGAAAGCTCGTGGGTGGAGCCCGGCAAGAAGCCGACGCAGTACTGGCTCTCCGTCACCTGGAGCCACTAAGCTCGCGGCCCGCTCAGGCTTCGCGCCGACGGGCAAACCTCAGTCGCTGCAAGAACCGGGACACAGCATCATGCAATTCAGCATCAATAAATTCGAGTACCTTTGCTATCGTCGTGAGAAGGAAGCCGCCGGCCGCGAGCTCTTGAAGCTGCTCGCGCGCATCGACGCCAACTACGGGCTTTTGATGGATGTCGACAGCTGGGCGCAGTCTGGCGAAGCGAGCAACATCATGGACGATCACCTGCTCACGCGCATCACATCGGCTATCACCGCGCTGATGAGCGATCCGGATTTCCGTTTCTCCGAAACCGGCATTCGCCAGACGCAGCTCTTTCAGCGCTGGATCGCCGGTCTCTTCGCAGCAAGCCCTTTCCGCAACGCCGATCACATTCTGCGTTCGCTCGGACTCGATGAAGAAGCGCGTCACTCGGTGCAACTACGCATCGGCGACATGCGCAAGTTCCAGTTGTTCTATACGCCCGAGTCCGAAGTGCGCCTCGACTGGGACGTGCTCTGGAATCACGACAAGGTCGCGACCGCGAGCCTCGCGACGACCATCATGTCTTCGCGCTTTCTCGGCACGCCCGCCGCGCATCAGAAGCGCGAAATGCTGCTGCGCTGGCTGCCGGACAAGCTCGAGCAGATCGAGAGCATCGACGCGCTGCCCTTCGGCGTGCTGCACGACATGTATATGCATTGCAGCTATGCGGACCTGCCGGCCAAGCACGACATTAAGAAGCCGATCAACACGCTGATTCGCCGCAAGCTCGCGAGCCTCGGCCTGCACGATGTGGCGCGTCGCGCGCGGCCGGCGAAGAAGGGCGAGAAGCCCGTGCTGCTCGTGGTGCTCGAATGGTTCTCGAAGAATCACTCCATCTACCGCACGCATTCGCAGACGTTGGTGGCGATGCGCGACAAGTTTCATCTGATCGGCATGGGTTACGAAGGCCGCGTCGATGAAGCAGGCCGCGAGGTATTCGACGAATTCATCCCGCTCGACGGCGCGACGCTATGGGACCACGTGCGCCAGGTGCGCGATGTCAGTGAAGCGCGCGAGGCGCAGGCCATGTACATGCCGAGCGTCGGCATGTTCCCGGTCACCATGGTGCTCGCGTGCCTGCGTGTCGCGCCGCTGCAGATGATGGCGCTCGGCCATCCCGCCACCACGCACGGCCATGCGATGGATTATGTGGTCGTCGAAGAAGACTACGTCGGCGAGGAAGCCTGCTTCAGCGAGAAGCTGCTCAAGCTGCCATCGGACGGCATGCCGTATCGTCCGCCCGCGGCCATGCTCGAACTCGACCTGAAAAAGCGCAAGCGCCTGAAGGCCGATCCCGTGAAGATCGCGGTCGCGGGCACGACCATCAAGCTCAATCCGGGCTTCCTGCAGACGTGCGCAGAAATCGCCAGCGAAGCGTCGGTGCCCGTGGAATTCCACTTTCTCGTCGGACAGGCGACCGGCCTCGTGTTCCCGCAGGTGCGCAACCTCGTGCGCCGCCTGATGGGCGACAAGGCCGTGGTCCACAAGCATCAGGACTACGCGAACTACATGAAGGTGATCGCCGGTTGCGACATGTTCCTGAATCCGTTCCCGTTCGGCAACACGAACGGCATCGTGGATACGGTGTGGGCCGGGCTCGTCGGCGTGTGCAAGACGGGGCGCGAAGTGCACGAGCACATCGACGAGGGCATGTTCCGCCGTCTCGGCTTCCCTGAATGGATGGTCGCGAAGAGCAACGACGAGTACAAGGCGGCGGCGCTGCGTCTCATCCAGAACGACAGCGAACGGCTGGATCTGGCGCGCTCGCTCGCGGGCAAGAAGGCCATCGAGAAGCTCATTTTCAGGGGCCGGCCGGAGATTTTGGGCGAGCGCATTCAGGCGCTTTTGAAGGACCTGAGCCGCGCTGATGCGGCAAGCGCGGCGGCCGTGGCTGTCGCGGCGAAGTGAGGCGATCATGAAAGAAACCAGCAAAGCAAGCCTGCGCCGTTCCCGCGAACCGGCATTCGTGCAGCATTACCTCGTCGGCGACGGACTCGATATCGGCGTGACGGACGACCCGCTTTCGGCGCATGCGCACGTGTTCCCGCGCATGGGCAAAATCACGTCGTGGCCCGCGGACAAGGGCGATCTTTCGACGATGGATGGCGCGGGCGACGCAGCATTCGACTTCGTTCATGCGAGTCATGTGCTCGCGCGGCAGAACAATCCGCACAAGGCGCTCGCGCGATGGCTCGACCTCGTGAAGCCGGGCGGCCATGTCATCGTGACCGTGCCGGACGAGGATCTCTACGGAAAGGGCGTCTGGCCGAGCCGCTTCAACGGCGGGCACAAGACGAGCTTCACCATCTACAAGACAGAGAACAGGCTGCCGCGCTCGGTGAACGTCGTCGAGTTGGTGCAGGCCATGTCGCATGCCGCGGACTGCGAGCGCATCGCGCTGGTGCGCGACAACTTCGACGCCGCGCGAGCCGACGCCGACCAGACCGCCGACAGTTACGCCGAGTGCGTCATCGAAATTGTGCTGCGCAAACGCGCGGTGCCGACCGCGCATGAAATGAAACATGCGATGGAGCACGCGCGCAGCGCCGAGGCCGCCATCGCCGCGGCGCAGGCGGGGGTGCGTCAGTATCCGTATCGCTTCGACGTCTATCATCGCGCGATGATGCAGTTCTTGCGCTGGGACGCGCCCGAGCATGCCGACGCCATCTGGAAGCAGTGCGTCGAGCGGCTGCCGGGCGAACATCTGCCGCGTCTTTACGAGGCGTTGCATCTGATCGCGCGTGGCAAGCTGCGGGAAGGCTTCGCGCTGCGCGAAAAGGTGATGGCGCCGTTCGGATGGCAACGCCGCACCACCACGCAGCCGCCGCACAACGTGCCGGAATGGAAAGGCGAATCGCTGCACGGCAAGTCGATCGCTATCTGGAGCGAGTTCGGCCTCGGCGACGAAATCTTCTTTCTGCGTTTCGCGAAGATTTTCCGCGACAAATGCGGCGCGAAACGCGTAGTGGTCGTGTGTCAGGCGCCGCTCGTCGAACTGTATGAAGCCTCGCTCGATGCCGAAGATGTCGTCGATGTGCGAGACGCGGCGAACCTGTCGGGCATCGATTACTGGATTTACCCACATACCATCCCGGCGCATCTGCCGCTCGAACTCGAGGCGCTGCCGCGCACGGTGCCTTATCTGCGCGCGCCGGCGTCCGTTGTGTCGAAGCTGCCGGAAGTCGCGCCCGGCAAGCTCAAAGTCGGCGTCGTGTTCAAGGGCAATCCGACGCACGAAAACGACGGACATCGTTCGCTGCCGTCGCTCGCGGTGCTGAACGATCTCTTCGCGATGGAAGGCATCGAATTCTTCAGCCTGCAAAAGGGCGCGGGCGCCGACGAAGCAGCCCGGTATGCCACCGAGCGCGCGAACTTTCACGATGTGGGCGCGCGTCTCAACACAATGGCCGAGACGGCCAGCGCGATCGCGGCGCTGGATCTCGTCCTGACCGTGGATACGTCCGTCGCGCACGTCGCGGGCGCGATGGGCAAGCCGGTCTGGCTGATGTTGCCGTTCTACGGTGACTGGCGCTGGCACTACACGCGCGAAAACAGTCCGTGGTACCCGACCATGCGCCTGTTCCGCCGCCGCTTCGGTGGCGACTGGTCGGAAGTCGTCGCGCGCATCGGCGGGCACTTGCGGTATCAGCTGGCGATGAAGGCATCGGCCGTATGACGAGCCGCTGATCGAGCGCTTGCATCGAATGAATCGAAATCCGTCTATATCGTGTGACCTCGCGCGGGAGTGAGAATGTAAGCGACCTGCGATGTCCGGGAAAGGTTGCGCGCCGCCCTTCATGGCGCGCGCGGCCGGCATGGCCAGCGAGGAGAGCGGTAGTCGCCACGCGCGCCCATTCGCCCCGGACCACCGATTTTTTCTTCGACCCAGTTCGCCGCCTTACCCGGGCGGTTTTTTTTTGCTGGAGACAACTGCCCGACGAGCGACACGGTGCGTCAGTCACGCTGACAGACGTTATCGACATTGTTCGATATATCGCGCGATAACGTTTGACTAAAGTCATGAGTCGATGCCACAGCGGGTCGACGCAAGCCGCATGTGCAGGGTTCGGCGAAAGTCTCGCCGCACGCAGATGCATCGCGCTGGGCGAGGCGGTCGTCTCGCTCGTGGCCAGCCGCATTCCTAGTCAGGTGCTCTTATGTTGGTTTCGGATTCGATCAGCCAGGCCTTTCGCAAGTGTTGTGAAGCAGTGGGAATCGCATCGACGTTCCTGATGCCGGCGTTCTTCACGCTGTCGTTCGTCATTCTCGCTGCGTTGGGAACGGGTAGATCGGAGTCCGTACTAATAAGAACGGTGGCGGTCGTCTTCATCGCGTCCATGATCGTGATCACGGGCATGCTCCTCGCGGAGAGCCGGCAATACAAAAAGCACGGGACGTCGCAGGTCACGTCGATTCCGTTGCGTCACCTGGCTCAGCCCGCGCCGCAACGGGAAGCACCCCCTCAAGCGGACGGCGAACGATGCGACAGCAGCAAGCCGCGTTGCCGCCTGTGCCGCAGCGGCGGCCGGCGCGTGCGCCTCGGCTGCCTGACTCCTGGAGCCTACTGTGAAGACCGGAATGAATAGCGTCGCTTCGGACCCGGCCGGCCTTGCGTCGATGCAAGCGCTGTCCCCCGTCTTTCAATGCGATTCCACCTATCCTAAAATGGCCACAGGGCATGCCCGCCCGGTCGGGAGACGTGGCGATGAACTGGTCTGTTCGTCTGTTGCTTCAATTGCGCCAAGCAGCGCGTCTGTTTCGTGTTTCGATGCAAACGCGCATAGCGCCGGCGACGGTGTGCCTATGAATGGACACACGAGATCGATCCGCGTGGTGCTGGCCGACGACCATCCCATCGTGTTGATGGCCGTCTCCGATCAGTTTTCCAAGCTTGCGGGTTTCACGATCACGGCCACGGTGAACTCGGGAGCGGATCTCGTGCGCGCGCTCGAAAAGGAGCCGGCCGATCTGGTCATCACCGATCTCGTCATGCAGGGCGACGAAGAAGTGGAACTCGACGGCTTGCGTCTCGTGAGCAAGCTGCGCCGCTCTTATCCCGAAGTGCCGCTCGTCGTCCTCACGATGATGACGAGCGGCGGCATGTTTCACGAGCTCTGCAAGCTGGGCGTCGCCGCGATCGTCAGCAAGGAGGAGCCGGCGAGCGAGCTCGCGCAGATCAGCGTGCGCGCGCTTTCGACGAAGGAAACCCTCTTCTCGCCGAAGATTCAGCTTCGCCTCGCGCGCGAAGGCTCCACGACGAAGGACCTTGCGCGCGAACAGCCGCTTTCTCCGCGCGAGCTGGAAGTGGTGCGCCTCTTCGCGCAGGGGCTTTCGGTGACCGAGATCGCGCGCACGCTGAACCGTTCCGTGCCGACGGTCGCGACACAGAAACGCTCCGCCATGCGCAAGCTGCATGTGGAGAACCACGTAGACCTCGTTAAATACGCCGCGAAGACAGGGTTGGCCTGATGGAGCGTTTCTTCGCCGCATCGCAGGATTCTCCTCTGCAAATGCTGCGGATGCTCGAAAGCAACCTCAAGCGCGAACGGCGCATTTTCGCTATCGCCGTCGGGCTGCTGATTTTCGCCGCGCTGTGCGGTGCGACGGCCACCGGCTTCTTCATGTTGACGGCGACGTTGAAGACGGAAGAAGAGTTCGCGCAGGCGGCCATGCGCGGCGTGAACGTCAGCATATTCAGCCGTTACAACATGCTCACGGCGGGCAGTCTCTTGCTCGAAGTCGGCGCGTCGGCGCCCAAGGCGGGCGTGCCGGACAGTCCCAACAAGCCGAAATGCGAGCCGTATCCGCCCGGCGTGAATGACACGGCGCTTGCCGAGGCTTGCCAGGCAGCGCGTCAGATGATCCCCGAAGAGAGCACGCCGCCGCTCTTGCAGTACACGAGATTCGACGGTTCCGCCTCGGCCGGCTTCGGATTCTTCACGGAGACCGACAATAAGGTTCCTCCGCCTCAGCGACTCGCCGCGCTTGCTGAAGCGGCGAAGCTCTACATGAACACGCACAACATCGTCCCGCTCGAAGCCGCGCGCGACCGGCGCGTCATGTGGTATGTCGCGCCGCGCTCCATAGGTTTCGGCGCGCCGACCGTCGTCATGTTCATGGTGGTGGCGGGAGACGGCGACCCGTACGGGCTCGTGTTCACGCGCCTCAATCTCGACCGCGCGCTGCGCCGCGCGGTGCCGGAATCGCTCGAATCGCAGATCGCGATCTTCGACAACGATCATCAGGTGCTGGCGGGCGACGACACGCCCGATCTCCGGTTCATGGAAAACCAGCTCGCGAAAGCGCCGCCGGGCGCGTTTCACTGGCTGCCCGCTCACGGCTGGGGCGCGCGTCTCGACTCCCTGGCGCTCGGCATGGGGCATGTGGTCGTCGCGCTTCCCGTCGCGACGGAGCTCGCCGCGAAGCGCGTGCAAATGGCGATTCTGGTATTCGTCACCGGCGCGCTCATCGCCATGTTGCTTGCGATGTACCGCTACTGGAATTATCGCTTCCTCACGCGCTCGTACGAGCAGGCGTGCCGTGCGGTGGAGGGAGAGATACTTAACCATCTGCTCGTGCAGGCGACGCCCGTGGGCCTTTGCATCGCGTTGCAGGAAGACCTGCACGTGATCGCCGCGAACCAGATCGCGCGCTCGCTGTTCGATCTCAGCGAGACGTCCGCGAGCCTGCCCGCGGGCCTGCGCGATGCGTTCCACGCCCACGGCACGGCGCCGGCGGAGGACGGACACGACGCAGCCATCCGGCAGCTTCACTACACGCTCGACAAACCGGACGCCGGCACGCTGCATCTGAAGGTGTCGTATGCGGCGGCGGTGGTCAACAAGACCAACGTGTTCTTCTGCGCGATCGCCGACATTACCGAGCACCGCGAAGTCGAACGGCTGCTGCGCGAGGCGAAGGAAAGCAGCGACGCCGCCGCGAAAGCCAAGCTCAGCTTCTTCGCCTCGATGAGCCACGAGATTCGCACGCCGCTGTCCTCGCTCGTCGGCAATCTGGAACTCGTCGCGCTCGGGCCGCTCGCCGCCGAGCAGGAAGCGCGCGTTCACGCCATGCAGGCATCGGCGAGCGCGCTTTTGCAAGTCGTCAACGATGTCCTCGATTTCTCGAAGATGGATATCGGCGAAATGCGGCTTTCGGAGGAATGGGGCTCCATACGCGCGCTCGTCGTGCGCGTGATGGTCGCGCATGCGCCGCTCGCGAACCGTCAGGGCTTGCGCCTGTTCGTCGTGATCGAGCGGTCGTGTCCCGCGAAGCTGTTGTTCGATCCGATTCGCGTGTCGCAGATTCTCAACAACCTGCTCGGCAACGCGCTGAAGTTCACGTATTCAGGGAAGATCGTCGTGCGCGCGCGATGGGTGAACGACGCGCTCGAACTCAGCGTCGCCGATTCGGGCATCGGCATTCCTGCGTCGCAGCGCGAAAAGCTCTTTCAGCCGTTCATGCAGGGCGACGCGCACCGTCTCACGCAGGCGCGCGGAACGGGGCTCGGCTTGTCGATCTGTGTGCGGCTTTGCGAACTCATGAAGGGCCGCATTTCCCTCGACAGCACCGAAGGCGTCGGCACGCGCATTCAGGTGTGGCTGCCGCTCGCCGCCGACCATTCGTCCGACACCGGCGACGCCGCCTTGCTCGACGGCAAGCCCGCCATTCTGTGCCGCGCGAGCGAGTATCGGGAATGGTTCGAGAATCTCTACGACCCGGAGCGCAGTGCCGTCACGTACATGAATCACGCCGACCCTGCGCTCGCGGAAGGCTGCGAGTATCTGATCGCCACCGACGAGTTCACCGAGGAGGACATCAAGGCGGCGTGGAAGGACGGCACGCGCGTGATCCGCATGACGCAGGACGGTCCGCTCGTGCCCGTGCATTGGGGCGACGGCGTGCTCGAAGTGAGCGTCTTCAGTCTCAAGGCTTCAAGGACGCGATCGCGACCATCAAGGGACGCCAGCGTGCCTCGCCGCACGCCGACGACGCGCTCGCGCTGCCGGCCGCGCGCAAGGCGGGGCCGACGGTGGTGATCGCCGAAGACAACCGGCTCAATCGCGGGCTGTTGCGCGATCAGTTGCTGACGCTCGGGGCATCCGTGCTGGAGGCGAAGGACGGCGAAGAGGCGCTCGATCTTTTACGCAAGCATCGCGTGGATATCGTGCTGACCGACATGGACATGCCCAAGATGTCAGGCGCCGAACTGCTCGTCGCGGCGCGCGCGCTCGATCCGGCGATGCGTATCTATGCGATCAGCGCGAGCGCGAGCGCGCAGGACGTGGAGCGCGGACGCGCGCGCGGTTTCACCGATTATCTGACCAAGCCGGTCCCGCTCGCGGTGCTGGCGGGCGTGCTGCAAACCGCCGGCGTCGATGCGGCAGGCGCCGCGCCCGAGACCGCAGCGCAGGCCGGGAACGAAGCGCCGGAGGACGACGATCTCCCGCCGCGCTTTCCGCCGATTCCCGCCGCGTATATGCCGGACCTCGCCGGGCAGATCGACGAAGACATTGTCGCGCTCGACGACATCTGCAAGGAAAAGGACGCGCGCAGGCTGCGCCGCTGGGCGCATAAGCTGGCGGGTGGGCTGACGGTGCTCGGGCCTTCCATGCTGTACGACCAGTGCCAGGAACTGCGCGCGCTGCTGCGTGAATCGGAAAGCTGGGTGGAAGACGTCGATACCTTCACCGCGCTCATTCGCAGCGACCTGATCGAACTGCGCGACATGCTGCATGCCGCGCTCGATCTGCATCGCGGATAGCGCCCGTCGTCACATCCGATGCGTGGGCGCGGCGAGCGCGTCCAGTTCCTCGCGCGCCGCGAGCGCGTCGTCTTTCGAGAAGCGGTAGCCGCCGCGGCCTTCGGTCTTCGCTTCGTAGAGCGCGATGTCGGCCCGCTTGAGCGCGCGCTCGAACGATTCGCCCGGCTTCACAAGCGCAATGCCGATGCTCACGCCCAGCGTCACGACCACGCCCGCGTCGAGTTCATAAGGCAGCGAGAGATCGCGCACGATGCGCCGCGCGAACGCGATGCTTGCGGCATCCGCGAAGTAGGTCGCGACCACGGCGAACTCGTCGCCGCCCAGACGCGCCGCGAGTTCGCCATGCCGCATCGCGTTGCGCAGACGATCCGCGACGCGCCGCAGCAGTTCGTCGCCCGCATCGTGCCCGTGCGAATCGTTGACGTGCTTGAAGCCGTCCAGATCGACGTACATCACCATGACTTTCTCGCGGTGCGCGCTGCCCGCGATCAGGCGCTCGGCGTGGTCGCTCAGATAACGCCGATTCGGCAGGCCGGTCAGCGAGTCGTGATGCGCCCAGTGCAAAATCTTCGCTTCCGCGCGGCGGCGCGCCGTCACGTCCTCGACGATGATCACGGCGCTGCCGTCCGGCACCGGATCGCTGGTCAGTTCCAGCTGGCGGCCGTCGGGCAGCGTGAGTTCGAGCGGGGCGTGGCCGTCCTTCAGCCACTCGCCGCAGCGCGCGGTCAACTTCGCGCGCTGCGATTCGCCATGCTCGGCGAGCGCCAGATAGCCGATGAACTCGGGCAGCGCCACGCCGATGCGCAGCATGTCGGCGGTCGCGCCGAAGAGCTGCGCCACCTTGCGATTCGCGATGACGACCGCGCCCGCCGCGTCGATCGTGCAGAGGCCGTGCGGCATGTGCGCGAGCGCGGCGTCGAAGCGCGCGGCCAGTTCCGCGTGCTCTTCCTCAGCCGTCATCAGCGCAACGAGATTGCGATAGTGGCGGCGCACGACGACGCTCATCGCGCCGATATAGACGACGAGCGGCGGCACGAGCATCCAGTAACCGGCGGGGCCAAGAAGCGCGCCCACGCCGATCGGCACGCTGCCCGCGCAAACCTGCGAGATCGCGAGATGCGGCACGCCCGCGTTGCGCGACGCAATGCCGCCGAGCATGCCGGCCGTCACCATGATTGCGAGCGAGGCGAGCATGGCGTCGCCGGACATGACGCAGGCCATCGCGCCCAAGCCGGTCAGGCCGCACGCGATGAGCCCGAACGGCGCATAGCGCCGCGCCCACGGCGCCGGTTCGGGCGAGCGCTGTCGCCGCGCCGCCCGATAGCGGCACACGACAATCACGCGCGCGGCGAGAACCAGCGCGTCCGCAATGAACCACGCGACGGTCCACGGCGCGCGCACGCGCACGAGCGCGACCAGCGCGACGAACGCGGTCGAGCCGCCTGCGAGCAGCAGCGGGCGAATGTCGTCGAGCAGGGTGAAGAGGAGCGAGGAGCGAATGCAGGGCGTGATGCGCCCGTCGTCCGTTGCCGGTGTCGCCAGAAGGGAATCGAGCAAGGACGAGGAACCTGACATGCGAGATACCGGCGAAGCGGAAAAATACGGGGATGGCATCGGTGAAGCGCGGGCTTATCCGGCGTGCACCGTCATATGCGGGTTTACGGCAGGTCGGTCGAAAACTGAAAGAGGCGAGCGGTCAGCAGGCGCTATTGTCATCGCGCGAGCCGGCCTTCAGAATCTGCGCATCCCTTAACGCACGCTGCTTATCCATCGAGGACACACCATGGCAAAGATCCTGACGCTGCACGGCGTCAACCTCAACATGTTCGGCAAGCGCGACCCCAAGCAGTACGGCACCGCGACGCTCGCGCAAATCGACGAGCAACTGGCCGCGCTCGGCAAGGAACTGGGCGTCGAAGTCGAGTGCTACCAGACGAACATCGAAGGCGAGATGTGCTCGCGCATCCATCAGGCGTTCACCGATAACGTCGATGCAGTCGTCATCAACGCGGGCGCGTGGACGCATTACAGCTACGCGATCCGCGATGCGCTCGCCATTCTGACCGTGCCCATCATCGAGGTGCATATGTCGAACGTTCACGCGCGGGAAGCGTTCCGGCACGTGTCCGTGTTCTCCGAAGTCGTCAAAGGGCAAATCTGCGGCTTCGGCGTGGAAAGCTATCTGCTCGGCCTGCGCGCGGCGGTATCGGCGATCAAGTGACGCCGCGCCGCGTGTTGAGCCGTTACGCGCGGCTCGCGTCTTTCACGCTGGCGGCGGCGGCGCGGCGCGCGCGGCTTTGCACGGGCACCGGCTTGCGCTCGCGCAGCGTCGCGCCGCGGATGAACAACACGGCGAACAGCGCGCAAACGGTCCAGACGATGGCGATGATGGTCAGGTAGTTCATTGTCGTATTCCTCGATTCGATGCGTGTTCTTGTGAGGCGTGGTGCTCAGGCTTGGGCGACGGGCATGGCGAGCAGCCGGCCGATCAGCCTTTGCGCGATTGCGTGCTGCCCGGCCAGCGTTTCTGCGGCGTCGGCGGCGGCATCCGCGTTGACCTGCGTGCGCACCTGCGCGGCGAGGCGCAGCACGTTGTCCGATGCCGTCCGGAGTTCGGCGAGCAGGTCGGCTTCGAAAGCCGCCATGCCGGCGTGCGATTCGATTGCGCCGAGAATCGCCGTCTGATGCGGCGTGCCATTCGTTTGCGTCGTCTGGAACATGTTGGCTTCCCCGTAAGTGGATGAATCCATTCTGCGCGGGGAGCGTCCGAATCAATCCTCCGAAAAAGACCTGATTCCCGGTTCAGTTTGATCTCTTGACGACTCGCCCTCGCGCCCCACGAGGGTGCGGAGTCCATCCGACAAGGCTTCCCGGGGCGTCGGGGCGGTAAAATCGCGTGTTTTTCCGCGCGCCGTGAAGCACGGTTCGGCGAGTGTTCGCCCTGTACAGTCGCCCGTCGCACGAAAAAACAACACTTTTCGCGTTTCCCGGCAAGGCAGGCAGAGCGGCGCGCGTCCTTGGCAGTTCAGGCAGAGATCGACAATGGCTTCAGGCAACAACCCGGCAGCAGCGCAGCACGAAACACTCAGGCGCGGACTCAAGAGCCGCCACATTCAACTCATTGCGCTCGGCGGCGCCATCGGCACGGGGCTTTTCTTAGGCGTCGCGCAGACCATCAAGCTCGCCGGCCCGTCCGTGCTGCTCGGCTACGCGATCGCCGGGATGATGGCGTTTTTCATCATGCGGCAGTTGGGGGAAATGGTCGTCGACGAGCCCGTGGCCGGCTCGTTCAGCCATTTCGCCGACAAATACTGGGGTCACGCGGCCGGCTTCGTGTCCGGCTGGAACTACTGGGCCGTGTATATCCTCGTGAGCATGGCCGAGCTGTCCGCGGTCGGCATCTATATGCAGTACTGGTGGCCGGCGCTGCCGCCGTGGGTATCGGCGCTCGCGTGCTTCGCGATCGTTAACGCAATCAATCTGACGAGCGTGAAGTCGTACGGCGAGCTCGAATTCTGGTTTGCCATCGTGAAAGTCGCGGCGATCGTCGGCATGATTCTGTTCGGCGGCTATCTGCTCGTGTCGGGTCACGCGGGGCCGCAGGCGAGCGTCGCGAACCTCTGGCGGCTCGGCGGCTTCTTCCCGTACGGCGCGAGCGGTCTCGTGATGTCGATGGCCGTCATCATGTTCTCGTTCGGCGGGCTGGAACTGGTCGGCATCACGGCGGCCGAAGCCGAGGACCCGTCGCGCAGCATTCCCCGCGCGACGAATCAGGTCATCTACCGCATCCTCATTTTCTATATCGGCGCGCTCGGCGTGCTGCTTTCGCTGTATCCGTGGGACAAGGTCGCCACCGGCGGCAGCCCGTTCGTGCTGATTTTCCGCGAGATGAACAGCACGTTGGTCGCGAACGTGCTGAACGTGATCGTGCTGACGGCCGCGCTTTCCGTGTACAACAGCGGCGTCTATGCCAATAGCCGCATGCTGTACGGCCTCGCGCAGCAAGGCAACGCGCCGCGTGCGTTGTGCCAGGTGAGCGCGCGCGGCATTCCGCTCGCGGCGCTCTTCGTGTCGGCCGTCGTGACGGCGGCGTGCGTGCTGATCAATTACTTCATTCCCGGCCGCGCGTTCGAACTGCTGATGGGGCTCGCGGTATCGGCGCTCATCATCAACTGGGCGATGATCAGCATCATTCATTTGAAGTTCCGCCGCCACAAGCGCGAGCAGGGCGCGGCCACGACCTTCAAGAGTCTCGGTTATCCGTCCACGAACTATCTGTGTCTTGCGTTCGTCGCGGGCATCGTGTGGGTGATGTACGAGACGCCGGGCCTGCGGCTATCCGTCTATCTCATTCCTATCTGGCTGGCGGTTCTCGGAATCGGCTACTATCTCAAAACCAAGGGCGCCGCGCGCCGTCCCGCTCCTCCTTCGTCCTGAATTCAGTCCTGATACCCAGACCATGTTCGAACATATCGATGCCTACCCCGGCGACCCGATCCTCTCGCTGAACGAAAACTTTCAGAAGGACCCGCGCACGAACAAGGTCAATCTGAGCATCGGCATCTATTTCGACGACGCCGGCCGCTTGCCCGTCATGCAGGCGGTGCGCGAAGCCGAACTCTCGATTCTCCAAGAGCTCGGCCCGAAGCCGTATCTGCCGATGGCCGGTTTCGCGCATTATCGCGATGCCGTGCAGGCGCTCGTATTCGGCACGGGCAGCACGGCGCGCGCCGAAGGCCGCATCGCGAGCGTGCAGACGCTCGGCGGCTCGGGCGCGCTGAAGGTGGGCGCGGACTTCATCAAGCGATACTTTCCGGCGTCGAAGGTATGGGTGAGCGATCCGACGTGGGAGAACCATCGCTTCATCTTCGAGCGCGCGGGCTTCGAAGTGAATACGTATCCGTACTACGACGAAGCCACCGGCGGCCTGCGCTTCGACGCGATGCTCGAAGCCATCGACGCGTTGCCGGCAAAGAGCGTCGTGCTGCTGCATGCGTGCTGCCACAATCCGACCGGCGTGGACCTCGACGAAGCGCAGTGGGTCAAGATCATCGACGTGCTGCATAAGCGCGACCTGCTGCCGTTCGTCGACATGGCGTATCAGGGTTTCGGCTCGGGGCTGGAAGACGACGCGTTCGCCGTGCGCGAGCTTGCGCGCCGTGGCGTGCCGGCGTTCGTCGCGAATTCGTTTTCGAAGAACTTTTCGCTCTATGGCGAGCGTTGCGGCGGCCTGCATGTGATCTGCGACGATGCCGCCGAAGCCGATCGCGTGCTCGGTCAACTGACGAGCGCGGTGCGCGCCAACTACAGCAATCCGCCGACGCACGGCGCGAAGATCGTGACCAAGGTGCTGACGACGCCCGAACTCGCGCAGTCGTGGAAAGAAGAACTCGCGGCGATGTGCGAACGCATCGCGCGCATGCGCCGCGCGATTCACGACGGCCTGCGCGAGCACGTGCACGGCGAGGCGTTGTCGCGTTACGTCAAGCAGCGCGGCATGTTCACGTACACGGGTCTCGAAGCGCCGCAAGTGGACCGTCTGCGCGAGGAATTCGGCGTGTATATCCTGCGTTCAGGGCGCATGTGCGTCGCGGGGCTGAACGAGAGCAACGTGCAGACCGTCGCCGACGCCATCGGCAAGGTGCTGGCGAAGTAAGGCGTCGGCCACGCAATCGCTTCACAACGCGGGACACGACAGTACCTGCTGCGGCGGCAGCGTGCCCGGTCCCGCGTCCACTTTCGCGCCGCGCGGCAGCGTCGAGACGAGCCGCACGCTGTTTTCCCCAACATTCGCGAGCACGTACTGCTCCGCGCTTCCGTCCGGCTGCCAGTACACGCGATACACCGCGTCATCCCGATAGATATGCAGCGCGCCGTGCACGGCCTTGTCGCCTTGCACGAGATCGGCGCGCGCGCCTTCCTGCAACGTCAGCGCGTTGCCCGACGCGCCTTGCAGCACGCCGCAGGCGGGCTGGCCGGCGTGCGCGTGCGCGCATGCGAGAAGGGCCGCGCAGAAAGCCGCGTGGCGATACGGCGAAACGTTCATCGGCGATGCCTCCGAAAAGTGAATCGGCCACCTTCCGCAGCAAGTTATGTGCGTACCGCGTGTGAGGCGATTCGCTTCGCCGTTCGTCCGCGCGTGTGCTACCTTGAATGAGCAGCGTTCGATGTTGGAGGGCGCCATGTCAGTCATCGCACCCGACGAGAAGGCGGACTTTCTCGCGATTCTCGCGCGCCACCGGCTCGACCCGACCGATTTCCTCGTGCAGGAGGCGGGCGAATCGGATGTCGTGGACGACGTTTATCCGCTGCGGGGACACGTGAACATCGTGCGGCGCTCGACGCTCAAGGAGCGCGAATATCGCATCGGGCACGGCACCGCATGGGTGGCGGCGTTCGAGAAGGACCTCAATAAGGGCGCGTTCGGCTGAAACGCGCGCGCCGCGTAAGTGTTTTCAACGCATCTTTTTGAAGCGGAGCACACGATGAGACCGACCGACTTCACATCGTTCAGGGCGCACCTCGCCATGCTGCTCCGCGATCTGCCGCGCGGCATGACCGCCGATCTGACCGATGTGGCCGTTGCATACTGGAACGGCAAGCAGGTCGTCGGCGCGTATCTGCGCGATAACGGATGCATCGACGAAGATTTCGACTTCGACGAAAACGCCTGGGGCGTGTGGCGCGACGAGTTCCTGCTCTGGTTCGACGCCCCGCGCTTCTCGGAACGCAGCGATCTGAAGGCTGCGCTCGTCTCCGGCACGCATTGCGCGACGGTGCACGGCGGACGGTGGCCGCGTCCGCGCTGAAACTGCGTCGCGACGAAGCACTGCAGTCTTTTTCCTTCGCTCTCCCCGCCCGCGAACGGCACGTGACTTGCTGCCCCAGACCGGTCTGGCAACGTCCGAACCACGGCTGACGACGGCCGCGTTCCGCCATTCTTCAGGGAGGGTTGCAGCATGGCGAGTACCTCAAGACTTCATCCGCTGACGTTCGGCACGGCTATCGCATTCATCGTGATCGGACTCGTGCTCGCCGCGGGCGGCGCGTATCTCGTGACGCTCAATGGATCGTGGTACTACGCGATCACCGGCGTGGCCATCGTGCTGACGGGCCTTCTCCTGCTCATCCGACGCCGCTCCGCGCTGCTGCTCTTCGCGCTCGTGCTGTTCGGCTCGACGATCTGGGCGGTGTTCGAAGCGCGTTTCGACTTCTGGCAGCTTCTGCCGCGCTTGTGGATCTGGGTCCTGCTCGCGGTGTGGCTGCTCATTCCTTATGTTCATCGCGGCGCGCTGTTCGGTCCGCCTTCGACTGCGCGGGCCGCGCGCGTGCCGCTCGCGGCTGCCATCGTGCTGGCGGTGCTGCTCGGCATCGGCACGTACTTCACCGATCCGCACGATCGCGCGGGGAGCATCGACGTCAGCGTGGCCGCCGACCCGAACCAGCCCGACCTGAACGCCGCGACCGGACGCCAACCCGGCGACTGGATCGACTATGGCGGCTCGCCGCTCGGACAGCGCTATGTGCCGCTCGCGCAGATTACGCCGCAGAACGTGCATCAGCTGAAAACGGCGTGGACGTTCCGCACCGGCGACATGCCCGGCCCCGACGATCCGACCGAAACGACCGACGAGAACACGCCGCTCAAAGTGGGCGACACGCTCTTTCTGTGCACGCCGCACAGCAAGGTCTTTGCGCTCGATGCCGCGACCGGTAAGGAGCGCTGGCACTTCGATCCGCAGATTCAGAGCGCGGTCGGGTTCAAGCATTGGGAGCACATGACTTGCCGGGGCGTCGCGTATTACGATCCGGCGATGCATGCGGCGGCGGTTTCGCCTGCGGCCGCGTCCGAAGCGTCCGCCGCGCCGGACGCGTCATCCGATGCGCAGGCGTCCGCGCCGGCCGCCACGAGCGATGGCGCGGCCTCCATGCCCGCCGCGTCCAGCGATGCTGCTGCCTCCGCGCCCGCGCAGAGCGGTGATCAAACCGCCGCGCAACCGGCGCCTCAACCCGCCGCGCCTTCGAACGAATGCCCGCGCCGGCTCTTTCTCCCGACCGCCGATGCCCGCCTGATCGCGCTCGACGCCGACACGGGCAAGCCCTGCGCGAGCTTCGGGAAGAACGGGACCATCGACTTGCGCATGAACATCGGGCCGTTCACGCCGGGCGGCTATTACTCGACCTCGCCGCCGGCCGTCGCGCGCAATCTCGTGATCGTCGGCGGTCACGTGACGGACAACGAATCGAACAACGAGCCGTCCGGCGTGATCCGCGCGTACGACGTCAACGACGGCCATCTCGTCTGGAACTGGGATTCGGGCAACCCGGACGCCACCGAGCCGATCGCGCCCGGCGCAACCTACGTGCGCAACTCGCCGAACATGTGGTCGATCTTCAGCGTCGATGAAAAGCGCGGCATGATCTATCTGCCGATGGGCAATCAGACGCCCGACCAATGGGGCGGTCAGCGCACGCAGCAGGCCGAACGTTTCGGCGCGGGCGTCGTCGCGCTCGATCTCGCGACCGGCAAGCTGCGCTGGAATTATCAGTTCACGCACCACGATCTTTGGGACATGGACGTGGGCGGACAGCCGACGCTCGTCGATCTGCAAACCGCGCAAGGCATGCAGCCGGCGCTGATCGCGTCGACGAAGCAGGGCAGCCTTTACGTGCTGAATCGCGAAACCGGCCAGCCGATCATCCCGATCAACGAGGTGCCGGTGCCGCAAGGCGCGGCGCGAGGCGACCGCACGTCGCCGACGCAGGCCGTCTCCGCGCTCAACTTCAATCCGCCGCGCGTGCGCGAGGCGGACATGTGGGGCACGACGCCGTTCGATCAGCTCTGGTGCCGCATCAAGTTCAAGAGTCTGCGCTACGAAGGGCCGTTCACGCCGCCGTCCGAGCAGGGCACGCTGGTGTTTCCGGGCAACTTCGGCGTCTTCGACTGGGGCGGCGTATCGGTCGATCCGGTGCGGCAGATTCTGATCGCGAATCCGGATTACATGGCGTTCACGTCGAAGCTCATCCCGCGCGAGAAGCTGGACGAGCAGGCGGGCGAGAAGAAGGGCAGCGAGACGAGCGGCATCAAGCAGGCGCGCGGCACGCCGTTCGCGTTCGAGCTGAACGCGTTTCTGTCGCCGCTCGGCATTCCGTGTCAGGCGCCGCCGTGGGGGTATATCGCGGGTGTCGATCTGCGCACGGGCAAGATCGCGTGGCAGCACAAGAACGGCACGATTCGCGACAAGGCGCCGCTGCCCATTCCGATGCCGCTCGGCGTGCCGAGCCTCGGCGGCACCATCGTGACGGCGGGCGGCGTCACGTTCCTGACGGGCACGCTCGATCAATACGTGCGCGCCTACGACGTGCGCAACGGCAACAAGCTATGGGAAGCGCGTCTGCCGGCAGGCGGCCAGGCGACGCCCATGAGCTACGCCGACGCGAGCGGCAAGCAGTACATCGTGGTGACGGCGGGCGGGCATGGTTCGCTGGGAACCAAGGCGGGGGATTACGCGATCGCGTACACGCTGCCGTGAAGCGAGCGGGAGGGCGGCGGCGCGTTGAACCGCCGCCCGAAAGCGGACTTACACCGCGCGGCGATACGCTTCGGCCATCAGCGCGCTGACCTTGGCGCGGGCCTTCAGTGCGTCACGAACGGCGTCGGCGATAAGCGAAAAAAGCGGGGCGAGAATTCCCATGGCAACTCCTTGAATCGGTGGCGTCTAGTTTAACTACCTAGGTAGTAACCCGTATATTAGCAGGTTTGGTGCGACGCAGCAAACGACGCCTGCAAGGCTGGCTACGCTGAACGACTCATAGTGCGAACTTAGCGCGATAATCGACTGAACCGCGTGCTTCGCTCGTTCCCAGAAGGAGAACGCACATGAGTCGGCATTTTTCGGTTCGCGCAGTGCTCTCCCTGCTCGGCGCGGCGATGGTCGCGGCGGCGATCGCCGTGGGATGCAGCGGGGGCGGTTCTTCATCGACGACGAGTTCCGTCGCGGCCGGCGGCGGGGCGGCAGCGCCCGCGTCCAGTCCGGCCGCAGCATCGGGGGGAACAAGCGGCAGCAACCCGACGCAGCCGGCCACGCACCCGATGGACGTCGCGACCTATCACAACGACATCGCGCGCACCGGCCAGCAGCTTTACGAATCCGTGCTGACGCCCGCAAACGTCAACGCGGCCACGTTCGGCAAGCTCGCCGTGTTCGCGGCGGACGGCCCCGTCGATGCGCAGCCGCTTTTCCTCGCCGCCGTGCCCATCGCGGGCGGCACGCACAACGTGCTGTACGTCGCGACCGAGAAAGCGAGCGTCTTTGCGTTCGACGCGGACACCGGCGCCACGCTCTGGAAAGCGAGCACGCTCGCAAGCGGCGAGACCCCGAGCGACGACCACGGCTGCGGTCAGATCACGCCGACCATCGGCATCACGGCGACGCCGGTCATCGACCGCGCGCGCGGCGCGATGTATGTCGTCGGCATGTCGAAAGACGGCGGGGGCCGCTATCACCAGCGCATCCACGCGCTCGACCTTGCGACGGGCGCGGAGCTTTTCGGCGGCCCGACGGAGATTGCCGCATCGTACCGCGGCACCGGCGTGGGCAGCCAGAACGGGCGCGTCGTGTTCGATCCGGGGCAATACGCCGAGCGAGCGTCGCTGTTGCTGCTGGGTGGCGTCGTCTATACGGCATGGACGTCGCATTGCGACATCATGCCGTACACCGGCTGGGTGATCGGCTACAACGCGAGCACGCTGCAACAGGCGAGCGTGCTGAACGTCACGCCCAACGGACAGATGGGCGCGATCTGGATGAGCGGCGCGGGCCTCGCTTCGGATGGCGCGTCCATCTATCTTCTCGATGCGAACGGTACCTTCGACGCGACGCTCGACGGGCAGGGCATGCCGATTCACGGCGATTTCGGCAACGGCTTCCTGAAGCTCGCCACGACGCCGACGCTCGCCGTCACCGATTACTTCCAGCCGTCGAACACGGTGCAGCAGTCGAGCGCGGACGAGGATCTCGGTTCCGGCGGCGCGCTCGTGTTACCCGATCTTCCGGATGCAAGCGGCGCGATCCGCCATCTCGCGCTCGGCGCGGGCAAGAACTCGGTGATCTACGTGGTCAACCGCGATTCGATGGGCAAGTTCGATTCGAACGCGGATCACATCTATCAGGAGCTCGTCGGGCAGATTCGCGGGCCGGTGTTCGGCATGCCCGCGTACTACAACCGGACCGTGTACTTCGGCGCGATAGGCGACAGCATCAAGGCATTCACGATCAGCGACGCGCGGCTCTCGTCCACGCCCGCCAGCCAGACGCCCACGAGTTTCGGCTTTCCGGGCGCGACGCCGAGCGTGTCGGCGAACGGTGCGGCGAACGGCATCGTGTGGGCGGCGGAAAACGGCACCATCGCGGCGCTGCACGCGTACGACGCGTCGAATCTCGCGCGCGAGCTGTACAACAGCCGACAGGCCGGCGCGCGCGACCAGTTCGGCCAGGGCAACAAGTTCATCACGCCGACGATTGCGAACGGCAAGGTGTACGTGGGCACGCGCAGCGGCGTGGGCGTGTTCGGAGTGCTTTCGCGATAGATTCGGTACTGTCATCGCTTCATCGAGAGTGAGAGAGATCGAATGAACGCATCGCAACGCATCGACCAGTTGATCGCCGAACTGACGGACTGGCGCGGGCAGACTTTTGCCCGCGTGCGCGAAAGCATCCTCGATGCCGATCCGGAGATCGTCGAGGAATGGAAGTACATGGGAAGCCCGGTGTGGTATCGCGACGGCATGATCGCGGTCGCCAACGCGCACAAGGGCAAAGTGAAGGTGACGTTCGCTCACGGCGCGTCGATTGCCGATCCCGACGGGCTGTTCAACGCGGGGCTGGACGGGAACGCGCGGCGGGCCATCGATTTCTTGGAAGGCGATACGGTCGATGCGGCGCGGCTCACGCGGCTGGTGCGCGCGGCGATTGAGTTCAATCAAAAGAGAACGAAGAAGTCGAGGAGGTGAGAGCGGGTCGGGTCGCTTCTCTCGCGAGCGGCGCGACTCAAGCAAGTAATTGCTTTGTAGACCGAATGACGGTTGGATGCGGAGCATGCGTGAAGGCGCTTGTCGCTGTTCCGGTTCGCAATCTCTAATGCGCGCCGCGTGGCGCTCAAGACGCTTCGCGCAGTTCATACTGGCCAAGCGGCCCGATTCGCGTAGCCGGAGATGGCTCGCGGCGGCATGGGCCGGTCGAGCGTCTATCGGCTTCACAAGACGCTCTGAGCGTGTCCAATCGCGCTGGCTGCTTCTGCAACTGGCCGACGGACGCCTGCGCAGCGGGCTTGGCCGCACCGCCAACAGTCCGCCGTCGAGAGACCGCTCTGATCGTAGGAAGCGAACCGTCAAATCTGGCCGCTCGACCTACGCGCTTTCACCGTGCGAGGCTCCGACGCGCCTTCGCGGCACCGAAGCGTTCTCGTAGCCGGCCGGCGTTCGCGTGAGGTGCGGGCTTGGCCGCGCCGCATCCAGGCCACCGTTACTCAAGCGTCGAGAGGCGCGCTTCGCCGATGAAGAGCCATCCGGCCGCCTCGACTTAGCTCGCCCTCACCAACGCGCCTCCGACGTCCCCGGCGGCACCGACGCCCTGTCATAGCCCGCAGGCGTGCGCGCGAGTTGCGCGCTCGGCCGCACCGCTTCGAGTTCGCCGAATCCCGATGGCACGCGCTCCAGAAACGCCGCGATATCCGGCTTCTTCGCGAAGAGACCGCCCTCGATCCGGCCGAGGCCGCGCAGCCACTTCCCCGTCTGCGCCAGCGATACCTCCACATGCCAGCTTCCGCCTTCCCGCTGCTGCTTCCACAGCGCCGCCGCCGCGCCGAACGCCATCAGAAAGCCGGTCGCCATGTCGAGCATCTGCATGGGCAGCGCGCGAGGCTTGCCTGCGCCTTCTGCCTCGCCTTCGGCCGCGTTAAAGCCCATCGCGGTCTGAACGAGCGAGTCGAAGCCGCGCCGCCCGGCCCACGGGCCTTGCGTTCCGTAAGCCGACAACGACACCTGCACGATGCCCGGCCGGCGCGCCGCCAGCTCGTCCGGTCCGAAGCCGAGCGATGTCAGCCCTCCCGGCCGATAGCCTTGCGAGAACACATGCGCGTCGCCGATCAGACGCCACAGCGCCGTGCGCCCGTCTTCCGAGCGCAAGTCGACATGGGCCGAGCGCTTGCCCCGGCTCGTATCGGCAATGGCGGAAATGTTCGGCAGATGCGGCGAATTCACGAGCATCACATCCGCGCCGAACGCGGCGAGCGCGCGACCGCCGACCGGGCCGGCCAGAATGCGCGTCAAATCGAGGACGCGCACGCCGGAGAGCGGACGCGCATCGGCGGCGAGTGGTGGCAGCGCGAGCGGGGGCGCATCGCCGATGCGCGTGAACGTCATCAGCGGCTGCCCGGCGAGCGCGCGGCCTTGCGGCGTCGCATCCCATTCGTCGAAGCGGCGCAGCTTGGTGACGACGAGACCGCGTTGCGCGCAGGCCTCCTCGAAGTCGCCCGCGCGCCACTGGAGGAGCGCGCGCTCGGCGTCGGCGCGCGTCGCCGTGGCCGGATCGAGACCGAGCACGCGCAACGCGCCGTCCTGATGGTGGGCGAAGTTCGCATGGATGCGCACGTAGCCGTCGGCGCAGCGGTAGAGCCCGGAGAACGGCCCCCACGTTTCCGGCTCCTTGCCGTCGAGCGTGAAATAGCCGGTGCATTCGACGGCCGCGTGCGTCATGTCGACCGCCACGCGCTGACGCGGCGCGCCGCGGACATGCGCGAGCTCGCAGGCGGCGAGCGCCGCTGCGGCGATGGTGGACTGCGCGGCCGTGCCGACGGCGAAGGTAGAAGGAAAGACCGGATCGTGCCCGGTCAGGTCGACGAACGAAAGCGCATCGCCGGGCAGACCGGCGATGCGCCATAGGGAAGTGAGGGTATCGAAGGAAGCGGTCATGATCGGAGCGCGGCGACGAAAGATGCGTCATTGTCGCGCCGATTCGCGTCGGCTTCCCGCTACAGTTTTATGGGCGGGTGCCGGGCCGCTGCGGACGCGGCAGCCGCAACGTGCCGACGCTATGCGCCCGGCGCGACGCCTTCAGCCCGGGCGTGCAAGGTCGTCGGTTGCGTGTCTTGCCGCAGTCGCTTCGGTCGGGGGCGCGCCGTGCCCTCTTCTGCGTCCGGGCGTAGCGCCTTCAGCCTCAGGCGCGCGGGTTGCCGGTTGCGCGTCTCGCCGCACCGGCTTGGGACTGAGCCGTGCCGTGCGCCGAATCCTGCGCGCAGGCGTCGCGCCTTCAGCCGCGGCCCGCGCGCCGCCGCTTGCCACATCCTGCCGTAGCGGCTTCAGTCCGAGCCGCGCCGTGCCGCCGATTCCGCGCCCCGGTACGGCGAATCCGGCATGCCGCCTCCATCGACGATGCCCGTCCCCGCGATACCGAGCGGCGATCAACCCGCCCAACCACCAATCACCCCCGCCGCGTCGCCAGTTCCGCGCCCTGACGCAGTGCTTCGAGCATGCTGCCTTCATCGGCGATGCCCTTGCCCGCGATATCGAACGCCGTGCCGTGATCCACCGACGTGCGGATCACATCCAGCCCGACCGTCACGTTCACGCCCGCTTCCAGCCCGAGCACCTTCACGGGGCCGTGTCCCTGGTCGTGATACATCGCGACGACGAGATCGAAGTCGCCGCGTCCCGCGCGATAGAACAGCGTGTCGGCGGGCAGCGGGCCGGTCACGTCGAGACCGCGTTCCTGCAACGCCTTCACCGCCGGGATGATCTTCTCCTCTTCCTCGCCATAGCCGAAAAGACCGTTCTCGCCCGCATGCGGATTGATCCCGCACACGCCGATGCGCGGCTTCGCGATGCCGGCTTTCTTCAGCGTCGCGTCGCCGCGCTCGATGGTGCGCTGCACGAGCCCCGGCTCGATCTTGCGGATCGCGTCGATGATGCCGATGTGCGTCGTCACGTGAATCACGCGCAGCTTCGGCGCGACGAGCATCATCGACACTTCGTCCACGCCGGTCAGATGCGCGAGCATCTCCGTGTGTCCCGGGAACTTGTGGCCGCCCGCGTGCAGCGCTTCCTTGTTGAGCGGCGCGGTGCAGATGGCGTCGATCTGATTCGCCTGCGCCAGTTCGACCGCGCGGGCGATATAACGGTAAGCGGCGTCGCCCGCGACCGGCGAAAGCTGGCCGAACGGCAGGTCGTCGCGAATCAGACCGAGGTCGATGCAGTCGATCACGCCCGGTTCATAGCGCGCCTCGGATGCGTCCTCGACGCGCCGCACGGTGGCCTTCACGCCGGTGATCCCGATGGCGCGCTCGAGGCGGCGCGCATCGCCGATCACGAGCGGACGGCACTGCTGATAAACGGTGTCGTGCGCGAGGCTCTTGACGACGATTTCCGGGCCCACGCCGCTCGCGTCGCCCATCGTGATGCCGATTACGGGATGATAGTTGGTCATGGTGATTGATAGATGTTGAGAGTTCGCGTGGTTCTTAGCGGGCGCCAACGGGCGAGGCCGCTTCCGCGTGTTCGTTCGAGAGTCCGCGCAGATGACGATACGCGCCGTAGAGCGCGTGCTCGCTGCCGAACGCGCCTGCCTTCGTGACGATGGCGGCGCCGCCCGCCGTGTCCGATACGCCCGTCGTGGCGCGTCCGAGCGCGACGCCGGCTTCGATTTCGCGCACGAGTTCGAGGCTGCCGACGTTCGCCGCCGCGAGCATCGCGCGGGCGGTTTCGCCGCCGGTCGCAATGAGCCCGCCGAGCGCGTCGAAATGCGGCGCGACGAGCGCGGCAAGCGCGGTCGAAAGGCGCGCGCCTTCAGCGGGGTCGAAGGCATCGTCGCGTCCGATTCGCACGATCAGATCCTGACCGCCGCGCAAGGTTTCGCCGATGCGCTCGCCCCACGCTTGCCAGTCTGCATGACGCTCGCCGTCGCGCAGCACCGCCGGCGGCAGGATGAATTCGACGAGGCCCGCTTCGGTGCGCAGCATCGCGCATTGCCGCTCGGACACGGCCGACAGGCTGCCGACCAGCGCGAGCACCGGGCCGCGCGCCACATCCGCCGACGCATGCCGCGCCTCCGTCAATGCAGCGGCTTCGAACAGACCGGGCAGCGCCGCCAGTTCGCGCGCGAGTCCGCCCGAGCCGACCCAAAAGAACGGCGTATCGAGCGATGCCGTGATGCGCGCGAGCGCGGCGAGATCGTCGCTGGTTTCGGCATCGACGATCAACGCGCCCGTGCCGTTCGCCGCCGCCGTCGCTATGATCGCGGCGAGTGACTGCGGCTCGCCGCGCAGCGTGTCGAGCGCGACGTGCGCGGTGGAGAGGCCCGCCGCTTCGAGCATCGGCCCGAGGCGCGCATCGCGGCCGGCGTGTTCGAGCTGCCACGTTTCCGTCTCTTCTAGCGGCACGCCATGCACGAACACGATGCCGCCGCGCACGTCGCGGCCCGTCGCCGGAAACGCGGGCGCGACGATCGCCGGCCCGGCGAGACGCGCGAGCGCCGCGACTTCCGCGGTCCAGTTGCCGCGCAGCGTCGAATCGATTTTTTTGTACAAACGCCGGCCAGGCGCGCGCAGCGCCTGCCACGCATCCGCGACGCGCGCGCCGGCGTCGGCGGGGGCGAGGCGGCGCGTGTCGGTGTCGGCGGCGATCACGGTGGCGTGGTCGCCGGGCGACGAGACCTCCAGCGTCACGACCGTCTTGCGCCCGGACGCCGCGAACGCGATGGCGCAGTCGGCGGCGCCCGAGAGGTCATCGGCGAGAATCAGCATGCTTGCTGCTTGGGCAGGCTGCGCGCTCATTGCGTGGCTCCCCGCTTGTCCCGCGCGCCGACCGCCACGCGCGCTTCGCTGCGTGCGTTCACGCGCTTCGCAATCGCGGCGGTGACGATCGGCGTGACGATGGCCGTCACGACCACGCATGCCGCGACGAGCAGGGTCGCCGACTTCGCCGCCGATTCGTAGACCGGATTGGCCGCTGCGATCAGCGCGGGAACCGCCGCCGCATTGCCTGCGGTATTGGCTGCCGCCGCGCCTGCCACGCCCGTGCCCCCCGTCAGACGGTCCGCGAAGTAGAGCGGAATGCCCGTCACGATGACCACCGCAAGCCCAAGGCCGATGCCGAGCAAGCCAGCCTGCCAGACCTTGTGCAAGTCGAGGCTCGCGCCCAGCGCCAGCGCGAAGAACGGAATCATCACCGGCACCGCGCGGCCGAGAAAGTCGCGCATGTCGCGGTCCAGATTGCCGAGCAACATGCCGATGGCGAGCGGCAGAATGCTGCCGACGAGCGTCGGCCACGGAAACGCCGAGAGGCCCGCGACGCCGAGCGTGACCATCGTCAGGAACGGACCCGATTCGAGCGACATGATCGTGTACGCGCCGACGTCTTCCGAGCGTCCGTACTGGCCCATCAGCGCCATGTAGAGGCCGCCGTTCGTGTCGTTCATCGCGGCGACGACGGCGAGCGTCGAGATGCCCGCGAACATGCCGGAGCTGATCGGCTGCTCGCCGAGAAAATGCCCGAGCACGATGCCCGTCAGAATCGCCATGCCGACTTTCGTGGCGAAAAGCGCGCCGCCTTTTTTGAGCAGGTAGGGCGTCGCTTTCACGTCGATGCCCGCGCCCATGCAGACATAAAAGACCGCGAGAATCGGCAGCGCGCCGGTGAAGAGCGCGTTCGTGAACGAGCCGAAGAACTTCGGCATGCCCGGCAGGAACGTCGCGATGAGCGAACCGATCAGAAGCGGAACGATCATCATGCCGCCGGGTACGCGCTCCACCGCGCGTTTGATGGGAATCTGGGCCATGGGTGTCTCCAGGAGGATCTTGTCTGGTTCGATCAAGAAATGATTGCATCGATCATTCCAAGTGTATCCTTTGATCGAACCGCGCGCAATTCGACGCTTCTAGGCGTTTACACTGATCGAAACGCGCAAAAGTTGTGATGATTAATGATCGAAGCGATCAAAAGCGGCAGCGTGCGTTTGAGAGACGTCGGTCAGCATTGCCCGAGCCCGAAAGCGCCGCCCGATTCGCTAAACTTGCGGTCCGCCGCACGCGGCACGCGTCATCACGCTCAATCGAACAGGAACCGCATGAAAGTCGAGAAACGCCGCGAAGCCATGTTGAAGGCCGTGCTGTCCGGCATGAACGATGTGGCCGCGCTGTGCGAGCACTTCGGCATGTCCGAGGCGACGGTGCGGCGCGACCTGCGCGCGCTCGCCGAGGAACGCCGCATCGTGCGCACATACGGCGGCGCGGCGTCGGTCGGCGTGCACGAGCCGGAGGAATCGCTCGATACCCGGCGGGGGAGTTTTCGGGAACAGAAGGAAGCCATCGCGCGGGCGGCGGCGCGGCATGTGCAGGACGGCGACACGCTCTTTCTGGACGGCGGCACGACGACCGCCGCGCTCGCGCGCTGCCTCGCGGGGCGCAACGACATTCAGGTCGTGACGAACAATCTGCTGGCGGTGAGCGCGCTCGCGTCGGCGGACGTGCGCGTGACGCTGATTGGCGGCGACGTGCGGCCGTCGAGCATGAGCACGCTCGGACCTATCGCGCAGCTTGCGCTCTCGCGCGTGACGTATGACCTGGCTTTTCTCGGCGCGGACGGCGTGGTGGCGGGCCGCGGACTATGCGAAGCCACGGCGGAGCAAGCGTTTCTGAAGGAGTGCATCGTCGCGCAGGCGGCAAGCGTGTTTGTGCTCGTCACGTCCGACAAGCTCGGGCGCGCGAGCCAGCAGCATTGGACGCCGCTCGAACGCGAGTGGACGCTCATCACCGATTCGCTGGCCGACCCGGCCGCCGCGAGCCGCTTCACGGAGCGCGGCAACGTGACCGTCGAGCGCGCGGAGAGCGAGGCGCGCTAGCGGCGCGCTGCCGGTTTCATTTGGCGGCGAGGGCGAGCACCGCTTCCACTTCGTCGAGATCCACGGGCTTCACGAGATGCGCATCGAAGCCGGCGGCGCGCGTGCGGGCAATGTCTTCGTCCGATCCGAGCCCGGTCATGGCGGCGACGATCACATGCTTGCCGCCGTCGCTGCTCGCCTGCTCACGGATGCCGCGAATCACATCGAAGCCAGTGAGCCCCGGCATCGACAGGTCGAGCAGGACGACCTGCGGCCGGCGCGCGCCGAACTGCTGCAACGCCTCTTCGCCGTCGTAGGCCGAGCGCGCGGTGTGACCGAGCATGTCGACGAGCAGCGTCATGCTGTCGGCGGAATCGCGGTTGTCGTCCACCACGAGCACTTCCAGTTGCCGATCCGCCGATGCCGCGGGCTCCGCCGGCGTCGCTCCGATGTCCGCGGGCGCCTGCGCGAGCGGCAGCCACAGCGTGAACGCGCTGCCCTTGCCGGTGCCGCCGCTCTTCGCCTCGACGTGGCCGCCGTGCAGTTCCGCAATCGCGCGCACGAGCGTCAGGCCGATGCCGAGCCCGCCTTCGTCGAGATGCGCGCCCGGCGGATGCTCCTGCACGAACAGATCGAAGACCGTGGCGAGCGCATTGGCGGAAATGCCGCGTCCCTGATCGGTCACGCGCAGCATCGCCGCGTTGCCGCGCGGGCCGACTTCGAGCGTGACCGTCGATCCGGGCGGGCTGAACTTCGACGCGTTGTTGAGCAGATTATTGAGCGCCTGCACGAGCCGCGTGGGATCGCCGTTCACATGCAAGCGCTGGCCGCTTTCCTCGACCGCGAGGTGCTGGCCGCGCGCATCGAACAACGGCTGGCTCGCTTCGACGCTTAAGTGCACGACATCCGCGATATCCACGATCTCCGTCGAGAGACGAATCTTGCCCGAACTGACGCGGCCCGCTTCGAGTAGATCGTCGACGAGCTTCGTCAGATGCGCGAGTTGCCGGTCGACGATCAGCCGGCTACGGTTGACGTCGGGATCGTCGGACGCCTTCAGCTTCAGGATGCTCACGGCGTTGCGTATCGGCGCGAGCGGATTGCGCAACTCGTGACCGAGCAGCGCGAGGAATTCGTTCATGCGCCGGCTCGACGCTTCGAGTTCTTCCAGGCGGCGGCGCGCGGTCATGTCGCGCGTGATCGCGACGAAATTCTGCTCGCGGCCATTGGTGGACGGCAGCGCGCTCAGAATGGCATGCGCCCAGAACGCGGTGCCGTCCTTGCGCACTCGCCAGTCTTCGTGCTCCACGCGGCCCTGGTCGCTGGCGCGGCGTAGAGTTTCGTCCGGGCGGTCGCGGCCCAGTTCGTCGGGCGGATAGAACAGCGCGAAATGCCGCCCGACCGCCTCTTCCGCCGTGTAGCCGTAGAGGGCGCGAGCGCCGTCGTTCCAGGATTGCACGATGCCGTGCCGGTCGAGCATGCAGATCGCGTAGTCGCTGACCGAATCGATCAGAAGGCGCAGGCGCTGGTTCGCTTCGGTCGCGCGCAGCCGGTCCGTGATGTCGTGGATGAAGCACGCGAACTGCCGCTGACCGTCGAACCACACTTCGCTCACCGTCAGTTCGGCGGAAAACTCCGTGCCGTCGCGCCGCAAGGCCGGAAGCTCGATGCGGTTATTGATGACGCGCGCCTCGCCGGTCGCGAGATAGCGCGTGAGGCCGGCGCGATGCGCGTCGCGAAGGCGCTCGGGTACGATCATCTGCGCGAGCTCGCGGTTCAGCGCCTCTTGCGCGCGCCAGCCGAAGAGCGTTGCCGCGGCCTCGTTCCAGTCGACGACCATGCCGGCTTCGTCTATCGAGACGAACGCGACGTTCGCGTTGTCGATCACGGTGCGGCGGCGGCGCAGCGCATCGGCGAGCTTTTTCTCGTACTCCGCGCGCAGCGTCGATTCCACGCTCAAGTCCGCGCTCACGCTGGCGTTGGCCGCCACGAGCTTGCGATTTTCCTGCGCCGCTTCCTCGCGCGCGATGGTCTCCGCGATGCACGCGCAGAAGGCGTTCAGGATGGCGATGTCGGACTGGTCGAACTGGTCCGGCTCGCCGGAGATGAGCTTGAGCACCGCGACCGAGCGGCCTTCATAAACGACGGGCGCAACCACCATGGAAACGGCGCCGACCGCCTGACACGCCGCGCGATCCACGCGATGGTCGTTTGCGGTATTGCGGCTGATGAGCGCCTGCTGACGCGTGATGCACAGGCCCGACAGACTGCCGGCGCTCGGCAGCCGTACGCCGACATGCTGCGCGGCCGCGCCGCTGGCTGCGCAATAGACGAGTTGATCGTCTTCGATCCATTCGATGACAGCGGACGCGACCGCGGCGACTTCGCGCAAGGTGTCCGTGACTTTCTGCAGATACGCCGGCAGCGGCAGGCGCGAATGCGCGAGACTGGCGAACGTTGCGAACCACCGCTGGAAATGCGCCTGGCGTTGTTGATCGGGCTTGTGCCTCTTGTTGGATGCGGAAGCCTCGTACTGAAAGCGCATAGCTCTTTTATCCATCGATGAAGCGCGAAGGTGGCGCGCAGAAATCGGCGTATCGGTGGCAGAAAGGCCTTAATTGAAACACAAATGAATCGCAAACGTTTGCCTAAAAGGCCAGCTTTTCGTCTTACGAAAAAAGGGGTGCGGTAAGCGTTTCATGCGTGCCACGTTTAGGTAAGTTGTGCGTGAAACGCCCGGCGCGCCGGTAATTCCGTCCGTTGGCGGAACGTGCGCTCAAGCGCGCACGTCGCGGCCCGCCTGCGTGATCTCTTCCATCAATAACCGCACGCCGGGCGATAACGGCGCATCGCGTCGCGTGACCATCTCGTACGGCTCGCTCTTCGACGAAAACGCGAGCGGCAGCGTGCACACGACGCCATGCGCGGTGCAGAAGCGCGCGACGTCGACCGATACCAGCGCCACCAGCGACGGATTCTTTTGCAGCAGCGCGAGCGTCGCGAAGGCAGATGTCGTTTCGAGCAGATGCGCCGGAAAGCGCAGCCCTGCGTCGTGGAATTCGCGTTCGAGCAAGAGACGCATCGGCATGTTCGCGCGATACACGACCCAGCGGTGCTTGGCCAGATCCTTCAGCGCCACGCGCCGCCGCTTCGCGAGTGGATGCGCGGTGTTGGCGATGACGGCAAGCGTCTCCTGCTGCACGACGACACTGTCGTAGAGATACGGCGTCTGGCTTACGCTCGTGCGACACACCGCGACATCGAGCCGTCCCGCGTCGATGAGGCCGAGCAGCGTCGCGCTCGTGTCCTCGACGATCTCGACCGACATTTCCGGCTGACGCGCGCCGAGCGCCGTGATGGCGTCGGTGACGAGCGGCACCGCGCCCATGATGACGCCCACGGACACGCGCCCGCCGAAGCCGCGCATGATGCCGACGATCTCTTCGCGCAGATGCGCGAGATCCGTTTGAATGAGCCGTGCATAGCGGATCACGCAATGGCCGACCGCATTGGGTTCGAGGCCGCGATGCGTACGCACGAAAAGCGGCGTGCCGAACGTGGTTTCGATTTCATGCAGCGACTTGCTCACGCCCGGTTGCGTGAGCGCGAGCTGGCTTGCAGCGCCTTGCAATGAACCGCGTTCTTCCAGCGCGATGAGAAGACGCAGTTGCCTCAGGTGCAGCCGAGAAAGAATCGAATTGAGCGATGGCGTCATGTTGCGGTTTGACTTGACGGAAAGTTATACCCCTATCACATGCCGTCAGTATCGCGGACGCGCAGCGCTCCGTATACTCAATGCGCTCAGCCGATGCGCCTATAACTTTTCCTCATCTCGCCATGCCGCTCATCAATTACATCACGCAGATCCAGTTCGACTTCGGCGCCGTGCGCCTCCTTGCCGGAGAGTGCGAACGCATCGGCATTCGACGTCCGCTCATCGTGACGGACGCGGGTATTCGCGCTGCGGGCCTGCTCGACAAGATCGTGGATGCGCTCGGTCCCGCGTTCGACGCGCCGGTGTTCGACGCGACGCCGCCGAATCCTAATGAAGCCGCCGTGCGCGCGGCGGTCGAGCTGTACCGCGCGAACGGGTGCGATGGCGTGATCGCGGCGGGCGGCGGCTCGTCGATCGATCTGGCGAAGGGCGTCGCGGTCTGCGCGACGCATGAAGGACCGCTGCAGAGCTTTGCCGTGATCGAAGGCGGGCTCGCGCGCATCACGGCGGCGACCGCCCCGGTCATCGCCATTCCGACGACGGCGGGCACCGGCAGCGAAGTAGGTCGCGGCGCGATCCTGATTCTGGACGACGGCCGCAAGGTCGGCGTGATCTCGCCGCATGTGGTGCCGAAAGTCGCCATCTGCGATCCCGAACTGACGCTCGGCCTGCCGCCGATGCTCACCGCCGCGACCGGCATGGACGCCATCGCGCATTGCCTCGAAACCTTCATGGCGCCGGCGTTCAACGCGCCCGCCGACGGCATTGCGCTCGACGGTTTGTGGCGCGCGTGGCGATACATCGAGCGGGCGACGCGCGACGGCTCCGACCGCGCCGCGCGCTGGAACATGATGAGCGCGTCGATGCAAGGCGCGCTCGCGTTTCAGAAGGGCCTCGGCTGCGTGCATAGCCTGAGTCATTCGCTCGGCGGCATCAATCCGAAGCTGCACCACGGCACGCTGAACGCCATCTTTTTGCCGGCGGTGATCGCATTCAACCGAAGCGCGCCGTCGATGCAGGAGGAGGGCAAGCTCGACCGCATCGCGCACGCAATGGGCCTCGCATCAGGCGACGAGGTCGGCGACGCCATCCGCGCGATGACCGCGACGCTCGGCCTGCCGCGCGGCCTGGCGGAACTGGGCGTGACGCGTGACCTGTTCCCGCGCATCATCGCCGGGGCCATGAAGGATCACAGCCACAAGACGAACCCGCGCGAGGCGACGAGCGACGACTACGCGGCCATGCTCGAAGCGTCGATGTAACGCGCCTGGAAATGGCGCATGGCTGATTTGCGGCATTGCAACACAGGACTAGGGAAAACCCCTAGGCTCTGTTACAATACGCTGCAAATTCAGGAAGAAACACCATGCGCCACCGTTACGTCATTCTCGAAAAGATCGCTTTTACGTTGCTTACGCTGTCCGCAGTCGTCGATGCCAGCTACATCACCTGGGAAGAGCACCCTAACTTCCGCGAAAACGTCACGGAGTTCGTCCAGATGAGTTCGCAGCTGAATTACGCGACCGCCACGGTCGACGGCTCGACCCTGATGCCGATGGCTTTCAACTAAGCGATATCGCAGTCTCCCGCCGCTCCTTCAAGCGGCGGGCTCAAGGTCACCTCCCCGCATACCCGCTATTCGGCCCGCCGTCGCACGGCGCGCGCCGCTTGTCCTATGCTGGCGGCTCTGTCCACGCAGCCGCCGCGCATGTCCACCGTTCTTCGTTCCGACGCCCTTCTCGGCGAAAGCATCCTCAGCTTTGCCCGCAGCATCGGGCAGATCGTCCTCCAGCGGAACGCCGCGACCGGCGCGTTCGTGTTCGCAGGCGTGTTGTGCGCGAGCCCGCGCCTTGCCTGCGGCTTGTTGATCGGCGCGCTCGCGGGGAAGGTCGTCACGATCATCACCGAATCTGCCGATTCGCCCGCCCTGCGCGACGACCTCTACGGTTTCAACGGCGCGCTCGCGGCGCTGGCGGCCTTCACCTTCATTCGAGACGCGTCGCAGGCGGCGGCCGTCGCGATCCTCGCGGCTGTCTCTGCGACGATGCTCGCGGGCAAGCTCGCTCGCGGCCTTTCGCGCTTCAACTTGCCGATGTTGTCGAGCCCGGCGATCATCGTCACTTGGTGCTGGATGCCGCTCCTGGCCGACCGGGGCGAAGTCGGGGCGCTGGGGCCCGTCGCCAGGAGTGTCGACGCACTGATCGAGGCCGCTTTCGCGGGACTCGCGCCCATCGTGTTCGCATCCGGCACGCTCGCCGGCGGATTGATCGCCGCGGGACTGCTGGCCGCGCGGCCCGCGCGCGCCGGCTGGGCGCTCGCGGGCAGCGCGTTGGGCGCGGCGCTGCACGGCCTGGGCGGCGCCGACGACGCCATATTGCTGTCGGGCGCGTGCGGCTTCAACGCGGCGCTGGTGGCGCTGGCTGCCGCGCCGCTCGGCGCGCGGTATGCCTTCATCGGCATCGCCGTGGCGGTGGTGATCGAGCGTATCGCGGATAGCGCGGGCATCGCTGCGCTGACCGCGCCGTTCGTGCTCGCGTCGTGGACGGTGATTGCGCTCGCGCGGGCGTCGCGGAAAGACTGTGTCCTATAAGGTCGGCTCGGGCGTCAAGCCTTGAGTACGGTGGAACGCGGACTCGGCGCGTCGCGTGGCATCGAACTACAGCACGGCGTCGGGCCAGTGTTAACGATGAGGTCAGGACGATTCGCTAACGCGCCAACCCCGGCCCACAGGAGACTCCTATGTCATTCACTCACACCCCCGAGCGCCGTATCGACGAAAACGCGCCCCGTTCCGCCGCCGAAGCCGCCACGCGCGTCGAGTTGGCCGCCGCGTATCGGCTCGTCGCGCTGAACGGCTGGGACGACGTCGTCTATACGCACATTTCCGCGAGCGTGCCGGGCGAGCCGGGGCGCTTCCTGCTCAACCCGTTCGGGCTGGCGTTCGACGAAGTCACCGCGTCGAACCTCGTGAAGATCGACCTCGAAGGCAACGTGATCGGCGAAAGCGCGCACAGCGTCAACGCCACCGGCTTCGCGCTGCACGCCGCCGTGCATGCCGCGCGCGGCGACGCCGCGTGCGTGATGCATCTGCATGTGCGCGAAGCCATCGCGGTATCGGCGCAACCGCATGGCCTGCTGCCGGCGTCGCAACACGCGATGCGCTTTCACGGCCATCTCGCGTATCACGATTACGAGGGCCTCGCGTTCTCGCCGGCCGAAGGCGAGCGGCTCGTCGCGAGCTTGGGCGCGCATCGGGCGATGCTATTGCGCAATCACGGCCCGCTCACGCTCGGGCGCACCGTCGCGGAAGCCTATGTGCTCATGGATACGCTCGTGAAAGCGTGCGACATTCAATTGCGCGCGCTGGCCGGCGTCGGCAAGATGATCGTGCCGACGCCGGACGTCGTGGCACGCACGGCGGCGCAGCTGCATGACGACGACGCCATAGAAGGCGCGCTCGAATGGCCCGCGCTCTTGCGCAAGCTCGACCGCATCGACCCGTCCTACCGCAATTGAACAATTAAAAGGAGAACGAAGCAATGCCGACTTTCAACATCCAGCTTTTCGAAGGCCGCACGGTGGAAGAGAAGCGCAAGTTCGTCGAAGCGATCACGCGAACCACGTGCGAAACGCTCGGCTGCGAGCCGGGCTCGGTGGACATCATCCTGACCGACGTGAAGCGCGAGAACTGGGCGACGGCAGGCAAGCTCTGGTCGGACCAGTAGCCCGGCGAAAGCGAAACGCGGCAGCATGGCGCTGCCGCGTTCGTTGCGACGATCAAGAGGTCTCTTTCGCAGCCAGCCGGAACTTGTGCAAAAGCGGTTCGGTGTAGCCGTTCGGCTGCGTGCGGCCTTCGAACACCAGCGCGCATGCGGCCTTGAACGCGTATGAACTATCGAACGCGGGCGCCATCGGACGATAGTACGGATCGGCGTCGTTCTGCTTGTCGACCACGGCGGCCATGCGCTCCAGCGTCTGGCGCACCTGCTCCTCCGTGACGATGCCGTGCCGCAGCCAGTTCGCGATGTGCTGGCTCGAAATGCGCAGCGTCGCGCGGTCTTCCATCAGGCCGACATCATGAATGTCCGGCACCTTCGAGCAGCCGACGCCCTGATCGATCCAGCGCACCACGTAGCCGAGAATGCCCTGCGCGTTGTTCTCGATCTCGTTGCGGATATCGTCTTCCGACCACGACGGATTCTCGACGACCGGAATCGTCAGGAGTCCGTCGAGAAGCCCGTTCTTCACGCTTTCGTAGTCGATGCTTTCCATTTCCTGCTGGACCTGCTGCACATCGACCTGATGGTAATGCAGCGCGTGCAGCGTCGCGGCGGTCGGCGACGGCACCCACGCTGTGTTCGCGCCGGCTTTCGGATGCGCGATCTTCTGTTCGAGCATCGCGTGCATTAGGTCCGGCATCGCCCACATGCCCTTGCCGATCTGCGCGCGCCCGCGCAGGCCTGCGTTCAGGCCGACGAGCACGTTGTTGCGTTCATAGGCGCTGATCCATGCCGACGACTTCATGTCGCCCTTGCGCATCATCGGGCCGGCTTCCATCGACGAATGCATCTCGTCGCCGGTGCGGTCCAGAAAGCCCGTGTTGATGAACGCGACCCGCGCGCTCGCCGCCGCGATACACGCCTTGAGGTTGACGCTGGTGCGCCGTTCCTCGTCCATGATGCCCATCTTGATGGTGTGACGCGGCAGGCCGAGCAGGTCCTCCACGCGCGTGAAGAGCTCGTCCGAGAACGCCACTTCGGCAGGGCCGTGCATCTTCGGCTTCACGATGTAGATGGAGCCGGTGCGCGAGTTGATCTTGTTCTTGAGATCGTGCATGGCGCCGAGCGTCGTCATCACCGCATCGAGAATGCCTTCGGGCACTTCGTTGCCGTCGCGATCGAGCACGGCGGGGTTCGTCATCAGATGCCCGACGTTGCGAATGAACAGCAGCGAGCGGCCATGCAGCTTGAGCGTGGAGCCGTTCGGCGCGGTGTATTCGCGGTCCGGGTTCAGGCTGCGCGTGAAGGTCTTGCCGTTCTTCGTGACCTGCTCGGACAGCTGGCCCTGCATCAAGCCGAGCCAGTTGCGGTAAAGCTGCGTCTTGTCGGCGGCATCCACGGCCGCAACCGAATCTTCGCAGTCGATGATCGTGCTCACGGCCGCTTCGATCAGCAAGTCCTTGACGTGCGCCGCATCCGTCTTGCCGATGGAGTCGTTAGCGTCGATCTGAATCTCGATATGCAAGTCGTTGTGCTTGAGCAGCACGGCGTGCGGCGCGCTGGCATCGCCCTGAAAGCCCGCGAACTGTTCGGGATTCGCGAGGCTGCTCTTGCCATCACGCAAGGTCACGACGAGCTGGCCGCGCTCGACGCTGTACTTCGTGGCGTCGGCGTGCGAGCCGTGCGCGAGCGGCGCGTTGTCGTCGAGGAACGCGCGCGCGTAGGCGATCACCTTCGCGCCGCGCTTCGGGTTGAACTCGGCGGTGCGCTCGGCGCCGTCGCTTTCGTCGATGGCGTCGGTGCCGTAGAGCGCGTCGTACAGGCTGCCCCAGCGCGCGTTCGCGGCGTTGAGCGCATAGCGCAGATTCGACAGCGGCACGACGAGCTGCGGGCCGGCCTGCTCGGCGATCTCGCGGTCCACGTTCGCCGTGGTCGCGCGCACGTGGGCGGGCGCGGGAACGATATAGCCGATGTCCTCGAGGAACTTGCGATACGCCCGCAGATCGCGCACCGGCCCGGGATGGCTGCGGTGCCACTTATCGAGTTCGCTCTGCATGCGGTCGCGTTCGGCGAGCAACGCGCGGTTCTTCGGCGCGAGGTCGTGCACGAGTGCATCGAACCCTTGCCAGAAGGCTCCGGCATCGACGCCCGTGCCGGGAATCGCTTCTTCTTCGACGAACTTGGCGAGGCTCGATGCGACCTTCAGGCCGTGCTGTTGAATCATGTCGTTCATGGGCACTCCGGCTGATTGCTGCTTAAAAGAATAGGGGCGGGGTGGCTTATGGTAGCGCGGATCGAGGGCGGGATCGAATCTTGACCGCGCGCAAGCGATGTGCCTGCGCGGGCAGCGGTAGATTGCCGAAGAGGGATGTGAGATCAGCCCGGCCCGTCGCCGGCAATGCGCGACGGGGCCGGGCGATGACTACGCGCCGAGCAGATCCTCGATCATCACCGGCAGTTTCCGGACTCGCACGCCGGTCGCGTGATAGACCGCTCCGGTGATGGCCGCCGCGATGCCCGCCAGCCCGATCTCCGCGATACCGCGCGCGCCGAGTTCGTTGAACACCGTATCGGGATGGTCGAGGAAGGTCACATCGAGGCGGGGCGTGTCCGCATGCGTCGCGACGACGTAATCGGCCAGATTGTTGTTGACCGGCGCGCCGCTGCGCTCGTCATAGACCGTGTGCTCGAAAAGCGCCATGCCGACGCCCATCACCACCGCGCCTTCTACCTGATTGCGAGCGGCTCGCGGATTCAGAATCTTGCCGCCGTCGATCACGGTGACCACTCGGCTCACGCGCAGCCGCGCCGTCTCCGGCTCCCACGTCACTTCCGCGAAATGCGCGCCGAACGAGTGGATGGACCACTTCTTCTTGAGCGGATCGTCGAAGCCGCCTTGCGCGCTCGCGCTGCCCGATGCCGCGTGCATACGCGCGGCGTCCAGAATGCGCGGAAACGGCACGCCGTTCTCCGACGCTTCGTTCTTGCGATGCACGCGCGCGTGGCCGAACGCGAGTTCGTCCGCTTCCGCGCCCGCGAACGGCGAGCCCTCCGCCGCCGTTGCCCGCGAAAGCACCATCTCGATGGCGGCCCGCGTGGCGTCCAACACGGCCGGAATCACCGATGCCGTCGCCGCCGATCCGCCGGAGATCGGGCCGACGGGCAACGCGGTATCGCCGAGACCGACTTCGATCTTGTCGAGCGCGATGCCCGTCTGCTCCGCGACGAGCTGCGCGAGGATGGTGTACGTACCGGTGCCGATGTCCTGCGTGCCGCACACGACGCGCGCCGTGCCGTCCGCGCGGAGATCGACGCTCGCCTCCGCCGAGAAGCGCAGCCCCGGCCAGCTGCACGCGCCGACGCCCCAGCCGAGCGTGAGTCCGTCGCGCTTCATCGAGCCGACTTCCGGCGTGCGCTGCGACCAGCCGAAACGTTCCGCGCCCGTCTTCAGACATTCGACGAGATGCCGCGACGAGAACGGCAAGCCGCTGCTTTCATCGACAGAAGGTTCGTTGCGCAGGCGCAGTTCGACCGGGTCCATCTTCAGCGCGATGGCGAGCTCGTCCATCGCCGATTCCAGCGCGTAGAGGCCGGGCACCGCGCCCGGGCCGCGCATCGACGTGGGCGAGCCGACGTGGCGCTTGACCGTGCCGCCCGTCACGCGCAGATTCGCCGTGCTGTACATGTGCGGCGTGGCTTCGCCGCAGTCTTCGGTGTAGTCGTCGGCGAGCGCGCTGTGATTCAGGAAGTCGTGCTGCAAGGACACGAGCTTGCCATCCTGCGTCGCCGCGAGCCGCACGCGCTGCTGCGTCACCGGACGATGCCCCACGTTCTGGAACATCATCTTGCGGCTCACGACGAGCTTCACGGGCCTGCCGGTCAGACGCGTCGCGGCGGCGGCGGCGAGCAGCGAATGCGGCCACATCCACAGCTTGCCGCCGAAGCCCGAGCCGAGATAGCGCGAAATCACGCGCACCTTCTCTTTCGGCACGCCGAGCATCTGCACCAGCGTCCCGCGATGGTTGGACACCGCCTGACTCGTCTCGTAGAAGGTGTAGTTTTCGCCGTCCCAGTGCGCGATGGTCGAATGCAGTTCGATCGGATTGTGCGTCTCGACGGGCGTGACATACGTCTCGTCGATCTTCACCGGCGCGCTGGCGAACGCGCCGTCCGGATCGCCGCGTTCGCTCGCGACCTTGGGCGGCTTGTCGGGTGTGAGCGTCGTGCTGATGTCGTGCGGCGCGACCTCGTAGCCGACCTTGATCGCAGCGGCCGCCGCGCTCGCGGCTTCGAACGTGACCGCGATGACGCACGCGACATATTGCCCGTAATAACGAATGACGTCGTCTTCGAACGGCGGGCGCTGTTCATCGACATAACCGTTCTCGAACGAATTGCCGGGTATGCGATACAGACGCCCGATATTGCCGCGATGCAGGACGAGCTTCACGCCCGGCATCGCTTCGGCGGCGGCGAATTCGAGCGACGTGATCCTGCCGCTCGCGATGGTGCTGCCAACCGGCACGGCGTATAGCATGCCGGGCAGATCGACATCGGATGTATAAGTCGCGCGGCCGCAGACCTTGAGCGGTCCGTCGATGCGCGACTGCGGCCGTCCGATGACGCCGTTCGGTGACGGCTGAATGTCTGGCGCAGTGGACATGGGTCGGTTCCTCGATCGGATTCAGACGGATTCAGGACGCTTGCGTGGCGAGCTTCAGCGCATGCACGATGCAGCGCCGCGCCAGTTCCACCTTGAAGGCGTTGCCGCTTTGCGGCTTCGCGTCGGCGAGCGCGGCATCGGCGGCGCGGCGGAAGGCCGCTTCGTCGGGCGCGGCGTTCAGCAGTTCGTTCTCGGCTTCGCGCGCGCGCCACGGCTTCGTCGCGACGCCGCCCAGGCCCACGCGAACATGCGCGATGCGTCCGTCGCTCACGCCGATCACAATGGCGGCGGACGCCAGCGCGAATTCATACGAAGCGCGGTCGCGCAGCTTCAGATACAGCGAACGCGTGCCCGCGACCGGCGGCGGCAGCGTCACGTGCGTGATGAGATCGCCGGGTTCGAGCACCGTCTCGCGATCGGGCGTCGAACCCGGCAGCAGATGAAAGTCGTCGAATGCGATCGCGCGTTGGCCTCGCGCGCCTTCGACGTGAACCGTCGCTTCGAGCGCGGCGAGCGCCACGTTCATGTCCGACGGATTGCTCGCGATGCACGCTTCGCTGGTGCCGAGAATCGCCTGCGTGCGGTTGAAGCCGCCGATCGCGGAGCAGCCCGTGCCCGGCTCGCGCTTGTTGCACGGCGACGCGGTATCGCGGAAATAGACGCAGCGCGTGCGCTGCAACAGATTGCCGCCGGTCGTCGCCATGTTGCGTAGCTGAACGGATGCGCCCGACAGCACCGCCTGCGAGAGCGCCGCATAACGCTCGCGTATCAGCGGATGATGCGCGAGATCCGAATTGCGCGAGGTCGCGCCGATGCGCACGCCGCCGTCGTCCGTCGCTTCGATCTTGTCGAGCGGCAAACGGCTGATATCGACGATGCGCGCGGGCTGCTCGACGTTGAGCTTCATCAGGTCGATAAGCGTCGTGCCGCCCGCGAGAAAGCGCACTTCCGCGCCTTGTTGCGCGGTATGCGCGGCCGCGCCCGCATGGATGGCGTCGGGCAGGTCGCGCGCGCGGGAAAGCCGGAACATTTCCATGACGCGCTCCTCAGCCCTTGTTGCCGCGCACGGACTGAATCGCCGCGACGATGTTCTGATAGGCGCCGCAACGGCACAGATTGCCGCTCATGGCTTCGCGCACGTCTTCGTCGTTCGGGCCGATGGGTTCGTCGAGCAGCGCCACCGCCGACATCAACTGGCCGGCGGTGCAATAGCCGCACTGATAGCCGTCGCATTCGACGAAGGCCGCCTGTAGCGGATGCAGCGCTTCCACTTCGCCGATGCCTTCGATGGTGGTGACCGCATCGCCGTCGTGCGCGGCAGCGAGGCACAGGCACGAGTTCACGCGGCGGCCGTTGACATGCACCGTGCATGCGCCGCATTGACCGTGATCGCAGCCTTTTTTCGTGCCGGTGAGGTGCAGATGCTCGCGCAATGCGTCGAGCAACGTGGTGCGCGGATCGAGCGATAGCGCCATGCTGCGGCCGTTCACGGTCAGCGTGACGCTGGCGTTCGCATCGCTCGACTTGGTCGATGGCGGCGTGAGCACTTCGGCCGGCGCGGCGTGCGTGGCGGAGTCTGTTTCATGAACGCGAGGCGGCGTGCGCGGCATGATGCGCGTGGCGTTCGATTGAGGGACGGGGTGTTGCATCGAGCATTCTCCTTTTCGACCGGCGCGGCGGCGCGTCCGGTCCCATGCAAATGGTTGCGGGCAGTGGCGCGACTTGCTGCGAGAAAGCGGCAAGAAGCGTCCAGACTGAAAAAGACGAAGAAGCGGCGACACATGCGGGGCGCGGCGAGCGCCCGCCAGTGCGGAGATGCGGCGCGAAACGGGTCTGCGCGTGAAGGCGTCAGGACCGTTCCGGCTTTCGATGTGATACGAGATGACACTCAGCCAGTATAGGCAGACGCGGCGGATCTTTCACGAATCGAACGGCGGGTGCGTGAAACACGGCTTACGGCGGAATGCGTGGTAGCGTTCGCGGTGTCGCTTCACTGCCTTCACTACTGCCTATTTCCGCCCGATTCCACCCGATGAACGAAAGCCTTTCCGTCGCCGATGCCATTGCCACGCGCCGTTCGATCCGCGCGTTCTTGCCTGATCCTGTCGATCGCACGACGCTCGAAGCGATCTTCACGCATGCCTGCCGCGCGCCTTCGGGCAGCAACATCCAGCCGTGGAAGGTCTACGTGCTGACGGGCGACGTGAAAGCGGCGCTGTCGCAGGCGATACTCGACGTGTTCAATGATCCGGATGCCGACCGCGAGCACGAAGAGGAATTTCCGTACTACCCGCGCACTTGGTCCTCGCCTTATCTCGAACGCCGCCGCGCGCTCGGCTTCGGTCTTTATACGCTGCTCGGCCTGACGCGCGAAAACAAGCAAGGCATGCATGCGCAGATGGCGCGCAACTTCGAATTCTTCGGCGCGCCCGTGGGCGTCATCTTCACGACGGATCGCACGATGGAGCGCGGGTCATGGCTCGACTACGGCATTTTCCTGCAGAACGTGATGTTGATGGCGCGCGCCTTCGGCCTCGATACGTGTCCGCAGGCGGCCTTCAACCGCTATCACCGCATCATTGCAACGCACCTGAAACTGCCGGAGAACGAGACGGTGGTCTGCGGCATGAGCCTCGGTTATGCGGACTGGTCGCAGCCGGAGAATCAGTTGATAAGCGCGCGGGAGCCGCTGCACAACGTGCTGCGGTTTGTCGACTAGTCAGTGGGGCATGATGCCGCGAGCGAAGAGCGAAAGCACGAGTTCGCCTAGCGTCACGAAGATGACGAGCACGACGATCACGGGGAGTGAACGCATGAGAAATTGCATTGCATGGGCCTCAAGAAAGTTCTCTTTGGATCTGCGCGAAGAGGTCGTATCTGCCCGCACCACGCGGTTGCGTTGGCGCACATCCAAGGGCAGGTGACCGAGCGGACCGCGCAGCCGAACTGAGCTCCGGGGGGCAGCGGCTCGGCCTTTGCGGGTATTGACGCTTGTAGCGTTCGAAGTCGGCAGCACCTCGGATTGCTGACATTTCCGGCATCGCATAACATGACAGGCACTGCCCGGCTCATCAAGCTCACATTGACGAGCGGAACCGCCAAGGCGTAACAATCGTTTGTTACGAGAAGCATCGGTAGTTCAGTGTCTAAGTTGTGGAGATAGTTGGCATTGCACTCGGTTCGTCGATCGTTTTCTCGCAAGGACGCAAGCCGATCGTTGCGTTGGACGTCGGCGGCTCGACATGGCCGACATGCATAGGACTCGTTGCGCTGGTTGCCAATACTTCCCAATGCCACGTTGGCGGGACACGAGGTCTTGCCGTCGTCTCGCTGGTTCTCGAGCGAGACGTTGCGCGATATCGGAGCCGGGGTCCCCCAGTGTCCGCACCGCAGTGTCCAACCGAAGCGATCGATTGGCTGAAGCAACAATTTGCAGCTACACAATCTCGGTTTTTCCTGTGGAGTCAAAGGGTTATCAATGACGATTGCGTGGTCAAGCGCGAGAGGCTTTTGAGTCACCACACGATCTTCGTCAAGTTGCACCCAAGATTCATAAAAAAAATGCGTCGACGCTCCGAAACATCAGTTGAATTCCCAGATGAAGGCGTGTAAATTCGCTCCCGACTAGGCGTATCGCCTAGGCGATCAGTCTTCTTAAATCGTTGTTTGCTTGAGCGGGAAATCCGAGTCTCTTATGAGACGTTTAGGCCTTTTCCTTTGAACGCCTGAACACGACCGAGACGACGGCCCGTCCAGCGCGCTCGCGGCCTTTGCGGCTGCGGCCCGTATGGGTGGGATATGTCGGCGACGGTTGATGAGCAATGTGCGTGAACACTTGAGTCAGCGATAAGTTTTTGTTTCCGCTTCTTGTTTCGGCGATGAGCTGTTGGGTCTTGAGCCCAACCTAACCGAACCAAGAGGGATTTATGGAAGTTCATAAACGAAGCACAACGATTGTCAATGTTCGTATTGTCAGGAAGACACAAACTGGAACGCGGGAGCAGACCAGTTTTGTAGGTCGCGCTAGTCGCTGGCTCAGCATCGCTCACTTGTTGTACAAGTGCTGGTTGGTGCTTGAATCTCTGCCGTTGCATCACTTGCATCATCTGATCACGTAGAGTAGGTGTTCACGTTTTTTTAAAGGCGGCCTTATTACACAAAAAAACCAATAGGCACGTTGCGCGCACTCTCTGCGACGCTTCGAGTATCACTGCCGGCTCTTGAGCATACGTGCGCAAATCTGGATCGGCACTACACGGCTTACGCGATCCCGAAAGCAGACGGAAGTCAACGATCAATCGTGATTCCAAGTCTGCATCTCAAGACCATTCAAAAACGTATCAACCGTGAAATCTTTTCGCATGTGACTTACCCAGAGTACCTATATGGTGGAGTGCCGGGAAAAGACTATGTGCGGAACGCCAAACGGCATGAGTTGGCCCATGTCGTAATCGCGCTGGACGTAAAAAATTTCTACCCGTCGATCTCGAAGCTCCGGGTATCGAACATCTATCAGCACCTCTTTAAGTTCGGTGCAGACGTATCAGATTTCTTGGCAGCGCTCACGACGTATGAGAACAAGGTTCCGCAAGGAGCTTGCACGAGCTCCCATCTTGCGAATCTAGTGCTACATGATGTCGAGTCTTCTGTTGTCAAATATTGCAACGATTCGGGTTTGGTGTACACACGCCTGTTGGATGACATCACCATTTCGTCTACGCGCAGGCTGCCAGAGAAGAAGGTCGAGAAGATCGTTGGCATGGTGGCAACGATGCTCAAGGGAAAGGGCCTGAAGCTTAAGCATAACAAGACAAGAGTTTCTACGAAGGCGAATCCCGAAGAGCTAATGGAAGTGACAGGACTGTGGCTAAACCGTGGCGCACCACGAGTCCACTCGGTCTCCCGTAGACTAGTTCGTGTTGAAGTCTACAAATGCAAAGAAGCCGCGAAAGTTGAAAGGGTCAGTGAGTCTTACCACAAGGCGTTTGCTCGCGCCTCGGGCCGCGTCGCCATGCTTTGCTATCTTGGACACGCGGAGTCCGGTCGGCTTCGAAAATCGCTTTCCGAAATGCTCCCTCTATACGACGTGAGAGAAGTAACTAAGACGAAGAAAATAGTAAAAATGCTCGGTCGAACGTCCGAGAAAGACCGGAGCAAATATTCGTACAACGTTAGCTATTTTAAGACTATGCAGCGAATCAACATAGTATCTCGTACCGACCCATTGCTGGCGCGAACGCTGCGACACCAGCTGTTGATGTGCAAACCCAAGAACAAGTCAGACGCTGCGCTATACGATGAACCAATCTGAAGAACTATATTACGGGACGGTGAAGGTCTATTTTCCAATCAAAGGATACGGGTTCATCACACGGAGCGAGAAGAAGGACGTCTTCTTCTACTATGAAGACGTCCGGGACGAGGCCGATGCTCTTGAAGGATCGCGAGTGAGGTTCCAGGTTCAGGAAACCGAGAAAGGGCCTCGTGCGTTGAACGTCGAACGTGTTGGCTAGCCCACTTGTTATCTTTGATCTGCGGGCTTAGCTCGTTTCGTCGGTAAGCGGCTCGTCGCGACGGTATAGGCGGTTACGGATACGTGTTGATTGGCGTTTCTTCGTTCAATGAGAAAGAGTTCCCAGTCGACCTCGCATTGGAGAAGCGCATGAAGTTGGCGCAACACGTGATTGCTACCACAGATACACGGAGACAGAGCACGGGGCGCCGCCGCTTACTCTCCCCACCTACGGGTCGGCTGTTGAAATTGTGGCAATTCGAATGGCCGAATTCGGCCGCGAGTCTGAGTTCGCCGATGTAGGAGTCCAGTTCAGCGCGCGACGCCGTCAACGTCTGCCACCGGTGGAACTGCTGACGTTGAACGCAACCAGTTTCGATGTGGCAATGGCCGATTTGCGCGTCCGTTCCATCCGTCAGTTTTCCGGCGTATTGCAGCCATTCAAACGGCAGGCTCCCGCGACCGCTGAAACGCGGACTGTGGCCGGATAAAGCCTCCGAGCGGTCCCTTAAATCTGCGATAAGCAAAAAAACGGCCGGTCGCGCGGCCGGAAGGAGGGGTGGGTCGGTCAAATGCAGACTACGACCCGTTTCTTAATCGAGGCTTAATCAACGCAATGCAGCACGGCAATGCACGTCAGCGCAGCGCGTCGCTGTAGCGGTCGCGTAGCGGAAGAATCGTCACGAGCGCGACCGCACTGCCGAAGATCACGTAATAGCAGATCGCGAGCGGATCGCCCGTCGTCATCGTGAGCCATTGAACGATAGCCGGCGCGAAGCCGCCGAAGATCATCACCGCGACGTTGTAGCTCACCGAGATGCCCGTCGAGCGGACGCTGGACGGCAGCAGTTCGGAGATGAACGCCGGATAGCAGCCCTGATACGCGCTCAGATAGACCATGAGCAACGCCTGGCAGCAGATAAGCGTCGGCAGGCTCGGATGCGCGGTCAGAAACGAGAAAATCGGGTACGCGGTCACGAGCGACAGCGCGAGCGCGGTAGCCATCACCTTCTTGCGCCCGAGACGGTCCGACAGTCTGCCGAAGACCGGACAGCAGACCAGATAGACCAGCGCGCCGATGGTCGAGCTAATGAGTCCGTCGGTGAGCGCCATGTGCAGCACGCGCGTCGCGTGCGTCGGCAGGTATAACAAAAAGATATACGTGCCGATGGTGCCGAACACCGTCAGTCCCAAGCCCGCCAGCACGGGCAGCCAATGCTTGGTCGCGGTATCGCGGATAGGGCTCGCGCTGAGTTCGTTCTTTTGCGCCTTCTCGACGAAGACCGGCGATTCGTCCAGTTTCGAGCGCAAATAGAGACCTACCGGCACGATCAACAGGCCGATCACGAACGGCACGCGCCAGCCCCAGCTGTTCAGATGCTCGGGGCTCAGCGTGCGCGTGAGCACTGCGCCGAAGAAGGAACCCGCGAGGCTCGCGGCGGCCTGCGCGACCATCTGGAAGCTGCCGAAGTAACCGCGCTTGTTCGCGGGCGCATATTCGACGAGAAACGCCGTCGCGCAGCCCACTTCGCCGCCAGCGGAGAAGCCCTGGATCAGGCGGCCGAGCAGCATCAGAAGCGGCGCGGCCACGCCGATGGCTGCATACGTCGGCGCGAACGCGATGATCGCGATACCGACCGCCATCAGCGAAATGGTGAGCGTGAGCGCCGATTTGCGCCCGACGCGATCGGCCACCGCGCCGAGCACGACGCCGCCGAGCGGCCGCGTGAGAAAGCCCACGCCGAAGGTCGCCCAGGTGGCGAGCAGCGAGATGGTCGGACTGGTCGCGGGGAAGTACAGCTTCGAGATGATGACGGCGAAGAAGCCGTACACCATGAAGTCGAACCATTCGAGCGCGTTGCCGATGGTCGATACCACGATGGCTCGTCGCCCGGAAAGATTGACCGCGGCGTTTTCGCCGGCGGCGTGGGAAGCAGGTAGTACGGTGCTCATCGAGTGGACTCCGTGGCTTGGGGTCGAGTGTGTGAGGTAAAGAGCGCGGTGGCTCCCGGCTTCGTGCGACGACATCCGCTTCAACCTGCTGAAACGACCACTCAAGAGTACGCCTCGCTGAAATAAGAAAATATAGAATTTCTGAACTGACACTCAAGGAAACCTGATTACGGCGTCAGGTGCTTCCCTGATACGGAGCGAGATCGCCATGAGCAACATTCGCTTTTTGCGCACGTTCATCGCCGTGGCGCGCTACGGCTCGTTCGCCGCCGCCGCCGAGAAAGTCGCGCTGACGCAGGCGGCCGTCAGCATGCAGATGCAGTCGCTCGAAGACGACCTGAAGCGGCCGCTGTTCGATCGCGTCGGCCGCACGAACCGGCTGACGAGCATCGGCAAGCAGGTGTTGCCGCAGGCGGAGCGGATCGTCGCGCTGTACGACAGCATGCGTCTCACCGGCCTCGACGATGAAATCGCCGGCTCGGTGTCGATAGGCGCGGTGGATTCGGCGATGGGCGCGCTCGCATCGGTGGTCACGGAGTTGAAAGGGCAGTACCCGCGGCTCGAGGTGCGGCTTTTCACCGGCAAGGCGCTCGCGCTCGCGCCGCAAGTCGAAGCCGGCGAAATCGACGCGGCGGTGATCGTCGAAATGGCGGGCAAGACGCCCGCGAGTCTAAGCTGGACGCCGCTCTATTCCGAGCCGCTCGTCGCCATCGGCTCGTCGGCGAGCGAGCGCACCAGCGCAGCGGAGTTGCTCGCGAGCGCGCCGTTTTGCGCTTCGACCGCGCGCAACGCACCGGCGCGCTAATCGATCGCGCGCTGCGGCACAACCGGCTCGCGGTGAACGAGTTTCTCGAACTGAATTCGCTGGAAGTGATCGTCGAACTCGTGCGACAAGGCGCGGGCGTGTCGGTCGTGCCGTTGCTCGAATATGGTTCGTGGGCGAGCGATCCCGCGCTCGCCGTGCTGCCCCTCGCGAAGAACACGCCGCGCCGCGTCGTCGGCATGCTGGAACGCAAGATTCACGACCGGCACGCTGTCATGCGCGTGGTGCAGGACAGCATTCGCGCGCGCTCGCACGTGGCAGAGACCGCGCGCAACCCATGACTTTTGCTTAAGTCACGGACAAGAAATATCAGCTTTCCCTGTGAATTACGGCCATCGACAATGCCGTATTCTTCATTCGACGCAAGAGGACAGCATGCCGATCATTCCCGAGATCGCCGAGGCGCAAGACGAACTCAAAGCTATTCGCCGCGACATCCACGCGCATCCCGAGCTTTGCTACGAAGAAGCGCGCACCGCCGATCTCGTCGCGAGCAAGCTCGAAAGCTGGGATATCGAAGTGACGCGCGGGCTCGGCAAGACGGGCGTGGTCGGCGTGTTGAGAAAGGGCACGAGCCCGCGCGCGATCGGTCTGCGCGCGGATATGGACGCGTTACCGATTCCCGAACTCAACACGTTCGCGCATGCGTCGAAGCACGAGAACAAGATGCACGCCTGCGGCCACGACGGCCACACCGCGATGCTGCTCGGCGCGGCGCGCTATCTGGCGAAGCATCGCGACTTCGACGGCACCGTGGTCTTCATCTTCCAGCCTGCGGAAGAAGGCGGCGGCGGCGCGAAAGCGATGATCGACGATGGCCTCTTCAAGCAATTCCCCGTCGATGCCGTCTTTGCGCTGCACAACTGGCCCGGCATGGCCGCGGGCAACTTCGGCGCGCGTGTGGGCGCGACGCAGGCATCGAGCAACGAGTTCGAGATCCGCATCGAAGGCGTGGGCGCGCATGCCGCGATTCCGCACGATGGCATCGATCCCGTCTTCACCGCGTTGCAGATCGGGACGGGCTTGCAGAGCATCGTCACGCGCAACAAGCGGCCCATCGACGCCGCCGTGCTCTGCATCACGAAGATGGAAGCGGGCCACGCGGTGAATGCCATTCCGACGACCGCGACGCTCGCGGGCACGGTGCGCACGTTCTCCGTCGACGTGCTCGACCTGATCGAGACGCGCATGAAGGAGATCGTGACGGCAACGGCGGCGGCCTACCGATGCAAGGCCGAAGTGAACTTCGTGCGCAACTATCCGCCGACCGTGAACACGGAAGCGGAAACGCAGTTCGCGCTCGGGGTGATGCAAGAAGTCGCGGGCGCGGACCACGTGAACACGAACGTCGATCCGACGATGGGCGCGGAAGACTTCTCGTACATGCTGCTGGAGCGTCCCGGATGCTATGGATACATCGGTAACGGACTGGGCGGGCATCGCGAGCACGGGCACGGCATCGGCCCGTGCATGCTGCACAACAGCAGCTACGACTTCAACGACGAAGTCCTGACGCTCGGATCGACGTACTGGGTCAAGCTCGTCGAGAAGTACCTCGCGCGCGGCTGACGCACCCTAACGCAGTTCCAGCCACATGGGCTGATGGTCCGATGACCGGCTCAGCTGATCCGCCTCGCAGCCCACGATGCGCGGCGCAAGATCTTCGGTCACGTAGATAAAGTCGCACGCGAACGGACCGCATGCCCATTGCTCGTGATCGTAGAGACCGACGGTCGCGGCGCGCGGCTCGTTCGGATGCGCGTGAGACCATGCATCGACGAAAGAGGGCGCATCGGTCATCGGCTCCAGCATCGCGCGATACGCCGCGCCTTCGTAGGCGCTGTTGAAATCGCCGCAGACGATCGCCGACATGGGCCGCGCGGTATCGGCGAACGGGCTCGCCAGCGTCTCGGCTTTCGCCGGGCGGCGTGCATGCTCGCATGCCTCGCGATGCAACTCACGCAGCCGCGCGACCTGCGCGAGACGCTGCGTCTCCGAGTAGAACTCCAGATGCGTGCTGATGACGCGCAGCGGCCCGACATCCGTTTCGATGACCGCTTCGAGCGCCACGCGCAGCATCGACGGCTTCGCCGGATCGGCGGGCCACGGCAGCGAATGACGCAGCACTTGCCGCACCGGCAAGCGGCTCACGATAGCGTTGCCGAACTGCCTGCGCGCGGTGCCCGAGCCTACGGGCGGCAAATCCGAGCCGATTCCTTCGATGACCGTCGCGCCCGGCATGAGGCTCGCCAGTTCCGCGAACTGATCCGCGCCAGGGCCTCCCGCTAGCCCGCCCGCCTGCTCGCCCTCGTGAAAGCCGCGCGTGACTTCCTGCAGGCAGAGCACGTCGAAATCGCATAGCGCTTTCGCTTCCGCAACGATCCTCGCCACATCGACGCGGCCGTCCACGCCGCGTCCCCATTGCATGTTCCAGTCGACCAGTCGCATGTCGGTGTCTCCTTCGAACGATGTGTCCGGCTCTAACGATGCGCGTGATCGCAGCATCCAGTACGCCTGACGAAACGCTAAATTTCAGACTGTCTCATAAAAGCGCGACCTACAATTGCTTCAAATCAATAGGTAATCCTCACACTATGAAAACACGGATGAACAAGCGGCTTGCCGCGTTGGCGCTGATGTCGATGGCCGCGCTCTCGCACGCGCAGCCCGCGCCCTCGCTGACGCGCGAACAACAGGCGGGACTCGACAAGCAGGATCAGCACATCGCGCAAATGGCCGATGTCATCGTGAAGATGATCGATCAGAACAAGACGGGCGAAGTGTGGGATGCGGGGTCGGCCGTCGCGAAGAAAGTGATCTCCCGCGAGGACTTCGTGAGCAAGGTCACGCGCGACCGCGCCGCGCTCGGCACACCCGGCATGCGCATGCCGATGGGCGTGAAGCACCTGCATTTCGACGGCACCGGCAACATGCCCGCGGGCTGGTTCATGAGCGTTTCGTTCGATACGCAGTTCAGCCAGGCGCGACAGTCGGCGCGCGAAGTCGTGACGTTTATGCTGGATCCGGACAGGGTGTGGCGGTTCGTGGGGTATTCGGTGCGGTGACGGTTCGCCACCCGCCCCTCACATATTCGTATAAGAAGCACACCACCCGCGCCCGGCCACCAGCTTTGCGCTGAACAGCGTGCAGCCGCCCCACGCATCGGTGGACTTGCCCTGAAACAGCGAGCAGTTCGCGCACGCCTGATCCGCCGCGAAGTTCGGGTACTTCGCCTTGTCGACCTTCGCGGCATCTTCCTTGTAGCCGACGGCAATGGCCGCGGGATCGGTTTCGCTTAAGTGCGGCGCGTCGGCGCTGGCTCGCGTGAGCCAGAGCGATGCGCCCGCGCCCGTTGTCAGAATCAGGAAGTGTCGGCGAGAGGTGGTCATAGCAAACGGAGTTGATGGAGGGCGATGAAGCATTTCGCACGATACGCCGACTCGCGCCGCGCCGCACGCGCGGTTCGCGAACGCGCGATCGATTTTCTCCGGTCGAAGAAACACCGCTCAACCTTCGCGCGCGCCTGCCGTTATTCCTGCCAGAACGGCAAACGTACAACACTCTGCGCAGCGCCGCTGCGACCTCACTTCGAAGGAGAACGACGATGACTGAAGCTGACTGGATGATGGCAGGCGTGTATCTGGTCGAACTCGTGGCGGGCACGCTCTTCCTGAGCGCGCTCGCGCGACGCAGCCTGAGCCGGCAAAGCCAGCGCGGCCGTTGAGGCGTGGCGCGAGTCGCGCGCCGGAATGCGGCGTCCGGCGCGTGACCGCCGCGTCACTTGAAGAGTTTGACGGCCTGAGAAAGCGTGTTCGTGATGCCCCACGCGAGCGGAATCAGCACGTAGAGCCAGAAAAGCAGCAACAGCGCCTTGTTCGACGAGCCGCCCTCGTATCGATCGTTCATGCGGGTCTCCTTGTGCGTTTCTTGTGGGTCTCGTTGATTCAGCCGGCCGTGGCCGCCGTGTCCATGTGATGTTTCTCGTCCACGCGCTTGATGAGAAGGTTGCATACGAAACCGATCACGAGCAGCGCCGCCATGATGTGCAGGGTCATCGTGTAAGCATCCGACTTCGGGACGCCGCGTGCCACTTCGTAGGCGCGGATGTAGTTCACGAGCACCGGACCCGCGATGCCCGCCGCTGCCCACGCGGTCAGCAGACGCCCGTGAATGCCGCCGACGAACGCCGTGCCGAACATGTCCGCGAGGTAGGCCGGAATCGTGGCGAAGCCGCCGCCGTACATCGAGAGAATCACGCCGTACGCGAGCACGAATAGCGCGATGCTGCCGGCCTGCGCGAACTGCGGCACGAGGAAGTAGAGCACCGCGCCCAGCGCGAAGAACACGAAGTAGGTGTTCTTGCGGCCGATCCAGTCCGACGCCGACGCCCACACGAAGCGTCCGCCCATGTTGAAGAGCGACAGCAGGCCGACGAAGCCGGCCGCCGCGCCCGCCGTGATCGACGACTTGAAGCTCTCCTGGATCATGACGGAGGCTTGACCAAGCACGCCGATGCCCGCCGTCACGTTCAGAAAGAGCACGAGCCACAGCAGATAGAACTGCGGCGTCTTGAGCGCCTGGTCGATGTGCACGTGGTTCTTCGTGATCATCTTGTTCGCGGTGGCAGGCGGCGTCCAGCCGGCCGGCTTCCAGTCCGCTGGCGGGATGCGAATCGCGAGCGCGCCGATGGTCATCGAGATGAAATAGAGCACGCCCAGCACCACGAAGGTCTCGGCCACGCCGACGCTCGTCGCGCTCTTAAAGTAGTTCATGAGGGCGACGGAGCCGGGCGCGGCGATCATCGCGCCGCCGCCGAAGCCCATGATCGCCATGCCCGTGGCCATGCCGCGCCGGTCCGGGAACCAGCGAATGAGCGTCGAGACAGGCGACACATAGCCGAGCCCCAGCCCGATGCCGCCGATCACGCCATAGCCGAGATAGAGGAGCACGATCTGATGCAGGTACACGCCGAGCGCGGATACGAGAAAGCCGCCGCCGAAGCAGCAGGCCGCGGTGAACATGGTGCGGCGAGGGCCGACTTTCTCCAGCCACTTGCCCGCGAACGCCGCCGACAACCCGAGAAACACGATGGCGAGCGAGAAGATCCAGCCGAGCGTCGTGAGCGACCAGTCGTCGGGCGCGGACTGCGTGATGCCGACCACGCGCGTCAACGGCGCATTGAAGACGGAGAACGCATACGCCTGCCCGATACAGAGATGCACGGCGAGCGCCGCGGGCGGCACCATCCAGCGCGAGAAGCCGGGCCGGGCGATAGTCGCTTCCTTGGAAAAGAAGCCATGCGGGCCGTGCGCGGCCCCCTGCTTGATGGTGCTGTTCATCGTGGTCTCCGTGGCGCGCCGCTCGCGAGACATCTGGCGTGGCGCGCTCGTCTTTGCTTTGTCGTGGGCTGTGCGCGGTACGACGCACCGCTATGCATTCCGGCAAACATGCGATGGAACGACATATAGGCGCGACATTCCGTCACGGCTGCGCATGACGTTAGACAAGAGCGATGCGCTTTGCAATATGAACCGGGCGGCCATAAGCGTTTGCCCCAACCCGCATGTGGACACGCGTGAGACGTCACCATCGCGGCGGGCGCTTCTCGATGAACGCTTGCGTGCCTTCGAGCGCGGACTCGTCCATCATGTTGCAGGCCATCGTCTCGGCAGCGAGCGCGTACGCGGCTTCGATGCCCGTTTCGAGCTGCCGGTAGAAGAGCCGCTTGCCCGCCGCGACGGCTTCGCGCGGCTTGCGTGCGATGCTCGCTGCAAGCGCGCGCACGGCCTCATCGAGTTCATTCGGCGATGCGACGCGATTCACGAGGCCACGCTCGCATGCGGTCCGCGCATCGATGAAGTCGCCGGTGACGAGCATCTCGAACGCCGCTTTGCGCGAGACGTTGCGCGAAAGCGGCACGCTCGGCGTCGCGCAGAACAGGCCCAGATTCACGCCGGATACCGCGAAGCGCGCTTCATCGGATGCAATGGCGAGATCGCACATCGCGACGAGCTGACAGCCCGCCGCCGTCGCGATGCCATGCACTCGCGCGATGACCGGCTGCGGCATGCGCTGAATCGTCATCATCATGCGCGAGCAGCGTGCGAAGAGTTCGCGATAGTAGGCAAGCGCCGGCGTCGCGCGCATTTCCTTCAGGTCGTGGCCCGCGCAGAACGCGCGCCCCGCGCCCGCGATGACGACCACGCGTGCATCGGATCGAGCGATCGCATTTAGTTCGGTGTCCAATGCATCCAGCATGGACTCGGAGAGCGCATTGAACGCGGCGGGGCGGTTCATCGTGACCGACACCGCGCCTTCTACGCCGTATGCGTCATGTTCGACGTGGACCAGTGCTTCCGTATCGCTCATGGCGTGTTCTCCATCAAACGTCGATTGCCGCGACCGAGCCCGCGCGCTTGCGCAGTTCGAACTTTTGAATCTTGCCGGTCGATGTCTTCGGCAACTCGCAGAACTCGATCGCGCGCGGCACTTTGAACCCGGCAAGCAGCGTCTTGCAATGCGCGATCAGTTCTTCGGCGCTCGCCTCTGCGCCGGCCTTCAGTTCGACGAATGCGCAGGGCGTCTCGCCCCAGCGCGCATCCGGTTTCGCGACGACCGCGACGGCGAGCACCGCCGGATGCCGATAAAGCGCGTCCTCCACTTCGATGCTCGATATGTTCTCGCCGCCCGAGATGATGATGTCCTTGCTGCGATCCTTGATTCGCACGTAACCGTCCGGATACATGACCGCAAGATCGCCGGAATGAAACCAGCCGCCGCGAAAGGCTTCTTCCGTCGCGCTCGCGTTCTTCAGATAGCCTTTCATCGTGATGTTGCCGCGAAACATGATCTCGCCGATGCTTTCGCCGTCAGCGGGAACCGGCTCCATCGTCAGCGGATCGCGCACGCTGACCGCGTCCTGCAAGTGATAGCGCACGCCTTGGCGCGCATTGAGCCGCGCGCGTTCGCCGATATCGAGCATGCTCCATTCGGCTTGTTGCGCGCAGACGGTCGCGGGTCCGTAGACTTCCGTGAGGCCATACACATGCGTCAGTTCGAAGCCGAGCCGCTCCATGCCTTCGATCATCGCGGCAGGCGGCGCGGCGCCCGCGACCATCGCGTGAACCTTGTGCGCGATGCCGGCCTTCATGTCGTCCGGCGCATTGACGAGCAGGTTCTGCACGATAGGCGCGCCGCAATAATGCGTGACGCGCTCGCTGCGGATCAGATCGAAGATCGTCTTCGCGTCGATCTTGCGCAGACACACGTTGACGCCCGCGCGTGCGGCGACCGTCCACGGAAAGCACCATCCGTTGCAATGGAACATCGGCAAGGTCCACAGATACACCGCATGCTTCGGCATGTCCCATTCGAGGATATTGCTCACCGCATTCGCGTATGCGCCGCGATGGTGATAAACGACGCCTTTCGGATTGCCCGTCGTTCCCGACGTGTAGTTCAGGCAGATGGCGTTCCACTCGTCCGATGGCGGCGACCATTGATACGCCGGATCGCCGCTCGCGAGCAGCGTCTCATAGTCGATCTCGCCGATGCGTTCGCCTTCGCCGGTGTACTGCGGGTCATCTACATCGATCACGATCAGCGGCTGCGGTACGTTTGCGAGCGCCTTCTTCACGACCGCCGAAAACTCGCGATCCACGATGATCGCCTTCGCTTCGCCGTGCGTCAGCATGAAGGCGAGCGTCGCGGCATCGAGGCGCGTGTTGAGCGTGTTGAGCACGGCGCCCGTCATCGGCACGCCGAAGTGCGCTTCGACCATCTCGGGCGTGTTCGGCAGCATGGCCGCGACCGTATCGCCCAAGCCGATGCCGCGCGAAGCCAACGCCGACGCGAGACGTCGCGTGCGCGCGTAGGTCTCGGCCCATGTGCGACGCACGTCGCCATGCACGACGGCGAGCCGCGTCGGATAGACGCAAGCCGCGCGTTCGATGAACGTGAGCGGCGTCAGCGCCGCATAGTTGGCGGCGGTCTTGGGAAGGCCTTCGTCGAATTTGCCGGCGTTCATGATCGTCGTCCTCGTGCGGATACGGCGGTTATCAAGCCAGATCGTCGAGCTTCACTTCGAAGCCGCGCTGCACGCCCGGACGTGCGAACAGCGCTTCGTACCAACGCTTCACGTTGGGGTAATCGTCGAGCGAGACTTGATGCCGCTCGTGCCGCCACGCCCAGCCGAGTATCGCGAAGTCGGCTACGGACAGCGCGCCCGCGACGTACTCCACTTCGCCGAGCCGCTTGTCGAGCACGCCGTACAAGCGGCGCGTTTCGTCGGAATAGCGTTTGAGCCCATAGCGCCGGTCGCTTTCCGCTTCGACCATGCGAAAGTGATGCACCTGTCCCGGCATCGGGCCGAAGCCGCCCATCTGCCACATCAGCCATTCGAGCACGGGCACGCGTTCGCGGAGGCTCGCGGGCAGGAACTTGCCGGTCTTCTCGCCGAGATACAGCAGGATCGCGCCCGATTCGAACACGCTGATAGGCTGAGGATCGGAACCATCGGGACCTTCGGGATCGACGATGGCGGGAATGCGATTGTTCGGGCTGATGCGCAGAAAGTCGGGCGCATGCTGCTCGCCCTTCGTGATGTTCACGGTTCTGACCGTATAGGGCAGCTGCATTTCTTCGAGCGCGACGCTGATCTTGCGTCCGTTCGGCGTGTTCCACGTATGCAGTTCGATAGTCATGGCGGTACGGTCCAAGGGTGTAATTCGCAGTCAGGTCAATTCGTGCGCGACATAGCGCTGAAAGCCCGCGCGCGCCGACTGCCGCGCATACCAGCGTTCGAGGTCGGGCAGCGACGGCCGCGCGAGTTCCGCGATGCCGTACCAGCGCCGCGCATACGCCGCGACGACGAGATCGGCCAGCGTGAAGGTGCCGCCTTCGAGGTAGTCGCGGCCTTTCAGATGCGCATCGAGCATGCGCCAGAGCTTTTCCACTTCCATTGCGTCGGCTTCGAGCTGCTTGACGTGGCGCTTGGCTTCGGGCGTTCGAACATAGCCCCAGAAAACCGGGCGTTCAGCGGGTTGCAGCGTGGAGAGCGTCCAGTCGAGCCAGCGGTCCACGCTCGCCCTGACCTTGGGATCGGCGGGATAGAGCGCATCGTCGCGGCCATATTGCATGACCAGATAGCGGATGATCGAATTCGATTCCCACAGCACGAAGTCGCCATCGACGAGCGTGGGTATGCGGCCCGTCGGGTTCATCGCCAGATAGGCGGGCTCGTGATTGCGGCCGAACTGCATGCCCGCGTCGATGCGCTCATAGTCGAGACTCAACTCGTCGCAGCACCACAGCACCTTCTGCACGTTGACCGAATTCGCTCGGCCCCAGATGGTCAGCATCGGACATTGCCTCCGTCGAAGTATTCGTTATCGACAAGCATAGCGTCTAACGATGACGCGCTGTGCTTTGCCGCTTTGCAGCATGACATGCCCTAGTCCTGTCTATCGTAACTACTGATTCAGCGCCTATTGAGCGAATGCTACTGTTGTGCGCACATCCTTAACAGCTGCACGTATGCGGAAAACGTCGGCGGATGGCGTCGGTCCATAACGATCAAAGCGCAGTTCCTGCATGGCCAGAGAGAGCGCGTTCGAGCGCCGGCTCTGGACGACAAGGAGACGAGACATGTCCAGGTGCAAGACGTGGCGACTGCATGGTTTCATGGCGACCGGCGCCATGATGACGAGCCTGGGCTTGATCGCCACGGCTCATGCGGCGGGAGAGCCGCTGAAGATTGGCGTGATCAGCGAGGAATCGTCGGTGGCGGGAGCGTCCATCAGCAAGTCCGCGCAGATGGCCGCCGACGAGATCAACGCGCACGGCGGCGTGGATGGCCGCAAGATCGAAATCGTCGCCTATGACGACCACTCTTCCGCGTCGGATGGCGTGCGCGCGTTCCAGCGCGCGGCGAATCAGGACAAGGTGGTGGCGATCATCGGCAGCTATATCAGCGAAGTCGCGCTCGCGATGGAGCCGTGGTCCGCCCGCCTCAAGATGCCGTTCATCACGCCGGGCGCGGCGAGCAACGACATATCGAAGCACGTCCACGACGACTACGAGCACTACAAGTACACGTTCCACGGCTGGATGACCTCCGCGTTCATCGCGCAGTCCATCTGCGACTTCTCGCACGATATCCTCGTCGGCCAGTTCAAGATGAAGACGACTGTCGTGATGAGCGAGGACGCCGCGTGGACCAAGCCGCTCGACGAACGCTATCTGGAGTGTCTGCCGAAGGCGGGGCTTCAGGTGCTGGACCACATCCGCTTCAATCCGGATACGTCGGACTTCACGCCGATCTTCAACCAGATCGAGGCGAAGCATCCCGATACGATCACGACCGGCATCAGCCACGTCGGCGTGCAGCCCACCGTGCAATGGCACGACCAGCAAGTGCCCATTCCGATGACGGGCCAAAGCTCGCAAGCCACCACGACAAGCTTCTGGAAGGACACCAATGGCGCGACCGAAGGCGTGATCACCGCATCGGCGGCCGCGCCGGGCGTCGCCGTGACGCCGAAGACGGTGCCGTTCGTCGATGCGTATCAGAAGAAGTTCGGCGTGTCGCCCGCGTATGACGGCTTCACAAGCTACGACCTCGTGTACATCCTCGCGGATGCGATCCATCGCAATCAGGGTTCCACCGATCCCGACAAGATGGTCGATGCGCTCGAAAAGACGGACTACGTGGGCACCATCGGGCGCTGGCAGTTCTACGGCAAGAACGATCAGTTCACGCATGCGCTGAAGTACGGTCCGGGCTATATCACCGGCATCAACCTGCAATGGCAGGACGGCAAGCAAGTGGCAATCTGGCCGGCGTCCATCGCCAACGCGAAGGTCAAGTTCCCGGCTTTCGTCAAGGTGCAGCAGGCGGCGAAGTAGGGCATTGCCGGATGCATGGCGCGCGGGCGCTTCGCATGAGACGAACGCCCGCATCGATACGCGTGTTCACATCGAAGGCCGGATATGCTGCCACTGCAGATTCTGATCGACGGTTTCGCCATCAGCTCGCTCTATGCGCTCGGCGCGATAGGCTTCACGCTCATCTTCGGCGTGTCCGGCGTGCTCAATCTCGCGCACGGCGGCGTGATGCTCGTCGCCGCGCTGCTCGGCTGGATGTTCGCCGGCGAGGCGGGCCTCGGCACCTATCTCGGCACGCTGCTCGGCGTCGCATGCGGCATGGTCGCCGCGTACATCACCTATCTGATGGTGGTGCGGCCCATTCAGCGTTCCGCCGCCATACCGCGCGAAGAAAAGGAAATCTTCGTGCTTACCGGCACGCTGCTCTGGGGCATCATGATTCAGCAGGGCATGGCGTATCTCTTCACCGACAACCCGATCACCATGCGCCCGCTCATCGGCGGCGTGCTGAGCATCGCGGGCGTGCGCGTGCCCTACAACGAGATCATGATCGCCGTGGTGTGCTGGGTCGTGATCAGTCTACTGTGGCTCTTCGTCAATCGCACGCGGGCGGGCAAGGCGCTGCTCGCCGCGTCGATGAACCCACGCGGCCTCACGCTGCTCGGCTTCGAACTGTCGCGCATCTATCTGCTCGCGTGGACCATCTACGGCGTGCTGGCGGGCATCGCGGGCGTGCTGCTCGCGTCGTTTCTCGGCGTGAGCACGAACAACACGGGGCAGCTCACGGCGAGCGCGTTTTCCATCGTGGTGCTGGGCGGGCTCGGCAGCGTGTCGGGGTCGCTCATGGCGGCGTATGTCGTCGGCTATCTGGAGACGGTCACGGCTTATCTGATTGCGCCGACGCTGCGGCCCTTGCCCGCGTTGCTGCTGCTGGTGCTGGTCGTCTATGTGCGGCCGCAAGGCTTCCTCGGGCGGCGTTGACCGGAGCCACGCACATGAACAACGTCAATCGCCTGTTCCGTTCGCCCGTGCTATGGGCCGCGGTGCTGCTCGCCGTCATCGCGACGACTTTGCCGTGGTGGCTGTCCGGCTACATTCTCGGCGTGCTGACGGTCGCGTATTACTTCGGCGTCTTCGCGATGTCGTGGGATCTGCTGTTCGGCTTCGCAGGCGAAGTCAACTTCGGTCCGACGTTCCTGATCGGCCTCGGCGCGTATTCCGCCGCGATGCTCAACGCGCACTTCAGCGCGCCGATTCCCGTATGCGTGATCGCGGGCGGCGTCGTCGCGCTGATCGGCGGGCTGCTGCTCGCGGTGCCTGCGCTGCGCCTGCGCGGTCCTTACTTCGGGCTCGTCACGCTGGTGGCCGTGTTGCTGCTGCAGAACGCGATCGTCATTTTCGCGGGTCTCACGGGCGGCGAGATCGGCATGATGGTGCCCGATGTAATGTCCGTCGATGCGAACCACAACTACTGGATCGCGCTCGCGTTCCTCATCGTGTGTGCGATTCTTTTGTTCGGCTTGTCGCGTTCGGCGATCGGCTTGATCTTGCAAGCGAGCGGACAGGACACCGTCGGCGCGCAGGCGCTCGGCTTCAACGTGACGAAGCATAAGCTCGCGGCGTTTTGCATCAGCGCGGTGTTCTCGGGCGTCGCGGGCGCGATGCTCGTGTTCTATCAGGGCACGGCATCCGTGAGCACGGTGGTCGATCTCGGCGTGGGCGTGCAGATCATCATCGCGGCCGTCCTGGGCGGCCGGCGCACGATACTCGGCGCGGTGCTCGGCTCCATCTTCCTGATCGTCGCGGGTGAGTTCCTGCGTCCGCTCGGGCAGATCAACACGTTCGTGGTCGCGGCCGTGGCGCTCGCGGTCATTCTGTTCTTTCCGGACGGACTGCTTGGCAACCTGCTGCGCGTGAGGGAGCGCGAATGAACGACACGCCTTTGCTTTCCGTGCGCGGGCTTACCAAGCGCTTCGGCGGATTGGTAGCGGTGAAAGACATCGGCTTCGACATCCGTCCCGGCGAGATACTCGGCCTGATCGGGCCGAACGGCTCGGGCAAGTCGACCGTGATGAAGCTCATCATGGGCATCGAGCGTCCCAATGCGGGATCGGTGAAAGTCGGCGGCGTCGAGATGGCCGGGTGGCTGCCGCATCGCATCGCAAGGGCGGGCGTCGGCATCGTGTTTCAGCATTCGCGGCCGCTGCATCGCCAGACGGTGCTGGAGCACATCAAGCTCGCGCTCTTGCCGGATTCGCTGCTCAAGCTCGCGGCCGACCCGCACGTCAACACGCGCGCGCGAGAGATTGCCGAGCGCGTCGGCCTGGGCGCGGTGATGCATCGTCATCCCGCGACGCTGCCGTTTGCCGATCTGCGCCGCATGGAAATGGCGAAGGCGATTGCGCGCGATCCGAAAGTCGTGCTCGTCGATGAGCCTTTCGCCGGTCTCACGCAAGCGGAATCGCAGGCGTTTTCCGAGCTGATTCGCGGTTTTCGCGCGGAAGGGCGCGCGGTGCTGCTCGTCGATCACAACGTGAAGAGTCTCGCGGCGCTCGCGGATCGCGTGCTCGCCATGTATCTCGGCGAGTACGTCGCGGAAGGCTCGGCCGCCGACGTGATGCGCAACGAGACCGTGCGGCGCGTCTACCTCGGCGGCAAGATCGAAGCGCGCGAACGCACGGCGGACGTATCGAGCACGAAGGCGCCGATTCTCGAAGTCGAGGACGTGGGCGTGCTTTACGGCAAGGCGCGCGCGCTCGACGGCGTGAGTCTTCATGTGCGCGAAGGCGAGTTCGTGTCGGTGGTCGGCCTGAACGGCGCGGGCAAGACCACGCTCTTCAACGCGATCTGCGGGCTCGTGCCTTCGAGCGGGACCATCCGCTTCGGCGGACAGCCGCTCAAAGGCATGAGCGGCGCGGCGATCGCGCGGGCGGGCATCGTGCAATGTCCGGAAACGCGCGAGCTTTTCGGCGACATGACCGTGCGCGAGAACCTCGATCTCGGCGGCTATCATCTGGCGAACACGGCGCGCGACGAGCAACTCGCGTGGCTCTTCGAGCTCTTTCCGATTCTCGAATCGCGACAGGCGCAAACGGCGCGCACGCTGTCCGGCGGCGAGCAGCAGATGCTCGCCATCGCACGCGCGCTGATGATGCAGCCGAAGCTCCTCATTCTCGACGAACCGACGCTCGGTCTTGCGCCCGTGATTCTGGAGCAGCTATCTAAGGCGCTCGACAAGCTGCAAAAGACCACGCCCATTACCGTGCTGCTCGGCGAGCAGAACGTGACCTTCGCGCTGCCGCATGCGGACCGCGTGTATGTGCTGGAGCATGCGCGCATCGTCTGGGAGGGCAGTCCCGCGCGCTTCGAGCAGGAGATGAGCGAAGGCTTCCTCGATGCTCCGCCGTCGGGCACGACGCAAGCCGTGCGAGCCTGAGTCCGCGCCTCGAGTGTTGCGTAAAACACCACAAAGACCGGGCTTGCTTGCGAGGCCACGTGCACTGCGATATCTGGTGTGATAAAAGTCCGCGTGCTTTTTTTCGAAGCGCGCGCTGGCTATGCGCCGAAAACGAGCGCATCACATCGATAGAAATAGACGCAGAAGACACCCATGAAGACGATCACCTCGCGCGCGGCAAGCGCGTTCGCCGCATCGGCCATTGCACTGGCCTGCCAGTCCGCTTTCGCGCAAAGCTCGGTCACGCTCTACGGCGTCGCCGACGTCAGCGTGCGCTATCTCACGAACGCCAACGCCAACAACGACGGCAAGGTGTTCATGACCAACGGCGCCGTCACCAATAGCCGCTTCGGCCTCAAAGGCACCGAAGAACTGGGCGGCGGCCTGAAGGCGGTGTTCCGGCTGGAAAGCGGCGTGGAACTGCAAAACGGTCAGTACTCGGACAGCCAGCGCCAATTCAACCGCGCGGCCTACGTGGGCCTTGCGAACCAGTACGGCGCGGTGACGCTCGGCCGCCAGAAGACGCCGCTCTTCGACATGCTCGGCGATGTCTACGACCCGCTCACCGTCGGCAACTACTTCGAGAACGCATGGCTGCCGGTGGCGCTCGGCGCGGGCCTCTATGCGGACAACGCCGTGAAGTACACCGGCACGTTCGGCGGCCTCACGCTCGGCGCGATGTACTCGTTCGGCACCAACTCCACGGCGACGGGCGCGGGCGGCTTCTCGGGTCAGGTGCCGGGTCATATGGGCGCGGGCAACATGTACGGCTTCACGGCGTCGTACACGGTCGGGCCGCTTTCCATCGACGGCGGCTATCAGCAGAACAGCGACAACGCCAGCAACAAGCAGAAGATCTGGAACGCCAACGTGGTCTATGCCATCGGACCGGCGAAGGTGTACGTCGGCTATCTGCATTCGACCGATGACACCGGCTTCGTGGACAGCGTGCTCGCGCAGCGCAATCTGGTCGCGGGCGTTGATATTCTCAAGGGGTCCGGGCGCCGCGACGACGGCCCATTCGGCGGCGTGACGTGGCAAGTGACGCCCGCGCTCTTGCTCACCGGCGCGTTCTACTATGACCACATGAAGAACGCGGCGATCGGCGGCGGCGCGACGGGCAGCGGCAATCGCTACACGGGCGTCGCGCTCGCGGAGTACGCGCTTTCCAAGCGCACGGAAGTGTATGGCACCGTGGACTTCAACAAGGTCACGGGCGCGGGCGTGGTCGAACTGCCAGGCCGGTCGAACCAGACGGGCGTATCGGTCGGACTGCGCAACCTGTTCTGACGCGCCGGGCGCGGGTGCGGATTTTGCGTCTCCGGCATCAAAAACCGGAGACGACCATGCCCGATACGGCACATCATGACCCTTGCAGGCTCGGTGTCGCGTTCATCGACGCGCAATTGATGACGCTCTACACGCACGCCGGCCTGCTCGCCGACTGGATAGATCATGGCGAGCGCGCGCCGGACTTAAGCGCCGTCGCGCGGGTGCTCGCGCATCGCCATGCGCGGCCGGAAGCGCACACGCACAGCGAAGACGGCATGTCGATGAAGCACGAGCTGTCCGACGATCTTCCCGCGTGGCCGACATTCGACGACGCGCGAGCGCGCATGGCCTTCGCGCTGCACGTGCCCTGCACGAACGCGATTCTCGCGGTGGCGGATTTCTTCGACGTACACCGGCTGTCGAATTCGCGTACGGCCGAAGTACAGTTCCTCATGCGTCTGCGCGATGCGGCGGTGAACGGGAACCGCTTTCATATCGCCGAGAACGAGTACATGCCGCATGCGGCGTACGGCGGTCTCATCATCGACAAGACACTCGACGGCAAGCCTTTGATGGACGAAGGCGCGCAAGAAGGCTTTATCGCGTTCGGCGATGTGGTCGGACTGCTTCGCTATTTGCGCAGGCTTCTGACGAGCATGCAGTCGGTGATCAGTTCGGGCGATGCGGGCTAAAAACGAAAGCGGCCGCTGATCTACGTGATCAGCGGCCGCCTCGCTCAGCGCTTGCTTGACTCCGGCTTACTCCGCCGATTTCTTGTGATGTTTGTGATGCTTATGCGTCTTGCTGTAAGCGGGGCGCTTCTGGTTGGCCGGGTATTCGGCCGCAGCGAACGACAGCGTAGGCGCAGCGAACGCCGCGAGCACGAACAGAACGAGAGTTTTTTTAACGGCAGTTTTCATCGGAAGCTCGCAGAATAAAAGTGGTGGACGGCGGAGCGGCGAACGGTCGTTTGCCGGCATCGCACGTCACAGGTCACATGGAGAACTACGGAACTGCGCTCGGCAGTGTACCTGCGCAAAAAGACAGCGTGCCATGTCCATGTGACGCTGTTGCGAATTTGCCCGTGCCCGGCCGTTCGTGCTTCGCCGCGCTTGTCTTGAAGGGCGCTTCATGCGTTGGGGCCGTCGGGCAACTTGCGCTGCCACGCGACGACGATCGCGCTGCCGACGATCAACACGATGCCCGCGAGGGACAGCGGCGCGATGACTTCTCCCCACACCGCATAGCCGAACAACGCGGCCCACACGATGCTCGTGTAGTTGAACGGCGCCAGCGCGCCCGCATCCGCGCGGCGATACGCGACCGTGCACAGCAGTTGTCCCGCGGTGGCGAACACGCCGATCAGCGCCATGACGCCGAGCGCGTGCAGCGTCGGCGTCTTCCACTCGAACGCGAGCGTGCAGCCGGTCACGACCGTGCCGACAGCCGAGAAGAAAAAGACCGTGGTGCGTGAATCGTCCGTGGCGCGAATCCGCTTGATCTGAATGAGCGACAGCGCGCCGAACAAAGCACAGCACAGCAGCAATAGCGGGCCGAGCCAGTGCGTTTCGCCGCCGCCGGGACGCACCACGAGCAGCACGCCGACGAAGCCCGCGAACGCGGCGCAGGCGCCGCGCGCCGTCATCTTTTCGCGCAGCAGGAAAGGCGCGAGCACGACCACGATCAACGTCTCCGAATAAGCAATCGCGACGGCTTCGCCGAGCGGCATGTACGGCAGCCCCGCGAAGAAGAATGCCGACGCGCCGAGCAGCGTCAGCGCGCGCACGGTCTGGCCTTTGAGGTCCAGCGTCCGGATGCGTTCGCCGAGAGACCGCGTGCCGGTGCAGCACATCGCGAACGCGGGCATGAGGCCGAACAGCATGCGGAAGAACGTCACTTCGTTGGCCGGATACTGTAGCGCGACGATCTTCGCGAGCGCATCGACGATGGCGAAGCAGAACATCGACGCAAGAATGCAGCCGATGCTCGCGAGCGGAAGGTGGCCGCTGCGCGCGGCGAGAGAAGTGGTCATGTCGGTTCGACGTCTTAGGGCTTGCGCTTGCTGCGCGACCTGCGCGGCTTCGGCTCCACGCCGATGCGCGGATCGCGCGCGAGAACGAGTGCCGTCAGGTGTTGCGCTACCGTCTCGAAGTCCGGATGTTCCTGCGCCACGTAGAGCCATTTGCCGAGCACGGGATGCGGTTTGAGCGCGGGGATGGCATCGACGAGCGCGGCGTGCCGTTCCTGCGACGTGCACACCAGCAAGCCGTTCCACGGCTTCTCGCGGTCCGCCGCGACGAGACACAGCATGCCGTCGAGATAAGCGGCGTCGCATCCGAACATGCGTTTGCGGATATACGTGGCGTCGCGCTCGAACGGTTCGAAGACCCAGACGAGCGAATTGCGAATCGAAGAAGGCATGGGCGAGACGGTCCTGTGGCCGCAAGATTCTCGCACGGCTTCCCCGGTTTTTCGACGACGCGGCTATGTCTATGCCTACGGCCGTGCGGCCACCTCGTCCAGATGGGCGAGCAGGTCCGCCGGGTCTTCGTAGACGCGCAGCGCGCCGGCGCGTTCAAGCTCGTCGCTGCCATAACCGCCCGACAGCAGCCCGACGCTGAGCGAGCGGCAGCGGCGCGCGGCGAGCATGTCCCAGATGCTGTCGCCGACGACGACCGTATGCTCGATCGGCACGTTCAGCCGCTCCGCTGCGGCGATGAACAGATCGGGATCGGGCTTCGCGTACTTCACGTCGTCGCGCGTGACGACGACCTGCTTCGACGCATCCACGCCGAGCGCCTCCAGATTCACCGCCGCGGTTTCCATGCGGCCGCTCGTCGCGATGGCCCAGCGCGTGCCGGCTTCGGTCAGCGCGGCGAGCAGTTCGCGCGCGCCCGGCAGCGGGCAGACCTGCGCGCGCAGGCGCTGATACGCCTCGGCATGCAGCCGGCGCAGATGGTCGACCCGTTCCGCGCTGATTTCGCCGTGCGTCTCGCGCAGCAACTGGTTGGTGAAGAGCCCGCCGCTCATGCCGATCTTGCGATGGATGCGCCACACCGACAGGTCGATGCCTTCCGCATCCAGCGCTTCCTTCCAAGCCAGCACGTGCTGATACACGCTGTCGACGAGCGTGCCGTCGAGGTCGAAGAGAAACGACGTTTCGATTCGCATGGTGTTCTCCCTGGATGAAACATCATCATACGCACCGATCGCGGCTCGCGTTCGCGCGCGTCGTCATCAATGCGATAATCGAACCTTGCAACGAAAGACTGCAATCGCGCGCGAATACCGCATCGCGCACGCATATCACGCTTAGATAACGCATGACGGAGCCTACATTGAGCCGCATCGACAATCCCGCCCGCGACCAGGAAGCCGGCGTGGCCGACTCCACGCACGACACTACCCGCATCGACGACACGCGCATCGGCGCGGTGCGTCCGCTGATCTCGCCCGCGCTCCTGCTCGACGAACTGCCGGTCACGCCCGCCGTGCAGACGCTCGTCGAGGGGAGCCGCGCCGCGATTGCCGACATCCTGCACGGCCGCGATGACCGCCTCGTGGTCGTGGTCGGCCCGTGCTCGATTCACGACCACGGTCAGGCGATGGACTACGCGCGGCGTCTCAAGACCGTCGCCGAGCGCCTTTCCGACGACCTCTGCATCGTCATGCGCGTGTACTTCGAGAAGCCGCGCACGACGGTCGGCTGGAAAGGCTATATCAACGATCCCCGTCTGGACGGCAGCTTTCGCATCAACGAAGGACTGCGACGGGCGCGCGAGCTTCTGCTCGAAGTGAGCGGCCTCGGCCTGCCCACGGCGACCGAGTTCCTCGACCTGCTGAGTCCGCAATACATCGCGGACCTGATCGCGTGGGGCGCTATCGGCGCGCGCACGACGGAAAGCCAGAGCCATCGGCAGCTTGCGTCGGGTCTGTCGTGTCCGATCGGCTTTAAGAACGGCACCGACGGCGGCGTGCAGGTCGCGGCGGATGCCATCGTCGCGGCGCGGGCCAGCCATGCGTTCATGGGCATGACGAAGATGGGCATGGCCGCGATCTTCGAAACGCGCGGCAACGACGACTGCCATGTGATTCTGCGCGGCGGCAAGAAAGGCCCGAATTACGATGCCGAGAGCGTGGCCGCGAGTTGCGCCGCGCTCGCCGCGCTCGGCCAGCGCGAACAGGTGATGATCGACTGCTCGCATGCGAACTCGAACAAGTCGCATCTGCGTCAGGTGGATGTGGCGCAGGACATCGCGCGTCAACTGTCGGCGGGCGAGAAGCGCATCACGGGCGTGATGATCGAGAGCCATCTTGAAGAAGGGCGGCAGGACCTGAAGCCGGGCGTGCCGCTCAGGCACGGCGTCTCGATCACGGATGCTTGCCTCGGCTGGACGCAAACCGAGCCCGTGCTCGAACTGCTCGCCACGGCCGTGCGCGCCCGCCGCGCGCGCTAGGCAGCGCAGTAAGGACATGGGCGCACCCGGGCGGTGCATCGCTTCATGAAAGCTTCATTCAAGTTGATGAAACGTGAACCGTTACCAAGGACGATAGCCCGCTCATCGAAAGGCCCATGTCCGCCAGCCTCTGCGCCAATGAAGCATCGTGTCCCAGCATCGAAGAACTCATCGCGTCCAATGCGCTGACGGCCGTGTTCCAGCCGATCGTGCGCTTCGCGGACGGCGAGGTCATCGGCTATGAAGGTCTCATTCGCGGGCCGGCCGGCAGCGCGCAGGAATCGCCCGCCGTGCTCTTCGAGCAGGCGACGCGCGAGCAGCGCGGCGTCATGCTGGAGCACGCGGCGGCGCGCGTCTGCATCGCCGCGTTCGCGCGACTCGCGCGCAGCGGCCTGCTGTTCATCAACTTCAGCGCAGCGGCCATCGAGGCCGCGCTCGGCGAACGCGAAACGCCCGGCTATCTGGCCGGCGACAGCGGTCTGGATGCCAAGCGGCTCGTCATCGAACTGACCGAACAAAGCGTGATTGCGGACGCCGAGCGCTTCGGCGCGACCGTGCGCGCGCTGCGGGCGTCGGGTCCACAGTTCGCGCTCGACGACTACGGCAGCGCCAATGCCTCGATGAATCTGTGGGTGCGGCTCGCCCCGCACTACGTGAAGATCGACCGCTTCTTCGTCTCCGACATCGCGCGTGACCCGCTCAAGTTCGAAGCCGTCAAGGCGATGGTCGCGTTCGCGAACGCGAGCGGCGCGCTGCTGATCGCGGAAGGCATCGAAAGCGAAGCCGATCTGGAGATCGTGCGCGATCTCGGCATTGCCTGCGCGCAGGGTTTCCTGCTCGGCAAGCCCGCCGCGACGCCGAGCGCGCGCGTGCCGGATGCCGTCGCGCGCGCGTTGCGCTCGGCGCAAATTGCGGTCTATCCGGCCCGCACGCGCACGGGCGCGACCGCCGACATGAACGCCGTGCTGCTCGAACGCATGCTTGTCGAAGCGCCGACGCTTACCGTCAAGTCGCGCAACGACGACGTCGCGCGCCTTTTCAACGAGCGGCCGTCGCTGCATGCGGTGGCGATTCTTGACGACGGCCGTCCGGTCGGCCTCATCAATCGGCGCGCCTTCATGGATCAGTACGCGCTGCCGTATCACCGCGAAGTGTTCGGCAAGCGGCCGTGCATGCAGTTCGCGCATCTCGCGCCGCTGATCGTCGAACGCGGCTCCACGCTCGAAGAGATCGCCCGGCTTTTCACGAACGATGATCCGCACGATCTGTCGGACGGCTTCATCGTCACGGAGAACGGGCGTTATGCGGGGCTCGCGACCGGCGCGAGCATGGTGCGCGCCGTCACCGAAGTGCGCGTGGAAGCGGCGCGCTATGCGAACCCGCTCACGTTCTTGCCGGGCAACGTGCCGCTCAATTCGCATATCGACAGGTTGATTGCGAACGGCTCGGCCTTTGTCGCCTGTTACTTCGATCTCGACCACTTCAAGCCCTTCAATGACCGCTACGGCTATTGGCAAGGCGACGAAGTGCTGAAGGCGGCCGCGAACGCGCTCGCCTCGGTCTGCGAGCCGACGCGCGATTTTCTCGGCCATATCGGCGGCGACGACTTCTTGCTGCTGTTTCAAAGCGACGACTGGCGCGAGCGCGTCACGCGCGCCATGCACGCGTTCGACGAACTCGTGATGCGCTTCTACTCGCCGGAAGAACGGCTCGCCGGCGGCATTCACGGCGAAGACCGGTTCGCGCGGCCCGCGTTTTTCGGCTTCGTGCGGTTTTCGGCGGGCGCGGTGCGCGTGGCGCCGGGCACGGCGCGCGGCAGCGCGCACGTCAGCGCGACGGCCGCTGTCGCGAAGCGCGCGGCAAAGGAAGAGGCGAGCGGCTTCGTGGTGATGGACATGCGCGAAGCCGAATGAATCAGCGCGCCGCGGCCGCGCGCAGCGCCTCCATCAACGCGAGCGGATCGTAAGGCTTGCGCAGCCGGATCGCATGCGGGAGCGCCTGCCGTTCCTCGTCGCTCAGTTCGAGGTCGTAGCCGGTGACGAACACGACGCCCAGACGCGGCGCCTGACGCAATGCCTCTCTTGCCAGCGCGACGCCGGATTCGCCCGCCAGATTCACGTCGGTCAGCAGCACGTCGAAGCGTTGCTCGCCAAAAAGCGCGCGGGCTTCTTCGACGCTCGCGGCTTCCGTGAGATCGAGGCCCATGGTGCGCAGCAACTCGGCGCTGCTCGTGCGGACCATCTCGTTGTCTTCGACGAACAGCACGCGCAGGGCGTCGCTGGACTCGGGCGTTGCGGCATCGGTCGCATTCGCGGCAGAGGAGGCAGGAGTGGGCGCGCGTTGCCCGAGCACATGCCGAATCTTGCGAGCCAGCGCCTCGTGCGTATACGGCTTGCTCAACAGGTCGATGCCTTCGTCGAGCCGCCCCGCGTGAACGATCGCGTTGTCCGTGTAACCCGACGTGAACAGCACCGCGATGCCCGGCACGCGCTCGTGCGCCTTGCGCGCAAGCTCGGTGCTGCGCAGCGGACCGGGCATCACCACGTCCGTGAACAGCATGTCGATCGGCACGCCGCTCTCGACGATGGCGAGCGCGCTCTGCGCGTCCTTCGCCCGCAACACGCGATAGCCCAGGTCCGCGAGCAGATCGACGACCGTCGCGCGCACTTCCTCGTCGTCTTCGACCACGAGAATGGTTTCGTTGCCGCCTTTGGCCGGTCCGGCGTCCACGTTCGTTTCGAGGTCTTCTTCCTGCCGCGCGCGCGGCAAGTAGAGGCGCACTGTCGTGCCGTGGCCTTCCTCGCTGTACACCTTCACGTGCCCGCCCGATTGCTTGACGAAGCCGTACACCATCGACAAGCCGAGGCCGGTGCCCTGACCTTCGCGCTTGGTCGTGAAGAACGGCTCGAACGCGCGTTCCCGTACTTCGGCCGACATGCCCGAGCCCGTATCGGTGACGGCGACCATCACGTACTGGCCGGGCGCGACGTCGGCGTTGCGCATCGCATACGTCTCGTCGAGCGATGCATTGCCGGCCTCGATGGTCAGCTTGCCGTGCCCGTTCATCGCGTCGCGCGCGTTGATCGCGAGATTGAGCAGCGCGTTCTCGACCTGGAAGGGATCGACGAGCGTGTTCCACAAGCCGCCCGACACGATCGTCTCCACTTCGATGCCGTCGCCGAGCGCGCGGCGGAACATGTCGTCGAGACCGCGCACGAAGCGGCCGAGATTGACGACCTTCGGCGCGAGCGGCTGGCGCCGCCCGAACGCCAGCAGTTGCGAGGCGAGATTCGCGCCGCGCGCCACGCCGGCGAGCGCGCTTTTCACGCGCTGCTCGGGCTTGTCTTGTCCGGCGACGTCTTTCGCGAGCAGTTGCAGATTGCCGCCGATCACTTGCAGCAGGTTGTTGAAGTCGTGCGCGACGCCGCCCGTCAGCTTGCCGATGGCTTCCATCTTCTGCGCCATGCGCAACGCTTCTTCGGCGTGCCGCAGCGCGTCGGCCGTTTCGCGGTCCGCGGTCACGTCGCGTCCGACGCCGTGGATGCGCCGCGTGCGCGGATCGAGCGAGAGCGTCCATGCGATCCAGCGCCAGCCGCTGTCAATGCGCCCGAGCCGGCACTCGTAGCGCACTGGCGCGCCGCTCGCCCGCAGCTTGTCGAGCTCCAGCGCGACAGCGGCGCGGTCGTCCGTATGCACGATGTCGAGCATCGTGCGCGCGTGCAGGCGCTCCGTATCCATGCCCAGCACCGACGACCATGACGGGCTGACGCGCAACAGCGCGCCGTCGAAGCTCGCGATCACGAACAGGTCTTCGCTCAGTTCCCACAGCCGGTCGCGGTCCGCGACGACTTCGGTCACGCGGCGCTCCAGCGTCTCGTTCAGATCGCGCAGCGCGGCCTGCGCCTTGGCGCGCTCGGCGATTTCGTTTTGCGCCGCCTGAAAGAGCCGCGCATTGTCGATGGCGATGGCCGCCTGCGCCGCGACGCCGTTCACGATGCGCTCGGCGCGATCCGTGAACACGCCCGGCTCCGGGTGACCGAAGAAAAGGCCGCCGAGCACTTCGCCCGTGCGCGAGACGACCGGCGCGGCAAGATAGCTGCGCACCGGAAGATGGCCCTTCGGCATGCCGAAGTGCGGCGAGTTGTGGCCGTAGCGCGGATCTTTGGTAATGTCGTCGGAGCGCACGATGCCGTGGCCGCCGAATGTCGGCGCGAAGACGGCCGTGTTGCGCGGCATCGGAAACTTGTCGAAGCTCTCCTTCGGCGCGCCGGACAGCGCGTACAGCGTGTAGCTGCCGCCTTCGTCGTCGAGCACGTTGTAGAAGAACGAACCGAACGCGGCGCCGGTCAGTTCCGTGGCGGCATCGGTCACGACCTGCACGACGCGCGAGAGGTCGAGTTCGGCGGCGACCGTGGTGCCGACGCGGTTGAGCACTTCGAGCACGCGCGACTCTTCGCGCAGGCGCTGCTCGGTCTCGCGGCGCAGCCGCGACAGCCGCAGGTTGCTCGCCACCCGCGCGAGCAGTTCGCGCGCGGAGAACGGCTTGGTCAGATAGTCGTCCGCGCCCGCTTCGAGCCCGCCGACGCGCGCTTCTTCGCCCGCCCGCGCCGACAGCAGCACGACCGGCGTTTCCCGCAGCGTCTCGTCGTCGCGCAGCGCGCGCAAGAGGCCGAAGCCGTCGAGGCGCGGCATCATCACGTCGGAAACGATGACGTCCGGACGCAGCGCGACGGCGGCGTCGAGCCCGGCCTGCCCATCGGCGGCGACGCTCACGTCGTGGCCCGCGGCGGCGAGCAGGCGGCGCATGTATTCGCGAAGATCGGCGTTGTCGTCCACGACGAGCACGCGGCCCGTCAGCGCATCCGATGGCGCGGCGGCTTCAGCGGCTTCCGCGAGCGGCGAATCGAGGTTCGCGACGTCGAGCGCGGCGGCGTCGGCCGGGTCCGCATCCGGCGTCCAGCGCAACGCGGCATCGACGAAGGAGCGCGCACGGCTGCTGGCCTCAGCGCGCGGGGCGTCGGCGCGCGACGCTGCGCCCTCGTGCGCGGCCGGCAGCGTCACGGTGAAGCACGTTCCTTCGCCCAGGCGGCTCGTCAGGGCGATGCTGCCGCCGTGCAGCTTGATGAGCTCCTGAACCATCGCAAGCCCGATTCCACTGCCTTCCACCGAGCGGCCCGCCGCGCCCGCCACGCGATGGAACCGTTCGAACACGCGCGCCTGCTCGTGCTCCGCAATGCCGATGCCGGTATCGCACACGCTCGCTTCGATCACGCCGCCGCGCACGGCAAGCGCCACCTCGATGCTGCCCTCGAACGTGAACTTGAACGCGTTCGATAGCAGGTTCATCACGACCTTCTCCCACATGTCGCGGTCGATGTCGGCGAGCACGGGCGTATCGGGAATGTTCGTGCGAAGCGTCAAGCCGGCCGTCTCGATGGCCGAGCGGAACAGCGACGCGAGTTCGGCGGTGAACGCGGCGATGTCCGTGCGCTGGCGATGAATCTCGATGCGGCCCGCCTCGATGCGCGAAAAGTCGAGCAGCGCGTTGACGAGCGTGAGCAGCCGCATGCCGTTGCGATGCATGATCTGGACGAGCCGCAGGTCCTCGGGCGGCACGCGGTTGCGGTCCGCGAGCATTTCTTCGAGCGGGCCCAACATCAGCGTGAGCGGCGTCCGGAATTCGTGGCTGATGTTGGAGAAGAACGTCGTCTTCGCGCGGTCGATCTCCGCAAGCGCCTCGGCGCGGCGGCGCTCTTCGTCGTAGGCGTGCGCGTAGCCGATCGCCGCGCCGATCTGTCCGGCGACGAGATTGATGAAGGTGCGATAGCCGTCGTCGAACAGTCGATACGGATTGAGCGCCGCGACCAGCACGGCTGCATGACCGGTCTCGCCGGTCGGGGCGATCGGGACCATGACGGCGGTGGTCGGCGCGGCCTTCCACGCGCCCGTGGGCAAAGACGCGCCCACATGCTGATGCAGGTTCGTCACGAGCTGCGGGCGGTTTTCGAGCAGCGCGTCCTGAAACGGCCACGGCTCGCGCTTATTGGCGTTCAGCGTAGCGGGCGCCGCCGGATGCCCCGGCGCGATGCCGCAGGCGCCGACGAGCGTCGCGGTCTCGTTGCCGGGGTCGGCCGCGTAGAGCAGGCCGAAAGGCAGATCGCGCGGCGCGCTTTTTAGCGCGTTCATCGAGCGTTCGCAGGCTTCGAGCCACGTGCGCGCGTCGGCGGCCGAAGTCGCCAGTTCGCGCAGCACCGTCAGTTGCCGTTCGCCCAGCACGCGCTGCGTGTCGTCGCTGTTCGCGCAGATGATGCCGCCCGCGTCGCCACGGTCGTCCGGAATCGGGCTGTAGGAGAACGTGTAGTACGTCTCCTCCGGGAAACCGTTGCGCTCCATGATCAGGAGCTTCTGTTCGACGAAGGTGCCTTCGACGCCGGCGAGCGCCGTGTCGAGCAGCGGCCCGATGTCGTCCCAGATCTCGCGCCACACGACCGAAGTTGGCTGGCCGAGCGCCTGCGGATGCTTGCCGCCGATGATCGACCGGTAGGCGTCGTTATAGAAGAACAACAGCTCGTCGCCCCAGCCGATCCAGATGGGCTGGCGCGAGGTCAACATGATGCGAATGGCCGTCTTCAGGCTCTGCGGCCAGTCCTCCGGCGCGCCGAGCGAGGTCTGCGTCCAGTCGAAGCCCCGGATGAGCACGCCCATTTCTCCGCCGCCGAGCAGAAAGCTAGGGTCGACGCTGCTCGCGCTCGTGTCCGGGGGCAGATTCTCGGGAGTCATCGACGCTGAATCTCCTCGCTAAGGTCTCGCGACCAAGCGGCATGGGGTTGAAAGGCGTGTCTTGGGATGAGCTGACAGAAACGCGCGACCGGAAGGGCTTCCGGATTCTCGCACGGAAACGGCTCGGAGCCGTTCCGGCATGCGCGTTCGCAGGGGCTATAGCAAGGTTCGTGACCGAGCGCGCCGAGCCGGAAATCTGGCCCGCGTGTTAGTCGATCAATATGTTTCTGAGACTGCCTTTCGCAATCCCGGATTCGAAATCGACATATATTTTTGCACTATACTCAGCTGAATCCGTTATCGTCCTTTTTCTGCGCGAACCGGGAATACCGTTAAGCACGTTCTCGCGGCGCCGGTTAATTCGTTTTCGCAGGGCAATCGCGGCATTCGCCCAGTCGGACGGGCGTTTGCCGAGGCCTTCGTGCACGCCTTCTAAGAATGTCGTCCGGCGGCCGCTCAATATCAACATAGTGGCCAATGGCGTTTTTAATTCGCGGACGCTTTATTCACCATTATCAATAAAATCATCCGCGATATTTAACTTCGTTTCACATCACGATCATGAACGAACCCATCGATTCGAATATGCGTAGCCTCGCTGAACAGGAAGCGGTGCTTCGCGAGCAACTCGCGCTGCGTCCCGACTCGGCCGCCGTGACTAATAATCTGGGCGTCGTGCTGCGCCTGTTGGGCCGTCTTCCGGAAGCGGAGCAGATGTTCAGGCAGGCACTGGCGCTGCAACCCGATTCCCCCGATGTTCTGGTGAACCTCGCCTTGGTCGCGCTCGATCAACAGCGCAACGATGACGGCCGGGCGCTACTGGAGAAGGCGCTGGCCATTCGTCCCGATTCTCCGGCGGCCAAGTTCGTGCTCGGCGGCCTGCTCCAGAACGAGGGCCGCCTCGACGATGCCGCGAAGGCGTTCTCGGAGGCAATCGCCGCGCAGCCGGATTTCGCGCAGGCGCACGTTTGTCTCGGCCATACGCGGTTCTTGCAGGGGCGCTTGCCCGAGGCCGAAACCGCATGCCGCCGAGGCATCGACCTGGCGCCGCAGGTCGTGAACGGTCATCTGGCGATGGGCGATGTTCTCTGCGCGGCGGGCCGGTTGACCGAGTCCGACGCCTCGTTCAATCGCGCGCTCGCGATCGATCCCCAGTCGGCGGAAGCGCATTGCGGGCTCGGTAACGTCGCACACCGCCGCTACGATCTGCCGAGCGCCGAAGCCGAGTACCGCCAGGCGTTGGCCTTGCGTCCGACCTTCTTCGAAGCGAGCCGCGGTCTCGGCCTCGTGCTGCTCGCTTTCGGCCGAGCCCAGGAAGCGGAAGGCGCGCTGCGTCAGGCTTTATCGCTCAAGCCGGACGACGCAGATTTGAAAAACGCGTTGAACGCCGCGCTCGCGATGCCCCGAGCGCAGTCCCGTCCCGGCGTGCAAACGAGCGTCGACGCGCTGATTGCGCCGCGCGATCCGTCCGCCTGATCAGCGACGGCGGACTCGGCCGGAATGCTACTGAAAGGAATGACTCTTGCTTGGCGCCCCTCAGACACAAAGGGAGGAAGATATGCAAAGCAAACCCCGAGCCTCGACCGACCAACTCGAGACCATTCCCGACACGTCCAGCCCCGCCTACGCCAAATCGCATCCGTTGATGCGCGCATTCGACAGCTTCGCGAGCCTCGTCACGCGCTGGGCGGGTTCGCCGTTCGCCTTCGGGCTGGCGGTGGCGAGCATTGTCGCGTGGGTCGTCACCGGACCGATCTTTCAGTATTCCGACGGCTGGCAACTCGTCATCAACACCGGCACGACCATCATCACGTTCCTGATGGTGTTTCTGATTCAGCAGAGCCAGAACAAGGACAGCGTCGCGCTGCATCTCAAGCTCAATGAACTGCTCGCGACGCATCGCGCGGCGAGCAATCACCTGATCGGCATCGAGGACGCGAGCGAAGAAGAACTGCGCAGGCTCGCGGCGGCGTATCTGCGGCTGGCATCCGAAGGCGCCGAGGCGGTGGCCGGAGCGTCGCCCAGTAGCGCGGCGAAGAAGAATTGAGGCCGCGCGACGAGCATCGGCTCCTGTCGATTCAATGCGTGACTTTCGCCGGCGCGACGCGCCGGTTCAGCACGCGCGCTTGCAGAACAATCACGAGCAACAAGAAAAGCCCGCGAATCACCGACTGCCAGTAAGCCGACAGGCTGATATACCCGAGCCCGTTCTCGAAGTTCAGCAGGTTGAAGACGAGTCCGAGCAGCGCCACGCCTGCAATCGTCATCGCGATGGAACCTTCGCCGCCCGTCAGCCGCGTGCCGCCGAGCACCACCGCCGAGATCGCGAACAGTTCCCAGCCGACGCCTTCGTTCGGCTGTCCCGCGCCGAACTGCGCCGCGAGAATCGCCCCCGCGATGCCGGCGAGCAAGCCGCTCAACGCATACACCGCGACCAGCGTGCGATCGACGTTCAGGCCCATCAACCGCGACGCCTCTTCGCTGCCGCCGATGGCGAGCGCATGACGGCCGAAGCGCGAACTGCGTAGCGCGATCCAGGCAAGCACCGCCGCGACCAGCGACACGATGCCGGGAATTGGCAGCCCGAACAGGTCGCCTTGTCCGAAGGCGGCGAAGTTCGTGTCGGACGAGATGGCGACGGCATCGTTATGGCCGAGCAGCAGCGCGAGGCCATGCGCGCCGAGGCTCGTCGCCAGCGTGACGATGAAGGGAAGAATCCGCATGTGCGTGATGACGATGCCATTCAGCACGCCCACCGCCAGCCCCGCGAACGCCCCGGCGAGCACGCCCGCCACGCCGCCGTGCGGACTCGCCAGCGCGGCGACCACGCTGGCGAGCGCGGCCACCGCGCCCACGGACAGATCGATGCCGCCCGTGATGATGACGAACGCCATGCCGATGGAGATCAGCGCGAACATCGAGTTGTATCGCCAGAACGACGTCACGTTGTAGGCGGAGGCGAAGTGCTCGTACCGCACCACGCCCAGGACGAGCAACGCGACGAGCGCGATCAGGATAGGAAGGTTCTTCTTCATGTCATGAGCCTCGGCGGCGCTGCACGTACACGGCGGCGATGATGATCGCGGCCTTTAGCACGAGCGCGGCGGCGTCCGGAATGCCGTGCGCGAGCAGTGTGTAACGCAATAGCTGGATGATGAGCGCGCCGATCAGCGTGCCCGTGATATACGCCTTGCCGCCTGTGAGCGCCGTGCCGCCGACCGCGACGGCCGCGATGGCATCGAGCTCGACGCCGAGGCCGACCACGTTCGCATCCGACGACGAGTTCACGGAGATCGAAATGAGCCCGGCGAGACCCGCGAGCGCCGCGCATGCTGTATAGGCGATCAGCTTGACGCGCGCTGTCGGAATGCCGGAAAGATACGCCGCGTCCTCATTGCCGCCCGTGACGAGCAGATACTTGCCGAATAGGGTCTTGCGCACGATCCATGTGAAGACGGCGACGAGCGCGAGCATCAGCAGAATCTGGAACGGCACGCCCGCGACCTTGCCGAGCGCGATCCACTGGAACGCCGGATTGTTGAACGCCTGCAGGCTGCCGTCGGTGATCACTTGCGCGATGCCGCGTCCCGCGATGAAGAGCACGAGCGTCGCGACGATGGGCTGCACGCGAAGCCGCGTGACGAGCAGTCCGTTGAACACACCGCACACTGCGGCGGCTATCACGGGCAGCGTGAAGGCGAGCAGAATGCCGAGCGGCCCTTCGATGTTCATGAAGAGCATCGGCGCGATGGCACCGGCAATCGCCATCGACGCGCCCACGGACAGATCGATGCCGCCTGTCGCCACCACGAGCGTCATGCCGATGCCGACGATCACGATCGTCACCACCTGCGTCAAGTTCACGTTGAACGTCTGAAGAGACCAGAAGTGCTCGGTGAAGAACAGGTTGAACAGTATCATCGCGACGAGCACGATGATCTCGCGCTGAATCGCGACGCCGCGCCGTTTCTTGGCAGGCGCCGTTTGCGCGTCCGCAGCGAGCGGCGCTACGGGTCGTGCAGCAGGTTGTGTCTTGTCGATCATGACTCGTTTCCTTGCGCGGCCGTCGCTTGCGCGAGCGTCGATGTTTCACCCGAGCCGTAGGCGATCGCATCCATGATCGATGCCTCGTTCATCTGCGCGCCGTCGAGTTGCGCCACGGTTTCGCCGTCGCGGATCACGACCGCGCGGTCGGCGACGGCGGTGAGTTCTTCCAGTTCGGACGCCGACAACAGCACGGCCATGCCCGCATCGCGCAACTCGCGCACGATCTTCGCAACGTCGGCTTTCGCGCCCACGTCGATGCCGCGCGTCGGCTCGTCGAGCAGCAGAAGGCGTGGATTCGTCGCGAGCCAGCGCGCGAGCAAGACCTTTTGCTGATTGCCGCCCGAGAGTTCGCGTATCGGTTGATCGGGCGAGCGCAGCTTGATGCCGAGCGACGCGATGAATCCGTCCACGATTTCGCGCTGCTTCGCAACGTCTACGACGCCGCGCTTAGTGAGCGCGGGCAGGCAGACCAGCGTGAGGTTGTCGCGCACGGAAAGCTCCGGCACGATGCCTTCGGCCTTTCGGTCTTCGGTGAGATACGCGATGCCGCGCGTGATCGCATCTTTCGGCGACTTGAACGAGGCGCTTTCGCCGGCCACCGTGAGCGAACCGCGCGAGGGACGGTCCGCGCCGAACAGAAGGCGCATCGTCTCCGTGCGGCCCGAGCCGAGCAATCCGGCGAGACCGACTGCTTCGCCCGCATGCACGTCGAGCGATACGTTCGTGACTTTCGCGCCCGCCGCGAGCGACTGCGCGCTCAACGCGACCGCGCCGCGCTTCGCCAGATTCTCTTCTTTCACCGCGCTGTCTTCGTGCACGACGGCGGCGAGCGTGCGGCCGAGCATCGTCGTCACGAGCTTGAGCTTGTCCATCTCCTGCATGGTGCTTTCCGCGACCGTCTGACCGTCGCGCATCACGGTGACGCGGTCGCACAGCGCATACAGTTCGTCCAGCCGATGCGACACGAAAATGACCGCGCGCCCGTCGTCGCGCAAGCGGCGCACCACGCCGAAAAGCAGTTCGACTTCGCGCTCGTCGAGCGATGACGTCGATTCGTCCATGATGACCATCTTCGCATCCGACGAAACGGCTCGCGCGAGCGCGACCATCTGCTGAATGGCGGTCGAATAGTCGCGCACGGGCTTGCGCACGTCGATATGGAGTCCGAACGATTCGAGCAGTTCAGTCGCGCGCCGCTGCACCGTTTTCCAGTCGATCAGGCCAAAGCGGCGCGGCTCGCGTCCGAGAAAGATGTTCTCGGCCACCGAGCGAAACGGCACGAGGTTGATCTCCTGATAGATCGTGCTGATGCCTGCTTCGCGCGCTTCCTTCGGCGTGCGGAAATCCACTTCGCGTCCGTCGAAGCGGATGGTTCCGCCGCTCTTGCGATACGCGCCGGTGAGAATCTTGATGAGTGTCGACTTGCCCGCGCCGTTCTGGCCGATGAGCGCGTGCACTTCGCCGGCCGCGACGGTGAGGCGCGCGTGCTTGAGCGCCGCGACGCCGCCGAAGGCAATGTCGATGTCCTGCATGTCGAGTAGGGGAGCAGTGGCCATGCGGCGCTTCCGTCCTTTAGAAAAGCGAGCGCCCGAAGGCGCCCGCGAACCAACATAGACTGCTTCGCTCAATAGCCGTACTGCATGCTGGCGTCGACGTTGCTCTTGTCGTAGAAGCGATCGGATACCTTGACCCACGGCGGAATGGTCTCGCCCTTCGCGTATTTCTGCGCGACATCGCACGCGAGCGGTCCGAAGAACGGGCTCGACTGCACGCTCGCGCCCAGTTCGCCCGCCTTGATCGCTTCGAGGCCGCCCTTCGTGCCGTCGATCGTCACGAGCACGATGTCCTTGCCCGGCTGCTTGCCCGCCGCCTTGATCGCGGCGATCGCGCCGAGCGCCATTTCGTCGTTGTGCGCGTAGACGGCGGTCACGTCGGGATGGGCCTGCAAGAGCGTTTCCATGACCTGGCGGCCCTTGTCGCGCGCGAAGTCGCCGCTTTGCGACGCGACGATCTTCATGCCCGGATTCTTCGCGATGACTTCGTCGAAGCCCTTCTTGCGGTCGTTCGCAGCGGAGGCGCCCGTCGAGCCTTCGAGCTCGATGATCGTCGCCTTGCCGTTGGTGGCCTTCACGAGCCAGTCGGCGGCGCGGTGGCCCTGATCGATGAAGTCCGATCCAATAAACGTGATGTAGTCGCGCCCGGCCTTCGCCATCGACTGGTCGATGTTGCGGTCCACGAGAATCACCGGAATGCCGGCCTTCTTCGCCTGCAACACGACGGGCGCGAGCGGCTTTTCTTCGCGCGGCGGGAACACCAGCAGATCGACGTGCTGCGCGATCATGCTCTGGATGTCGGACACCTGCTTGGCCGCCGAGCTGTTCGCGTCGGTGATGATGACCTGCCAGCCGCATTTCGACGCCACGTCCTTGAAGCTCTTGGTCTCGGCGAGCCGCCACGGGTTGTTGCTCTCCGTCTGCGCGAAGCCCACGCGCAGCGGCTTCTTGTTCGGGATTTTAGGCAACGCGTCGTCGGCGGCGTGCGCGGCCCCGGCTGCGACCGTCAGAACGGTGAGCGCGGCGGCGAGCGGGCGCAGGCCCGAGCGGAGATTCTTGTTTAGCGACAGCATGTCTTCCTCCGATATGGATGATTCGTCTTGTTGGTAATGCCGATGCTTGTTGTTGCCCGGTCTGTCTGATGCGAGAGATGCTGCTGCCCAGCGCGCTGTTTATGAGCGTCTTATTGGCGGCTAATCACTAATATTATTAATTGCGAACTGATGCGCTTCGGCGATGACCTTCACCGATCCGCGCTCGATCAGCGGGCCGTCGAGCTTGACGGTGCGGCGCCGCAACGGCGCACCGACGGCGCGGTTGTGTTCCTCTTGCAGAAGCGTTTCGACCGCCCAGCGGCCGAGGTCGTAGTTCGGCAACACCACGGTCGATAGCGGTGGATGCGTGTGGCGGGCGATCTCCTGATCGTCGTAGCCGACCACGGAAACATCGTCGGGCACGCGCAGCCCGAGTTGCTTGAGCGCCTCTATCGCGCCGAGCGCCATTAAATCGTTCGCGCAGAAAATGGCCGTCGGCGGATTCGGCTCGCGCATGAGCGAGAGCGTCTGCTCGAAGCCGGCGCCCGAACTCCAGTCGCCTTCGCGCACGAGTTCCGGCGCGAACGGCAAGTCCGCCGTCGCGAGCGCGGTGCGATAGCCCTTCAGCCGGTCGCGCGCCGCGTCCTGATACGGCTCGCCGTTGATATAGCCGATGCGCCGATGCCCCGCCGCGAGCAGATAGTCCGTCGCCGTGTGCCCGCCCGCGACTTCCGCCGGCACGACCGACGACAGGTTCGCCTCGCTCGCGTAGCAGTTGAGCAGGACCGTCGGCACTTTGGCGAGCGCCGCGGGCAGCGCGACGAGCCGCGTGTAGACGGTCGCGTAGATCACGCCGAGCAGGTTCGGATGGTCGAGCGTCGCGGCGAGCACGCGCGCCTCGATCTCCGCGTTGCCGTGCGTCGAATAGACGGCGAGCAGGCGGCCATGCGCGAACGCGGCGTCGCGCGCGCCGTCGATGCACACGACCGGATGCGGGCTCGTCGAGATCTCATCGGCGAGATACACGATCAGATTGCGCTCGCTCTGCGCGCCGGGTGTGTCGAAGGCATCCAGCGCGGCGGGCTCGCGCGGCGTCATGCGATAGCCGAGCTCCTGCGCCGCGCGCAGCACCTTGTCGCGCGTGACGTCCGAGAACTTCGCGCCGCTCGCGTTGTTGAGCACGAGCGACACCGTCGACTGCGAAACTCCGGTGAGCTTCGCAATGTCGGTCATCGTCGGGCGGCGCTGCGTGGTTTTCTTCATCGGACGGGTGCGGCTTATGGGGCTTGGCGACAGACCTTAACACTAATATTAGTGATGAACAACACGGAAACCACCTAGCCGGAACATGGGACGGCACAGGGTTTTCACCGAGTATTACTAATAATATTGACGACGCGATTACTACCGTGCGATTCTCTTTCGACCGATTGACGACCGAAAGGAGCGGCGCATGGGCCGATACGACGAGACGACGAGAGACGCGCTTGCACAAGCGTTCGAGAGAGACGGTTTCGTGCTGTTGCCGGATCACTTCGAGCGCGCGAAGCTCGAAGCGTGGCGCGAGGCATTCGCGCCGCTGTTGCAGCCACATGTCGATGCAGCGCGCGAGGCATCGGCGAGCGGCAATCGCGGGCCGGGCCGCTATTACGTGACCTTGCCGTTCGAAGGCGAGTTCGCGGACCCGTCGATCATTTGCGACGAGGACATCGTCGGCATCGTCGAGCGCGTGGCGGGACGCGATCCGGTCATGTGCCAGCTCGCGACCGATACGCCGGTTCTGGGCTCGGACTTTCAGGACTGGCATCGCGATACGCCGCCGCTTTTCGACGACGCGCCCGAAACGCCGTCGTTCCAGCTTGCCGTGAACTTTCCGCTCGTCGATGTGGACGAGCGCAACGGCTCGCTCGAAACGACGCGCGGCACGCACCGCATCTCGCGCGAAGAAGCGCTCGCCGGTCTCGCCGATGGACGCTTCCCGCCCGAGCGCGTGCCGATGCGCGTCGGCGACGTGATGATCCGCGACGTGCGTGGGCTGCATCGCGGCACGCCGAACTACATCGACGAACCGCGTCCGATGGTCGTGATCGGCTATAGCCGCGCATGGTATTTCCGGCCGGAAGTACATATCGATGTGCCGCGTGCCGTGCTCGCCGACTTGCCGCCGCGCGCGAAACGACTGCTGCGCTACAACCCGGTGGTCGAGCGCACGCAGCGCATCTTCGACGAAAACTACCGGCAGTTCGCATATTGAGCGCGGATCGGACCCCGTCCGGGCGCGCGGACGAAGCGCTCGTGGAATTGCGCCACGGCGCGCGGCGTGTGCTGCTCGCCCCGCACGTCGGCGGCGCGATTGCGGCTTTCTTCGACGCCCGCGAGCCCAACGAAGGCGGCGCGCTGCACTGGCTGCGTCCCGCCACCGTCGATGCGCTCGCCGCGCGCAATCCGCTCGGCATGGCGAGCTTTCCGCTCGTGCCATATTGCAACCGTATTCGCGATGCGCGCTTTACATTCGATGGCGCGCTCGTCGATCTGTCCGGCGACGGCAACGCGTTCCCGCACGCGCTGCACGGCAACGGATGGCGGCGGCCGTGGCGCGTCGATGCCGTCTCCGAGGCGAGCGCACGTCTCACGTTGTCGCACGTGCCTTCGCAGGAACCGGCGCATCATTGGCCGTTCGCTTTCGAAGCGGCGCAGGACATCGCGCTCGATGCGCAGTCGCTCAACGTGACCATGTCGCTGCGCAACCTGTCGGACCGGCCGATGCCCTTCGGCCTCGGACATCATCCGTACTTTCCGCGCACCGGGCACACCGTTGTGCGCACGCGGGTCGGGTCGATGTGGCATACGACGCCCGAGCCGCTGCCCACGCACGCCGGCCCGCATTCGTGCATCGACGCTCTGGCATCGCGCGAGGGCATGTCCGCCGATGCCTTCGATCTCGACAATAACTTCACGGGCTGGTCGCGCGAGACGTCGGTCGCGTGGCCGCGCGAGCATCGCTCGGTCACGCTGCGAGCGGAAGCGCCGTTCGACTTCACGGTGATTTATGTGCCTTCGTCGTTCGGTTCGCTGCTGTGTGTCGAGCCGGTCAGCAATGTCGCGGACTGGGTGAATCTCGATGTCGACGCGTCGCTGAAGGGCGGCGGCGTGCTTGCGGCCGGGGAGTCGGTCAGCGCGCGGTTCTGGCTGACGCCTGAGGTCGAGTAGGGCTGTTTGCGGCTGGCGGCTGGCGGCTGGCGCGACGAGCGCATGCGCTTCTGTTCGGCATGTCGCTCGTCGCGCAGCCGTTGTGCTCAGTGACCGAAGAACACCTCGCATTGCGGCAGGCCGCTGCATGTCTCGGTCCGTCCGCCAGCCGACATGCTCGTCCCGGCTTTCGTGCCGCCGTAGGCCTGTTCGCCGGATGCGGAGTCGGTCTTTGCGGCGTCGGCTTGCCGTGCGGTGTGCGAGGAATCCATCGGACGCATCGTCTGAACGACTTGTTGCGCCGTGTCGGGCATGCCTTGCGCGCGCGCGTTGCCGATGCCCGCGGCCAGCGCACAGGCCGCCATCATTGCGATGAATTTCGGGTTGACGTTCGTCTTCATGTTCCAGCTCCTCAGAAGCGAATGCACAAGCAGCCGGCACACGTTTCCGGACTCCTTGCAGCGGTGGAAGAATGGCGCGCCGCGACCATGCGAAGCCAGGGCGTTCGCCGGCCGCAGACGACCTACAACGACGCAGACGGCACGACCGAGCCCGCGTGATGAAACGCCGGGAAGTCGCTCGTATGCGGCGGGCGCGATGACTAACCGCGCAGGCACACATTAGGTTCTGGGAAGAAGACGCGAAATCCCTATGTGGAAGGGATGCGTACGGGGGGAGTGCTAAAGCTCAGGAGGGGTTGCGCCCGGCCCGCGCAACGAACGACGCGAACCGGGCGGCCTTGCAAAAAGGGAACGCGTTATTGCGAGCTCGACGTACCGCTACCGGACGAACCCGAACCGCTCTTCTTGTGCATCTTGTTCGTCTTGCTGCTGGAACCGCTGCCCGAGCCCATGGTGGAGGAGCCCGTTGCGCCCGACGTTGCGCCCGTCGTGCCATTCGCGTTCGGCGTGCCCATGCCGGTGCCGCCTTGACCCGCGCCGTTGCCGCCTGCCGTGCCGCCTCCCGTCCCGCCGCCGCCCGCGCCACCACCGGCGCCGCCGCCTGCGCCCTGCGCGAACACGGCGCCCGACAGGCTCAGAATCATTGCGGATACCAGCAAGCTCTTCTTGGCGATTTTCATGGTGCCTCCCTTGAATTTGGTCATGTGACGCGCGCCGCTGCGTTTGCCTGCGCGGCGTCGCGCCTTACACCGTGCAATCCGTGTGCCGCAGTTGTAAGCGTCGGCGCTTGCGAGTGCCGCACTTCGGAAGGCAAGCCGATCTCGTCATGCCAGCGCTTCGTCACACCATTCGATGGCCCACGCCCGCGCGCAATGCAATGCGTCCCACTCGTTCGGGAAAGAGTCGAGATCGCCCGATTCGTGAACTTCTACGTTCGGCGTGTATTCATTGGGCGCGCTGGTGATTCGGGCGCGCGCATAAAAGCTGCCATCTTCATCATGGCGAGCGGTGCAGTCGATATGAAAGTTCTTGTAGTCAAAACGCATTAGGAAGTTCTCCACATGAGAGTGCGTGGCGTCGTGGCTGGTATTCGGGAGCCGGGGCCGACAGGCGTGCAATAAACACCGCTGGAGCGGTGCTTGCTCGATGCCGGTGATGCGGCTGACCTCACCAACGGAGCGCGCTCATGACCACGCACGAAAGGACGCAAGAGAAGACGCAAGCGAAGACGCAACAGCAGCATGGACAATCCGCGGACGCCGAAGACAAGGCGACCTTCGACGAATTCAAAACGCTCGTCAACATGACGGCGCATCAGCTCGAAAAATGGCTGGCGACGGATGAATCTCAGGCCGTGGGCCAAAAAGACGGGAACGCGGAGTCGGTCGGGCATCAGTCCGGGCGGCGCATTATCGAATTGCTCGGCGCGAAGAAGAGCGAATTGCATGCCGACGACTACGGCCACATGCGCAAGGTCATTGGCTATGTGAAACGCCATTTGGCGCAGCGCCCGCAAGGCGATATCGAGCATACGAAGTGGCGCTACTCGCTGATGAACTGGGGCCATGATCCGTTGAAATAGCAGCGCGGCGGCGCCATGTTTGCCCTACCGCGCGGTTTGCAAACTTCCCCCGACACGATTAGCATACTGTATGTATATACAGTATCATAGCCAAGATGGAACTGTCCGAAAAGCTCGAAATTCTTGCTGATGCCGCGAAGTACGACGCTTCGTGCGCGAGCGGCGGCGCGCCCAAGCGCGAGTCGCGCGGCGTCGAAGGCTTGGGCGCAAGCACGGGCTCGGGCATTTGCCACAGCTTCACGCCGGACGGCCGCTGCGTGTCGCTGCTGAAGATTCTGCTCACGAACTTCTGCCTGTACGACTGCCAGTACTGCATCAACCGCCGCTCCAGCAACGTGCCGCGCGCGCGGTTCACGCCGGAAGAAGTCGTCACGCTGACGCTGGACTTTTATCGCCGCAATTACATCGACGGGCTGTTCCTGAGTTCGGGCGTGATTCGGTCCTCGAACTACACCATGGAGCAACTGGTGCTCGTGGCGAAGACCCTGCGCGAGAAGCATCAGTTCCGCGGCTACATCCATTTGAAGACGATTCCCGATGCCGATCCCGGCCTGATCGCGCAGGCGGGGCGTTATGCGGACCGCTTGAGCGTGAACATCGAGCTGCCGACTGAAATCAGCCTCGAGCGCCTCGCGCCGGAAAAGAGCGGCCGCACCATCAAGCTGGCGATGGGCAACATTCGCGTCGCGCGCGAGGAGTCGGAAGCGGAGCCGCGCGCGCCGCGCTTCGCGCCGGCGGGGCAGAGCACGCAGATGATCGTCGGCGCGGACGAGACCGACGACCGCACCATTCTCGGCACCGCCGAAACGCTGTACGGCTCGTACCAGTTGAAGCGCGTCTACTATTCGGCGTTCAGCCCGATTCCCGACAGTCCGTCCGGCGTGCCGTCCAAGGCGCCGCCGCTTTTGCGCGAGCATCGGCTGTATCAGGCTGATTTTCTGATGCGCGGCTACGGCTTCAATGCCGCCGAACTGCTCGGCGATGCAGGCAATCTGCCGCTCGATGTCGATCCGAAGCTCGCATGGGCGCTCGCGCATCGCGAGCGTTTCCCGGTCGATCTGAACACCGCGCCGGTGCGGATGATCGCGCGGGTGCCGGGCATCGGCATGCGCAACGCGAAGCGCATCGCGGAACTGCGCCGCGCGCGGCGCGTGCGCTACGCGGATCTTGCGCGGCTGCGCTGCGCGATGGACAAGGTGAAGCCTTTCGTCGTGACGGAGGACTATCGGCCGCCGCTCGCCGAAGCATCGTCGGAACATTTGCGAAAGGCGCTTGCCACGCAGCCGGTGCAGCTTTCGCTCATCTAACGATGCACGTCATCACCATCGACGACGACTTCGACGCGTGGCGCAGCGCGGCACTCGACGCGCTCGCCCGAAACCTGAAGCCCGAGTCGATCGAATGGCGCACGCAGCAAGGCGACACGCCCGCGTTGTTCGCGGCATCTACCGAAACGGCCGCGCCGGCCACTGGCGCACCGCAAGTGCGCGTCTCGCGCGAACTCGCGGCGTTGCTCAAGGACGCCGCGCATTTCCGCGACGAGCGGCGCTTCAGCTTTCTGTATCGCGTGCTGTGGCGCTGGACGCATGGCGACCGCTCGGTGGCGTCGGCGGCCGATGAAGACGGCGCGCGGCTCTACAAGATGGCGAAGGCGGTGCGCCGCGCGCAGCACGATATGATCGCATACGTGCGTTTCCGGCAGCGCGAGGCGTCGCTCGGACCGCCGGAATTCGTCGCGTGGTACGAGCCGGATCACGACGTGCTCGCCTGGGGGGCGGAGCATTTCGCGGCGCGCATGGGTCAGTCGACGTGGCTCATCACAACGCCGGACGGTGCGGCCATGTGGAACGGCGAGCGTCTGCAGATCGAGCGACGCCGCGCGCTTGCGTCGGACCATCCGTCCGACACGCCGGACGCCGCCGAAGATCTGTGGATGACCTATTACCGCAGCATCTTCAACCCTGCGCGTCTGAACGAATCCGTGCTCCAGCAGCAAATGCCGGTGCGCTTCTGGAAGGGATTGCCGGAAGGCGCGCTCATTCCGCAGCTCGTCAGCGATGCGCGCGGCGGCGCGCGGCGCGTCGCGCAGGCGCGGGCGGTCGGCGCGCTCGGCGGCAAGATCGTGCAGGTGGAGGCGGAAGACGCGCAGCCGGAACGCGACGCGCCCACGTCGCTCGACACGTGCCGCCGCTGCGATCTGTGGCGTCACGCGACGCAAGCCGTCCACGGCGCGGGCCCGGCCGATGCGCGCATCATGCTGCTCGGCGAGCAGCCGGGCGATCAGGAAGACCTGAAAGGCGAGCCGTTCGTCGGCCCCGCCGGACAGTTGCTCGACGACGCCATGCGCCAGGCGCAGGTGCCGCGCGAGCAGGTCTATCTGACCAACGCCGTGAAGCATTTCAAATGGGAGCCGCGCGGCAAGCGGCGGCTGCACAAGACGCCCGCGCAGCAGGAAATCGAAGCGTGCTCCTACTGGCTGGAGCGCGAGCTGGAACAGACCGGCGCGCGCGTCATCGTCACGCTGGGCGCGACGGCGCTCACCGCGCTGCTCGGCAAGCGCGCGACGTTGCGGGCGCATGTCGGCCGCGTCACGCCGTATGGCGACAAGCTGATCGTCGCCACATATCACCCGTCGTATGCGCTCAGGCAACTCGACGACACCGCGCGCGACAAGACCATCGCCGATATCGTCGATGCGCTCGCCAAGGCGCGGTCGCTGGCCGCGCAGACGCAGCCGGGCTAGAACGCGGCGCGCACCACACCGCCGTCCGCGCGCAACGCCGCGCCGTTCGTCGCCGACGACAACGCCGAGCACACGTACACCACCATGTTCGCGATTTCCTCCGGCGCGATGAAGCGCTTGAGCAGCGAACTCGGCCGGGCTTCCTCGAAGAACGACTTCTGCACATCCTCCATGCTCTTGCCGCCGGAGAGCTTCTCGACGAACTCGGTGACGCCTTCCGAACTTGTCGGGCCGGGCAACACGGAGTTCACGGTGACGCCGGTGCCCGCGCACGTTTCGGCGAGCCCGCGAGACAGCGCCAGTTGCGCGGTTTTGGTCAGACCGTAGTGGATCATCTCGACGGGAATCTGGATGCCGCTTTCGCTGCTGATGAACACCACGCGGCCCCAGTTCTTCTGCTTCATCTTCGGCAGATAGGCGCGCGACAGCCGCACGCCCGACATGACGTTCGCGTTGAAGAAGCGCAGCCAGTCGTCGTCGGAGATGTCTTCGAACGGCTTGGGCTCGAAGATGCCCATGTTGTTCACGAGGATGTCGACCTCGGGGAAGCGCTGCACGAGCGCGTCGACTTGCGCGGCGTCGGAGACATCGCCTGCGAAGCCTTCGGCCTGCGCGCTTGGCACGAGCTGGCGCAGCTTGTCGAGCGCGGCATCGACGGATGATTGCGAGCGTCCGTTCACGATCACGCGCGCGCCTTCACGCGCGAGCGCCACGGCAATGGCATGGCCGATTCCTTTCGTCGAGCCGGACACGAGTGCGAGCTTGTTGGCGATTTGGAGGTCCATCGTTGCTCCTTCGAAGCGTGGGTTGAATGGCGGCGCTTGAGCGCGCGTTCGAGGCATGGTAGCGAGACTCGCGTGTTCATGCTCAAAAGCGGCTTTGGCAGGCCTGACACCCGGCGACATAAATGTTGGATGGCGTGCGCGGCGGGCATCGTCCATAGTGGCGCCACGGTGATCGACAGCCCCACCGTAGACCTGCAGACCCGCAGACCGTAATTCAGCCAACGAACTCAGGTGCCGACATGTCTCATGTAACGAACGTCTCCTCGCTCGAATCACTCGTCCGCCACGCCCGCCGCGCGCTCGTCGCGGGCCTCGTGACCGGTGTCGCGCTGTTCGCGGGCTCGGCGAACGCGGCGAGCGCTGCGGTGCCCGCGGACACCACGATCTACGTGTATCCCTTCGCAAGCGACGCGGGCGACGTGAAGCTCGACAATCACGGCCTCGCGTCGAAGCTGAAGACGGCCATGTCCGGCGACACGCAAGCCCAGCAGCAGGCGCAAGACGCCATCGCGGCGCGCGAAGAAGTGGCCGACGAAATCGTCGCGAAACTCCAGTCGATGGGTCTGCGCGCGGTCCGCGCCGACGTCGCGCCGCCCGATGACCAGAACGCGCTCGAAGTCGTCGGCAGCATCGACAAGATCGACGCGGGCAATCGCCGCCGCCGCATGCTGATCGGACTCGGCGCGGGCCAAAGCAAGGTCACGGCCACTGTGCAGCTCGTGTTCAAGCCGGCGCACGGCGCGCCGCAATTGATCGAACAGTTCGATTCCAGCGCGGACAGCGGCCACGCGCCGGGCGTCGCGGAAACGGCGGGCGTCGGCGCGGTGGCGGGTCACGCGGTGAGCTCGCTCGCCGTATCGGGCGGACTGCACGCGGTTTCCGAAACGAAGCGCGCGGGCGTTTCATCGGATGAACAGCGCCTGGGCGACGCCATTGCCAAGCAGATCGGGCAATCCGCGCAAACCTGATGGCCCGCGCGTTCCGGAACCACATACACTACCGGTTCCGGACGGATGTTCGCTTCGCGAGGCCCTGCATGCCCACGCTTGCCCTGATTGCGTTGACCGTCGTCGCGACCGTGATCGTGGTATTGGTGATCGCCAACCTGACGAGCGGTGAAAAGAAGATCGAGCACAAGATCGAGCGTCTCTACGCGAGCGACGATCCGCAGTTCCTTCGGTCGATGGGTCTGCTGCTCGGGCCGCCCGTGGTGGACGGCAACCGCTTCGAGGTGCTCGTGAACGGCGATGAAATCTTTCCCTCGATGCTCGAAGGCATCCGCTCGGCGAAGAAGACGATCACCTTCGAGACGTTTATTTACTGGTCGGGCGCGATAGGCGAGCAGATCGCCGAGGCGCTCGCCGAAAAGGCTCGCGCCGGCGTGTCGGTGCATGTGCTGCTCGACTGGGTCGGGTCGTCCAAGATGGACAAGCGCTACTTGCAGACGCTGCGCGACGCGGGCGCCGAGGTCATTCAGTATCACAAGCCGCACTGGACGGGACTCGGCCGCATGAACGACCGCACGCACCGCAAGCTCCTCGTGATCGACGGCCGCACGGGTTTCACGGGCGGCGTCGGCATCGCGGACGAATGGACAGGCCATGCGCAAGACGAGAAGCACTGGCGCGATACGCACTTTCGCGTGCAAGGTCCGGCGGTCGGGCAGATGCAGGCGGTCTTCATGGACAACTGGGTCAAGGCCACCGGCAACGTGCTGCACGGCGCGAACTATTTTCCCGAGATCGAGCGCGCGGGCGACGGTCTCGCGCACATGTTCAGCAGTTCGCCTTCGGGCGGCAGCGACGACATGCAGCTCATGTATCTGATGGCGATCACCGCCGCGACGCATTCCATCCACTTGTCGAGCGCGTACTTCGTGCCGGACAAGCTGACCATCAACGCGATCGTCGAGGCGGCGCGGCGCGGCGTGCGCGTGCGCATCATCACGCCGGGCAAGCGCATCGACACGCATACGGTGCGCGAGGCGTCGCGCGCGTGCTGGGGCGATCTGCTCGCGGCGGGCGTCGAGATGTACGAATATCAGCCGACGATGTTTCATTGCAAGCTCATCGTCGTCGACGAATTTCTGGTGTCGGTCGGCTCCACCAACTTCGACAGCCGGTCGTTCAAGCTCAACGACGAAGCGAATCTCAACATCTACGACCGCGATTTCGCGCGCCAGCAAACCGCGATTTTCGATGCCGATATCGAGCGTTCAAAACGCATCACGCTCGAAGACTGGCAGCGTCGCGGGCTCGGCGAACGCATGCTGGAACGCGTTGTGGCATTGTTGGACCCTGAACTGTGATGCGCCGGCGCATGGACAAAAACTGTTCTTGCACCGGGCTTTCGAGCGGCCTAAAGATTGGCCAGTGTGCGCCGATAAGACGCTTACGCAAACACGCCCCTTCGATTCCGGCACTTCATGCACGGCACTTATAACTTCTGGCTCGTGGCGGCATCGCTCGTCGTCGCCACGCTCGCCTCGTACACGGCCCTCGACATCTCCGGCCGCATCGCGATGCTGTCGCATTCGCGCATGCGCCATGTCTGGCTCGCGGGCGGCGCGGCCTCCATGGGCGTCGGCATCTGGTCGATGCACTTCGTCGGCGTGCTGGCGTTTTCGCTGCCGATCAAGCTCGGCTACGACTTTCGCATCACGGCGGCGTCGCTCGCGATTGCCATGCTGGTTTCGTTCTTCGCGCTCTCGGTCATCAACCGCGTGCGGCTGACGTTTCAGCGCCTCGCCGCGAGCAGCTTGCTCATGGGCGCGGGCATCGCCGCCATGCACTACACGGGCGATGCCGCGATGCGCATGCATCCGGCGATACAGTACGACCCGCTGCTTTTCGCCGCGTCGGTCGTGATCGCCGTGGTCGCGTCGGGCGCGGCGCTGTGGATCGCACGCGTGCTGTCCAACGCGAACCAGTCGAACATCACGCAAAAGCGCGGGGTGGCTGCACTCGTCATGGGCGTCGCGATCACCGGCATGCACTACACGGGCAACGCCGCCGCGAACTTCCTGCCGGGCGCGATCTGCGGCGCGGCCAACGACGTCGACGTGCATTGGCTCGCCACGACGGTCATGCTGTTCACGTTCGCCATCTTGATCATCACGCTCGTGCTGTCGCGTTTCGATGCGCAGAACGAGTTGCTCGCCGGTTCCGTGTCGCGCCTGCATGGGCAGATCGTTCACATGGCAACGTTCGATACGCTCACGGACCTGCCGAATCGCCGGACCGTGACGGAGCGCATCGGCCGCGCGGTCAGGAACGCGACGAACAACGGCAGCCGCTTCGCGATTCTCTTCATGGATCTCGACGGCTTCAAGACCATCAACGATTCGCTCGGCCATTCGATCGGCGACGAAGTGCTGCAAGCGTTCGCCAAGCGCCTTCTGCAATGCGTGCGCGGCGGCGATGCGGTCGGCCGCTTGGGCGGCGACGAGTTCGTGGTCGTGCTCGAAGGAATAGGCACGCCCACGGATGCCGAGAAGCTCGCGGAACGCATTCTCGATGCGATGAGAAAGGGGCTTGTCGTCGCGGATCAATCCCTGCAAGTGATGCCGAGCATCGGCATCGCGCTTTTCCCCGAAGACGGCGACAGCGTCGAAACGCTGCTCAAGCATGCGGATGTCGCGATGTATGAGGCGAAGCGCGGCGGGCGCAGCACGTATCGCTTCTTCGAGGCGAGCATGAACGAGGCGGCGGTGCGCACGCTGCAGATTCAGCAGGCGTTGCATGAGGCGTTGACCGAAGGCTACTTCTACCTGCTGTTTCAGCCGAAGTTTCGCGGGGACGGCGAGCTAGCGGGCGCGGAGGCGCTCATTCGGCTGAATCATCCGGAAATCGGTCTTTTGACGCCGATGGAATTCATTCCGATCGCGGAGCGTTCGGGGCAGATAGTCGATATCGGCTACTGGGTCGTGCGCGAGACGTGCCGGCATATCGTGCGGTGGCGCGAGTCCGGGCGGGCGGCGGTGAAGGTCGCCATCAATCTTTCGCCGCGGCAATTGAACGAAGCGGACCTCGTCACGCGCGTGCTCCAGATCGTGCGCGAAGAGGGCGTGCGAAGCGATCAACTGATGTTCGAGATTACCGAGTCCGTCGCCATGCAGGACGCGCCGCGCACCACCGAGATGATTCGCGCGTTTCAGGACAACGGCTGTGAGATCGCCATCGACGATTTCGGCACCGGTTATTCCAGCCTCGCCTATTTGCAGCGGTTCCGCGCCAAGCAGTTGAAGATCGACCGTTTCTTCACCAACGGCCTCGATGAGAACGGGCAGGAAGGGCACGCTATCGTGTCGGCAATCATCGCGCTCGCGCATTCGCTCGATATGGATGTCGTCGCGGAAGGCGTGGAGACCGGCACGCAGCTCGGCCGTCTGCAAGACATGCGGTGCGACGAAATGCAGGGCTTTCTGCTGGCGCGGCCGCTTTCATCCGACGCATTCGCCGCGTTGCTCGAAAGCGGTCGGGTGAATGTGTGAGGCAGGGCGTCGTTCGAGATTAATTAGCACGCCGTAGCAATGCAATGTGCGCCAGTGCGCGCACGGTCGCCGCGCCGGTCCCTATAATCGCGCGATGGAACCTCAACTCGACAAACGCTTCGGCTTTCTGATTGCAGATGTAGACCGTCTGTGCGGAAACCGCTTCGACGAACTCGCGAAATCGTCGCTTAATCTCACGCGCGCGCAGTGTCGCGTGCTCGCGTACCTGTCGCATTACGGCGAAGTGAATCAGGCGCGGCTCGCGTCGCTGCTGGAAGTCGCCCCGATTTCCGCAGGCCGCTTGCTCGACCGCATGGAGGAGGGCGGCTGGATCGTGCGGCGGCTCAATCCGGACGACCGCCGGGAGCGTCAGGTGCGCATGACGCCGAAGGCGCAGAAGGCGCTCGACAAGGCGCGGCGCGTCGGCGACGAGATCGCGGCGGAAGCGCTCGCGGGTCTCGGCCGCCAGGAGAAAGATCAACTGATCGCGCTGTTACAACGTGTGCGGAGCAATCTGAGCCGGATCGTCGACCGGTGACGCTTGGGAGCGCTTCTTGCAGGGCGGTGACGCGCTATGCAAAGAATCGGACCGTCCGACGCGACGGTCATTCACACCGGAGAATCTCATGCTGAACGTTCGCACCGCACCGCTCGCTGTCATCGCGCTGGCCGTCGCCGCGCTCGTCACCGTGCCCTGCACGCCCGCGCATGCGCAGGAGGCAGGCGCTTCCACGCCAAAGCAAATCAAGAAAGCGGATAGGAAGGCGGCGCGCGCCAAGAAGAATGCCGAGCTGCGCGACCTCGAAAAGAACGGCTACAACCCGGCGGGCGAGCAGACCGACTATCCGCAGAATCTGCAGAATGCGCAGCGGCGCGTGAACGCCGAGAAGGCCGGGCAGCCGGCGCCCGCATCGGCGCCCTGAGGACGGGCCATGTTCACGCGCGCGCCTGCGAGCGGCGCGTGATTCAGGCGGCGTCCGCGAACGGCACCGCGCGATGCTTCGCCTCGATGGGCCGTGCAATACGAGCCCCGGGCACGCTGCCAATGCCGAACACCGGCCGCGCGAGGTAGAAGCCTTGCGCGAGAACATGCGGCCACTGTGCGAGCCATTGCGCCTGCGCGGCCGTCTCCACGCCTTCGATCACGACCGAGAGCTTCAGTCGCGTCATGAGCGAGAGCACCGAAGAGAAGACAGTGCGCGCATCCGCATTGCGTGGCGCGTCGGCCAGCAGTTCCTTGGCGATCTTCACCGTCCCGAAGCTGATCGGACCCAGCGCGGCCAGGCACGCGAAGCCGGTGCCGAAGTCGTCCATTGCGACGTTGATGCCGCGCGCGCGCAAACGTTCCACAACCTTGGCGATCGACGGGAAGCGGGCCAGGTCCTGACTTTCGGACAGCTCGACTTCGATAGACGAAGGCGCGATACCGTGATCGCGGCATACTGCTTCGAGCCGTTCGGCGAAGCCCACCCGCGCGGCAACCGACGGCGGGACATTGATCGCGACGGGATACGTGCCACCGCCGTTGGCCTGCCACGTCGAGATGTCGAGCGCGACCGCGTCCATCACGAAGTCGGTCAGTTCGATCATCACTTCTTCATCATCGAGCGCTTCGTGAAACGCGCCCGGCAGCAGCAAGCCAAACTCCGGATGTCGCCAGCGAATCAGAGCCTCCATCTGCGCGAGCTCGCCGCTATCGACGCGGTAGATTCCCTGATAAGCCATGCAGAATTCGCCGGCTTCCAGCCCTTGCAACACCCGCGCTTTCAATGCGTGACCGGACTTCAGCGCGACATTCGATGCGTGCGAGCGGAGTGGAGTTGTCTTCATGCTATGCCGCCTTGCCAGTGGACCACGCGCTTAAATGCACGAGTCATGCCCGAAAGCGTCATTTGTCGGGCAAATCTGCAGCGACGAGGGCAAACCCTGACCTATGCCTCAAGGCAGTGCACGGTTCGGACCCGTTAACGTTTCAAAGGCGACACAGACAGCGGGGCGCCGTATAAAAATGACGGCGCTGCAACCGGCAGAGGTAATAACTATCCTCGCGCCGCTTCATCGGCAGCGGCGGACTTTGCAGTTTCTGCTGACGTTTCGGCAATTGTTTGTAATCCGCACTAGTGCAACGACTTGCGCAATTAGATGGTCGCGGCTTGCGCAACCGAGCGAACCCGCGCGAGCGCCTTGCCGTCTTCGCCGAAGAGATGCACGTGCCGTATGCTGAAGCCGACGTTCAGCCGCTGGCCATCGACTGCGGTCGATTCACCCGAACCCTTCACCTGAATGACGAGATCGTTCGGTAATCTAACGTGCAGCAGCGTTTCGCCGCCAAGATGTTCGATCACCATGACATCGCCGACGAGACCGCTGTCGATATCGCCGCCTCGTTCCTCGATGAAGTGCTCGGGCCGTATGCCGAGCGTGAGTGTTTCTCCCACCTTGACCGACGACGCATCGAAAGGCAGCGTCAACGGCTCGCCACCCGGCAGCTCGATGGTCACGCCGGCGTGATCCACGCGCAGCACGCGCACGTCGATGAAGTTCATCTTAGGCGAACCAATGAATCCCGCGACGAAGCGATTGTGCGGGGTGCAATACAACTCGAGCGGCGAACCGATCTGCTCCACGCGGCCATGATTGAGCACGACGATGCGATCGGCCATGGTCATGGCTTCGGTCTGATCGTGCGTGACGTAGATCATCGTTGCGTTCAACTGCTTGTGGAGCTTGATGAGTTCGAGCCGCATCTGCACGCGCAGCGCGGCGTCGAGATTGGAAAGCGGCTCGTCGAAGAGAAAGACTTTCGGCTCGCGAACGATGGACCGCCCAATGGCGACGCGCTGACGCTGGCCGCCCGAGAGCGCCCGCGGACGACGCTCCAGCAATTGTCCGATTTGCAGAATCTCCGCTGCGCGCTGCACTCGCTCTTTGATCTGCGCTTCGGGGAGCTTCAGCATGCGCAGTCCGAACGCGATGTTCTCGTAGACCGTCATGTGGGGATAGAGCGCATACGACTGAAAGACCATCGCCACGCCGCGTTGCGAGGGTTCGAGGTCGGTCACGTCTTCGCCACCGATCAACACCTGTCCCGAGTCGCTTCGCTCGAGTCCCGCGATGGTGCGCAGCAAGGTGGACTTCCCGCACCCCGACGGACCCACGAAGACCATGAACTCACGGTCGGCTACTTCGATGTCGATGCCCTTCAGCACATCGGCGCCCGCAAAGGACTTGCGAATCTGCTGCAAATGGACTGCGCTCATGCGTGTCTCCTACCGGAACGAGTGCAAGGCTGAACTGCTCGGTCGCGCGCAGTGCAGCATCGAATTGCTTCCGTCGATTTAGTTCTTGACAAGCTGTTCGGGCCCAAATATACAATTGTAAAACGCAAATTACAAGTGAAACGGCGCAGCCTGACGCGCTTTGAACATCCCTCGGTCACGGTGGGACGCAAGGAAAGAGACGAAGAATCAGACGAAGAATCCGCAAGCCATTAGCTCAAGAAAAACAGGAGACAGGCATGAACAATCGCTTCATCCCGGCCAAGCACGTTGGCCCGCTCAAACACGTCGCGGCTATTGCGTTGCTTGCGGCAAGCGCCGCGTTCGCCGCATCGAACGCTCATGCCTGGACACTGAAAGAAGCGGCGCAGCCGTACTCGGGCACTACGATCAAAGCCATATTCCTCGATCGCCCGGGATACAAGGCCGCACAAACCCTGATACCGCAGTTCGAAAAGGAAACGGGCATCAAGGTGCGCTGGGAAGTCATTCCGTACGAGAACACGCGCGAGAAGGAAGTGCTGAACTTCGTCGGCGGCGGGGACCAGGACGTGGTGCTCGTCGACGTCGTGTGGATCGGCGAGTTCGCGAGCAACAAGTGGCTCGTGCCGATCAAGAAGTTCACGGACGATGCGAAGCTCGCCGACCCGAGCCTGAATCTGAAGGGCTTTTTCCCGATCCTGCTCGATTCGTTCGGGACGTGGGACAAGGTCACCTACGGCCTGCCGTTCGATAACTATTCGGGTCTCATGTTCTACAACAAGTGCATGTTGAAGGACGCAGGCTTCGACGAGCCGCCGAAGACCTGGGACGAATTGTTGAACACGTATGCGCCGAAGCTCGCGAAGGGCGACAAGTTCGCCTTCGCGTTGCAGTCGCGCCGTGGCGAAACGCAATCGGCGGATAGCTTCATGCGCGTGCTATGGCCCAACGGCGGCTCGCTGCTCGATGCGAAGTTCAAGTCGAATCTCATGTCGCCGCAATCGCAGGCGGGCCTGGAATATCGGCAGAAGCTGATGAAGTACATGCCGCCGGGCATCGTCGACTTCGATCACGCCGAAGCAGTGAACGCGCTCGCGCAAGGGCAGGTGGCGATGATCACCGAATGGTCCGCGTTCTATCCGACGCTGACCGATCCGAGCAAGTCGAAGCTCGGCAACTGCCTCGCCATTACGACGGAGCCCAAAGGTCCGGCGGGTCTCAAGCCGGCGCTGGGCGGCTTCTCGCTTGCGGTCAACGCCAAGTCGAACGCGAAGAAGCAGGCGGCTTCGTGGCTCTTCATTCAATGGATCACGTCCGAGGCAATGGCGAAGCCCTATCTCGACGCGGGCGGCGTGCCGGCGCGCATGGCGGTCTATCAGGACAAGGCCGTGCAGGACAAGTATCCGTTCGTGAAGCCGATGGTGGAGTCGTGGCAGGGCGGCGTGCCTGATTACCGGCCGCGCTTCCCGGAATGGCCTGCTGTGTCGGAAGTGATCGGCGAATGGGGCAGCAAGATGATGCTCGGACAGGTGACGGTGAAAGAAGGCGCGCAGACCATCGGCCAGAAGACCGAGGACATCCTGAAGAAAGCGGGCTATTACGACGGCAAGAAGCCGCTCTTGAAGTAAGCACGACGATCAGGAACCGGAGACGACGGATGGCGAACAGCACTGCAACTCCCGCGACGCACGCACGAGGTCCGCGCAACGGCGCGCGGCGCTTCGCGCTACTGCCGCGCTCGCCAGCCTTCTGGTTCCTGATTCCCGCTATTTTCGCGCTGGCGGTCATCGGCATCTATCCGCTATTGCTTGCGCTCTACAACTCGTTTCACCAGTACAAGCTAGCGGATCTCGCATCGGGCACGTCGTTCGTCGGCTTCGACAATTACATGGCGACGCTCTCGGACCCTTCGTTCTGGGGCGCGCTCGGACGCACGGCGTTATTCCTTTGCCTGACGTTGCCGATCGAAGTGGCGCTCGGTCTTTTCGCGGCGCTGATGCTGCATCGCACGGACCTGCGCTTCATGCGAGCGGCGGCGCGCGTGAGTCTCGTCATTCCGATGGCGACCACGTACGCGGTCGTCGGTCTGATCGGGCGGCTCATCTTCAACCGGCAATTCGGCGTGGCGAACTATCTGACGAGCCTCTTCGGCATTCCGCCGCAGGACTGGCTCGCCGATCCGACGCTCGCGTTCGTGTCCGTGATGATCATGGATGTGTGGCAATGGACGCCGTTTTGCGCGCTCATCATGTTGGCAGGGCTATCGATGGTGCCCAAGGAAGCCGAAGAGGCCGCCCGCCTCGAAACGCCGAAATGGAGCATGATTTTGTGGCACTTGCAGCGGCCGTATCTATTGCCGGGCTTGACCGCCATTCTCATTCTTCGCTCGGCTGACATGCTCAAGATGTTCGACGCCGTCTTCACGATGACCCGCGGCGGCCCCGGCACCGCCACTGAATTCATCAGCGTCTATATCCAGCGCGTGGGCTTTCGGCTCTTCGATCAAGGCATGGCGTCGGCGCAGGCCATCATTCTGCTCATTCTGACCATCGTGCTTTCGCGTCTCTACATTCGTTTTGTTTATCGGGAGGCCGCGTGAGCACATCGGCTCTGCAAACGTCGAACAACGGCACGAGTCAGCGCGCGAGACGCGCGCGCGCCGCACGCAAGCGCGCGACCGTATGGCACTTTCTCGGGCTCGTGGTCGTGTTCCTGTCGTCTGTGTTTCCGTTCTACTGGATGGTGACGACGAGCCTGAAGAGTCAGGCCGATGCGCTCGCGTATCCGCCGAAATGGCTGTTCAGTCCCACCTTGCATCACTATTCCGCTGCGCTTTTCGAGCACGACGTAGCAGGCAGCTTGCTCAACTCATTCATCATTGCGAGCTGCACGACGGTGCTCGCCATTCTGCTCGGAACGCCTGCCGCCTATGCGCTCGCACGCTATGAGTTTCGCGGCAAGGAAGACCTGTGGTTCTGGTTCATCTCGAACCGCATGGTGAGTCCCGTGGTGCTCGCGGTGCCGTTCTTTCTGATCGCGACGAAGCTCGATCTCGTCGATACGCATATCGTGTTGATACTGCTCTATCTGACGTTCTCGTTGCCGATCGTCGTGTGGATCTGCACCGACCAGTTCCGCAACATTCCTGTCGAACTGGACGAAGCCGCGCGGCTCGATGGCGCGTCGCCGTGGCGTGTGTTCTGGCGCATCAATCTTCCGCTCGCGATGCCGGGCATCGTGGTCTCCGCGATCTTCGCGTTCATTTTCTCGTGGAACGATCTGCTCTATGCGCTGGTGCTGACGCGTACCGATGCGATCACGTCGCCGGTCGCAGCGACGAGCTATATGAGCGGCTATGAGTTGCCGTGGGGCGAAATCATGGCGACCGGCACGCTGATCGTGCTGCCGATGGTGGTGTTCGCGTTGCTCGTATCGGGCCGGCTCGTACAAGGGCTCACGATGGGCGCGGTGAAGTAGACTCGCGCCTTCTACAGCATGACCACAGTGAGAACATGAGCAAGACAGCGCCGTCCATCGCCCTAGCAGAGACAGACGAGTCCATCGACTCGGAGGAAGAACTGCAGGCGCGCGTCGCCTGGCACTACTACGTCGGCAATCTGACGCAGCAGGAAATCGCTCAGCGTATCGGCAGCAATCGCGTGCGCGTGAACCGGCTGCTCGCGGCGAGCCGCGAATCGGGACTGGTGCAGATCACCATCAACAGCAAGATCGCGCCGTGCGTGGCGCTGGAAAGCGCGCTCGAACGGCGGTTCGGGCTGGAATGCGCGGTGGTCGTGCCGACGGGCGCGAATACCGAGGCGAATAACACGGCTTTAGGCATCGGCGCGGCTTCGTACTTCGCGAAGCAGATCGTCGCGGGGCAGACCATCGGACTCGGCTGGGGCCGCACGATTCGCGCGGTCCTGCGTGCCATGCCGCAACGCAGTTATGGCGCGGTGTCGGCGGTGTCGCTGCAAGGAGGCTTGTCGCATTGCCCGAGCATCAACACGTTCGACATCGTCTCGGACTTCGCGAACATCTGCCGGGCGGACGGGTATCTCTTTGCCGCGCCTATCTATGTCAGCAGCCAGAAAGCGCGCGACGTGATCTTGCAGGAAGGCACGGTGCGCGAAACCTATGAACTCGCGCGTTCTGCGGACCTGGCGCTGCTAACGTGCGGAGACCTCACGGAATCGCTCGTCGTGACCTATGGTATCGACAATCCCGACCAGTTGCGCACGCTGGAAAAAGCGGGCGCAGTGGGCGACATGCTCGGTCACTTCATGGATGAAGACGGCGAGTTGATCGACCATCCGCTGAATCGCCGCACCGTGGCGATCACGCTCGAAGACTTGCGCAAGATTCGCCGCGTGGTCCTCGTGAGCGGCGGTGCGAAGAAGTTTCATGTCACGCGTGCGGCATTGCGCGGGCGCTATCCGTCGGTGCTCGTCACCGATGAAGACACCGCGCGACGTCTGTGCGATGAACCTTGAAGAGTCCATGACAACCATCGACAGAAACCGCGAATTCGCCGGCAAGACGGTGCTCGTGACCGGCGCCGGAAAGGGCATCGGCCATGCGACGGTGCATCTGCTGACCGAGCGCGGCGCGCGCGTGATTGCGCTGAGCCGCAGCGCGACGGATCTCGCCGCGCTGGCGAGCGAGACCGGTTGCGAGACCTTCGCCGTCGATCTGGCCGATGCCAATGCAGCCCGCGAGGCCGCGCGCGCCGCGCAGCCGGTGGACCTGCTCGTGAACTGCGCGGGCCTCGTCGAATTGCAGCCTTTTCTCGATACCACCGTCGATGCCTTCGATCTCACGATGCACGTCAACGTTCGCGCTGCGATGATCGTGGCGCAGGAGTGCGCGAAGAGCATGATCGCGCGCCAGGCGGGCGGCGCGATAGTGAACGTGTCGAGTCTGTCGGCAAATGTCGGCTTGCCGCTGCACGCATCGTATTGCGCATCGAAGGGCGCGCTGGATGCCATGACGCGCGTGATGGCGGTCGAATTGGGACCGCACGGCATCCGCGTGAACGCGGTCAATCCCGTCGTGACCATGACGCCGATGGCCGAGAAAGCCTGGAGCGATCCCGCGAAATCCGGCCCCATGCTCGCGCGCATTCCGCTCAATCGTTTCGTGCAGCCGGTGGAAGTGGCGCGCACCATCGCGTATCTGCTCGGCGACGATTCCAGCATGGTGAGCGGCGTGAGCCTCGCGATCGACGGCGGCTTTCAGGCGGGATAGCTCACGACGCATTGAACAGATTCAATCCGACTCAATCGACTCAAACGAACAGCACGAAGGAACGACAATGGAAGCACTGGTTCTAGAAGAAGCACGCCGCATCAGCCTGCGCCCGTTCAGCTTGCCGCAGGTCGTCGGGCCGCGCGATGTGCGCATACGCATTCACACGGTCGGCATTTGCGGCAGCGACGTTCATTACTATCAGCACGGCCGAATCGGTCCGTTCGTCGTCAATGAGCCGATGGTTCTCGGGCACGAGGCATCCGGCACGGTGGTCGAAGTCGGCGAGGAAGTGACGAATCTGAAAGCGGGCGACCGCGTATGCATGGAGCCGGGCGTGCCCGACATGGAATCGCGTGCATCGCGCGAAGGCATGTACAACCTCGACCCCAAAGTGCGCTTCTGGGCCACGCCGCCGGTGCACGGTTGTCTCGCCCCCTACGTGGTGCATCCCGCCGCGTTCACCTACAAGCTGCCGGACAACGTGAGCTTCGCCGAAGGCGCGATCGTCGAGCCGCTTTCCATCGGCTTGCAGGCCGCGAAGAAGGCCGCGATCAAGCCCGGCGATGTCGCCGTGGTGCTCGGCGCGGGCACCATCGGCATGATGTGCGCGCTGGCCGCGCTGGCCGGTGGTTGCAGCCGCGCGATCGTGTGCGATCTCGTGCAGGAGAAGCTCGACCTGATCGGCGGCGTGCAGGGCGTAACGGCGGTCAACATTCGCGACGAGCGCGTGCAGGACGTCGTGTCGCGGCTGACCGACGGCTGGGGCGCGGATATCGTGTTCGAGGCAAGCGGCAATGAGAAAGCGTTCGAAGGCATTGTCGATCTGCTCTGCCCGGGTGGCTGTCTGGTGCTCGTCGGCATGCCGCAGCGCGCTATTCCTCTGGATGTGGTCGCGGTGCAGATCAAGGAAGCGCGTATCGAATCCGTATTCCGTTACGCGAATATCTTCCCGCGCGCCATTCAGTTGATCGCATCGGGCAAGCTGGATGTGAAGCCTTTCATCTCGCGCACGTTCCCGTTCGCGGAAGGCATCAAGGCTTTCGAAGAAGCGGCGAGCGGCGTGCCGACCGATGTGAAAGTACAGATCGTGATGGAATGACCAAGCGCTGACGATACATGACGGGAGACGCGAGCATGAGCACGGCATCGGCTGACAACAGTGACGAAATGACGGCGATCGTATGCCGCGCACCGAAGGATTATCGCGTCGAACGCGTGAAGCGCCCGCGCGCCGGACGCAATGAGTTGGTGATCCGCATTGCTGCGTGTGGCATATGCGCGAGCGACTGCAAGTGCTGGTCGGGCGCCAAGATGTTCTGGGGCGGCCCGAATCCGTGGGTCAAAGCGCCGGTTATACCCGGCCATGAATTCTTCGGCTATGTGGAAGAACTCGGGGACGGCGCGGCCGAGCACTTCGGCGTGCAAGTGGGCGACAGAGTGATCGCCGAGCAGATCGTGCCTTGCGCGAAGTGCCGCTATTGCAAGTCCGGTCAGTACTGGATGTGCGAAGTACATAACATCTTCGGCTTTCAGCGCGAAGTCGCGGACGGCGGCATGGCCGAATACATGCGCTTTCCGCCTACGGCCATCGTGCACAAGATACCTGACGGTATCTCGATTGAAGACGCGGCCATCATCGAACCGCTTGCTTGCGCAATTCATACCGTGAACCGCGGCGATATTCAATTGAGCGATGTCGTCGTGATCGCGGGCGCAGGCCCGCTCGGACTCATGATGGTGCAGGTGGCGCATCTCAAGACGCCGAAGAAACTCGTCGTCATCGATCTCGTCGACGAGCGCCTCGCGCTCGCGCGCGAATACGGCGCGGATGTCACGATCAACCCGAAGAACGACAACGCGCTCGAGATGATCCGCTCCATCACGGATCAATACGGTTGCGACGTGTATATCGAGACTACCGGTTCGCCTTCGGGCGTGTCGCAGGGTCTCGAACTGATTCGAAAGCTGGGGCGTTTCGTCGAGTTCTCGGTGTTCGGAAGCGATACGACCGTCGACTGGTCGATCATCGGCGATCGCAAAGAGCTCGACGTACGCGGCGCGCATCTTGGACCGTATTGCTATCCAATCGCCATCGATCTTCTGGCGCGCGGACTGGTGACGTCGAAGGGCATTGTCACGCACGGCTTCACGCTCGAAGAATGGGATGCGGCTATCGAGGTCGCCAATTCACTCGATTCGATCAAGGTGCTCTTGCGGCCCAAATAATCGCCATGCAAGACGAGTGAGTTGGTCTTCGAAGGTCGAATCCGGGGAGAGAACGGCAACAACGCTGCGGTTTGGCGCGCGGTTTGCTCTTATGAGCAAACCCCCAACCGCTGGACCGCTCTCCCAGGACACGGCAGTGAACGCGCTCTTCCATATTCGGGTGCTGACAGACGCACTCTCCGGGTGTGCCGAAGACGGCATCAGGATTCACATCGCGCCCGGCGTCTACGAAGCGCATCAAGAGGACGACACGCTCGTGTTCGTCGATGCCGACCCGCGCATGCGCGGCGCGGTCTCCGTGGATCTGCACGAATATCTGGAGACCACCGTCTTTCCCGAAGAACTCGCGCGCAAGGGACTCATAGAGATCGTCTGATTCGGATGAGACGCACGAACGCAAACTCACTGATGGAGCGATTCGATCTCTCGCTTTCGAAAGCAACTAACTGTCTTTGCCGTCCACGCCACTCAACTCAGACAGCGTATCGGTCCACATTGCAATTTCGTAAAGCAAGGCCGTTTTTTTCATTCACGCTCATTTCTTAAAGCAGCGCTACAATCTCTCGTCCCTATACAGCCAGCCGCACGCGTCCTTGCGTCTCATGGCGCCCTATAGCGGCGTCAACGTACAGCACCGTCCGGCGCCACTGCCGTCGCACGCAGCCCCGCGATCGCGCCATTCGCTAAAACCAACGCATAAGCCGGAGCCGCTCATGACTACGCTTTCCATCAATGGTCAGTCACACACTGTCGACGCGCCCCCAGACATGCCGCTTCTCTGGGTGTTGCGCGACCTGGTCGGCTTGACCGGCACCAAGTTCGGCTGTGGCATCGCCCAATGCGGCGCGTGCACCGTGCATCTCGACGGCGTCGCGGTGCGCTCCTGCGTGCTGCCCGTCGCGGCCATCGGCGACAAGAAGATCACGACGATCGAAGCAGTCGGCGCAACGCCTGCCGGAAAGAAAGTGCAGGACGCATGGAATCAACTCGATGTCGTTCAATGCGGCTACTGCCAGTCCGGACAAGTGATGTCCGCTGCCGCGTTGATTGCAGCAGTGCCCAATCCGACCGATGCCGATATCGACGCCGCCATGACCGGCAACATCTGCCGCTGCGGCACGTACAACCGCATCCGCGCGGCCATCAAGCAAGCAGCGAAGGGAGCGTGACATGTCGCGAGGACTACTCGAAGCGGGACGTCATGCGGCTTCCGCCGGATTTTCGCGCCGTTCGTTTCTGAAGTTCGGCCTGACCGCCAGCGTGACCGCGAGTGGCGGCTTTCTCATCGGCTTCAGCTTGCCCGCCGCAAGTCAGGACCAGAGCAAAGGCAAGTCGGTCATCGGCGGCGATGGCGTGGAGCCGGCTCAGGCGGGCGTCTTCGCGCCCAACGCATTCGTGCAGATCGACAAGGCCGGCAAGGTCGTGCTCATCATTCCGAAGGTAGAGATGGGGCAGGGCGTCTATACGTCGTTGCCCATGCTCATTGCAGAAGAACTCGAAGTGCCGATCGATAGCGTCACCATCGACCATGCGCCGCCCGATGAGAAACTCTTCATGGATCCGCTATTGGGTGGTCAGCTGACAGGCGGCTCCACCTCCGTGCGCTACGCGTGGGAGCCCATGCGCAAGGCGGGCGCGGCAGCGCGCATGATGCTGATCGCGGCGGCCGCGCAGCAGTGGCAATGCGATGCATCGACATGTCATGCAGAAGGCGGCAAGGTCGTGCATGCATCGGGAGATCGCACGGCGAGCTATGGCGAGCTCGTGCAAGCGGCGGCAAGCATGCCGGTTCCGCAAGACAAAGATATCAAGCTCAAAGACCCGAAAGACTTCAAGATCATCGGCACGAAGGTCAGACGCCTGGATTCGCCGGAAAAGGTGGATGGCACTGCAATGTTCGGGCTGGACGTGCGTTTGCCTGACATGGTCTATGCGGCCATCGTCAATTGCCCCGTGTTCGGCGGCAAGCTCGCTTCCGTCGACGATACCAACGCGCGAAAGATCCCCGGCGTGAGGCAAGTGATCAAGTTCGACAACGGCGTTGCGGTCGTCGGCGATCACACGTGGGCTGCCAAGCGAGGCGCCGCGGCATTGTCCATTCATTGGGACGAAGGCGCGGACGGCAATGTGTCCACGAAGCAGATCATCGACGAACTGGCCGTTGCATCGCAGAAGTCAGGCGCCGTCGCGCGAAAGGACGGCGATGTCGGCAAGGGATTCAATGACGCGAAGACACGCGTCGATGCCGTCTATCAACAGCCGTTTCTCGCGCACGCCACGATGGAGCCGGTCAACTGCACGGTGCATGTGCGCCCCGATGGCTGCGACATCTGGCTCGGCACGCAAGTACCGACGCGCATCGTCGACGCGGGCGTGGCCATCACCGGATTGCCGCGCGAGAAGATCGTGCTGCATAACCATCTGCTGGGCGGGGGCTTTGGCAGACGGCTCGAAGTCGACATGGCGACGCAGGCGCTCAAGATCGGCAAGCAACTCGGCACGCCGGTGAAGGTCACATGGTCGCGCGAAGAAGACATTCAGCACGACATGTACCGGCCGTACTACTACGACAAGCTCTCGGCCGGCCTCGATGCGAATGGCAAGCCGATCGCATGGACGCATCGCATCGTGGGTTCGTCCATCATGGCGCGGTTCGCGCCGCCCGCTTACAAGAACGGTATCGATCCGGACGCCATCGAAGTCGCGGCCGACCTTCCGTATGACTTCCCGAATCAGGTGATCGAATACGTGCGTCAGGAGCCGCGGCATGTGCCGACTGCTTTCTGGCGCGGCGTGGGCCCGACGCGCGGCACGTTCGTCGTGGAGAGCTTTATCGACGAACTCGCCGTGCAAGCCAAGATCGATCCCGTGCAATACCGGCGAAACCTGCTCAACAAGACACCGCGCGCGCGCAATGTGCTCGATGTCGCGACGCAGGCGGCCGGCTGGGGCAAGAGATCCTTGCCGCAGGGCCAGGGACGCGGCGTATCGGTCATGCATGCGTTCGGCAGTTTCTTTTCGATGGTCGCCGACGTCACCGTCAACAAGGACGGCGAGGTGCGGGTCAATCGCATCGTGTGCGCGGTGGACTGCGGCATGGTCGTCAATCCCAATACGGTGGAAGCGCAAGTGCAGGGCGGCATCATCTTCGGCATCACGGCTGCGCTCTATAGCGAGATCACCATTGAAAACGGCCGCGTGCAGCAGAGCAACTTCACCGATTACCGGATGTTGCGCATCGACGAAACGCCTCCTATCGAAGTGCATATCGTGAAGAGCACGGAAGCGCCGGGGGGAATCGGCGAGCCTGGGACGGCGGCGCTCGCGCCCGCCATCACCAATGCGATCTATGCCGCGACGGGCAAGCGCCTCAGGCAGCTACCGGTCGGCAACCAGTTGCGCAGCGCCTAAGGAGACCCGCCATGAAATTTGCCCTCAGGCCCTTCACGGCCGCGTTTCTTGCGGCGACTGTCGCGCTCGTGGCAGCGCCTTTGACGGCGCGCGCGGATGCGTCGAGCGACGCGCTCGTTGCTCGCGGTGCTTACCTCGCGAAGGCGGGTGATTGCATCGCATGTCACTCCGCGCCACGCGGCAAGCCCATGGCAGGAGGCTTGCCCATGACGACCCCGCTTGGCGCCATCTACACGACGAACATCACGCCGGACCCGGATACGGGCATCGGCCGCTATACCGAGCAAGACTTCGCGCGCGCACTGCGCGAAGGCGTCGCGAAGGACGGCCACAATCTCTATCCGGCCATGCCTTACCCCTCGTACGCGAAGATCAACGACGAGGACATGCATGCGCTCTACGCTTACTTCATGCATGGCGTCACGCCGGTCAAGCAGGCGAACCGCGCAGCGGATATCAAATGGCCGCTCAACATGCGCTGGCCGCTCAAGCTCTGGAACGCGGTCTTTCTCGACAAAGGCGTCTATAAGGACAAGGCCGGTAAGGACGTGGCATGGAACCGCGGCGCGTATCTGACGCAAGGTCTCGGGCACTGCGGCGCGTGCCACACGCCGCGCGGCATCGCGTTTCAGGAGAAGGGGCTCGACGAGAGCAGCACGGCGTATCTGACGGGCGGCGTGCTCGACAACTGGTTCGGTTCCAATTTGACTGGAGAGCACAACGCCGGGCTCGGGCGCTGGTCGGAGCAGGACCTTGTCGCGTTCCTGAAGACGGGCGCAAACGCGCACGCGACTGCGTTCGGTTCGATGACGAGCGTGGTCAACAACAGCACGCAGATGCTCACCGATCAGGACGTGACCGCGATGGCGCATTATCTGAAGTCATTGCCGGCCGCGGGCGGCAACGGCAACGCGCCTTATTCATACGATTCGAAGGCGACGAAAGTGTCGTTGACGCGTCCGGCATCGGATTCCGGCGCGCGGGTGTATGCGGCCTTCTGCATGCATTGCCACGGCATCGACGGGCGGGGTTTCGCGCCAATGCTTTCGCCGCTTGCCGGCAATCCGAATCTGCTGGAGAAAGATCCCTCTTCGCTGATTAATGTGACGCTGAACGGCACTGACAATCTCGTGATTCAAGGCGTGCCCGCGCCGTATCCGATGCCGCGCTACGCGCCCGTTCTGAATGATCAGCAGATAGCGGATGTGGTGACTTTCATCCGTGGCGCATGGAACAACAACATGCCGGCTGTGCAGCCCGAGGACGTGGCGAAGATGCGCAAGGCAACAGAGGCCGCGCGCTAGCCGCGTGTTTAGGGGCGCGCGGCGTCAGGAGGAAAAATCGATCACGTCCAAATGAATGGAATTGGACGGATGCGCCAAAAACTTCCGATGCACGCGCGCGCTAATGCGTTCGTAGCCGTCGTTCAAGGCTTTCAGCAGGCGCTCGTCGCTCGCGCCGACGGGCGCCCAGAAACATTGTTCCAGCGCCTTGCGCGTGATGTTGCAGTGAATTTCCCGCTCGCGGGAAAACGCGACGAAGCTGACCGTGGCACGGTCCGCCGAAATGGTCGCATTAATGCAGAGCTTGCTTGTCATGATTCGACAGGAGGTTTGCGTTCGCTGCTTTTATTTTGTCAGAAATCGAAGAGGGTGCGCATCCTCGTTCCGCTGCAACGTGCGCCAGCCGCCACACGCGGGCAGGGCAGTTTTTCGAACGCTCGTTCGCGCGTGATGTAGCGCTTGACGGCTTGACAAAAGCCGGGCAAGAAAATGAAACGACGCTTGCTCAGTTGTACTACCCTTAGAACCGTCTTCGTATGAGTGAGCGCAGAGTCGATCCATCGCGCTCGCAGTGTTTCCTACAACGTCAACACGTAATGCGAGACAGGCGCGCATTGCGACAAGCCGGAGCGGAGCATGAAGCATCCCTCGCTATTGGATCCGTGGAGCCGTACCCTCGCCATGCTCGACAATCGTTCGGGCCGCTGCGCTCATTCCGCGCAAGCGACAGCGCCGGTGTTGCGCTCTGTCGAAAGCCGCGGGCGCGGCAATGTGACCACCTCGAACGGTCACGTGCCTGCGGCCAACATTCGGTTACTCGAGCGCCTGAGCGAATCCACGCTCGCGCTTTCATGGCACGACCCGACATCGTTCAACTATTCGGAGCAAGTGTGGGCGCTTTGCACTGCGCGCAAAGGCGGCGTCTGCGCGCTGAGCGGTCAGGCCATTCGCCGTGGACAACCCGTCTATCGGCCGCGGCGCGTCGGCAGTTCAGTGCCGTTGAATAGCGGTGCGATGATTCTTGCACTCGCGCTTACGCCCGCCGTTCACGAGTCGACGGAATGACGTCGGGCTCAACCTGTCACCCGACTTAACTGAGCAAAGGGCTGCGCGTTTTCGAATAGCCGCTGGCACGGTCATACGCAAGTCCCATTTGCAGCACGGCAAGGTCCGTCTGCGCCGCGCCGATGATCTGAAGGCCCATCGGCAGGCCGTTGGAACCGAAGCCGGCCGGCGCGCATAGCGCCGGTAACGAAGCCATTGTTGCCGGCACCACCGCTTCCATCCAGCGGTGATAGGTGTCCATGTTGCGCTGGCCGATTGAAGACGGCCAGTGCATCTCCGCATCGAAGGGGAAGACCTTTGCGGCCGGCATCACCAGAAAGTCGAAGCGTGCGAAGAGCGCGTTGATCGCCCGATACCACGCCGAGCGGTCGCGCACGGCGTCATACACCTGTTCTCCCGAAAGCCGCAGCCCCCGCTCGATTTCCCACACGGCTTCGGGTTTGAGCATCGCGCGGCGCGTTTCGTCGCGGTAAAGCGGCGCATTGGCACCGGCGAACGCAAAGCTGCGCAAGTCGAGCCACGCTTGCCATAAGCGCTCCATATCGAAGTCCACGCGCGCCGCTTCTACCGAGCACCCAGCCGCTTCGAAGTGGCACAACGCGGACGCGCACGTGTCGAGCACGCCGACTTCCATCGGCAGATGACCGTCGAGGTCTGCCAGCCAACCGATGCGCGTGCCGCGCATATCGCGTTCAAGCGTGGACGAGAAGTCGGAAGGCGCGTCGCTCCGACGAGAGAGCGGCGCGCGCGCGTCGAAGCCCGCCTGAACGGACAGCAGCAAGCCGAGGTCTTCCACTGAGCGCGCAATAGGGCCTACGACGCTGAATTGCTGGAAGAAGACATCATCGCTGGGACCGTAAGGCACGCATCCGGGCGAACTGCGAAATCCGAATACGTTGTTGAATGCGGCGGGTGTTCGCAGCGAGCCCATCATGTCGGTGCCATCGGCGAAAGGCAGCATGTGAAGCGCGACTGCAACGGCCGCACCGCCACTGCTCCCGCCCGCCGACCGCGATAGATCGAACGCATTGCGCGTGGTGCCATACACAGGGTTATAGGTATGACCGCCGAGGCCGAACTCAGGCGAGTTGGTTCGCCCGATAAAGATCGCGCCGGCACGCCGCATACGCTCGAACACGATGGCATCCGCCTGACTGACTTCGCCTGCAAAAATGGGTGATCCCTTGGTCGTCACCATGTCTGCGACAGGCAGGATGTCCTTAGGTGCTTGAGGAAATCCGTGCAACGGGCCGAGACTTTCACCGCGCGATAACTGCGCGTCGCGCGCCTGCGCGAGAGCGAGAAGCTCATCGCGATCTTGCATGGCGACGATTGCATTGACTCGCGGATTCAGGCGGTCCACTTGCGCGAGATACGCCTGCATCACTTCCGCGCATGAGACGTCGCGGGCGTGAATGGCTCGGGAAAGCGCGCGGGCATCGAGCGACACGATATCGTTTTGCGCATGCGAATCAGAGTGCGTTGTGGGCATCGCCTCTTTCCTTTTAGCTGAAGCATTAGCGGACATCAGCGCGTGCTTATGATGTCGCGCGCTGGCCGGTGAGCATGGCACGCTTGCCTGCAAAGCCCGGCGTCTTGCGATACACGAAACCATGTTCGAGCAGCGCCCGCTTCACGAGCCCGGCGCTCGTGTAAGTGGCAAAGGTCGCATCGGGTTTCGCGAGGCGCGAGAGCATGGCGAAAGTGTCGGGCGTCCACATATCCGGGTTCTTCTTCGGCGCGAAGCCGTCGAGATAGATGGCATCCGCGGTGAAGCCGAGTGCCAGAGCCAAAGGCCACGCATCGGCGATATCGGAGAAAATCAGCGTCAATGCCAGTGCGCCGGACGCAAACATCAGTCGATGCACGCCCGGCCTGAGCGGCGGCCATGCGCAAGCCAACTCATCCGCGAGCGGGCTGATGGACGCATCGTCGATGATGGCCGCATGCGCGCGCCTCAAATCGTCTGCGCTAAACGGATGCTTTTCGATCGACACGAATTCGAGCCTTTCCGGGCGATGTGGATGTGTGCGCCACATCGACCACGTCGCCAGGAAATTGATTCCCATGCCGAAGCCGGTTTCGATGACGTTGAAGGACGTTTGTCCGCGCCAACGTTCGGGCATACCATTTCCTTCCAGAAAGACATAGCGTGCTTGCGCGAGCGCCCCCGACGCACTGTGATAAATATCGTCGTGCCTCGGACAAAACGGCGTGCCGTCGGCGCGAAAGGCGAGCGACGCGGGCAAGATCGGCGTCGTCATGTCTGCGATGGCTTGTCCAGTGCAATGCCCAATTCACTCGCCATGTGCTCGACCATCGCGCGCAATTCCGTCACTTCTTGAGCAAGCCGCCTGTGGTCCGCCTTCAGCGCCTCGAATTCAGACGGTGAATGCGACGGGCTCGCTGACGCGTCCTGCGAAGGCGCATCGCTCAGACTCACTTCTCCGCATAGCAAGTGCATCCAGCGGCTCTCGCGCTCGCCGGGCGTACGCGGAAGTTTGACCACGCGGGGCGGGTCGCTTTCGGCGAGCTCTTCGAGAAAGCTTTCGACTGACGATATATCGGCGAAGCTATGCAAGCGCGCGCTGTTCGCGCGCAGTTCGGCCGCTGTTTGGGGGCCGCGCAAGAAGAGCGTCGCCAGCAACGCGACGGACTGGCTGGGAATGCCCATCACCCGATTGATGTTGTGCTCGAAACGCGGCACGCGGCTGCTGCTGCCCTCGATGACAAGCGAAAGGCGCTTCAGGCCGTCGATGGTCGTCAGCACTTCGTCTTCGGTCACGCTCATCACCGGCGAACGCGCGGTCTTCTGATTGCAACCCGCAGTGAGTGAATTCAGCGATAGAGGGTAGGTGTCGGGCACCGTCTGCTGCTTTTCGACGAGCACGCCCAGCACGCGCGCCTCGAGCGGAGTGAGTTCGCGCAAGCTGGAACGAGGGGCGCTTTGAGAAGGTGTGTTCATGAACGGTCAGAGTGATTCGCCAAGATCCCTATGATACCGGCGCCCGCCGCGTGCCAACGAAGCGCACCGTCGTGCGGCATGACATTGGCTATGGCAGTGTGCAAGAGGCGCGGGGCCGCGCTCTTTTGGTGCAACGGTGACTCATTGCTCGATGCTTCTTCCATGCGTTCAACGAATTGGACGTCTGCTTACGACTTGGCATCGAAGTTGCTCGTTCCATTCTCGGCACTGGGCCGCCCGCGCAATGGATGCAAGGACCGAAGGCATCGCGCTTCGAGGTCGCCTATGAAACCCGCAAGCCGAATGCGCCGCACGGTCATTCGGTGCGTCGCGTCGTCAGGCTCTTCAAGTCATTGCGAGTGCAACCAGAACACAAACCACAAGGGGATCCGTTCCCGGCACGCACTTGATAGGAAAGACCCGCCATGACGCAAGCATTCTTCAACGAGATGTTCGAGCAAAGCCAGCTCGAAGCGCGGGGAGTACCGGCGTCGGCATTTCCTGCCGCGGGCGCACCCCGCACGCACTACCGCGAATTCATGGAGTGGTTGAGCGCGCAAAGCGAAAGGCAGATCGATCTCAAGCGCGCGGAGGCGGACCTGAACTTTCGCCGCGTCGGCATTACGTTCGCGGTCTATGGCAAGAGCGACGTACCGGGCATCATTCCCGAACGCACCATTCCGTTCGACGTCATTCCGCGCATTTTTCCGGCGGATGAGTGGAAGGCGCTCGAACGCGGTCTCAGGCAGCGCGTGAACGCGCTCAACCGCTTTATCCACGACATCTATCACGATCAGGACATCATTCGCGCGGGCATCATTCCGGAAGCGCAGATCGTGGGCAATGCGCAGTATCGGCCGCAGATGCGCGGTGTCGATGTGACGCGCAATATCTACGCGCATATTGCCGGCATCGATATCGTGCGTGCCGGTCAGGGCGAGTTCTACGTCCTCGAGGATAACTTGCGCGTGCCGTCTGGCGTGTCGTACATGCTGGAAAACCGCAAGATGATGATGCGGCTCTTTCCCGATCTCTTCGCCCGCAATCGCGTCGCGCCGATCGCGCATTATCCCGACTTGCTGCTCGATACGTTGCGCGCGGCTGCGCCCGCCGGCGTGGACAATCCGACCATCGTCGTGATGACCCCCGGCATGTACAACTCCGCCTACTTCGAGCACGCTTTCCTTGCGCAGCAAATGGGCGTCGAACTGGTGGAAGGGCAAGACCTCTTCGTCGACGGCGGCTTTGTCTATATGCGCACGACGCAAGGTCCGCAGCGAGTGGACGTCATATACCGGCGCGTCGACGACGACTTTCTCGACCCGCTCGTCTTTCGCCCGGATTCGGCTTTGGGCGTAGCGGGGCTTATATCGGCTTATCGCGAAGGGCGCGTTTCATTGTGCAATGCGGTGGGCACGGGTATCGCTGACGACAAGTCCATTTATCCGTATGTGCCGGACATGGTGCGCTTCTATCTTGGTCAGGAGCCGATACTCAACAATGTGCCAACGTGGATGTGCCGCAAGCCCGATGACTTGAAGTACGTGCTCGATCATTTGCCGGAACTGGTCGTCAAGGAAACGCATGGCGCGGGCGGCTACGGGATGCTGGTCGGGCCGTCGTCCACGGCCGCGCAGATCGCCGAGTTTCGGGCGGTGCTCGAAGCGAATCCCGAGAAGTACATTGCGCAGCCGACACTCGCGTTGTCCACCTGTCCGACTTACGTGGAAGCGGGCATCGCGCCGCGTCATATCGACTTGCGTCCGTTCGTCCTGTCGGGCACGGACGTGCGCATGGTGCCGGGCGGACTGACGCGCGTTGCATTGCGCGAAGGTTCATTGGTCGTGAATTCGTCACAAGGCGGCGGAACCAAGGATACGTGGGTATTGGAACGCTAGAACACGCACTCGAGACCATCACAATACATACGCGAGACTACCCATGCTGAGCCGTACCGCGGATCATCTCTTCTGGATGGCGCGCTATACCGAGCGTGCCGAAAACACCGCGCGGATGCTCGACGCGAATTATCAACTGTCGCTCTTGCCTCAGTCCGACGAATATGCGGAACTCGGCTGGCGGGCGATGCTCTCGATCTCCGAATTGAGCGGCATCTATTCCGCCGCGCATCGCAGCATGAAAAGCCGCGACGTGATCGACTTCATGGCGCGCGATATCTCGAATCCGTCGTCCATCGTCAGTTGCCTGCGTGCGGCGCGCGAGAACGCGCGCGCCGTGCGCAGTTCCACTAACAGCGAGCTATGGGAGACACTCAATACGACATGGCTCGACTGTCAGCGCATGCTCGATGACGGCATTCTGGAGCGCGAGCCGTACAAATTCTTCGAGTGGGTCAAGTTCCGCTCGCACTTGTCGCGCGGCGTTCAACTCGGCACTTTGGTCAAGGACGACGCGTTTTACTTCATGCGTCTCGGCACTTTCGTCGAGCGTGCCGATAACACGGCGCGCATTCTCGACGTCAAGTTCGAAATGATGGAGCAGCGCGCCGACACGTCCGCGCAGCCGTTCGACTATCACCATTGGACAGCGGTACTCGGCTCCGTTTCGGGTTTTGAGGTCTATCGCAAGGTTTATCGCGATGTCATCACACCCGAGCGCGTTGCCGATCTGCTCATTCTGTATCGCGACTGGCCGCGTTCGCTCGCGGCGAGTCTCGCGGAAGTCGAGCAGCACATCATTCACGTGACGAAGGGACGCGATGCCGAAGCCGTGCGGCTTGCGGCGCAACTCAGTGCGGAACTTAGAAACGGCGATATCGGCGAGATTCTGCAAGGGGGCTTGCACGCGTACCTCGTGAGTTTTCTGGCACGCGTGAATGAGCTCGCGAGCAGCATCAGCCGCGAGTTTCTCTTGCCAATAGCGGCTGAATTGCCGCCGCCCACTCAGAGTCAGAGCCAAGGCCAGACCCAGACCCAGACTCAGACGAACGGCGGATCGCAAGCTCAGTCGCAAGCGGAATCGCCGGTGCAGTCACAGAGTTCGTCGAGTTGAACCGTGCGTTCAACGCTTGGCCGCGGCAGCGACGACACGATGAACAAAACGCAGCTTGTCGATAACGGGCGGGGCCAGCGTGAACGGGTAACCATCCGGCATGCCGAGACTCCGGTTCAGGCTGTTCAGTGCATACGTGAGCGGAAACCAGCGTTTCATGAGGTCGTCGAACGTGCTTTCCTCGATAGGCGTGGTGTCCGTGAGCGTCGGTTCATGTGGGCTGTCCGGCACGAGAACGAGGCCGCACGATACGGCCGTATCCATCGTATCGACGATATGCAGGTAATGCGCCCACGTCTCGGCCCAGTCCTCCCACGGATGCATCGTTGCATACGCGCTGATGTAGTTCTCTGCCCAGTTCGCGGGCGGGCCTTCCTTGTAATGGCGATCCAGCGCGGCCGCATAGTCCTGCTGTTCATCGCCGAATGCGGTTCTGAACGGCACGACGCGCGGCGTGTCCGCGATGAGGCGATCGAAGAAATAGTGCCCTGTTTCATGGCGGAAATGGCCGAGCAACGTGCGGTACGGCTCATGCATCGCGGAGCGCACTTTCTCGCGATGCGCGTCATCGGCTTCGGCGATGTTGAGCGTGATGATCCCGTTGTTGTGTCCTGTCATGACGCCGCGTCCTTCCTCGTCTCCTTCGAGGAACTGGAATTCGAGGCCATGTTCCGGGTCTTGCTGACGCGACTGCACGGTCAGGCCGAGATCCGAGAGCGTGAAGAGCAGGCGGCGTTTGGCTGTCTCCAGCCGATACCAGTAAAGGCGGTTGCCGGGCGTCTCAAGGTTAGGGATGGTGCTCGTCAACTGGCACGACGAACAAAGCGGCTCTTCGGAATCCGCAGGGACCATCCAGTTGCAGACATTCTCGACCGCATAGTTGTGGCACGGGCGATAGAGCTGATCTTTGGCGAGCGGATGCAGGCTCTTCCACGTGCCGTCCTCCGTCTCGTCGAATGCACTGATCTGACTGAGTTCGGGAACATAGCCGAGCTTCGCGCCGCAGTTCTCGCAATGGGTGTTTTCGAAGAACACAAGCTGATCGCAGCGGTTGCAGTGAAAGGTCTTCATTGTGTGAGCCGGAAGGAGGGATGGGTCCGGGTGCTGCCCGGAAGTCAGCGCCATGCTGCAAACAACGTGCCTCTTGCAAAGGTTCAGGGTTCAGTCGTTAGCTGCAAATCGAAAAAGGAGTCGGTGTGTCCATACGTGTCGCGTTGAACCATGTTACGCATTATCGCTACGACCGGCTCGTCGGTCTCTCGCCGCAAGTCGTTCGCTTGCGGCCCGCTCCGCATTGCCGCACGCCGATTCTGTCTTACTCGATGCGTGTCGAACCGGTGGATCACTTCATCAACTGGCAGCAGGACGCATTCGCCAATTACCAGGCGCGCCTCGTTTTTCCCGAGAAAACGCGTGAATTTAAGGTAACGGTCGATCTCGTGGCCGAGATGGCGGTCTACAACCCGTTCGACTTTTTCCTCGAACCGTCTGCTGAATCGTTTCCCTTCAGCTACGCGCCCGAGTTGCTGCACGACCTCGCGCCCTACATGATCAAGCGCGAACTGACGCCGCGATTTGCCGCGTTTGTGGAGAGCATCGACCGTTCGGCGCAACCCACAGTCGACTTTCTCGTCGGACTGAATCAGCGCCTCTCGCGTGAGATCCGTTATCTCATTCGCATGGAGCCGGGCGTGCAAACGCCGGAAGAAACGCTTGTGAGCGCGGCGGGCTCTTGCCGCGATTCGGGCTGGCTGCTTGTCGAGACGTTGCGGCATCTCGGGCTCGCAGCGCGCTTCGTCTCGGGCTATCTGCTGCAGCTTGCGCCGGATGTCAAGTCGCTCGAAGGTCCCAGTGGCACCGACGTCGATTTCACCGATCTTCATGCGTGGTGCGAAGTCTTTTTGCCGGGCGCGGGCTGGATCGGCTTCGATCCGACCTCGGGCCTGCTCGCGGGCGAAGGTCACATACCGGTCGCGTGTACGCCCGAGCCGGATAGCGCGGCGCCTGTCTCCGGCGCAGTGGACGAATGCGAAGTCGAGTTCGGGCATTCCATGTCGATCGCGCGCGTGCGTGAAACGCCTCGCGTGACAAAGCCCTATAGCGAGGACGACTGGCAGGCCGTGCTGCGCATGGGCGAACAGGTCGATGCGCAACTCGACGCGTCGGACGTGCGTCTTACGATGGGCGGCGAGCCGACCTACGTCTGCGTGCGCGACCGCGATGCACCGGAGTGGAACACCGACGCGCTGGGACCCACGAAGCGCGCGTACGCGGTATCGCTGATGGACAAGCTGCGCGCGCAGTATGGCGCGGGCGGTTTCCTGCATATCGGGCAGGGCAAGTGGTATCCGGGAGAGCAACTGCCGCGCTGGGCGCTGTCGCTCTTCTGGCGCGCGGACGGCGAGCCTTGCTGGCACGATCCCACGCTCTTCGCCGACGAAAGGCAGACCGCGAATTACACCGCGGACGACGCCGCCCGCTTTATCCGTCACCTCGCGGGCAAGCTGTCTTTGAATGCAGAATACATTCAGCCGGGTTACGAGGACACGTGGTACTACTTGTGGCGCGAACGCCGTCTGCCCGTCAACGTGGACCCGTTCGACTCGCGCCTGGACGACGAACTCGAGCGCGTGCGCTTGCGCCGGGTATTCGATGCAGGGCTGCCGTCGGTCACGGGCTACGCGTTGCCGATTGCCCGCGAAGAAGGCGCGGGTGACCGGCCGGGCCGCTGGACAACCGGCCCGTGGTTCTTCCGCGATGAGCGGATGTACCTGGTTCCGGGCGATTCGCCGATGGGCTATCGCTTGCCGCTGGACTCGCTGCCATGGGTTGCCGAAGCCGACTACCCCTGGCAGCACGAACACGATCCGTTCGCGCCGTCGGTGCCGCTGCGGCGCGCCGCCGAACTGCGCATGCAGTACGCCGACCGTAATGATGCATTCGGCATGCAGCATGCAAAAGGCAAAATTCCGCGCGACGCGACTGACGACCCCACCGGCGAAGCAACGCAAGCCGCTACCGCCGCCGCGAAAAGCCGCATGCCCGAGCGCGGCGAGTCTGCCGGCTGGATCGCGCGTACGGCGATCTGCGTCGAAGCACGCGACCCGGCGCGCGCGGCCGGTCCGAAAGTCGAAGCGGCAGCGCTCGAGAAGTCAGGCAAGGGCAACAAGCTGATGCACGTCTTCATGCCGCCGCTCGTTGCGCTCGACGACTATCTCGACATGCTCGCGGCGGTGGAAGCGACCGCCGCCGATCTCGGCATTCCGGTCATCATCGAGGGCTACCCGCCGCCGCGGGACGCGCGCCTGAAGGTGCTCCAGGTGACGCCCGACCCCGGCGTCATCGAAGTGAACATTCATCCGGCGTCCAACTGGGCGGAGCTCGTCGAGCACACCGAATACCTCTATGACGCCGCGCACGAGTCGTATCTGAGTCCGGAGAAGTTCATGCTCGATGGCCGGCATACCGGCACGGGCGGCGGCAATCACTTCGTGCTCGGCGGAGCGACGCCGCCCGACAGCCCGTTTCTGCGGCGCCCGGATCTGCTGGCGAGCCTGATCGCGTACTGGCACAACCATCCGTCGCTATCGATGCTGTTTTCAGGGCTATTCATTGGACCGACGAGCCAGGCCCCGCGCATCGACGAAGCGCGCAACGATCAGGTGTACGAGCTCGAGATCGCGTTCGCCGAATTGCAGCGGCAAGTCGATCTGCTCGGCGGGCGCGGCAGTGCCAAAGTGCCGCCGTGGCTCATCGACCGGATACTGCGCAACATCCTGATCGACGTGACCGGCAATACGCATCGGGCGGAATTCTGCATCGACAAATTGTATTCACCCGACGGTCCCACCGGCCGCCTCGGTCTGCTCGAACTGCGTGGATTCGAAATGCCGCCGCACGCGCGCATGAGTCTCGTGCAGCAACTGTTGCTGCGCGCGCTCGTCGCGCGGTTCTGGCAGAAGCCTTATACGGCGCGGCTCACGCGCTGGGGCACGGAGCTGCATGATCGCTTCATGCTCGGCACCTTCGTGCAGATGGACTTCGAGGATGTCATCGCGGAACTGCGCGACGCGGGCTTCGCTTTCGAGAAGGACTGGTTCGCACCGCATTTTGAATTCCGTTTTCCGGTCGTCGGCGCATATGAAACAGGCGGCATCGCGATGACGATTCGCCACGCGCTGGAACCGTGGCACGTAATGGGCGAGGAGGGCATGATCGGCGGCACCGTGCGCTATGTCGATTCGTCTGTCGAAAGGCTCGAAGTGCGCGTCCTCGGGCTCAACGGCAATCGTCATGTCGTGACTGTGAACGGTGAACGCTTGCCGCTGCAACCCACCGGGCGCGTCAGCGAGTTCGTCGCGGGCGTGCGCTTTCGCGCGTGGGCGCAAGCGACGTCGTTGCATCCGACCATCGGCGTGCATGCGCCGCTGACTTTCGATATCGTGGATACATGGACCGGTCGCGCGATCGGCGGCTGCCAGTATCATGTCGCGCATCCGGGCGGCCGCAACTATCAGACGTTCCCTGTGAACGCGTACGAGGCTGAGAGTCGCCGGCGCGCGCGCTTCTTCGCGAGTGGTCATACACCGGGCGCGATGCATGTGGGAACACGCGAGCCCAGCCTCGAATTTCCGTTCACGCTCGACTTGCGCCGCACATGAAAGCCAATGAAAACGCGCAGGCATGACAAGTGAGGCCATCTTGGCGTTTCAATCGACACTGCCTTTCGATACCACGGCCGCGCGCACCGACGCTTTGGCGCGCCTGCGCGCGTTGCCTGTGCGGGAAGGGCATTGGGACGAATTGCGCGACGCTTCGGGGCACATGCGCGAGCCGTGGCGCCGGTTCTTCGAATTGCTCGGCGAGCAGGGCATCGCGCGTCTCGACGACGGCGTGGCAGCCGTCGCGCGGCAGGTGCGCGATAACGACATCACCTACAACGTCTATGCCGATAACGGCGAGCCGCGCGCATGGTCGCTCGATCTCTTGCCGCTATTGATCGACGAGCGCGAATGGGCGGTCATCGAACGGGGCGTTGCGCAGCGCGCCCGCCTGATGGAGGCCATCGTTGCCGACGTGTACGGTGCGCAAACGCTTTTGCAACGAGGGCTCTTGCCTGCTGCGCTCGTCTTCGGGCATCCGGGCTATCTGCGCCCCGTGAGAGGTTTTGTGCCTGCAAACGGGGGCTATTTGCAGATTGTCGCGATCGATCTCGCGCGTGCGCCCTCGGGCGAATGGACCGTCATCGCGCATCGCACGGAGGCGCCGTCGGGATTGGGCTACGCGCTCGAGAACCGCATGATCGTGGCGAGTCTTTTAAGCGATGCCTTTCGGACGCTGCGCATCAACGGGCTTGCATCGACTTATTCGCAACTTGTCGCGACGCTGGCACAGGCTGCCCGAGCCATCATGCGCGATGACGAAAGCGCCCGTGGCGACGCGCCTCACATTGCGCTGTTGAGTCCGGGGCCGTTCAGCGAAACGTACTTCGAGCACATCTTCCTTGCGCGTTATCTGGGTGTGACGCTCGTGGAAGGCAAGGACCTGACAGTACGCCACGACAAGCTGTACCTGAAAACGCTGGCGGGCCTCTCCCGCGTGCATGCCGTGCTGAGGCGTCTGGATGATGCGTTCTGCGATCCTGTCGAGTTGCGCGCGGATTCGACCATCGGGGTTCCGGGACTGTTGCAGGTCATGCGCGCGGGCAACGTAGCGGTCTCTAATGTGCCCGGCGCGGGCTTCACGGAATCGCCTGCGCTTCATGCGTTTCTGCCAGGCATTGCGCGTGCGCTGCTGAACGAGGATTTGCATCTGCCGACCGTGCCGACGTGGTGGTGCGGCGAAGACGCCGCGCGACAAGAAGCCTTCGAAAAGCTCGATCGCGCTTTCGTGGTGCCCACCTGGGGCGGCTCGCACGAGGATGGCGCACCTGGCATCGAAGCAGGATCGCAGGCGCTTGCTGGATGGCGTGAGCGCATCGAGCGCGCGCCCGACATGTTCACCGTGCAGGAGGATCTGCCGTTTTCCAGCGCGCCGCGCTTCCACGATGGCGCTCTCGGCTCGCGCTCGTGCGTCTTGCGCGCCTATGCGATAGCGCGTCCCGACGGAAGCTTTAGCGTGATGCCCGGCGGCTTCACGCGCCTCGCAGCGAACAAGCGAGCCACGGTATCTATGCAATTCGGTGGCAGCAGCGTGGATACATGGGTGATGTGCAGCCATCCGGGTCCTGCGGTGCCGCTGCGTCCATCGCCCGTGCCGCCCGGTGAGTTGCGCAAGCATCGCGTGGTGTCGAGCCGCGCGGCCGAGAATCTGTTCTGGGCCGGACGTTATGGTGAACGCGCGGAGAACAACGTGCGTCTTTGCCGTCTGTTGCTCGGCACGCTCGAAGCCAGTGATGCCGATGAGATGTTCCCCACGCTCGTCGAACTGGCCGCGCAATGCGGCCTCATTCCGTCCATCGATACGCTTGCGCGAAATTCGCCACACGCATTCGAGCGCGTGCTCGTCGCTGGACTGGCGGAAGCGGCATCGGCCACGAGCGTCGGCGGCAATCTCGCGAATCAGGCGCATGCATGCGGCGAGATTCGCGACCGGCTCTCCACCGATCACTGGCGCACGATTCTCGCGGCGCGCAATGACTTTCGCGATGCACTGGCGCGCATCGGCCTCATCACGCCCGACATGCCGCGAGACTATGACCGCGTAATGCTGAGCGGCGCGCTGGAACATCTCGCGACTCAACTGCTCGCGATCAGCGGCGCGCAAGGCGATCGCATGACACGCGATGAAGCGTGGCGCATGATTTTCATTGGCAGGATGATCGAGCGCGTGTCGACGATGGCGACGTTTCTGCGCGTGTTCGCGGCGCAAGGCACGTTGACGCATCCGGCTGGCTTCGACTTGCTCCTGCAACTCTTCGACACCACGCTCACCTATCGCTCGCTTTATCCCGGCCGGCTCGAAGCGGCCGCGTTGATCGACCTGATCGTCGTGGACCCGACAAACCCGCGCGGACTGTATGGCGTGCTGGCCCGCTTGCGCGCGAAGCTGGATGAGATGGTGAAGACCGCGGGCGCGGCACGTCGCGCGCATTTCACGGGCATTTCGCTCGATATCGATACCTTGCCACCCCTCGATGCCTTGTGCGAGGCAGACGAGAACGGGCGGTTCGGCGCGCTCGTCCTGTTGTGCGATCGGCTGCTTGCGTCGGTGAGCGCGGCATCGAATGAAGTCAGCGCCCATTATTTCAGTCACGCGAATTCCATCGCTGCGCAGGTGTCCTAATGATCGCAACGACCGGAAAGGCGACAAGCTCGACGACGCTCGCAGTCACGCATCGCACGACGTATCGCTATTCCACGCCGGTCGAGATTGCGCAGCACCTTGCCACCATTCGTCCCCTGCATACTCCGTGGCAGCAGGTCATCGCTCATACGGAACGCATCGAACCGGCGCCGTCATACGTGCATAGCCGCGTCGATGCATTCGGCAATGATTTGCTCTATTTCTCGCTGGACGCGCCGCATGAGCGTCTTTCGATGACGAGCGAAACCACGGTGCGTCTCAGCCCACGCTGGACGAACCTGGATCCGCACGTGACGTCGCCCTGGGAAGATGTCGCGCAACGGCTGCGCTATAGAGCCGGTGCGGCGTTCGTCCGTGAATCGGAATACTGTTATGCGTCGCCCAACATTGAGTTGACTCAGGCGTTGCGTGCATACGCGTTGCCGAGCTTCAAGCGGGGCACGGCGCTGATCGCGGGCGCAATCGATCTCATGCACCGCATTCATGCCGACTTCACATACCGGCCTTCATCCACCGCATTCGATACGCCCGCCACGCGCGCTTTCGAATTGCGCCACGGCGTCTGTCAGGATTTCGCGCAAGTGATGATCGGCTGTCTGCGCACGTTAGGCTTGCCGGCGCGTTATGTGAGCGGCTATCTGCGCAACGACCCGCCGCCCGGTCAACCGAGACTGATCGGCGCCGATGCGTCGCACGCCTGGGTGTCGGTGCATTGCCCGCAAAGCGGGTGGATCGACCTCGATCCGACCAACGACGTGCTCGCCGATCTCGACCACGTGACGCTTGCAACAGGCCGCGATTACAGCGACGTGTCCTTGTTGCGCGGCATGATACTCGGCGGCGGATCGCATCATGTCGACGTTGCCGTGAACGTTCTCGCGCTATAAAAGCCGGCATAGTTGTGCTTTTATGCGCGACGGCGGCAGCGATTCAACGTTTTTCTATAGCATGGAGGGCTGCTGTCGCCGCTCCGCTTTCTCGACTCTCCGCTTCGGTGACGGCGCGGCAAGCCCGAGAGAAGAACATCATGCAACTTGGAATACTCGTCTATATCGACAACAGCGAGCAGATGCTCGAGGAATTCGGCTGGCTCTATAAGAGCCTCGTCTATTCGGGCGTACTCGAAATTGGGGGAATCGTTGCGGTGTCTCACCCGGCGCTTGCAGACCGGTTGCCCGAGGACGCTCGCATCGAAGTCATACCTAGCGTACCTTATGCGGAGCGCAATCCGCAGTGGCACGGATACGGCTACATCAACTCCGTCGCTAATCTTGCGGACCCTGCGGTGAGCGAGGCATGCGCCCGCTTTGACTACATTCTGAAGACGGACTGCGATACGTTCGTTACGCCGGCGCTGAAAGACTTTCGCCCGTCCGGTCTTTGCGCAGGATTCGGCGCGTATGCCTACGATGCTTCGGTTCGCGCACGCCTTTCGGAAATCTCCGCACGTTGGGGTTATCCGCACACCGGACTTCACAACGTCGGGGCTTCGCTGCTCGGGCCTTCAGAATGGCTGCGACACTATCTGGCCGCGCAGAGCGAAGCGTGCAACCGGCTGCTCGATGAAGAATTCCGCGATTTCGAAGGCGCGTGGCCCGGCTGGTGCAAGCAGGTCCTGACCATGTATGCGGGCGAACTCGCGTTGCGATCAACTTATCCGCAAGCCTGTTCCCTCGGATTGCTGGACCACTTCTCCTTTGCGGATCGCGCGCTAGGCAACGACGTCTTGCACATCCATGCATGGCATACGGACACGTATTGGTCGAAGCATCGTTTTCGCAACGGCGAGTACGCGCATATGGCGCTGGAAGATATCGATATCCGCAAAATCGGCGGCTATTGCCACTGGCTTGCGGAAGCGCCGTTGGAAGAAGTCAAGCGGCGCGCGTCGGAGCGCGCCTCTTGAAAGGCACTTATCGCGCGATAAGCGAGTCTCAAGCCTTGCGCTTGTACCGGACCCAAACGACATCGTTGTCCAGCTTCTCGACTGACTCCAGCTTCAGATAAGCCGGCTTCTGCCACTTATCCATTGCCACTTCGAAAGACGATGGATGCGCTTCACGTCCATCGACGAGCGGCATCAGTAACACGCTGACTTCATCTGCCAGTTGCGCGTTGACGAATGCCCCGGACACGTGACCGCCTCCCTCGACGATCAGCTTCTCGATCTTCAGTTCGCGGCCGAGCGTCTCGACGACGCGGTGAAGATCGATGTCGTCCTTGCCGCCGAAAAGAAACGACGCGCCGATCGACTGAAGGTACGCGAGATAGTCGTCTTCCACGCTCTCCGCCAGAACTTCGACGATATGCGAGTCGAGCGCGGTGTTGGTTTTCCAGCCGACGCGGCCCTTGGGGTCGATCGACACGGCGTATTGGCTCGCGTCGCGCTTGGCGAAATGATCGGTGCGTGGCAACGCGCTCTTGGCGAGACCGCGTGGATACTCCCGGTCTTTTGCGTGCGATATCTCCTGCATCGTGACGCGGCCGCAGACCCAGGCATTCGCGTTGAAGCTGGCGGCCGTCTCCTCATAACAAGGCCTGGCGAAGTCGAGATGCCAGCCGTCCGTCAGGCTTCGGCCATCCAGTGAAGACATCATGTGACAGACGATGTACATCGGTTCCCCCGTGTCGGTCTTGCACTGAGTTTGCGTCTCAAGCGCCGGACTTTTCGTCCGGCGGCAAAGGCCCTTCCTGGTCGATCGTGCTGCCCTGACGCCAGACGTCCTTTCCTGCCTCCGAGAGCTTGCCGCTGCTCGAGTCCTTGCCCGCTTCGGTGCCTTCCACGGCCATCTTTCCGCCTGCCTGCTCCTGTGCGGGCAGTTTTTCCCCTGTTTCTGCCTGAATGCGGTCTTCCTGCGATCGTCCGGCATGCGTCGTCATCGTATCCTCCGATTCGGTCAATTAGACACGTCAGATTGGTAGCAAGCGGCAAGCCAACTCTCCGTCGTGGCTCAACGACGCAGGCGCGCGTGGTATCGGGTCCGGATCACAAGTGCGTGATCCGTCCAGCTCAATAGGATGACTAACGAGAACGTTAGAAGGTCTCCCAGTCGCCGCTATCCGTCGAAGTCGCCATGGACTTAGGCACCGTGGGTTCGACGCGCTTTGCCGTCGGCGTCGGCTTCGTTCGCGGCAATGCCTGCGCGGCAGGGCGTTGCACTGTCGCAGCCGTTGCCGGGCGCGGGCGGCTTTCTCCCGGCAGAGGCTTCGCCGCGAGGGCGTGGACCACGGCTGCGCTCGGGCTCGTACGGAAGACGCCGACGGCTTTGCGAAGCGCTTCGGCCTGGTCTTCGAGCGAGCCGGCCGCTGCAGCCGCTTCTTCGACGAGCGCGGCGTTCTGCTGCGTGACTTCGTCCATCTGCGAGATGGCCTGATTAACCTGCTCGATGCCGCGGCTCTGCTCGTGCGATGCGGACGCGATCTCGCCCATGATGTCCGTCACGCGCTGAATCGCGGACTGCACGCTGCGCATGGTTTCCCCTGCTTTCGCGACGAGCTCCGTGCCCGCCCCGACGCGGCTGCCCGACGTCTCGATCAGCGCCTTGATTTCCCTCGCCGCGCTCGACGAACGCTGCGCGAGGCTGCGCACTTCGCCTGCCACCACCGCGAAGCCACGGCCTTGTTCGCCTGCGCGCGCCGCTTCGACTGCGGCATTGAGCGCGAGAATGTTCGTCTGGAACGCGATGCCTTCGATCATGCCGATGATCTCCGCGATCTTCCCCGAGCTTTCTTCGATGCCCGCCATCGTTTCCACGACCTGTCCGACGATCGCCGTGCCTTCGTTGGCGACGGCGCTCGCGTTCTCGGCGAGATCGCTGGCCTGACGCGCGTTGTCGGCGTTCTGCTTGACCGTCGAGGTCAGTTCTTCCATGCTCGCCGCAGTCTCCTGTAGCGACGCCGCCTGTTCCTCCGTGCGCGACGAAAGATCCGTGTTGCCGGCCGCGATTTCCTTCGTCGCGCCCGCAATGGCGTTGGCAGACGAAGTCACAGCACCCATCGTTTGCAGCAGCCGGTCCTGCATGGCCCGCACCGATGCCATCAGACTCGCATCGTCGCCCGCCGCGACAGGCACAGCCTGCGTAAGATCGCCCGCAGCGATGCGTTTGCATGCGTCGGCGACGTCCTTAGGATCGCCGCCGAGCTTGCGCAGTACATTGCGGATGATCCAGCCCATCGCCACGGTCAACGCAAGACCGACCATGCAGACGATCGCAAGCATCGCGATGAGACGCCGGCCGAATTCACGATTGATGTCGTCGACGTAAGCGCCGGTATAGACGTGCCAGTCCCACGCGCGAACATACTCGCCGTAAGCGATCTTCGGCAGCGCCTCCGTTTGTCCCGGCTTCGGATAGAGATAATCGGTCACGTGCGTGCCGTCGAGCCCGTGCTTGACGATCGCCGCCGTAAAGTGCTTCCCCGTCTTGTCGACCAGATCGTTGATCTTGTTCTCGGTCTCGGGACGAATCGGGTTGAGCAATTGCAGCATCGTCGAGTCGACGACGAGCAGATAGCCGCTTTGCCCATAGCGCACCGGCCGCAGATGCGCGATGGCCGCGCGCTTGGCCTCGTCAACTGGCATCGCGCCGCTTTGCGCTTGCTGCACGTAGAAGTTCACCACGCTTACCGCGGACTGGACCTGCTCGGCCAGCGACTGCTGCCGGTCCTGCATCATCAACGTGCGCGTCATGGTCGCGCTCAACAGCGAGAGCACGATCAAACTCAGCCACACGAATCCCACGGTGCTCCACAGTGTTGCCTTCAAACTCATTCTCTGCATTTGTCTCGCCCTTGCGTTCAACGTGAAATTTTTGCCGACAGGGTTGATATCGGCTGTTTTCCCGGAAAGTTGAACGTTTGCTCTGGAGCCGACCGAGCGCCGGGACAAAGGATTGTTTTGTCTGTCACAGCGAAGCGGCATGTCGTGCTGCATATAGTCTGATGAATGCGCGTTACCGTACTTAAGCGCTGTGGCCCGCGCGCTAACGTACGCGTGGAGATACGAATCATCCCCGCGTAGAGGGATGGCATCTGCCACATCGAGATACGAACATGGTATTGGTCAAACTAAGCGCACAGGAACTGCAAGTCGGCACGCCCCTTCCGTTCGCCGTCTACTCAGCAAGCGGCAAACTTCTCCTGACGAGAGGTTACTGCGTGAGATCGGAAGGCCAGCGCGACCGGATTCTCGCAGCGGGCGGGTTCCGCGACGAAGACGCGCCGACCGAGCGGCCGCATGGGGAAGGCGTCATGCCGGGCGAACTGTTGATATCGACCGCGAAGCATGATGCGCCTATCCACCGTCCCAAGGTCGATCGTGTGGCCGCCGTCACCGGCACCTTGCCGAAAACGCTGGAAAGCATGCAGCTGACGTTGGTCGGCTGCGATCACCCGCCGGTGCAAGCCGAATTCGTCGGTTCCGTGGCGGGCAGCGCGCTGGTCGTCACCGCAGGGAGCATGCACGAGTTGTTAGACGCGGGCGTGTCCGTCGAATGCAAGGGGCTTCTCGGGCGAAAGATCTACCGCTTCGCAAGCACGGTGATCGGACGGAGTGAGTCGCCTGTGAAAGTCGTCTATCTCGCGTATCCGCAGGCCGTGCAGACGCATGTCGTGCGCAAAGACGTTCGAGTCTCGACCGAACTGGCAGGCCGTCTCATCAGAAACGATTGTGTCGCGGCGGGCTTCGACGTCGCAGTGGTCAACGTCAGCCTTGGCGGTGTGGCCTTGCGTCTGGCGGACGCGCTCGTCAATGTCGGCGAGCACTTCAAACTCGCGTTGCGCCTGCGCGCAGACGGCAAGGTTCATGCGGTAGTGTTCAACTGCATCGTGCGCAATCTGCGGCAAGCGGCGGGCGCCGTGCTTGTCGGGGCGGAGTTCAGCAACCGGTCCGTCGATACCACGGCGCTGCTCCGGATTCATATGTTCGAGACCGCGACAGGCAGCGCGTCGGAGTGAGCGTCCGAACCATCGGCGCATCGACGAGCGAGGCGACGGCACATCGTTCGTACAACGAAATGCGTCCTAAGAAATTAGAGCCCCGAGGCGGGCCGCAGCCTCAGTGCTTGCGCAAAGTCAGCCGGCCGTTCTCGTCATGAGGCGAAACCGCGCAAGCTACTTAAATGCTACAAGCAAAGGCGGGCGCAGCTTCGAACGATCGCGTTCGAGCGCCGTGCGCTTCAATCGTGGAGCGCGTGCACACATGCGTAGGCGGTTCTGTGGCCTACCGCACACTTCATAGTTCGGAATGCAAATAACGCATTGAACGTTGCTTCTAGTGGTCCATACTCTAAGCGCCGGGGCAGCGTAGAAACCGGCCGTCCGTTCTGCTGCAACGCACCCGCTTCGGGCCGCTTTGCAGGTCCTCTTTATGCGCTCCCTGGGGGGTGTATGGTCTCCAATTCCACTAAGCGACGCGCGTTTCTGAAAGGAACGGCGTCCGCACTCGCTGTTGCATCGCTTCCTCGGTGGGGCATTGCCGCCACTGTTCCATTCATCAGGCTCGAATGGCAGGTGTTCAAAACCACGCCGCACTACGCGTCGTATTTGAACGCTGTGCGCACGATGAAAGCCACCACCGATAGAACGAGCCCCGCATCGTGGCAGTATTGGGTCGATGTTCACAACAACTATTGCCCGCACAGCGCGGCCTACTTTCTGACCTGGCATCGCGGCTACCTTTACTACTTCGAGCAACAGTTGCGCACCGTATCCGGCGATGCAACGTTCACGTTGCCGTACTGGGACTATTACTCGTACCCGGTCATTCCATCCGAGTTCACGGATACCGCGCGTGGCAACCCGCTCTACGTCTCGCGAATCAATACCAATGTCTATCAGGCGCTCGATCTCGGTCCTTTCGGGTCGGGCGTGTACAACTTCCAGCGCGGCACCAACAACGCATTCGAGCCCAAGCTCGAGAACGCGCCGCACAATCCGGTTCATGACATCATCGGCAACAACATGGCCGATATCGCCACGGCGCCCATCGATCCGATCTTCTACCTGCATCACTGCAATATCGACCGTCTCTGGAACGCATGGTCGATGCGCTCGACGAGCCGCGTGCCGTCGGCCACGAGCAGCTACTGGAACGGCAGCTTCACGTATGCGCGAGGCCTGACGATCTCGAAGTCGAAAACGCGCACCACCACGGGGATGAGTTATGACTACGCCAACGACACCATGCCCGCTGTGCTGCCGCCCCAGGCGCAGCAAGGGAGGATTATTCGCGTGCAAGCACAGATCGGCGCCATTCAGGCGCGGCCGAAGACCGGCGCATTCACGGCGAGTCCCGGGCGCACAGTGTCATCGACTCGCCGTTCCCTGGGAGGCGTGAAAGGCGTCGAATTGAACGAGTTCTCTATCAGCGCCAGCATCCCGCTTCAGGCCGCAAACGCCACCGCATTGAAGGATGTGCTGGCGAATTCGCCGGCTGTCGGACTGAGTCAATCCTCGGATGCAGCGCAGGCCGCGCCGCAGGCAACTAGCGGGTTCCAATACGTGAAGGTCGTGCTCGATGGGGTCAAGATGCCCGCGGCGGCCCGAAAAGGCGGCTTCTTCTATAACGTCTATCTGAATCTTCCTGCGAGCGGCGACGTCGACGCGGTGAAGTCGCAGCACTTCATCGGCACCTTAGGCGCGTTTCAGGTTGCCACTGCTGCGCACCACGGAATGAGCGAGATCGACTATGACGTCACTGACGTGCTCGCGCGTCTCGGCATTTCCAATGTGAGCGATGTGGTGCTTTCATTCGTGCGTGTAAGCGGGGCGAACTCGCCGAAGGGCATGGCCGTCTCGATCAACGAGGCGCGCATTGAACTCGGCACGGATGCGCCGTAGTCGGAGACGATCGCAACGCGGCGAACCGCTCGCCGCGTTGCGATGCATCCCTCGGCGTTTCAGCGCAGATTAGTCCGCGCTAGTTCGATCAGTTCGTCACCGCGACCGCTGAACACCGCGCGCAACATGTACAGGCTGAAGCCTTTCATCTGCGCGAAGTTGATGGACGGCGGAATCGCGAGTTCGTGCTTGGCGGTCACCACGTCCACGACTGCGGGACCCGGATGCGCGAACGCATCGTTGAGCGCGCCTTCCAGTTGTTCCGATTGCTCCACGCGCACCGACCAGATGCCCGCGCCCTTCGCGATCTGTGAGAAGTCCGTCTTGGATAGATCGACGTTGGTGTCGAGATACCCCGCAGCCTTCAACTCCATCGAGACGAAACCGAGCAGGCTGTTGTTGTAGACGATGACCTTGATCGGCAACTCATGCTGCACGGCCGTGAGCAGATCGCCGAGCAGCATGGACAGGCCGCCGTCGCCTGAAAGCGACACCACCTGCCGCCCCGGATTCGCCGCCTGCGCGCCGAGCGCCTGAGGCATGGCGTTCGCCATCGAGCCGTGATTGAACGATCCGTGCAACTGACGCTTGCCGTTCATCGACAGATATCGCGCGGCCCATAGCGTGGGCGTGCCGACATCGACGGTGAAGATGGCGTCGTCCGTTGCGGCCTCGTCGACGAGCTTGGTCAAATATTGCGGATGGATGGGGCGATCAGGCGCGGACGGCGTGGCGAGATGGTCAAGCTCCTTGCGCGCATCGGCATAGTGTTTCAGCGCGTTTTCCAGAAAGCGCCGCTCCGTCTTGCGTTGCAGCCGCGGCATGAGCGCCGTGACGGTTTCCTTCACCGTGCCGATGAGGCCAAGCGCGAGCGGCGCGCGCCGGCCCAGTTGCGAACCGCGGTTGTCGACCTGCACGACCTGCGCGTTCGGCGGATAAAACGGACGATAGGGGAAGTCACAGCCGAGCAGCAGCAGCGTGTCGCACGACATCATCGCGTGATAGCCCGAGCTGAAGCCGATGAGACCTGTCATGCCGACATCGAAAGGATTGTCGTATTCGATGAACGGTTTGCCGCGCAACGCGTGAACAATCGGCGCGCCGAGCGTATCCGCGAGCGCGACCACCTCGTCATGCGCGCCCGCAACGCCGCTGCCGCACATGATGGTCACCGCATCGCAGCCGTTCAACATGTGCGCGAGTTTGTCGAGTTCTGAGTCGGCGGGCACGATGGTATGCGGCGCGGTCGGTGTCCAATGCGCGGGCGCGTCGGGGCCCTCGGACAAGGCGACATCGCCCGGCAGCACTATCACTGCGACCCCACGCTCTTCCAGCGCGGTACGCATGGCGCGCTCCAGCACGCGCGGAAACTGCGAAGCGTTCGATACCAGTTCGACGAAGTGACTGCATTCGCTGAAGTAGGTCTGCGGGTGCGTTTCCTGAAAGTACCCGAGCCCGATCTCTGTCGACGGAATATGCGCCGCGATGGCAAGCACCGGCTGACGATTGCGATGACAGTCGTAAAGCCCGTTGATGAGATGCAGATTGCCGGGTCCGCAACTGCCCGCGCACACGGCAAGCCGACCCGTGGTCGCGGCATCCGCGCCTGCCGCGAACGCAGCCGCTTCCTCATGCCGAGTATGCATCCAGCGGATACTGCCCAACTCGTCGAGGCTGTGCGCAAGACCGTTGAGGCTATCGCCCGTCACGCCCCAGATGCGCTCGACGCCTGCTGCGGCGAGTGTCTTTGCCAGATAGTCCGCGATTGAATGCTTGGCCATGTGCTTTCCTCGGAAGAAAACGCGCACCATGCGCGATGTGATCGACTAAGAAGGCGTCGCTGAGAAGCCAGCGTGACGAACTCACTCGGGGATGATGCGCTCGCGCTTCAGACGGTCGAACAGCGCGAAGAACGCATCCGGCGTGCTCTGATAATCGAGGAAGCCGGCCTTGCGGCTCTTCGTCATGTCCGTGAGGACTTCCATCGGACGTCCGAGGTCCGCATCCGTATGCCACCAGGAGACGAGTTTGTCTACGTTCGGCTCTGCCAGTGAGTGCCGTGCCGCAATCTCGGCCCACGTCTTGCCGGCATGCTGCATGCGGCCTTCCAGCGGTCTCGTTTCGCCGTCGAAAGGCGCGGGTTCGATACCGAAGTAATTGGCGATGCGTTCCCACATCCACTTCCAGCGGAACACGTCGCCATTCACGACGTTGAAGTCTTCGTTGCGCGCTTCAGGCCACGTCGCGGCCCATTCCAGATGGCGCGCGAGAAGACGCGCGTCCGTCATGTCGGTCAGGCCGTTCCATTGCGCGGCAGAACCGGGAAACACGAACGGTTCGCCGGTCGCCTTGCACAAGTTGGCATAGACGGCGAGCGTGACGCCCATGTTCATTGCGTTGCCGATGGCGAACCCGATGATGCTATGCGGCCGATGCACGCTCCATCCGAAGCCGAACTGGCGCGCTGCATCGAACAAGCGGTCTTCCTGCTCGTAGTAGAAGTTGTCGACGGGCTGCCTGCCTTGTTCCTCACGGAAGGGCGTGGCTGGAATCTCGCCTTTGGCGTAGGCCTCGAAAGGCCCGAGATAGTGCTTGAGGCCCGTGACGAGCGCCGCATGTTCGAGCGCGCCCGACGGCCCCAATGCCGCGAGGACATTGGCGACCATTGCGCCGTTGACGCGGATGTTTTCGGCTTCGGTTGCTTGCCGCGACCATGCGGTGAAGAAGACGTGAGTGAAGTCGCGTCCGCTCAATGCCTGCGCGACCGATGACTCCGACGTGAGATCCGCGACGATCGATTCGACGCCGGCGGGCGCAGGCGTGCGGCCGCGCGACACGCCGGTGATGGACCAGTCGCCACGCGTTTGAAGGTGTTCGGCCAGATTGCGTCCGATGACGCCGGTGGCGCCGATGATGAGGGCTTGTCTGTTCATTGCAGCCTTGCTGGTGGATTGATCGATGCGCCAGTGTGACGGATAGCGATGATCCTTGCTGAACGCTGCGCTTTTCGCCGGGGACATGACGCGCGGGCGGCAAAACCGTCCTGTTGCCTGCATCGCCGATGTAAGAACTACGCGACGCGCGACGCCAGAACGCCATCGTCTCGCGCAACGCCGTCAGCCACGGGCGAAGGCCCCCCAGGCGCAGTAAAATGCAGCACTCGAAAAACGCCGAAGTGCCAGGGTAATGCCAAATGGATGTTAAGGATCAAGGTCTCGTCGGTTCTGCCGGTTCGGGCAGCGGACACTTCGAGCGCATGATCGCGGGGGTCAGGGACTACGCGATCTATCTTCTTTCTCCGACCGGTCTGGTCACGAGCTGGAACGTCGGTGCGGAGCGCATCAAAGGCTATGCACCCGAGGAAATCATTGGTCAGCACTTCTCACGGTTCTACACCGAAGAGGACCGCGCGACCGGCTTACCTTCGCGCGCGCTCGACACGGCGGTTCGCGAAGGCAAGTTCGAATCGGAAGGCTGGCGCGTGCGCAAGGACGGTTCCCGTTTCTGGGCGCACGTGGTGCTCGATTCTCTGTTTGATGATTCAGGGCACCATGTCGGCTACGCCAAGATCACGCGCGACATTACCGTGCAGCACGAAGCGAGGCAGATCGCCGAGCGTCAGAAAGCCCTGGCGCTCGATGCGCGCACGCGCGAATATCAAGAGTTGTTGCGGCTCTTCGAGCAGGCGCCGGGCTTCGTGTGTTTCTTTCGGGGTCCGAACCATGTGTATCAACTCCAGAACGGCGCACACCATCGGCTCGCAGGGTTCAGGCCGATCATCGGCAAGCCTGTAAGAGAGGCGTTGCCCGAGCTCGCGGGGCAAGGTTTCTTCGAGTTGCTCGACGAGGTGTATCAAACAGCCTGCCCGTATGTCGGCCGCGCCGTGCCGTTGCGTGTCGACCCCCTCGCGGGCGGCGAGAGCGAAGTGCGCTTCATCGACTTCGTGTACCAGCCTATCGTCGATGACGCGGGCGTGGTCGTCGGTATCTTCTCGCAGGGCAACGACGTCACTGATCAGGTCGCGGCGCAAGAGGCGCTCAGGCGCAAGCAAGGCGAACTGGAACAGGTCATCGTCGAGCGCACCGAGGCACTGGAAAGCACGAGCCGGGCGCTGGAACTGGCGAAGGAACTGCACGTCGACAACGCGCGCCTTCTGCGGCTCTTCGAGCAGGCGCCGGGTTTCGTCTGCGTGTTGCGCACGCGCGAGCACATATTCGAACTGGCGAACGCGGCGTATCGCAGCCTGACGGGCGATCGCGATCTCGTCGGAAAGCGCGTGCGGGATGCGTTGCCCGAAGTGGTCGAACAAGGCTTCATCGAAGTGCTGTCGGGCGTCTTCGACACGGGCGAGCCTTACGTCGGCAAGGCCGTGCCGGTCATGATCCGCCCGCGCGACGGCGCGCCGCTCGAAACGCGCTTTCTCGACTTCGTGTATCAGCCCATTGCAGGCAACGACGGCGAAGTGGTCGGCATCTTCGTTCAGGGCCAGGACGTCACGGTGCAAAAGCTCGCGCAGGACGAAGTCGAGCGATATCAGACGAGCCTCGAAGTGCTGGTCGAAGAGCGCACGCGAGAACTCGAACAGACGCAAGCCGCATTGCAGCGTTCGCAGAAGCTGGAGGCGATCGGCAAGCTCACCGGCGGCATCGCGCATGACTTCAACAACATCCTGCAAGTGATCGGCGGCAATCTGCAACTGCTGTCCGCTTCCGTTGCCGGCAACGAGACGGCGATCAAGCGCGTGGACACCGCGGCGAGCGCCGTGGAGCGCGGCGCGAAACTGTCTTCGCAACTGCTGGCGTTCGCGCGGCGTCAGCCGTTGCAGCCGGTCGTCACGAACCTCGCGCCCGTGGTCGCGGGCATGGACGACATGCTCCGGCGCGCGCTGGGCGAGTCGGTCGTCATGGAGACGGTCCTGGCGGGCGGGCTATGGAACGTGCAGGTCGACCCGCATCAGCTCGAAAACGTCGTGCTGAATCTCGCGATCAACGCCCGCGACGCCATGCCCGACGGCGGCAAGCTCACCATCGAACTGAGCAATTCGATGCTGGACGACGACTACGTCGCATCGGACGCCGACCTGGAACCGGGCCAGTACGTGATGCTCGCCATCTCCGATACCGGCACCGGCATGACGCGCGAAGTGATGGAACGCGCATGCGATCCGTTCTTCACGACGAAGCCGGAAGGCGTCGGCACCGGGCTTGGCCTCTCGATGGCGTATGGCTTCGTCAAGCAAAGCGGCGGGCACTTCAAGATCTACAGCGAAATAGGGCACGGCACCACGATCAAAATCTATCTTCCGCGCTCGCATGAAGCCGTGGTGCAGACCACGTCGCTCGCAGCGGCGCCGGTCGTCGGCGGCACGGAGACGATTCTCGTCGTGGAAGACGATCGGGCCGTGCAGACCACCGTCGTCGAGATGCTGCGCGAGCTCGGGTATCAGGTGCTCAAGGCCGACAACGCCGAGAGCGCGCTCGGCATCTTGCAGAGCGGCTTGGCCATCGACCTGTTGTTCACCGATGTCGTGATGCCGGGCAAGCTGCGCAGTCCCGAGCTCGCGAGAGGCGCGAAGGCGCTGTTGCCGAACATCGAAGTGCTGTTCACCTCCGGGTACACGCAAAACGCGATCGTGCACGGCGGACGGCTCGACGCCGGCGTTCAACTGCTGACGAAGCCTTATCGGCGCGAACAGCTTGCGCGCAAGATCCGGCACATGCTGTCGAACCGGAAGCAGGTCGCGCTCGCGCGTTCGCAGCCCGCAAAGGAGACGGTGGCTGCGGCCGCGCCGTTGCCGCAGCGCTCGGGCGTGCTCGTCGTCGAGGATCACCCGGAATTGCGCGAGATGGCGGTCGAACTCATTCGGGCGCTGGGGCATCGGGTGACGGCGGCCGCCAGCGCGGAGGAAGCGCTCGCGTCGTTCGCCAAGGACGATTTCGACATTCTCTTCACCGATGTCGGGTTGCCCGGCATGGACGGCGTCGCGTTGTCGCGAAGGCTCAAGGCGGAGCGGCCCGGCCTGCGCGTCATCTATGCGACAGGCTACGGCGAGGCGATCGAAGCGGGCGCGGATGGCATCGGCACGGTGTTGGCGAAGCCTTATACGCTCTCGAGCCTGAACGCGGTGCTCGCGCAGTTGTCCGATGCGGCGTCGGACGGGCGCGCCGCCGGCAAGCGCCTGGAATAGGCGCTTTCCAGGGCCAACGCTACCAGCGCGCGCCGAAGCTCTGCCGCAGTTCGTCGATGGCGGCATCGTCGAGCGGCGCGGGCCGCGGCGTGGTCATGAGCCACAGGCGGGCGGTTTCTTCCAGTTCCTCGAGCGCATACGACGCATGCGAGACGCTGCGCTCCCACACCACGGGCCCGAGCCGCTCCAGCAGCACGGCGCGTACGTCGGCTGCGCGCGCCGCGATTTCGGCCGCCGCCTGCGGGTCGCCGGGGCGGCGGTATCGCACGAGCGGTACGTGGCCGACCTTCATCACGTAGTACGGCGTGATCGGCGGCAGCACGTCGTCGTCGCTCCAGACGCCTGCGATCGTCAGCGCAACCAGCGACGTCGAATGCGTATGCACGATGCCGCGCGTGTCCACGTTGCTCTCGTAGATGCGCCGATGCAACTCCAGCGTCTTCGAAGGCCGCGCGCCGGAAACGTGGCGTCCCTGCGCATCCACTTTGGCGATCTGCGCGGGATCGAGCCGGCCGAGACAGGCATCCGTCGGCGTGATGAGCCAGCCGTCCTCGCAGCGCGCGCTGATGTTGCCCGCCGTGCCCACGGTGTAGCCGCGCGCGTAAAGACTTTCGCCGACCGTGCAGATTTCCTCGCGCAGCTTCGCGTCGCTGGATGATGCAATGACGGTGTCGCTCACGCGCGCTCTCCTTCTATGTAACGCAACGCCTTGTCGAAGAAATCGCGCGCGCCGAAGTTGCCGGATTTCAACGCGAGCGCCAGCGGCGTGTCGCCGACACTGACGGTCACGGGCACGCCCGGATCGATGGGCGGCCCGATCTGCAACATCTGCACGCCGAGCGCCTGCACCACCGCGCCCGATGTCTCGCCGCCCGCGACCACGAACTTGCGCACGCCGCGCGCGCGAGCTTCGCGAGCGATGGCAGCGAGGGCATCTTCGACGAGCTGGCCCGCCGCCGCGCTGCCGAGTTCCTGCTGCACCGCTTTGACTTCGTCGGGCGAAGCCGTGGCGTACACCAGCACCGGCTGCGGCGCGTGCGCGTCGATGAAGGCGAGCGCCTCGTCGACGACCGGCTCGCGTCGTGCGAGCGCACGCGGATCGACGCGAAACGCCGGCCGCGTCGCGATCCACTCGGCCACCTGCGCGTTGGTGGCCTTCGATGCGCTGCCCGCCAAGACAAGCGCCGCGCCTTCCACGGCGGGCAGATCCGCTGCCTTGTCGTTCGGCTCGATGAGTCCGGCGCGCCGGAAGTTCTCCGGCAAGCCGATGGCGACGCCCGAGCCGCCCGTGATGAGCGCTAGATCGGCGCAGGCCGCGCCGAGCGTGCGCAAGTCGGCATCGGTCAGCGCGTCGGCAATGGCGAGGCGCACGCCGTCGGCCCGCAGGGCGGCAATCGCGCCGCGCACGGCATCGGCGCCCGCGGCGACCGTATCGCTCGCGATCAGACCGACTTTCGATTTGCTTTGCCGTTGCAGCACGCGAACGAGGTTGGGGTCGCGCATCGGCGTGAGCGGATGGTGCTCCATGCCCGATTCGCTGAGCAGCGCGTCACCGACGAAAAGGTGCCCGCGATAGACCGTGCGCTTGTTCTCGGGGAACGCAGGGCAGGCTATCGTGAAGTCCGCGCCGCTTTGCCCGCCGAGCGCATCGAGCAGCGCCTCGGCGACCGGGCCGATGTTGCCCGCATCGGTGGAATCGAACGTCGAACAGTATTTGAAGAAGAACTGGCGGCAACCCTGCGCGCGCAGCCAGTCGAGCGCCGCGAGGGATTGGGCGACGGCATCGGCCGCTTCGATCGTGCGCGATTTGAGCGCGACGACCACGGCGTCCGCATCGAGGCGCATGTCCGAGGCGGGCACGCCGATGGTCTGAACCGTGCGCATGCCGCCGCGCACGAGCATGCTCGCGAGATCGGTGGCGCCGGTGAAGTCGTCGGCGATGCATCCCAGGACGGGATGCCGGGTGGATGTGTGCATGTGCGACCTCCGTTGCGACGATTGTACGGGCGATCGGTGCGAAAGCGGTGACGCAATGCACTATGAACCCACGCATTCACTCAGACCATAACGCAAACGACGCTTACGCCATCGGCCGCAACGTTTCCCACTTCAGATCGGTAAAGCATGGCCCTTGCGTGGCCTCGCTGAACTTTACGTCGTTGTGCTCGGCATTCCACTCCATCACGAGCACGTTTTCGTCGATATCGACGGTCAGATCCCAGCCGACGCAGCGCGCAAACGGCGCCTTCGCATGCAGCGCGATGACTTTCTCCACGCACTTGGAAAACGCGGGCAAGGTCACGCCGTCGAAGCGGATTTTCGAATCGGGGTGCGCGTCGACGCGGGTCCAGTCGCTCAGATAACCTGTGCTGAAGAGCCGCCCGCTCTCCAGATGCACCGGCACGCACACTTCGCTGTCGGGGCGAATGTACGTGTCCGCGGACCGGCCGAGGCGGAGAAAGCAGGCGCGCAGCGAGATATGGCCCGCATCGTCGACGACGGTGGTCAGGCGCACCGTCGCGACCGCCTTCGACGCGAACTGGTCGAATGTCGCGTGCTGGACGATGAAGCGTTGCAGCACGCCGTTGCCGAGCTGGCTGATGCGCTCGGCATCGAAGTCCTTGCGGTCCATCAGAAAGACGCCCTTGCCCTGCATCGAGTGATCGAGCTTGAACGCGATCCTGTCCGTCGTGCTGAAAACGAAGTTCGCGACTTGCGACTTGTGAATGGCGGTGTGATCGGCCGTGTAGAAGATGCCGTTCACGTAGTAGCCGAGATCGGGGAACGCGTCGTCCTGAAAGAGCAGCCGCGACACGGGCTTCAGATGCGACATCTGCCCGTATAGGCCCTTCATCTTCGGAACCACGATCCAGCCGTAATAGTTGTCCGGAATCCAGCCTTCCTTGAACGTGCCGTTCAATGCGGTGTAGACGTGCAGCCACGGTGCATAGCACGCGTCGCCGAGCACGTCGCGCGCGTACGCATCCGCGAGCCGCAGTTGTCCGGCATTCGTTTTGCCCTGTCTGCTCTCGATGCTGCGGAGCACCTCGCGCGCTTCCCGCGCATGCTTCCGATGAAAGCGATGCTGCGATAGGTTCTTCCACGAGATCTTGACGAGGCTTTCGACGTAGGGTGCGGGCATGGTGGTTCCGCTCGGGTTGAGCTTTGTTTGTTTGACCTTATTGAGCGATAGAGCCTACCGGTCGTAACTGACGAAACCCTTAAGGAAAGGCATCGTGGCGCGAAACGGCTTAGTTTTGGCGGGCGGCCTGATCAGACAATAAGGCGTCTTTTGGCATACGAATACGGTAGTGCGATGCGTCGCGCACGCGTCATTGCGGCCAGGGACACACGCTTATGGAACCTCGCGCGAGCACAAGCGCCGTTGCCGCCGCGAGCATGTAATGTCCGTCAGTCACCACGTTGCAGTATGGGTCGTACCAGCGGCTTCCCGATGTGGCAGGCGGTATCGTGATTGCAGTCGATGCAACCGCGCACGCGCTGCCGTCGTATTGGCAGACCGGATTCATGTAGACCCATCCGTTCGCATATTGCCGCGCGCAGACGCCGGCATTGGCGCCGTTCACCCAGCCGCATGCGCCCGCAGGCGGCGACGCGTACGGATCGACCGACGGCGGCGGCGCAACCGGCCGGCCGACCGGCAGCGGCGGGAAACCGCTGAACGCGAGGCTTGCGCTCGCTGCGCTTGCGGTTGCGGCGGTGTCTAGCGTGACGCTCGTCGATGAGTCCACGGTCGCGATGCTCGTACCCGGCGCGATGCCCGCACCGTTCACGTGAAGTCCCGCCGCGAGGCCGCGCGTGCTGGTGAGGCCCGTGACAGTCGCGCTGCCGCGCGTCAATGTCCCGGTCAGCGCAAGGTCTACGTAGCCGCCCATCGACGGTGGATACGTTTGCGCCGCGCGCGAAGAGATTCGCCCGGCAGAAAGGTAGTTCTGCGCGCTCTGCATGATGAGCAGCAGCCATGCGGTCGCCCACGTCTCTTCGGCGCGCGTCATGCCGCCGGTGTCGTGCCCGTCGAGGTAACTGATCGCGCCGTAAAACTTCTGGCTCGCGCGTTCGGCGTTGTAGAGATGCGCGGCGAAGAGATCGTCGATCATAAAGCCGTTGTACCACCGGTTCGCCAAGGTCGTGCCTTGATGTTGAGGCACGTTCTCTTCGATCGCGCCGCTCACCGCATCGGCGATCTGCGTCCACATGACGCCGCCTTGATAGCTCACGTTGGCCACGGTCGCGAGGCCCACTGTTTTCGCTTGCGCGCTGAGATACTTGATGTAGTCGAGGTTGGCCGCGCTCCAGTTGGCATCGTCGGCGGATGCGTACTGCGTGACGAACGTTCCGCCACATGCAGGACGCAACGAAGCCGGACACGGGGAAACGGTGTCGCTATAGTGCCCGGCTTGATACACGGCTCCGTTCCTGACGTTAGCAGCACTAACGTTGTCGAGAGAAAGCGCCTGATAACCGCTCGCGTTATCCGCCATCGACTGAAACAGGTGCTGCCGGACGGCGGGATTCGCGATGTCCACGACCGGATAGCGCGTGTCGCCGAATTCGTACAGCACGTTGCCATCCGAGCCGTATTCGATCCAGTCCGGGTGGTGGTAGTACAGCCAGCCGAGTTGCGTCGCGGGATAGTCGGCGCCGGCCCCCGTCCATCCGGCGGGCATGAAATAAAGGCGGTACGCGGGGGCGTAGGACATCGAGTAAATGCCGGGTTGCGCGCTGTAGCCCGACGACCACATCGCGCCGACCCGGCCGACGAGACGCTGTTGCGCCGCTTGCGTCGTCGGGCCGAAGGCTTGCAGGAAGTTGATCGGATAGCTGAGGCTTTCGATCGAAATCGGCAAGTAGCCGGTGGCAGCGGCGGTGGCCTGTGAAGCAGGCGCGGACGATGCAACGGGCGCTGCCGTCGTTGCGGGAACGGTCGCATAGCTGCTGCTACTGCTCCCGCTGCATCCGGGCAGGAGGCTGCAACAAACGATCGCGTCGGCGCAGGTTCGCAGCGGGCGGATCAATCTGGAATAGGCCGTGGCGGATGCGGTTTTATTGTTCATTCTTCCCCTCGTTTTCTTATGCATCTGTGAAGTCGTGCTGCAAGGTCTCCTTGCGATCGCAACAGCAACGAGCTATTGAATATCCGAGCGTGGTTGCGAGTCGAACGCCGTTACTGCTGGCTAGCAAGCAATCCGAAGTGTCGATCTTGTGATCGATAAAGCTGCTCAAAAGCAAGCGTTAGCTCGACAAGAAATGTCGGATTTATCTTAACGTGAATTCGGAGCGGAGTAGGAGATTTCGCATCGGCGTCGCATATTTAAGGTTCGTCGTCCGAAAGATGCGGCGAAGACGGTACATGCAACGCAGATCGAGAGAATGGGGAGGAACGAGAAGCGGCCGCTGTTGAAGGCGAAGTCGGAGCTGCCGATAGACGGCGAAGCGACGCGCGTCACTTGGCGCCCATGCGCCGTGAGGAGAAACCCGCATTCGCCATACAGATGCGCCGCCGTCCCGCGCCCGGCGCCGAATCGTTCGCGACCGCTCACAACTTGACAAAGAGATAACGGCGAACACCACAACCGGGCTAGACTCGTCAGCGCAAACGCACAGCCGCGCGATACATGCCATACAAAAACGAAGCACGCCGGCAAAGATGCGAAAGACCGCACGTTTCTCGGGGATCGTGAATGAAAAGGACGACGCTGATACGCCTGTTCGATGCGCTCGCATCGGGCTTCATCTGGCTGGTCGCAATGAGTACCTTGCGCATCGTGCTCGCGCGCGACTGGCTTCAACACCGCATGGCCGCTGGTCGCGATCGAGAGCATCCGGGCGCGGTGTCGCGTGATCGCGATATCGCGTACCCGAACAGAACCTGACGCAATAACCGGCGACAACGACCGCAAAAAAGACAGCGGGCCCTCGAAACGAAGGCCCGCCGTGTTCGTTTCCGCACGGAGGACGCGCTAGCCGCCTGCCTTGCTCACGCGCCAGACGGCGTTCCCGGCGTCGTCGGCGATGAGGAGCGCGCCGTCCTTGTCCTCGGCCAGTCCGACCGGCGCGCCGCGCAACTGCTTCTCGTCGGCCGACACGAAACCGGTCACGACCGGCTTCGGCGCGCCGAGCGGCTGGCCGTCCTGGAACGCGACGTACGCGACCGCATAGCCCGCGAGCGGCGAACGGTCCCAGCTGCCGTGTTCGCCGATGAACGCGCCGCCGCGATACTGCGCGGGCAAGTTGTTGCCGGTATAGAACAGCAGCCCGAGCGGCGCGACGTGCGAGCCGATGGCGTAGTCCGGCTTGATGGCTTTCTGGACAAGATCGGGTCGTTGCTGATGCACGCGCTCGTCCACGTGATGTCCATAGTAGCTATACGGCCAGCCGTAGAACGCGTGCTCCTTCACCGAAGTCAGATAGTCGGGAACGAGGTCCGCGCCGATCTCGTCGCGTTCGTTCGCCACCGTCCACAGCTTGCCCGTCTTCGGCTCCCATTGCAGCGAGGTCGGATTGCGGATGCCGGAGGCGTACACGCGGCTGCCGCCCGTCGCAATGTCGACTTCCAGCACGGCCGCGCGGCGGTATTCCACTTCGAGCCCGTTCTCGCCGACGTTGCTGTTCGAGCCGACGCCCACGTACAGCTTCTTGCCATCGGGGCTCGCAAGCAGCGCCTTCGTCCAGTGATGGTTGATGGTGCTCGGCAGATCGGTAAGCTCGACGCCCGTGCCGTCGATATGCGTCGCGCCGGTCTGATACGGAAACGCGAGAATCGCGTCGGTATCGGCGACGAAGAGCGTATTGCCGACCAGTTGCATGCCGAACGGCGAATGCAGATGGTCGATGAAAACGTGCTTCTCCCATTCGCCGCTGCCGTTCGCGGGCTTGCGCAGCAGCGTGATGCGGTTGCCGCCTTTCGCTTCCTTGCCCGAGCGCGTCTGCACCATGCCCGCGATGAGCTGCTTGGGCGTCGTGACCGGCTCTTCGTCAGGACTGCTGGATTCCGCCACGAGGATGTCGCCGTTCGGCAGCGCGTACACCTGACGCGGATGCTCCAGCCCCGATGCGATGCCTTCTATCTTCAGCCCGTCCGCAACCTTGGGCGTCTCGCCGCTTTTCCAGCCGACGTGCTTCGGCACCTGCATCGGCGGGGCGAGGAAGTTGCGCGCGTTCGGCAGCGGCGGATTCGCGCCGGCCTGCTGCTGCGATTCGTAGGACGCGTGCTCGTCGCATCCGGCGAGGCAGGCCGCAACGGCCATCGAAACGAGGCTTGTGCGCATGATGTTATTCACGGACGGCCTCCGGCAGGTTGAAGCGGTTGAACTTGTCGAAGGCCAGCATCACTTGTCCGGCGCTCAGCAGGACGACCGTGACGACCGAGAGGATGACGCTGAGCGGGACCATCGCGTAGGCATCGCGCGAGTGAACGAACGCGTTCACGACCGCCGCGATGATGCCGAGAAGATTCAGCCAGAAGTCGGTGCGTTCGAGGCTCGTGACCGTGCCGCGCCCGCCGAACCAGACGTGACCGAGATTGATGAACCGCGGAATGATCGCGAAGAGCAGGCCCACCGTAACGAGCCACGCCGCGCCCTTCGCCCAGAAGATGACGGCGTTGATCGCATAGATGATGTCGAAGATCAGCGTGCCGACGAAGAGACCATACGGAATCGGATTGAGCCACTCGAAAAGCGCCGTGGCCAGGCGCGAGCGATAGCGCGGGCGAATCGGTTTCATGAACGAGCCTCTTTGTGGTTGAACGGAACGGGCGAGAAGCGCCATGCCGCGACGCATGACGCGTGCCCGTAAGCTGCCACCTTCTTCCGTCCAACCACCGCTTCGCGCGAGACTTACGCGAAGATTCCGTCCGCCCGACGCAACGCCGACGCAACGCCGACGATTAGCTACGCAGCCCTTACGTTTCGATGCCAGCGAAGCTCACCGTCAGGCGCTGAAGCCTCCATCGATCATCAAACTCGCGCCCGTCACGAACGACGCTTCCGGCCCCGCGACGTACGCCACCATCGCAGCGATCTCGTCGGCCTTGGCGTGCCGTTGCACGGCCATCAGCGCGTGCAGCGCGGAGCCGAACTCGCCTTGCTCCGGGTTCATGTCGGTGTCGACCGGGCCGGGCTGCACGTTGTTCACGGTGATGCCTTTCGGGCCGAGATCGCGCGCGAGACCCTTGACGAGCCCTTGCAGCGCCGCCTTGCTCATCGCGTAGGCCGCGCCGCCCGGGAACGGCATGCGATCCGCGTTCGTGCTGCCGATGTTCACGATTCGTCCGCCAGCCGGCATGTACGGCAGCACCGCTTTCGTCGCGACGAACACGGCGCGCACGTTCACGGCCACGGTCTTGTCGAAGTCGTCGAGCGAGAAGGCATCGACCGGGCCGAGATACAGCACGCCTGCGTTGTTCACGAGAACGTCGATCTTGCCGAAGTGGCGCGCGGCCTGATCGATCGCGCGAGTCAGCGCGTCGGCGTCGGCGGCGTCGGACTGGATCGCGAGTACGCGGCCACCGGCTTCTTCGATTTTCGCGGCGAGCGCCGAAGCCTGCGCCGTCGATCCGCGATAGGAGAACGCGACTGCCGCGCCTTCGGCCGCGAGCCGGCTGACGACCGCCGCGCCGATGCCGCGCGCGCCGCCCGTGACGAAAGCAATTTTGCCGCTGAGACTGTTTGCCATGATCTGCTCCTGCTGGTTGAGTGAAAGTGAAGCCAGTATGGCCGTCGGATTCATCGCCCGGTAGCGCATAATGCGGGCAAGCAGTTTCAACCGGCAGTATCAGGCGAGGGCGCCGTGGAATCGTTCAACTTTCTGGAGTCGTTCGTCGTCACGGCGCAGACCGGCAGTTTCTCGGCGGCGGCCCGCAGGCTCGGGATGACACCGGCCGGCGTCAGCAAGAACGTCGCGCGGCTGGAGCAGCAGCTCGGGCTGCGGCTCTTTCATCGAAGCACGCGCAGCCTGACGCTGACGGACAGCGGCGAGAGCTTCTATCAGGAAGTGCGCGCGCCGTTCGACGCGCTGCGCGATGCCGTCTCGCACGCGGCGGAGCAAAACGGCGCGCCGTCCGGCACGCTGAAAGTGAGCGTGGGCGTCGGTTTCGGGCGCGAGTATCTGGTGCCGATCCTCGGCGAATTTCTGGACCGTTACCCGGCCATCGTCCCGGACGTGCATTTCGACAACCGGCCTGTCGATCTCATCGGCGAGGGCTACGACGCCGCGATCGGCGGCGGTATCGAACTGAACGAAGGCGTCGTGGCGCGCGAACTCGCGCCGGCGCATGTGATCGTGGTGACATCGCCCGCGTACATGGCGGACAAGCCGATGCCCGCGCATCCGTCCGAGCTCGAAGCGTTCGACGGCATCGCGCGCCGTTCGGTGTCGTCGGGGCGCGTCTTCGCGTGGAAGCTGCGCAACGCCGTGGGCGAGCAGTGTCTCGTCCGGCATCGCACGCGCCTGATCTTCGACGATCCGGAAGCGATGGCCGCCGCCGCCATGCAAGGGCTCGGCATCGCGCTGATTCCGATGCCGCACGCCGCGCGCTGGATCCAGCAAGGCAGCCTCATACGACTTTTGCCGGGCTGGTTCGCCGAACTGGGCGCGATCAGTCTGTACTACCCGAGCAAGAAACTCTTGCCGCCGAAAACGCGCGTGTTCGTCGATTTCGTGGTGGACGCTTTTCGCTCCGGGCGGATCAACGCGCGCCTCGACTCGCGCTAAGGACGCTCACTGAATCATGAAGGTCTCGTATTCCAGCGAATCGAGCTTTCGATCCAGCCAGACGAAACTCGCGAGCACCACGACGAGCAGCGATCCCGCGAATCCGAAGCCGTACCAGCCGGGATTCGCCATGAGCGTCAGTCCCGTCAGCACCACGTTCGACGCGACGAACAATGCGACGAGCGCCAGCACCACGCGCCGCTTGTCCAGATAGAAGAACACGTTGATCACGCCCATGAAGAGCACTTGCAGGCTCGCGGCGATCACATCGACATAAAGCAGCGGCGAATAGAGCGTCGAAATGCGCAGCCAGCTGAGCAGCGTCGCGCTGATCGCGAAAAGCAGCAGCGCGGCCGTCGCTTGCACCTTGACAATCTCGTAGAGCCCATTGCGCAGCGCCTCGACCATGGCGTTGCGCATGCGCTCGATGTGTTGCAACGACGCGCCTTCGCGCACCGCGCCATAGAACGCGTCGTAGTACTCGACGAAATCCGTCTCGATGCGCATCAGAAACACGGCCATGCCGGGAATGATCGCGAGGTAGGCGAGGAACACGGGAATGTCGTAGATGATCGACGCGCGCAGCGGCCCGATGACCGTCTGCCCCGTGCCCGGCGCGTACCAGAACATGAACTTGTCGACCCAGATGCCGAGGTTGTAGAGAAAGCCCGTCGCCATCAGCGTCGGATAGCGGTAACGCCGCGAGAAGAAGTCATACGCGATGAAGCGGTCGCTCGTGTAATCGCGATAAATGAGCGTGAGCAAGCCCGCGAGCAGCACCGTCTGCCCAAACACGAACCCGCCGAGCAGCCCCGTCAGGCCGAACACATTCAGCGTGATCGCCGCGCCCGCCGTCAGCGTATAGCCGATGAAAAACACCCACAGAATCGACATGTACTGCTTCATGCCGGACAGAAAGATGGTCGCGAGCCAGATGTTGCTCATCACGACGAAGCCGGCGAGCATCAGCAGACGGTACGCCGCTGACTGATCGCGAAACAGGAAGACGACCGCGATGCCGCCGAGCAGCGTCGCGGCGACGGTCGAAACGAGCGCCGCGCCGTGATAGTTCGGCAGCACCATGTCGGCGCGTTTCTCGAAGAGGCGGTCGGAGGTGAAGCGTGTAAAGCCGAGTTGCAGCGGCCCGGTCAGCACGAGCGACAGCGAAATGAGGTACGTCACCGAGACCTGGAACTGCGTGATGAGTCCGGTCGGCAGCACGAACGGCAGGCTCAGAATGCCGATCAGCAGCATGCCGATGATCGACAGAATCCACGGTCCCGCGCTGATGAGGCCCGCGTAGGCATACGCCTGCATCAGCCCGACGAGCGTGTCGCGCCGAAGCATCTTGCGCAGTTCGAAGCCGATTCCCGCCATGACGTTTAGGTATCCTTTATTGTTTCGCGCGTAGTTTCGCCGCCGATCAGCCGCTCGTACAGCACGCGATACGCGCCGACCATCCGCTCCTGCGTGTAGAAGCGTTCCACCCGCGCGATGCCTGCCGCCTGCGCCGCGCGCCAGTTGTTCTCGTCGAGCAGATCGAGCGCGGCGTCGGCGAGCGCGCGAGGATCGGCAATCTGCACGACGCGGCCCGCTGCGCCGAGCGCCGCGTCTTCGCCGGGCAGGCCGTAGATCAGTTGTCGGCAGGAGCCCACATCGGTCGTCACCGAAGGCACGCCCGCCGCGAAGCCTTCGAGCACCACGAGCGGCAGCGCCTCGGAAATGGAACTGAGCACCAGCACGCCGCATTTCGGGAGCAGTTCTTCGATCTTCTGGAAGCCGAGAAACTTCACCTTGCCTTCGAGCCCGAGACTGTCGACGAGACTGCGGCATTCCTTCGCGTATTCGACGTCCTCGTCTTCCGGTCCGGCGATCCACGCCTCCGCGAGCGGTTCCTTGCGCACCACGGTCAGCATCGCCCGAATGAAGGTCTTGATGTCCTTGATCGGCACCACGCGCCCGATCAGGCACAGCGTCTTCGGCACGCCCGGCGCGCGCTTTTCGCGCAGCGGCGCGAGTCGCGGCAGGTTCACGCCGTTCGGGATGCTCGCGGTCCTTTGCGCGGGTGCGCCGTCGGCCACTTGCCGCTGGCGATTGCCCTCGTAGAGCGCGATGATGTCCTCCGCCGCGTCGTAGCACACGCGCCCGAGCGTTTCGAAAAAGCGCACCCACAGATCGCGGAAATAGCCGACTTGCGACACGTCGCGCTCGAAGATGCTGCGGTTGTCGCGTATCCACTGGCTCTGGAACAGGTCGATCTTGCGTTCCTTCGTATAGATGCCGTGCTCCGACACGAGCAACGGCCGGCCCGTGCGATAGTGCGCGAGCGCGCCGAGAAAGCCCGCATAGCCGGTGGACACCGTGTGATAGACGCCCGCATCCGGCAGACCGTCGGCGATGCGCGCGAGCAGCCACAGCGGCTTGTGCATCACGCGCACGGTCCAGAAATAATCGACGAACGAAGGATCGGTGCATCGCTCGCGATACTGCTCCGTCACGTAGTTCCACGCCTCGCGCGAGTAGAGGAACTCGCTCTCGGAGAGACGGCCGTCCGGCGCGAGGTCTTTGAGCATGTCGCGCAGCATGGAGCCGGCCGCGGCGCGTATCGCGGGATTGCGCATGGCTTCGTGCAGTTGCGCCGATTGCGCGAAGGCCGCCCGATCGCCGCGGCGCTTCGCCACTTCGGGGTTCGCGGCGAAGTCGTAGAGAAAGTGATTCTCCTGATGCACGACGTTCTCCGGCAGCGCATACGAAGCCTTCGGATAATCCTGCGGACGGCTGCCGAGAAAGCACAGCGCAAAGCTCAGGTCCGGAAACGCGCGGATCATCTGATTGACCCAGCTCGACACGCCACCGCTCACATACGGGAACGTGCCTTCGAGCAGCAGCACGACGTCGGCGCGCGGGGCCTTTGGCAGCGTCGTCGTCAACGCGGGCCACGATGTTGGCGGAATATCGGCGATGTTTGCGTTCATGAGGCGCCTTTGCGCAGCGTGGCGAGCGAGCCGCGCCAGTAATCGAGTACGGGCTTCATGACGGGCAAGACCGCGGACGGGCTCATCTGTCCGAGAAGCGTCTTGACGCGGGCGAAGTCGCCGCGCAGATACGCGGCTTCGGCCAGATAAGGCAGCATGCGGTCGCGCGCGAAGCCGTGTTGAATCGCGCGTTCGAGCAGCATGTCGGCGGCGTCGAGATCGCCGCGATCGAGCGCGAGCCGTCCGCGCATGCGCCACAGCGCCGCGTCCGCCGGTTCGATATCGAGCGCGGCGGCGGCGTAGGCATCGGCCTGCTCCGCCGCGTTGCGATACACGTCGCCCTGCACGAGATGCGCGTAGATCAGTTCGCCGTACAGTTCGGCGAGCGTCTTGTTCACTTCGTAACGCTCGCGCGGCGTGAGCGGTTCAGACAGGCGAGGGCGTTGGGCGAGAATGCGCTGCGTGAGGCGCTTCTCCTGGCTGTCGAGCATGCCGTAGGCGAGCAGGCGAATATCGTCGAGCGGATCGGCGAGCATGCCGCGCAACAGCGGACTGATGGTGTGCGCGGGCATCGACTGCATGGCGAGCAGCGCCGTCATGCGAAGCGACGTCGCTGCTTCCGCGTTCTGCAACTCGGCCTTGAGGCGCGCGCCGCGTCCGTACGACACATGCGGAATCAGATGCGTCGCGAACTCCGGCTCCTCGATATAGGCGATGCCTTTCGCCGTCACGCGGCGCGGCAACGCGAGCGCGAGCACCATCGCGCCGACGGAAACCAGCGCGCCGCCCACCGGCACCGCGAACACGAAGAGCCACAGATAGCACCACGCGCCCTTCGAGCGATAGCGCGCGGGCAGCGTCCGCCAGCACGCGAACGCGAGGAGCGTGGCCGCCACGGCCTGCGCGGCGAGACAGGTGAGCAGCACGCGCGTCGGCGGCCCGTCGCGCGAGGCCAGCACGAACATGCCGATCTGCACCGCGACGCCGAGCAGCGCGGCGAGCCACGCGAGCCACGCCAGCCACGCCAGCCACGCCGTCGCGCGATGGATAGGGCGTTCACGCGTCGGCATGACACAGCCTCAGGAACTGATGCAGCGCGTCGATCGGCGAATCGGCGGAAAGACGCATCGAATGCGTCGCGACGCCGGCCGATTCAAAGTCCGCGCCGAACTGCGCGCGCAGGTTTTCTTCGATGCGCAGCAGATAACCCGCGACCGCGCTTTCGCCGGAGAGCGGCATCAGCGTAAGCACGACGCGCTGTGTCGCCGTGAAGATGGGCCATTGCGCATCCAGCGAGCGCCGCAGCCGCAGCACGTGTTCGTGTAGCGAGACGCCGAGCTCGCTCGCGTCGAAGACGAGCGCGACGAGCGACGACTCCACGCCCGTATCGCGCAACAGGCGCACGAGGCGCGCGTAATCCAGCGCGAAGTCGTAAGGACAGCGCGGGAACGCCTGCAACACCGAACGGCTGATCTCGGCGTGGCGCACGCTGTCCGCGTAGTAGCCGCCGAGCACGAGCAGGAACTGAAGGTTGTCGCGGGTCATCGCGAGAAACGGCATGCGCTCGACGACGAGCAGCGCGACGTGCCGGCCGCCTGCATCGAGGAGCGGCGCGACGGCGCGGTAGCGTGTGTTCGCTTCCGCGCCCGCGCCACCCGCCGCGCCACCCGATATCCCGCGCGACTCCGGATGCGTGAGCGCGAGCGTTTCGCGCGCCTCGGCGACGAGCGGATCGGCGAGATCGAGCGTGAACGGTTCGCCGACGCTCGCGATGGGCGTCGTCTGCACCGTGTTGCCGTTCCAGACGAAGAGGCTCGCGGTTTCCAGCTGACACGCCTGCGCGGCCGTCTTCAGAAAGCGCGACGCGCCGATGAGCGGGCCGTCGTCCTCGTCGTTGAGCGCGAGCGTGCGCAGGCGGGCGAGCGAATCGCGCAGCGTGGCCGGGCGCGCGAGCACGTCCTGTTCGAGCCGTTCATGCGACAGGCGCAGCAGGAACTGGTTCTTCGTGAGAATGGAAAGACGCTCGGCGAGATAGTCGTTGGCGATGCGCGCCTGCCGCTGACGGCCGATCCAGATATCGGCGAACTGGCCGCATAGGAGCGTCAGCACGAATCCGCCGAAGAAGAAGCTGCCGGGAAATGCCGCGTGCGGGCGAGGCGGGCCGGCCGCGTCCGACACATACCACGCGAGCAGCAGCATGAGCGCGCTCGCCATGCCGGCGAGCGTGCCGTAGCGCAGCGCGAAGACGACCGGCAGGAGCCACACCCAGCCGAAGCCCGTGCGCAACAGCAGCGGATCGGCGGGATCGACCAGCCAGCAGATGCCCGCCATGACGACGGTCGCGACGGCCACTTCCATCGCGATGAACGCCGCCCGCCTGCCCGAAATGCCCGAAGGCGCGATGACGCGCGCCCACGGCATGTCGCGCGAGACCGACTGCCCGCTTTGTGCCGCGCGTTGCCGTCGCGGGCGCGCCGCGCCGCCCGGCTTGGCCGATGCCTGCGGTTTGCCGTCCACGGTACCCATGGCGCTACTTCGTCAGCGCGCCGAGCAGCTCTTTTTCGAGCTTCTGCGCCACGCCCGAGAGCGCGTCGCGGCTCCATCCGGTGCGGCTGCCAGCGGCGCTCCAGACGACCTTGCCGCTTGCGACATCGACGACATCGAAGGTCAGGCCCACGGCGGGCTCGCCATCCACGCCGACCTTGTAGCGCCATTCCGTCACCGTGCCGGTCAGCGCATAGCGCACGTTCTGCGAGCGCGCCCACGCGAGCGCCTTCGTGTCGATGCCGGGCTTCGCGGTATCGAAGAGCGTTTCCTCGTCGCCGCTATCCGGATAGCGCGTGAGCGCCACGCCGCCCGATGTCAGCAGACTCTGCGCGATGGCCGACGCGCGCAGTCCCGCCTGCGGCGTTTCCGTGCGATTGGTGATCGGCAGCACGGTCCAGCTCGCGTTCTTGTCGAGCGCGGCGCTGGCGTTGTCGCTGCGATCCACCACCGCGCAGGCGTTCAACGCGAGCGCGACCCACACGCTGCGCAAGAGGCCCGCCCATCGTTCGAATTGTCGTGTCGTTTTCATGTGTGCTCCGCTTGCCTCGTTTTTCGATGCCCGTGACGCGACCGCGGCTAATACAGCCAGCGATAGCGCACGCCGTACTCCGTGAAAGCCTGCGTGCGGCCGGACGTGACGCCGGCGTGCTCGTAATACATGGTCGCCTGATCGTTGCCGAAGACGCTGCCCGCCAGTCCCACGCGCACCTGGGCCGTCCAGCCCTGATTCGAATCGTGGATCGGCCCGGCGGCGAAGAACGGCCGCCACGCGCGCGTGTAGCCTTCTTCCAGATCGTCGCCGAACGAGAACAGCAGGCCTTCCTGCGTGAAGGTCTGCGGCATGAACTGCTGCGCGATGAGCGGCGCGCCCGCCGGCAACAGACGCGCGAGTTGTCCGCCCGGATTGCCCGACGCGCTGTACTGCCCGTGCGTGAGCACGGCGCGAACGGTGTAGTCCGGATAATCGACGCGCAGCTTGTAGCCCGCGTTGAAGTCCGCGACGGCGCCCGTGCCGAGGAACGACTTGTCCTGTCCGTAGAAACGCGCATATTCCACGCGCCCGCCCGCGAACACATGCGGGTCCGGCCGATAGTTCACGCCCACGCTCGCCAGATGCTTCACGCCGCCGACGATCAGCTGGCTCGTTTCGGTCGCCATCTGATTGAAGCCGAGCGCGTAGTTGAAGCTCAGGTTCTGCTGCTCGAAAAGCGTGCCGTCGAGGCGGAAGGTGGTGAAGTCGTCGAGCGCGTTGCGCCGGCCGACTCTCACGCGCTCGGTGTCGTCGAGGCCGAGATGCCGCCACGCGAGCGACAACTGGCGGTCGTGGCGCGGCACGTTCGGCAATGACGCGTCGCCGTGCTGATTGCGCTCGGCGTAATCGAGCGCGAGCGATTGCGTCGGCGACAGCCGCAAGCCCGCGCCGATGCCCGCCTCCGTGTACGACAGCCCGCCTTGCTCCACCACGCGAAAACGCGGTGCGATGGCCTGCGCGTTGCGCAGCAACTGCTCGCGCAGAATCTGATTGACGATTTCGTCGTCGGGCAGCGCGAACTGCTGCTCGTATGCATGCGTCTGCACGTCGCCGAAACGTCCGGTCGTCGCTTCGGCGTCGAGGCGGTTCTGGCGTGGAATCCAGTCGGCTTCGGTATCGAGCAGGCGATTCAGCGTCGCGCGGTCGTGCTCGGCGAGCGCGATGGTCACTTCCGCATACACGGGACGCGTCGCGCTGTCGATGTACTGGCGCAGCAGCCAGAGGCTTTCGGCGTCGTAGGCGTCGTGCGATTGCAGCCAGCCGAGCGCGGCCTCGCGCGCCACCGCCGAGTAGACGCGCCGCCGCTTGTCTTCGCGATGCGCGACGCTTTGCATCGCGTCGTCGGTGGAGGCGAACGGCGGTTGCGCAGGTTCGTCGTCCGCATGGTCGCCGCCATCGGCGCGCAGCAGCTCGATCAGCACTTGCCGCGATGCGTCGCCGCCCGCGAACTGGTCCGTGAGGCCGACCATGCGCGCGCGCAGGTCTTCGCGCTGCTCGTCGTCGAGCGTTACAGGCTGCTTGCCCGCCGCGCGCTGCGCCATCTGCTTTTTCCACACGGCGTTGCGCACGCGCCAGGCATCGTCGATGCGGCCGTTCAGTTCCAGCGCGTCCGCATAGCCGAGCGCCCACAGCGGGTCGTCGCGGCGCGAGGCGGCTTCCTTGTGCATCATGGAGAGCGCGCCGCGCGCGTCGCCCAGGCGCAGATACGACGCCGCGTACGGCGCCCAGAGCGTGCTGTCGCGTTCGGCATCGCGGGCGTGGCGGGCGAGCGTCGCGCGCAGTTCCGCGTTGCTGCCGCGTTCGTTGAGCGCCCAGATGAGCGCGGCGCGGGCCTCGTCGTCGCCCGGAGCAAGCGCCGCGGCAGCGCGCGTGTCGACGAGCGCGCCGTCGGGATCGCCCGCGCGACGCAGGTATTGCGCGCGAGCGAGCAAGAAGCGCGGCGAGCGCTCGGCTGCGGCAAGCGAGGCCGGATCGAGCGAGGCGAGCAACGCGCGGATGCGGCCCGTCGCGCGCGCCCGCAGATAGTCGTAGACGGCAAGTTCGAGCAGGCGCTCGCTGCCCGTCTTGCGATACGCGAACTCCGCGATGCGTCCCGCTTCGAGCGGCTGATTGTCGTAGAGCGACACCATCGCGGAGAGATCGTCGGGCGTCGCGACGCCCGCTTGCACGAGCTTGCCGTAGCCTTCGCGCGCCTTGCCGTCCTGCTGATCGACGGTCGCAAGCATCGCGTAGAAGCGCCAGAAGTCGGCATCCGATGCAGGGGCGCGGCTCTTGGCCGAATCGAGCACGGCGAGCGAGCGGTCGAACTGCGTGCGCGTGTAGTACATCAGGCTCAGTTTCAGCGCGTACGCCGAATCGGGTCCGAACTCGCGCATCAGGCGCTCGTAGGTGGCGATGGCGAGGTCGTCGTCGCCCTTTCGTTCGGCGAGCCGGGCGTAGCGCTCCAGCACCGGCCGGCGATAGGCGCCGTTGGCGCGGGCTTGCAAGAAGCGCAGGGCGGCGTCGGGATCGGCCTGCGCTTCGTACGCGCTCACCACGCGGTCGAGCTGCTTCATGTCGCCCGGCGCGCGGTCCGATTCGTGGATGGCGGCGGCGAGCATCGCGTCGTTGTCTCCGAGCGCGGGGGCGAGGCGCTGGACCTGCTTCCAGTCGCGCTCGTCGTTGCGCGCGCGGGCGAGCGCGAGATAGTTGGCGAGCGCGACATCGGGCGCGTGATTCCACTCGGCGACCTGCGCGAGCCGCTCGCGCCATTCGGTCGATGCCGGGTCGCGCTTCACTGCGTCCTGCGCGACGCGCTGGGCGCTAGCGAGATCGCCGTTGGCCAGGAAGACTTTGAAGCCGAGTTCGTAGTCCGATGCTTCGATGGGCGCGGACGGTTCCTGATTCGCCACGCGGAGGATCGCGAAGCGGTCGCGGGCGCGGAGGACGGCGGGGATCGCGTGGGCGCGGCCGGTCATGCAGGCGCGTGTGCAGAGGACGGTGCTGAGCTTTGTTGCGTTCGTCGCAGGCGCTTCGCTCGCCACGTCGCTCGCGCGCAAGGCGCTCGCTTCGTTGGCCGCGTTCCCCACAGTCGCCGCGTTCAGCACGCTTCGCGCGTGCGCTGCGCTCACTGCGGGCGAAGCGTGCACCGCAAAGACTGCATTTTGCATGCTCTTCGCGTTCGCTGCGCTCGCTGCGTTTCTCGCGCTCGTCGCCCTAGCCACGCTACCGGCGCTCACCGCGCTTCTCGGGCTTCTTGCCTCCGCCGCGCTGACCACGCTCGCTTCGTTGGCCGCGTTCCCCACAGTCCCCGCGTTCAGCACGCTTCCCGCGTCCGCTGCGCCCACTGCTGGCGAAGCGTTCACCGCAAAGACTGCATGCTGCATGCTCTTCGCGGTCGCCGCGCTCGCTGCGTTTCTCGCGCTTGTCGCCCTAGCCACGCTACCGGCGCTCATCGCGCTTTTCGCGCTCCTTGCGTCCGCCGCGCCGACCACGCTCGCCTCGCTGGCCGCGTTCCCCACAGTTCCCACATTCAGCACGCTTCCTGCGTGCGCTGCGCCCACTGCGAGCGAAGCGTTCACCGCAAAGACTGCATTTTGCATGCTCTTCGCATTCGCTGCGTTTGCTGGGCTGGCTGGGTTTCTCGCGCTTGTCGCATCGGCCGCGTTCAGCCCGCTTCCCGCGTCCCCCGGACTTACCACGAGCAGAGCGTTCCCTGCGATCGCTGTATTTCCCACGCTCGCCCCGTTCCGCAGGTTCCGCACGTTCAGCGCGCCCTCGGCCAACCGCACAGCCTCGCGCCCCCCACGCCACCCCGCGAGCCTCGACGCCCCGTCGCGCCGCTCGCCCGACGACATGTCGAGCAGGCGTCGCGCGTAGCGGTCCGCGATATCCGGCCGGCCCGCCGAGAGCGCGAGCCGCGTCAGATAGCGCAGCGTCTCGCGGTCGCGCGCGAGCGAACCGAGATGCGCGTCGGCGGCGGCTAACGCATCGGCGGGACGGTTGGCCGACTGCAACGCCTGCAACGCGGACAGGTATAGGCGTCGCTCGTCCTCGCGCGTCGCGGCGTGAGCCTGCGCCGCGAAGAACGCATCGGCGGCACCGGCGTAGTCGCCCGCGGCGAGCTTCAGTCGCGCGCCCTCAGCGAGCCAGCGCGGCGCCTGCGCCGGCTCCATCCGCGCGAGCCGCTCGTAGTAGCGCCCGGCGAGCGCGCTGTCGTTCAACGCGCGCGCCTTCTTCGCGAAGGTTTGCATCTGCGCCGCATCCCACGGCTTGTCGAGCGCCTCGGCGAGCAGGGCATCGAGTTCGGCAAGCCGCGCCGCGCGCGCCGGATCGCCCGGCTTCAGCGCATAAGCCTGCGCCTCGGCGAGGTCGATGCGCGTGCGCAGCGCGCTCGACTGCGCCTGCGGATCGGACGAAACGGACAGGCGGCGCAGCATCTTCTGCGCGTCCGCGATGCGCTGCGCTTTCAGATACTCCTGCGTCAGCTCGGTCAGGACTTCGGCGTTGTTCGGCTCGATGCGCAGCCACGCTTCGAGATAAGCGACGGTCAGCGTATCGACCTGACGGCCTTCGAGCAGCCGCTCTTCCAGCCGCTCGCGAGGAAACGCGAGCACGAGCACGAGCCCGACCAGCAGCCCGAAAGCCGCGACGACGAACGGCGAGAAGAGCCGCTGGCGGTCAGGTTGCGCAGACGACATCGACATGAACGGAATTCGTTGCGTGAGCGGAGCCGGACGGCGAATACACGCGCCGTCCCTGCGCCATGCCAGGCGCGAGCGGGCGGCCATCCGCCTTCACCATGCAAGCGTTCGCGTGCGCCTCGCCGCCGATGGCGAAGCGCGGCGCGGCGTGCGACGCGAGATCGAACGAGAAGCCTCGCGGCGTGCGCGCGAAGTGATCGATCACGCCGTTGGCTTCCGCGAGATACGGCAGCTTCGCGGCGCGCGCGGCATCGATCACGCGAAAGCGGGCGTCGGCGCCCGTCAGATGCACATACACGCCGCCCGGCCCCGGCAAATAGCCCGCCACCCCCTCGGCGCTTGCGAGATCGGGCGCGCGTCCTTCGGGCAGCCGCACGGTCCGCAGCGCGCCGCTGCCGTGGATGCGCCAGAAGTCGCCATCGCGCGAAATATCCATGCGCTCGAAGTCCAGCACCTTTTGCGCGTATTCGGAGACGTAGACGGGCATGAGCGGTTGCGTCGACAGCGTGCGATACACGTCCGACAACGCCTTCACCGACGCGTACTTGGTGCCCGAGAACATGTGGTAGTAGACATCGACCGGCTTGAAGCGGATGGGGCGCTCGGTCATGTCGAACGTTTCCAGCACGCGTTGGTAACCGTAGTACGGACCCTGCCAGAGCGCGGTGTACGCCTCCTCGTTCTGATTCGGCGCGAACACCTGAAAGAAGCCGTTCTTGTCCACGCCGAGCGGCGCAATGGCGGCCCAGCTCGGATAGCGTTTCGTGATGAGCGTGTCCCCGCCGTTCATGTTGTAGACGCCCGCGTTGTCCGCCGCCGCGATGACCGGCGCGGGCACCTGACAGTCGCCGCTCCACAGCAGCACTTTCACGCGCTTGCCGGCGGGCGCGAGCCGGTCGATATAGCGGATCGACCCGCCGATCTCGCGGTCGGTGTCGTACCGGTAGCCGGGAATGTCGATGGACAGGCCGTTGTAGTTCGCGCGGCTGCCGCCCTCGGCCGTGTCGGTGTCGCCGCCGGACTTGCCGAGGCCGGTCACGCGCATCCACTGCAACGGATGCGTGTACGTGTGGCTCGCCATCTCGACGTTCGGCAGCGCGAAGATGTCCCGCGCGATCGCGCGCAGGCGCGGCGCATCCTTCGGATACGGGCCGTCGTCGGAGATCTCGCCTTCGATGACGGACACGGTCGTTGGCAGGCCGAACTGACGGATGACCTTGTAGAGCGCGTCGCCGGAATACTGCGGCGGGGCGGATGTCGAGACCTTCATCGGCCCGCCGTTCACGTCGAATTCGGCGCGCGAGGCGAGGCCGTCGCCGTCGATATGCGTCATCAGAAGACGCCGGCCGTTCTCCGTCGTGGGATCGGGCGCGGGCATGTCGTCGGGCAGGCGCAGCGCCGCGCGAAAGAAGCGTATCGGTTGCAGCACCCAGCGCGCTTCGTTTGCCATCCGCATGTCGAAGACGGCGAACGGGCGCATCGCGTAGCCGCCCCACGGCATGATCGCGGCGGCGTCGATCGCGAAGTCGTTGCCCGCATCCGCCGATGCGAGCCTGAGCAGCGAATGGCTGCGCGGGCCGGCGCGCACGTTGGTCGTATCGTGCGGATCGGGCTGCGGCTTCATCTCGAAGCCCATCATCGACGTGTCCATCGACTCGACGCGCAAACGATTGCCCGGCCGGCCCGCGACGGGCACGAGATCGAGCTTTTGCGCGAGATCGCCCTGAATGTCGATGCCGAATGTCGTCAGCATCGCGACGGGCACGTGATGATCGACCTGCGTTTCGAGCCAGTCGTGAAACGCCGCGCGATCCGGCGCGGGCGAGTCCAGCCACATGACGATGCCCGCGTACCGGCTCGACAAGTCCCCCTCGGGCAGCGGCTTTGCGATATCCGCGAACTCGACGCGGTAGCCGAGCCAGTTGAGCGGCATCGACACGTAACGCACGCCGGCGGTCACATTGAGGCTCGCGCCGGGCTGCACGTTCTGCACGACGAGGATCGTGCGCGGCAAGTCGCGCCGGGCGGCGGCATCGGATGCGGACAGCGGCGCGGCGCTTTCGCTCGCCGCCGATGCCGCGCGTGCCGGGCCGGTTCCCACGGTCTGCAAAGCGCCGTCGGTGACATACGGAATGATGCCCTGCGCGCTGATCTCGTGGATCGCGTCGTTCGTGCAGGCGCGGTCCGCAGGCGGGCAGTAGTCGATGGAGAGCACCGGCAGGCCGTAGCGCTCGCGCAATGTCTGGGCTTGCGCCAGCAGCCAGTCGCGGTCCGCTTCGGGCACCGCGACATAACGCTTCTTCGCCTGATTCCATCCGCGATACAGCGATTCGAACGCGACCGCATAGGCCAGATCGTGCACATCGGGCATCAGTTCGAAGCCGCGGTTGAAGATGAGCCGCGCCTCGGGATAACGCGCCTTCAGCGTGCGAATGACGGCGACGAGTCCGGCTTGCTGGCGGGCACGCTCGTCGTCGGTCGTGGCGATCGTCTGATACGAGTCCAGCGTATCGAGAAAAAAGCCGCGATAGCCCATGTCCCACAACGGCGCGATGACGCGCTCGACGAAGAACTGCGGCCATCCGGGCGCGGTCTGGTCGATGACGCGCGACGCCCACGCCGCATTGCTGCCCTTGAGCCATGCCGGCGGCATGTCCTTGAAGTAGCTGCGAGAGGGCGTCACCTCGCCGACGCTCACGTAGGCCAGCCACTTTGTCTGGCCGGAAGCCGGCGCGTGCGCGGCGGGATCGAAGCCGCTGTCCGGTTCGACGACGACGTGATCGAACGACGCGAGTTGCCCGACCGGCACCGGCGCGCCATAGAACAATGCGATGGAAGGCGGGGACGTTGCGTCGTCGGCGCGCGCGCAGGCGAACGTCAACGAAGCGGCTACGAGTGCCGCCATCTTGCGCCAGAGGTCGCGTCGCGCATCAACGCCAGGCTCGCGCATTATGCAGGGCAGGGGCCGGCCCGGTCGGCGGCTCCTTCTATTGCAACGGGCTCGGAGTGAATGTGCGTTGGTTTCATATCGCTCGGGCCTTCACGGTCTGCATGGAGTCCTGTTCAACGTGTCACGCGGGCGGCGCGCCGTAAGCGGGATCGGCGCCGCACAAATAACGCAGTAACGGAGCGAGTTTGTCCGCGTCCGTCGGTTTCGCGCAGTAGGCATCGAAACCGGCTTGCCTCGCTGCCTGCAAGTCGCCAGGCGTCGAAAGCGCCGAATGGCCGACTAATATCGGTTGCGCAAGCGTGGTGGATAAGCGCAGATAGGCGGCAACCTGCAATCCCGACAAATCCGGCATCCAGATGTCCAGCAGCACGATATCGGGCCGCCAGCGTTCCGATGCCTCGATGGCCTGCTGGCCACTATAAACGACTTCGGTCGGAAAGCCATCGACGGCGAGCACCATCCCGATGGCGTCGGCCGTATCGACATAGTCGTCGACGACAAGCACGCGAGGCGGCAGCGCGCCATGGCATCGGCGGCATGTCCAGATCGCACACTTGGGAGAAACTTCGAAATCATCGCGCATTACGCCGCGCCCCATATGTGCGAAAGCCGCGTCTGTCCGGCACGCGGCTCGTTGATCAAGCCCGCATGGCTGCGGGACGGGCGTCCTAGCGTTGATCCTTCTTGACGTCTTCCTTCACGTCGCCGTACTGCTTGCGGGCTTCGCCCACGCCCTGCTGCACCTGGCCCTTCACTTCCTGGCTGGTGTCGCCTGTCATGTTGCCAACGGCTTCGTTGACGTTCCCCTTCACCTTCTCGGCTGTACCCTTGACCTGGTCCTTATTCATGGTGTTTCTCCTATCGGTTACGTGGGGGTGACCACGGTTTTGTATGAGCAAGGACCGGGCCTGTTATGCGTGATGCGCGAAAGCCCGTGCAATACGGGCCTCTGGACCGCTGCAGCCGGTGGAAACCAGCGCATTTGACGGCGAAACCGGGCAATTCTTGCAAGCAGGCGCGAGCGTTCGCGCGCGGACCGGGGAGTTTATCGACCGGACCGCAGGCGGTGGACGACATCCGCAAGGGCCTGCAAATTGAACGGCTTCGCAAGACACGCGTCGCATCCGGCCTCTTGCGCGAACGCTTCTTCCTGCGCGACGGGACGGCCCGTCAGCGCCGCAATGGGAATCGCCGCGCACAAAGGCAGTTTTCTGAGCGCGCTGACGAGTTGATAACCGTCCATGTCCGGCAGGCCGACATCCGTGATGACGAGATCGAACTGTGTTTGCGACGCCTTCTGCAACGCATCGTCCGCGTTCGCCGATGAAACGACGACCGCTTCGTACAGCGACAAAAGGTCGGCCATCGCGGTCAGCGACTCTTCCGAGTCCTCTACCAGCAGAATACGCAAGTTCCTGAACACGGAGAGATCGGCGGGCATGTCGCCGGCCTGCCGGTGAGCGAACGAGGCATCGGCGGGAAGCGACACTACGAAGCGCGTTCCGTGTCCTTCGCCATCCGAGAACGCTTCGGCGTTGCCGCCGTGCAGTTGCGCCAGTTGCCGCACGAGCGACAGGCCAATGCCCAGTCCGCCGGGCCGCGCGCGGTAGGGCACGTTGGGCGTCTGCTGGAACATGTCGAAGATGGACGTAATCGCGGCGGGCGCGATGCCGCAGCCGGTGTCCATCACTTGCAGCCGCACGACATCGTCGCGCTGCTCGAGCGTCACGGTGACACAGCCGCCTCGCGGCGTGAACTTGAGCGCGTTGCTCAGGAGATTCCAGGCGATCTGCTCGACGCGGATCGCATCGCCGCGAATCAGAACCGGCGCGTCTGCGAGCGAAAGTCTCAGGTCGATGCCGCCTTCGTCGAAATCGCGCTGCATCGCATCGGTGATGGAGCGGACGATGGCCGCCACGTCGGTCGGCGCGAAGCGCAACGAGAGCTTGCCCGTCTGAATGCGCGAGAAGTCGAGCAGGTCGTCGATGATCTGCGCCTGCGCGAGCACCGACTTCTGAATGGCATCCGAGACGTCCTGAACGCGGCCGATATGACGCGCTTCCGGAATGCGCGCGAGAATCTCGGCCTTCATGTGAATGAGATTGAGCGGATTCTTGAGTTCGTGCGACAACACCGCGATGAACTCGTCCTTCAGGCGGCTCAACTTGCGTATCTCGATGTTGTTCGCGCGCTCCTGCTCGATCACGTTGTCCTTGCGGCCTTCGGCGAGGCGGCGCTGAGTCGCGTCGTGAACGATCTTCGCGTAGCCGGAGAAACCGGACGCCTCGATGCGGCTCAGAAAGCCGCTGCAAAACACAGGCGTGCCGCGTTTCGTGGCGTGCCAGCGTTCGTCTTCGGCGCGCCCGCGCTCGCGCGCCTTCTTGCGTTCGCGCGCGGGCACGCCGTCGGCGATGTCCTCCGGCGTGTAGATCGGGTCCAGATGTTTGCCGACCATCTCCACGCTGTCGAAGCCGAAAATGCGCGTGGCGCCGACGTTCCAGCTCACGATGGTGCCGTCCTCGTCCACCACGATGATCGCGAAGTCATGCGTGCCCTGCGCCGCAAGCCGCAGCTTCTCTTCGCTGACTCGCGCCTGATCCTGGGCGGCCTTTTGTTCGGTGATGTCGATGAGCGCGAGCACCGCGCCGTCGATGCGGTCGTCGTCGGTGCGGTAAGGCAGCACGCGGGCGAGGAGCGTGCGGCCGTCCTTGCTCTTCACTTCTTTCTCCGAACGCTTCAACTGTTCGAACGCCTCGCGAAGATCCTTGAGCATGTCCGGATAGTCGAGCTGATGCGTCAGATGCTCGAGCGGCCGTCCCTGATCCATCGGACGGATGTTGAAGAACGAATCGGCAGGCGCTGTATAGCGCTTGATCCTCAGCGTCCGGTCGACGAACACGGTCGCCACGCCGACGAGCGCGATCAGATTCTGGAGGTCGTCATTGACGCGCGACGATTCCTGAACCTTGGTCATCAATTCGGCGTTGACCGTCAAGAGTTCCTCGTTGAGCGACTGCAATTCCTCCCGGCTCGCTTCGAGCTCTTCAGTCGCTGAACGCAGTTCCTCGTTCATCGCCTGAAGTTCCTCGTTGGACGCTCGCAGTTGCTCGCTCGATGCCTGCTGATGATCCATCGACGTGCGCAGACGTTCTTCGCTTCCCTCGAGCGCCTGTCGCAGCGAGTCCACCGTCTCCACGCCTGTCGGCGCGCGCGGCGTATCCGTCGCGTCGCCGGGCGAGGCGAAGTCGCAGATCACTGACACGAGTTGCTGCCGGTAGGCGAAATCGCGATACGGCCGCAGCGAGAGGTCCGCTTCGATCTCGCCCGCCGCCGTGATGAAGGGAACGGAGAGCTCGTCCTCGCGCTGCTTGCTGGCGATGCAACGCTCTGCCGCCTGCCGCACGCGCTCCTCGGCATCGCGGCGCACGATGTCGAAGACGTTGGTCACGCGCGTGTGCCGGACGTTTTCGGTGAGCGTATCGGCGCGCGCCGAGCGATGCACGATGGCGCCATCGGGGCGCATCACGATGACGGCGGGGCCGAACAGGTCGAGCGCGCGCGCCTGACTGGGCAGACGCGGCACGGCGCGGCGAGCGTCCGACGCATCGTGAAAGAATGTGTGTCCGCCGAACGCGTGGCTTTCGCTTTCTTCCTTGTCGGCGAAAAGCGCGCTCGTGGCCGTGGCGAGCGGCGCGATCGGCCTGTGCCGTGCGCGATAGATGCGCCTTTGCTTGTCGACGGGGCGAAACAGTTCTTCGGCGAAGTCGGCCGATTCGGCGGTGCCCAGAAAGAGGAAGCCTTCATGCGGACGCAACGCATAGAAGAAGGTGTCGAGCACCTGCCTTTGCGCGCGGCGTTCCATGTAGATGAGCACGTTGCGGCACGAAACGAGATCGATGCGTGAGAACGGCGGATCGCGCAAGAGGTTGTGAGCGGCGAAGATCACCGTATCGCGCAGCGACTTCACCAGCCGGTAACGATTGCCGTCCCGCGTGAAATACTGGCTGAGGCGCGCAGGGCTGACATCGTTCTGAATGGCGAGCGGGTAGCTCGCCGACCGGGCGAGCGCAACGGCGCGTTCGTCGATATCGCTTGCATAGACGGTCACCTGAACGCGATGCGGCAAACGGCGCACGGCTTCGTCCAGAAGGATTGCGATCGAGAAAGCCTCTTCGCCCGTCGCGCAGGCCGGAACCCACGCGCGCACCTTATCGCGCCCGCGAAGGTTGTTCATCAGTTCGGGAATGATCGTGTTTTCGAGCGAGGCGAAGGCGTCCGTGTCGCGAAAGAAATGCGTGACGCCGATAAGCAGGTCGGCGAGCAGCTTCGGCGTTTCTTCGCTGTGACGCGCGAGATAGTCGCGATAGGCGGCCGCGGTCGCGAGTCCGTTCACCTGCATGCGTCGCTCGATGCGCCGCACGATCGTGCCGCGCTTGTAACTCGCGAAATCATGGCGCGTGCGGGCACGCACGAGGTCGAGCACATCGTTGATGGCGTCGACCTGCGGGCCGGGCACGCGGGCATCGAGCGCGGGTTCCTCGTCGGACGGCGCGGGCAGCTCGATCTGCTTCGCGTTCAGCGAGAGCGCGAGAACCTTTGGGATGATCTGATCGAGCGGCAAGACGAGGTCCACATCGCCTGTCCCGATCGCGCTGCGCGGCATGTCGCCGTACTCGGCTTCGTCCGGTTGCTGCGCGATGGTGACCCCGCCGCGTTCGCGCACGCGCGAGATGCCCACCGAGCCGTCCCCGCCCGATCCCGACAGCACGACGGCGAATGCGCGCGAGCCGTGCGCGTCGGCGAGGCTGCGGAAGAACACGTCGATGGATGTCGGCGGCGTGCGAGGCAAGTGCGGATCGCTCAGGCGCAACTGGCCGTCGATCATCGAAAGATGCTTGCCGGGCGGGATGACGTAGACCGTGTCGGTTTCGAGAAGAACCGGTTGGTTCACCTGTCGCACGCGCAACGGAGTCACGCGCTGAATGACCTCGTGCGCATGGCTCGCGTGATTCGGCGAGAGATGCAGCACGACCACGAAGGCCACGCCGGGCGACGCGGGCGCCGCCTCGAAAAGCCGCAAAAGCGCCTCGACGCCACCGGCCGAAGCGCCGATTCCCACCACCGAGAAGTCGGGGCCCGAGCTCTTCGGGTGGTCTGCTGCCTTTGCTTCCATTGTGTGGTCTCCGCGCGCCGGGCACAGGCCGGCTTCGCTACTGTGCTATGTATGAGACGGATAAGCAACGACATTGCGCGAAGCGGACGGTGGATGGCGTCGGACTTCAGCGCTTCGCGGTCGGATGCGGTCGGATGCGGTCGACAAGGGGCGTCAGCGGCGGGCGTGCGGTGAACGATGCTCGACGTGATGGCAGATTCTACGTTGTCAAGGGACTGTCTTCGTTATCGTCGTCATGGGGCGCACACGCCGAGGGTCTGTTGATTCGAACGTAGCCGCATGGCCGCTTCGCGCGCTTGTCACCGGTATGAAGGAACGCTGCGCGCGGGAGCCGTCCGCGCATGCCGGCCCGTTCGACGCCGAAATGCGTCGCGTCGAAGTATTCGCAAACTGCGGCTTCCTTTCCGCGACCGGCGCGCAAGTTACCGCGCGCCAGCGCCCAGGACACCGCGTGGGCACGCGGACAGCGGCGTCCGTTTATTGCGTCGTCGTGGCCGAGCCGGTCGAGCCGGTGGACCCGGAGGAGCCGTCGCCCGAGACATTCGCTTTCTTGCTCTTCGAGTGCTTGCGCGTCGCATGCTTGCCCGTGGGGCCGGCCGGCGAGCCAGTTTCACCGTTGCCGTTCGGCGTTCCGACGCCGACGCCGCCCTGGCCCGCGCCGTTGCCGCCCGGCAGGCCGCCGCCCGAGCCTTGCGCGAATGCGCCGCTCGATACGGCCAGCACCAGCGCGGAAAGGAGAATGCTCATCTTTGCCGTCTTCATAAGGTCCTCTCGAGAAATGTTGGTCGACCGCACGCAGTCGATGCGGATCGGTGCCCTGCAGTGCAATTGCTGTGCCGCAGCGGGCGCGGGCCATGATCGTCGCCGATTACGAGGACGATGGCGTGACAGGCCGCAAGCCCGATAGTATGTCGGGCCGCGTGAGTTCTTGCTGAAGGCGGGAGGGGGTGATTGCCGGGAAATCGGGAGAGGCAGCGCTGGCGGCAGATGCCGCACGCCGCGCGATCGTCGCAGTAGCCCGTAAGCCACCGGCGACGATCACGCTTTCCTGCTCGTCAATCGCCTCGATCGCCGCTCCGATCGCCGTTGCCGCGCAACAGCAAGGACAGATCGATGGCGTTGGCCATCGCGACATAGCCGGCGTCGTTCGGATGCAGATGATCGCCGCTGTCGTACACCGCCTGCATGTCGTTGGCATGCGCCGGATCGCGCAGCACGGCATCGAAATCGACCACTGCGTCGAAAGCCCCGCTCGTGCGAATCCAGTGATTCACCGCATGACGGATGGCTTCTTTTTGCGGCGTCCAGTAGCCCTCGTTGGCGGTGCCTTGCAGCGCGTTGCGGAAGGGCGTGAGCGTGCCGCCGATTATTTTGATGCCGCGCAGATGCGTGCGCGCGATGATCTGGCGGTAGCCGTCGATGATCTCTTCCGCGGACACCACGCGCCCGGACGGGTCCAGCGCCGTGTTCGGCCAGCCGATATCGTTGATGCCTTCGAGGAAGATCACCCACTTGACGTCCGACTGACTCAGCACGTCGCGATCGTACCGCGCGAGCGCGCTCACGCCCGCGCCGTCGCTCACCACGCGATTGCCGCTGATGCCTTCGTTCAACACCGCGTAGCCGCGTCGCGGACCCGCGCTATTGAGGCGCGCGGAGAGATTGTCGGGCCAGCGCCGGTTCGCATCGACGGTCGATGCATAGCCGTCCGTGATCGAATCGCCGAAGGTGACGACAGCGGGCGTCGGACGATCCGTATCCGTTAGGATTGCAGATAGAAAGAAACGATTGGTGTACTTGTGAGGAGACGGCTGGTCGGGCGCGGCGGTGTTGTCGCCGCTCGACACATACGCGTTTTGTACGGCGAGTTGATGCACGGTATAGGCGGGCGTGGCGTCGGGCAGGAAGAAGGTGATCGCGACATCAGACAACGGCGCGAGTCGCATGTCGATGGGATCGCTCAGAATCGGCGCGCCCGCATACAGCGTCACCGTGGTCTTGCCGCCGAACGTCAGCGTGCGGTCGGTGTTGGGCGCGATCTTCGCGCCGCCGGCCGATAGCGCGATATGCACCGGTCCCACGGTCACGGGCGCGGTCCCGAACTCGTTTGTGAGTCGCACGCGCACGCGATCGCCGCCGACGCTCACATGCTCGATCTGACGAATGGTCGTCGCGGCGGGGAAGTTCTGCGGCGTCGTGATGTTGTTGTTGCGATCGGGACTGGCGGTCCAGGTTGCGACCCAGCCATCTCGTGCTTCGGCATCCGGTCGGTCCGCCGAAGCCAGTGGCGCGACGAGCATTAACAAGGCCGCAGTGCACGCAGCCAGAGCACCGCAAGAGGTGCGCGCAAAGAATCGGTGTTTCATGTGTCCCTCCGTTTCGTTCGTGTTATTTACATCAGTAAAACGAAGTAAATATGGACGACACATCGACCGATGTCACTATCGTTTACCCGCGAACACAGAAAGGGGAAGCCGAGCGAGCAGCCATATTTTCCGCGACGCGTATGTCGAGACGAGAAGACGGTAGCCTCTTGTCGAGCGTTTGCCGAAGGCACTCGCGCATTCACCACTCGTAGCGCGCGCCCAACAAACCCTCGTATGCGTGAAAGCCGCCCGCGCCTTGCTGATACCCGAGGTTACCCCACACGCGCCACTGCCGGCCAATCAATCCTTGCGCACCGATCTTCGCTTCGAAGCGATTCTTCGGGCCGTCTTGCGACACCGTGAAGCCATTGAAGGCCGCGCTCGCCACGCGCGTGTCGTGCAGCCAGTTCACTTCGAGGAAGGGCAGCCATCCCCGTGCCGCCGTCGTCCCCGGCGCATGAAAGAGCCGCATGCCGAGCCGCGTCGTCCAGTTGCTACTATTCGGAGTGCTGACGAGTGTGCCACCGGTTTCAGTGTGATCGTCCGCATGATAGTGCGTATAGACCAGTTGCAATTGCGGTTCGAGCAGTACTGGCCCGGTCGATGTCTGGCCGAGCGGAAGCGCCCAGCCGCCTTCCACCGATGCGGACCACACGTGGCTCGCGTAGTTTTCGCCGGCGAGGGAGTCGCCCTTCACGCTGTTGTCGAAGTGGCCGTACTGCAGCCACGTATCGACATAAGGACCGGCTGCGGAGTACGCCATGCCGTGCCATGTCGCATACAGACCGCCGCCCAGACCGTTCGTGTTGCCGCGCGCCTGTGCGGCGCCGTTGCGCGTTCTCGTGTCCGTCGTCGACGAGCCATAGCCCGCCATCACGCCCAGCTGCCAGCGCTGTCCGTCGCGCACGCGATTGAGCACGTCGATGCCCGCCTGAACGATGGCCGTATCGGTCGATTCGCCGATTCTTCCGCCCGCCGCCTCACTGTCGACGTGCGCGCCGCGCGTTCGCGCCCACGCGGTCGACGCGCCGCCGTCTTCGCGCCGCGCGGCGAACGGATCGGCGAAACCGGCGCGGTCGTGCAGCGTCAGCATGAACATGCTGGCCGCCGCCTGTTGATTGCCGAGATACGCGCCGGGCTCAGGGCGCGGCGCGGGGGAGGGGCCGTCCGATAGCGAACGCAGATACCAGTCACCGCCGCCTTGCTGCAACACGTACTCGTAAGGGCCTGCGACGAGGCGGCCGTCGAGCTTGAACACGCCGCTCGACTGGCCATCGACTTCCACGATCTGGATGCCGTTGCTTGTCGCCGCGCCCGCGCCGCCCGCGTTCGTCACCCTGACGCGCGTCTGACCGGACGTGTCGCCGCGCACGATCAGCCTGTCCGTGGCCGATGCGTCGCCGGCCAAGACCGTCGACAGCGCGAGCGTACCGTTATTGCTCGAATAGTTGCCGTTCACCGTCAGCACGCTCGCGGGCGCGGGGCTCGCCATGCGAATCTCGCCATTGTTCGCTAACGCGCCGCCCACCGCGAACTGACCGGCCGGCCCGCCTGCGAAGCCCGGCGCGGCATCGGCGACGGCGAAAAGGCCATTGTTGACGATGCTGCCGCCGACCGCGCCGTAACCGCCGAACGTCGCTCCCGGCGCGATCGTCACTTGCCGCGTGTTCGCGAGCTGCGCGCCGCCCGCCAGCACCAGCGCGCCGCTGTTGACCGCGGTGTTGCCGCCGTAGCTATGCGTGCGCGTGAGCGTCACAGTGCCGCTGCCTTGCTGGACGACATCGCCCGATCCGCTGATCGCGCCGCCGTACGTGACGTTGCCGCCGCGATCGAACACGAGCGTGCCGTCATCGACGATATCGCCCGTGACGCTGCCGCTCGCGCCGCCCGCCCCCAGTTGCAACCTGCCGGCGGCGATGGTCGTGACGCCCGCGAAGGTGTTGTCACCCGCGAGCGTCCATGCGCCTGCGCCGGTTTTCGTGAGGCTTCCGTCGCCGCTGATGACGCCGCTGAACGTGGAATCCGCGGTGCTGTTCACGTTCAGCGCCGCGCCGCCGAGCACGACGCTGCCGGAACCCGTGAGATTGTTCACGTGCTGGCCGAAGCCGCCCAGGTCGAACGTGGCGCCCGAGGCCACGTTCAGTTGCGAGCTTCGGGCGATGATGTCCGGCGCGCCTGCCGCGAGCGTTCCGCCGGTCACCGAGGTGCCGCCGGTGTACGTGTTCGCCTTCGACAACTGAAGCGTGCCGGCCCCAGCCTTCGTGAGCGTCTTGCCGTCCCAGCCCGTCGCGGGGTTGGCGGCCTGATCGGCCAGAACGATGTCCATGTCGAATGAATCCATCGCGTCCGGCAACGTGAAAACGCCGTTGGCTGATTGAGGCGTTGCGCCGAGTCCGGCATACCACGTCGGCGCGACGCCGACCACGAAGCTCTGAGGCGTGTAGCCGCTCGTCAAGGTCAGGAAATCCGGCGCGCTGACCGATCCCCCGATGCGCGTCGCGCCGAATGTTCCGGTGAGACCGCCCGGCGACGCGACCCGGATTACCGTGAACAAGCTGTTGGCCAGTTCGCGCGCGCTCGCTGTCGCTGGCGCCGAATAACCCCTCAGATTGAATATTGCATTCGGCGCGATGGATGCCGTATTCGCGGCGACGACCGGGTCCGCTGGGCCCGCGATGCTGTCCAGTGTGCCGTTCATAGAGAAATTCCGGCCGACCGCCAGTTGCGATTGCGACGCGATCAAGGTCGTCGCGCCGGGTGCGGTGGCGAAGTCGCCGGTGGTCGTAAAGACGCCGCTGCGCAGGAAGCCCAATGCGCCCGCATCGACCGATACGCTGCCTTGCTGCGAGCCCGCCGCCACGAGCATGGCCGCGCCGCTGCCGGTCTTCACGAGCGCGCCCGACCCCGACAGCACGTTGGGCACGATGCCCGCGCCCGCGAAATCCAGACGCAGCGTGGCGCCGTTTTCGACCGGGCCGCTCCCGAGCGCGCCGCCGCGTTGCGCGACGAGCGTGCCCGACAGCACGTTGGTGCCGCCGCTGTACGTGTTCGCGCCACCGAGCGCCAATGCGCCCGCGCCGCCTTTGATGAGGCGGCCGCTGCCGACGATTTCGCCGCCGAAGGCGGAGTCGGCGGAGTTCTGTGCAGTCACGTCCGCGCTGCCGAGTAAGACGCGTCCGCTGCCGCTCAGGTTGTTGACCTGCTGCGGCAGGCTGGCGAGATCGAGTGTCGCGCCGCTGCCGATGTTGACGCTCGCGCTGTCGATGAGCGCGTTCGCCACGCTGGTTCGCAAAATGCCATCGTTGACGAGCGTTGCGCCGGTGTAGGCATTCGCGGCCGACAACATCAGCAGGCCCGCGCCGTTCTTCGTCAGCGTGCGGCCGTCCCAACCGCTCGCGAACGGGCCCGATTGATCGGTCAGCGGGACGTCGACGTTGAAGGTATCCGCGGCGTTGGCGAGCGTGAACGTGCCGTTGCCCTGCGCCGCGCCCGCGCGCCACGTCAAGCCGAGGCGGACGTCGTAATCGCGCGCGTCGGGCGTTTTCGCGCCCACCGGAAGCAGATAGTCGACGGGGCTGGATCCGGCGAAACGGACTGTCGTGAAATCCCCGGACAGGCCCCCTTGGCTCGCTGCATGAATAACGGTGAATACGGTATTCAAAAGACCAGTCGCTGACACGGGTACGGAAGGGGCGAAGCCATTGATCAGCAGCGCACCGTTCAGCGTGGCGCTCGATGCCGAGATGACCGGCTCTGCGCTGCGCAGTCCGACGATGAGCGTCGAACCCGGCTGCTGAGTGAATCCGTTGGCGACTGCATGTGTCGAATTGGCGGGAATGATAGTCCGCGCGCCGGCCTGCGTTTCATAGGTGTTGGCGGAGAAGGCGCCCGGCTGGGCCAGCGAGAGCGCGCCCGAGTTCACGCTTACTGCGCCTTGTGACGAACCGGCGGCCGTCAGCACCGCCGCGCCGTTGCCGATTTGCGTGAGCGTGCCGCTGCCGGAAAGCATGCGGTCAAAAGTGAATGCGTCGCTGCGGTCGAAGCGCAACACTCCGTTATTGATGATGTTGCCGGTCACTCTGCCGCTACTGCCGCCCGTCCCCAGCGTGAGCACGCCGCCCGGAGATACGGTCGTGCTGCCAGTGTCGTTGATCAATGTGTTGGCGAGTGTCAGCGTGCCGTCCACGCGCACCGCCGTCGAGGATTGATCGGACATCCTGACGAATCCTTTGAGCGTCCAGTTGCTGCCTGTGCTCGCGCTCAACGTGGCGAATCCATTGGAAGTCGAATTCGCATCGAAGCTGCCTGTTTCAGTGCCTGAGCCGCTCAGGATGATCGCGTTTCCCGGCGAAATGCTGAGGATGTCCGTGCCGTTGCCGCCGTTCAACACGGACCCGGTTCCGAGCGTCACTACGCCGTTTGCGCCGCTCATCAGCACCGCCGATTGCGTCGCGCTCGAGATATGGCCACGATTGTCGAGCGTGCCGCCCGGCCCGAGCACCACGCCGGAGCCAATATTGCCGCGTATGGCGCCGGTACTGCTGTTCGTTACGCGCGCCGAGCTGGCGCCTTGCACGTCGACGCCTTCGTGATATGCGTCGATCAATCCGTCATTGTTGACGGTGATCGAGCCGGCGACGGCCAGTACGCCGGAGCCATACGTCGCGTCTGCGGCGCCGCTCTTGATGACGCCGCCAGCGTGATTGTTCACCACCACGTTACCGGACGTCTGTACGAAGACGCCGTTGACCGTCGTGCCTGTCGAGGGGCTGCCGTTCAGCGTGCCGAAATTGTCCACTACGCCGCCTGCTGTAGATAGATAGGCGACGGCGTGACTGGCGCGCGCGCTGATATCGCCTTGATTGGAGAGCGCGTTGTTATCTCCGGAGTTGAAGGCGACGCCGAAGGTGTTGCCGAGCAGTTGCCCCGATGAAAGGTTGAACAATGTGCCGGGCACGTTGAATCGCACGGCGGCGGCCGCATTGTCGAGCGAACTGGTTATCGAGCCGCCGTTTGTCATTGTGACGGGAGCGATGCCGTCGACGCTGATCGCGTTCTGATACGTTGTCGTGATGACCGTACCGCTATTGATTTGATAAACGGAATCAGTCGAAAGAGTCTGCGATGTGTCGCTCGATGGGACCACCGTCAGCGCGTGGAGGGGAAACGGGAGCCCGATCAGCATTGCCGCGGCGAGCGGGCGGAGGGGGATCGTGTTAACTGCATAGATGTGCTTATTATTTCGCTGTATGCGCATACCATCGCCTCGCACCGTTACGCGCGGGCGCAACGATGCGCGCCGCTGTTTCTATTGTGTGGCTAGGCCGTAGACGCGGGTGAATCGGGAAGTCTGCGCGACGGCCAATGAGCAATCGCAGTATAGGTAAACGCGCGTCGTCAGCGGCGCGGCGATTCGGGCATGAGGCGAGGGGGCGGGGGTTTGTTAATCCTGCGCTCTTCCGGGCTCGTCATCGATTGCTCGCGCAGAACCAAGGCGGGAACGCCGAGTGGATCCGGGCAAGTAGGTCATGCCGGGCGAATCAAGCAACGGTCGGCCGAGCGCGTGCTCGCAACGCAGTTGCATAACCATTTGCATTTGCAAGCCCAGGCTAGGCAACGCGCCGCTGCGATACCGTAACGGCGTCAGCCCAAGACGGCGTTGACGCCTAAGACCCAAAGCTGAATATTCCCGGCGACTGATAGGTAACGCTTCGGCACATCTGGCGGGCAAGTATCAACGCCGGCTGCCGGACTTCGACGACCACCTCATGGTTATCTGCGCACGGCATGAGCGCGAGATCGAGGGGCACTCGCTGAGTTGCATCACCTGCGCCGCTACACGCTGAACGGCTGCTCGGTCAGGGCGCGTCTGTAGCCAGCGGACGGAAAGCGAAATGTTGAGATGATGCTTGCGGATCTCTGTGCGCCAGTGGTCGAACAGAACGACAGTCGGTCATTGAAGCAGCCGACGTTCAACTCATTCAGAAGGACGTCGTGTCGGGCCCGAACTCGAGCGTTTCGAGTCCGATAGAGAGACCGTCAAGCTCTCTTGTGCTTTCGTCAGCAACTGTATAGCGTGCGCTGAAAGCCTGCACCAACGTTCTTGATCGGGGACGTATTGCTCCTGTTCTGCCTGCCTTGCTTGTGCCCAGTTCAGGCCAGTCTTAATGACCTCGCGTTCTAACTTCGAGCGCCTCGATGACCTCGATTCGTTCCAGTTCGCGTATGCTTGCCGTGATCAGTCCACGCCTGTCCATGATTGAGCCCGCGACGACGCATCGGGCCAGCATACGCCCAAGGGCGGAAATCGGACATTTCTAACGAGCCTGGATCTGACATTACTACTTTGCCGAAACTTCGCAATCGATGTTAATAAACCTTATGTCAACTAGGTCGTGCGGACCGACGCGCGGTCTCAAAGTTGCGCGCCTGTGCAAGCATGCTCCCGGTTTGTGCCTTCTCGCCGCTCGTGGCACTAGTTGACCGCCGAGACGCAGAACACTGGACATGAGCAACGCAAAACGAAGCAAGGCTTACAGAACCATTCACCGACGACCGCATTCCGCACGAGCCCATCAGCCGTCTTCGCGCACCCGCAACCGGTGGAACAGCGACGATCGTAAGACCCTCCGCATCTTTCATGCAACGGAGGAAGGCTGTGTCCGTACATCGAATGTATCGCTTTAGTAATCCATGAAGCGCCCGATACACACAATCGCAAGCTTTGTCACTTCCTTGTAATCCAACGTCATTAGCCTCGCTCCTCTAAACGATGTCCAAGACTAACGGAGTGAATCGAATGGCGAGCTTGCGTTTCTGGTCAATGGCCCTGGTGGGCAGTGTGTCTCTACTCGGTTGCGGCGGACACGATGCGTCGCATCCGAATCCCCAGCAGGCAACGCGCACCGTCATCATGGTGTGGGATGGACTGCGCCCCGACTCGGTCACTCAGGCCGATACGCCGAACCTCTACGCGCTCCGTCAGGCCGGCGTCAATTTCACCGACAATCACTCGACGTATCCAACCTTCACGATGATGAACGGCTCGTCGTTCGCGACGGGCTCGTTTCCGAAGACGAGCGGCTTCTACGGCAACACGTTCTGGACACCGCCGCAAGGCGCGTCGAACACTATCCCCGTCGGCAAGTCAGCTTCGGGTGGGAGCCAGGATTACGTCGATCCTGTGTTCACCGAGGACTATCAAGTCCTGACCACGCTCAATAACTATTACGGCGGCCAGTTGTTGCTGGTCAAGAGTCTGTTCGCCACCGCGCAGGCCGCCGGCATGGTGACGGCCGCCATCGGCAAATCGGGCGCGGCATACATCCAGAACCTGAACCAGGGCGGCTACTTCCTCGACGAAAACACCGTGCAGCCGCGCAGCCTCGTGTCCGAACTCCAGGCCGCGAACATCGCCGTGCCGAAGAACACGGTGTTCGGCTATTCCGGCAACGACGCGGTCACGCTCGCGTCCAGCAACGGCGATCCGACCGCGCGCGCCGGCTACGTCACGTTCAACACCACTGCCTACGACCCGGCGGGCAAGCTCACGGTCGCCGCGCGCGACAGCGCCGACACGACGCAAGGCGCGCCGGAAGACGCGGCCAACAAGTACATGATGTCCGTCTTCACGCAGTACATCCTGCCGAAGAAGCAGCCCATGCTGTCGCTCATCTGGTTCCGCACGCCGGACAACGTGGAGCACGGCTATGGTCCCGGCACGTCGAACATGAAGGCCGGCCTGCGTTCGCAAGACGCGCGGCTCGGCGAGTTGATCGCAGGCCTGAAAGCCAACAATCTCTACGAGACGACCAACATCGTCGTCGTGTCGGACCACGGGCATTCGACCGTGTCGGGTCCGCTCGCGCTGTATCCGCTGCGCGCGATCACGCCGTCCGCGACGCCGCCTTCGGGCAGCCCCGTCAACGGCTCGACGAGCGGCACCGACGCCGCCGCGCTCGGCGCCGTCAACGCGAACGGCTACTCGTTCTCCGGCGACGTGCGCTCGGCCGACCTCCTCACTTTCCGCGGCTTCAACGCCTACGACGGCTCCGGCTGCGTCACCTCGGCCATGTACGGTCTGACGGCAAACGGCACGCCCACCGTGCCCGTGAAGAACGATACGACCGGCACGCTGTGCGGCGCGGCCAACACGAAGTATCAGGCGATCAGCGCGAACCTGCCCGCGCCCGTCGCGAGCTTCAAGGTGCCCGCGGTCGGCGGCTTGCCGGCGAACGGCATCGTCATTGCGGCGAACGGCGGTTCCGACTACTTTTACGTGCCGGGCCACGATCCCGCCACCATCCGTAAGCTCGTGCAAGTGCTGCAACAGCGCGAAGAGTTCGGCGCCATCTTCGTGGATAGCCGCTACGGCAACCTGCCAGGCACCCTGCCGTTGTCGATGGTGAACCTCGAAAACGCCCAGCGCCAGAACAACGGCCAGCCGGACGTGGTCGCGAGCTTCACGTGGGACGATCAGACGAGCGTTCAGGGCATGCCTGGCATCGAGTTCGAAAGCGTCGGCGGACAGCGCGGCATGCACGGCAGTTTCGGCATCAACGACGTGCACAACACGCTGATCGCGAACGGTCCGTCGTTCAAGCCGTCGACGGTCGTCAGCACGCCGACCGGCAACGTCGATGTCGCGCCGACGGTAGCCTACCTGCTCGGTCTTTCGATGCCGCAGGCTGATGGCCGCATCATCAACGAATCGCTCAAGAATGCCGCGAGCAGTGCGACGCCGAGCGTGGCGGCGTCGGTGGTCACGCCGCCTTCGGTGGCCACGGGCTTGCGCTTCGAACTGCCCACGGACCCGACCGGCGCCACCGCCGACACGTCGCTCGCGCAGGGCACCTACACCATCAACCTCGCGGTCAAGGATCTGACCGTGGACAACAAGACATATCGCTACTTCGACTATGCCAAGGCCATTCGTCGTTAAGCGCGGCCGCGCGGCGATGCTCGCATCGCTGTGCGGCGCGTTTTTGCTCTGTTCTCCCGCGCACGGCTCGCCGAAGAAGGCGCATGCGCCGACGTTCGAGTCCGCGTTTTCCGCGCAAGGCGAGCCGCCGACGCTTCACTTCACGGTGAAGTATTCGGCGCGCGACGGCCTTCACACGATGCAGGTCTGGCGCGACGGCGAGTCGCGCCTGCGCCGCCGTACCGACGATGCCGTCGACACCTACGTCATTCGCGACGCGTCGGACCCGAACGATTATCAAATGATCGTCGTCGACTACGACAAGCGCATCACGACGCGCATCGACCGGAACAATCTCGTGCGTCTGGGGCGCTTCTCGGACTGGTTCGATCTCTCGCACGGACTGCGGCATCCGGTCGGCGCGTACCGCATCGTGCCGGCCGAAGCGCCGCCGAAGACGGACGCGCCCTTGTCGACGTGTCGGTGGTATGGGATCGAGCAGGCGGGCGAGACGCATCGCGTCTGCTGGAGCGAGAAGGACCGCTTGCCGCTCGTGATCTGGTCCTCGTCGCAGGGCGTCGTCTGGCGCGTGACGGCGGTCGACCGTGAACGTCTGCCGCAGGATACTTTCCAACTACACGATGCCGGCTTCGTGCGCAATGATGCGAACGCCGAGCTTGACAACGACTGAACGCGCCTAAGACCCGCCGGTCAATAGAACCAATACAAGCGCTGAGCGGGCCGGCGCGCTCCTCAACTCTCGGTGAGCGCGACATTTACCGGAGCGCACACGTGCAAAGTGTTGCGCGAGAGCCGCGGCACCTTTGCACGACCGACCGGTCGGATTGCGCACCCGTCGAGGGCTTTCCTACAAATGCCCTTCACCCGCTGCCCGGCAGAACTGCCTAGTGTGCGGCGTGCCACATTCTGGCGGCAACTGCGGCTTACCGCGCGCGCGATGACGGGTATCGTATGTCCGGTCGGTCCGATACCGCACTCATGATCTCGCCTGTGCATCTGCCGGTGCACACGGCCCTAACGCGTCCCCGCGCACAAAACACCGATTTAGCCGTAGGAGAATCAATATGGCCAAGAACCCCTATAGCCGCCGGACTTTCCTGAAAAGCTCGGCGTCCGCCGCGGCGTTGATGTCGCTTCCCATTCCCGGCATGACGGCTACCACGGGCCACGTCCGGGTCGAATGGCAAACGTTCAAAACGACGCCGCAATATGCGTCGTTCCTCAACGCCATCAAGCTGATGAAGGCCGTCACGGATGCAAGCAAGCCGACTTCGTGGACGTACTGGGTGAATGTTCACTTGAACTACTGCCCGCATATGGCGCCGTACTTTTTTGCATGGCACCGCGGCTATCTCTACTATTTCGAGCAGCAGCTCCGAACCGTGAGCGGAGACAGCTCGCTCACGTTGCCTTATTGGGACTACTACGCGCATCCGACCATTCCGAGCGAGTTTCTCGATAGCGCGACGGGTAATCCGTTGTACGTGTCGGGCCGCCAGAACTCGAACGTCTATAACGCGCTGACCATGGCGCCGTTCTCGACGCAGGTCAATAACTTCCAGCGCGGCACCAGTAACTCGTACGAAGCGTCTTTCGAAAATGCGCCGCACAATCCGGTGCACGACATTATCGGTGGATGGATGGCCGACATGCAGTCGCCGACCGATCCGATCTTCTACCTGCATCACGCAAACGTCGACCGCCTGTTCGACGGATGGGCGGGCCTCGCGCGAACCAATTATCCGTCGCCGACGGATTCGTACTGGAACGGTTCGTTCACGTATGCGTCCGGACTCACGATAGCGAAGTCGAAGACGTATCAGCCTTCGCTGCTGGGCTATTCGTACGCGAATAATTCGTTGCCGACGTCCATGCCGCCTAGCGCGCAGGTGGGCAGAATCATCCGCGTGCAGGCGCAGATTCCGCCGATTCGGACGCGCCCGGCCATCGGCAACTTCAGTGCGACCGGGCCCCGCACGATCGGGAACGGTCGCCGCTCGCTCGGCGGCGTGGCGAATGTCAAGCTCAACGAGAAATCGGTGAGCGCGGCGGTTTCGCTGGCAACGTCGGATGTGACGGCGCTGCAAACCGCGGTGACCTCGACTTTGACCACTCCGGCAGCCTCGAACGCCAGCCCGAACGCGCAGGCCGCGCCCGGCCAGGCCAAGTTCGCGAAGATCGTGCTCGACACGGTGACGGTCACGTCGCTCGGCAAGCAAGGCGGCTATTTCTATAACGTGTACGTCAACTTGCCGTCTGCCGGAGACGCCGATCCGAGCGCGCAAGCGCGCTTCGTCGGAACGGTCGGACCGTTCGAAGTGTCGGCGGCCATGCACCATGCCGGCGGCACGCTGACGCTGCCTGCGAACGATGCCCTGCGCGGCCTGACGCCTGCGGAACTGAAGCAAGTCGTCGTCTCGCTCGTGCGCGTGAACGGCGACAATTCGCCGACGGGCGTCGTCATGTCGATGAACGAACTACGCCTCGAACTCTCGACGACCGCGGACTGACGCTGCTGCCGATGTCGAAGCGAAGAGCCCGTCGCATCGCGACGGGCTTTTTCATTCTGCGCGCGTGTTTTCGTCACGCGGGCGCGCGGGCCTACTCGCTGTCTACTCACTACCCATCGGCCCCTGAATGGTGAGGCTGTTCTTGACCGACGCGACGCCCGGCGTGGTCGCAGCGGCGCGCGTTGCCACGTCGATCTCCGACTGGTCCGCGACGGAACCTTGCAGCATCACCACGCCATTTTTCACGCGCACCGTGATGCGCGCAGTGTTCAGCCCTTTCGTGCGGGTGAGCGAGCGAATGACGTCCTTGCGCAGCGCGCGATCAGCCGCCTTGTCTTTCTGACGAGGGGCGGACGCGGATTCGGCGCTCGCTGAAACGTCGCTCGCGGGTTGCGCGTGCGCCAGGGCGACCGTCGCGCACAGCACCGGAAGAAGGAGGCATTTCTTCAATTGCTTCAACGTGTTCCCCTTAAATGACCGCGCCAGTCGACGCGAAGCGCGGCAGATGTTCTTGAACGCTGGACCTGCAACGATCGCCCGCTGTCGAATCCGAAATCATTCGTACCGCGAAGCTCCGTCGCCCACCATGCTCTTTGCACCGCAAGCATAGGCGCATGGCTCGATGCCCCGCCCCCCTCGCGAATAGGGGGCGGCCGGCGAGCGGTAGGCAAAGCCGCGCCTTCAACGCGATTCCGTCGTGAGGAGCGCGTGAATCATCCGCGCAAGCAGCGTCGGCGTGTCCGGCGCGGCGAGATAGTCGGGGCGTTCGGGCATCATCGCGCGGGGCAGCGTAAGCAGCGTGTGCAGCGCGCCATCAGCGCCGGCGTGGCGCACGGATGCCGGATTTCGTCCGCCTTCACGAGATGCAGCCGCACAAGTTGGTCATAGTGGATCGAGCGGACATTGAAGGCCGGATAGAGCAGCATCCTCTTGCGATGCACGCCGAGCCCGACCGTCAGCGTCAGCAGGATGCCGTCGAGGAGCGTCGCCATTGCCGGCAACGCCGCGATACCCGCGAGCAGCGCATCGCGCAATTCGTTGCTGTAGTCGTCGAACATTGCGCCGATCAGCGAATCCATGGTCGGGAAGTATTCGTCGAGCGAGCGGATGGCGACGCCCGCGCTTTCGGCCACGCGCAACGCCGTCAGCGCTTCGCGCCCGTTCGTTTTCCACAATGCCGCGGCCCGTCTCTTTGGACGGAGCGCACCTGCCGCGGCGCCTTGCGAAGCCCCGACGGCCGCTTCACGCGGACCACGCAGTCGTGCTCGACTTGTGTCGCTGAACAACCGGTTCGATGCACCCCTTCCCCTCGCGATGATGGCGCCCGCGCGCGTTCACCCCTCGTTTCGAGGGGCGGCAGCGTCGCACCGATGCGCCACCATGCCGGTCGGAACCGGCACGGCTGCGGAGTCGTTGTCCGCCACGATCGCAATCGTGTTGAGGCCGGCGTCGTCATGCACTCAGACCACTCAGGAAGAACCATGAGCTACACCCCGCCCATTCGCGACATGATGTTCGTGATGACCGAGCTGGCCGGACTCGATAAGGTCGCCGCGCTGCCGGGTTGCGCCGATGCCACGCGCGACACGGCGCAGGCCATTCTCGAAGAAGGCGCGAGGCTGTGCGGGGAGGTGCTCGCGCCGTTGAACGCGGCGGGCGACCGTCATCCTCCGGTCTGGCGCGACGGCGAGGTCAGCGCGTCGCCGGGGTTCGCCGAGGCCTTCGCGCAATTTGTGAAAGGCGGCTGGCAAGGCTTGATGCGTCCGGTGAAATTCGGCGGTCAGGGTCTGCCGAAGTTGATCGCCGCGCCGTGCCTCGAAATGCTGATGGCGGCTAATCTATCGTTCGGCACGTGTCCTTCGCTCACCGACGGCGCCATCGACGCGTTGCTGCTCGCGGGTTCGGCCGAGCAGAAAGCGCGGTATCTGCCGAAGCTCATCAGCGGCGAGTGGACCGGCACCATGAACCTGACCGAGCCACAAGCCGGCTCCGATCTCGCCCTGCTGCGCGCGCGGGCGGAACCGGCGGAAGACGGCGCGTATCGAATTTTCGGCACCAAGATTTTCATCACGTGGGGCGAGCACGACATGGCGTCGAATATCGTCCATCTCGTGCTGGCGCGCACGCCGGACGCGCCCGAGGGCATCAAGGGCATCTCGCTCTTTCTCGTGCCGAAGTTCGTGCCGAACGCGGATGGCTCGCTCGGCAAGCGCAACGACGTGCACTGCGTCTCGCTCGAACACAAGCTCGGTATCCGCGCAAGCCCGACGGCGGTGCTGCAATTCGGCGACGGCGGCGGCGCAACGGGCTTTCTCATCGGCGAGAAAAATCGCGGCCTCGAATACATGTTCGTGATGATGAACGCGGCGCGCTTCGCTGTCGGCCTGCAGGGAATCGGCATGGCGGACCGCGCTTACCAGAAGGCCGCCGCGTATGCGAAGGAACGCGTGCAAAGCCGCCCGGTGGACGGCTCGTCGGAGCGGGCGGTTCCGATCATCCGCCATCCGGACGTGAAGCGCATGCTCGCCACCATGCGCGCGCTCACGGAAGGCGCGCGCGCCCTCGCCTACGCAGCGGCTTCGCATCACGATCTCGCGCAGCACCACGCCGATAACGCCGTGCGCGCCGAACACCGCGCGATCTACGAATACCTCGTGCCGATCGTCAAGGGGTTCAGCACGGAACTGTCGGTGGAAGTGACGAGCATCGGCATTCAGGTGCACGGCGGCATGGGCTTCATCGAAGAGACCGGCGCGGCCCAGTACTACCGCGACGCGCGCATTCTGCCGATCTACGAAGGCACCACGGCCATTCAGGCGAACGACCTGCTCGGCCGCAAGACGCTGCGCGATCGCGGCGCGGTCGCGACGCAGATGCTCGCGCGCATCGACCGGACGCTCGGCGAACTGCGCGCGCATCCGGCGTTCGGCAGCCGCCCGGCGTTCGCGGCGATGCACGGCCATCTCGATGCGGGCCGCGCCGCGCTCGCGCGTGCGATCGACTTCATGTTGACGCATGCGAAGTCGGACCCGAACGCCATCTTCGCGGGCAGCGTGCCTTATCTGATGCTTTCCGGCACCGTGCTGTGCGGCTGGCAGATGGCGCGCGCGCTCATGGCCGCAGCGACGCTGGAAGCGGGCGATCCGCTCTTCTACGGCGCGAAGGAGGCGACCGCGCACTTCTACGCGACGCACATTTTGCCCCGCGCGCTGACGCTCGAAGTCGCGATTCTGAGCGCACGGGGCGACGACGGCGTGCTCGCGCTGCTGGACGAGCAGTTCTGAGCGACGGCGCTTTCGCTCGCAGCGAAAGCCGCGCACGGACTACACGCGTCGCCCCCCATTTCAGAGGGGGGCGGCGCATTGTTCAGCATTGCTATTCTCGCAACGTGCCGCATCGCCGGCGCCAGCAGCGACGCGAACATCGCGCGTCGGGCTTGCGGCATCGGCTTGCCAGCGCGTCGCGCGCCGCGCTCGCCGGCACGGACTCGCCGCCGTCCGGCGCGGAAACAACCATCGGAGACAGCATGAAACGTTTCATCCCGGCTCTGCTGCTGGCCGCGTCGGCGGCCGTCATCGCGGCGAGCCAGACGCTCGCGGCGACGTCCAGCAGCCCTTCCATCACGCAGCCCACCCGGGTCGACAACCTCCCCGGCTACAACCAGCCGAACCAGTATCTCGCGCGCCGCGCGACGAAGATCGCGGACAACATGGAGCCCGTCGTCGAGCACGCCGATCAGGCCGACGAGGCAGCGCAAAAGCTCGCTGCGCTGCGTGGCAAGACCGGCAAGCGGCCGAACATCGTCGTCTTTCTGCTCGACGACGTGGGCTACAGCGACTTCGGCTTCAACGGCGGCGGCGACGCCGTGGGCAACGCGACGCCGGACGTCGACCGCATCGCAAAGCAAAGCCTCATTCTGAGTTCAGCGTATTCGCAGCCGAGCTGCTCGCCCACGCGCGCCACCATCATGACCGGGCAGAACATGGCGCACCACGGCATCCAGGTGCCGCCGATGTACGGCCAGCCCGGCGGACTCGCGGGACTCACCACCCTGCCCGAACTGCTGTCGCGCGCGGGCTACACGACGCAGGCGGTCGGCAAGTGGCATATGGGCGAGAACGAGGGCTCCCAGCCGCAGAACGTCGGCTTCGACGATTTCCGCGGGTTCCTCTCCGTGTCCGACATGTACACGGAATGGCGCGATCCGCAGTACAACCCCGAGGTCGCGCTCAGTCCGGAGCGGTATCGCTACATCCTGAATCTGCCGTTCAACAAGAGCGATGTTCATGCCGTGAAAGGCGGCAAGATCGAGAGCCTCTACGAGATCAACACGGACACCATCAGGGATCTCGATCAGAAGTGGCTGGACTACACGGTCGCGTTCCTCGACCGGCAGAAAGACGCCGCGAAGCCCTTCTTTCTCTATTACGCGCCGCGCGCCTGCCATTTCGACAACTATCCGAACGACTACTACCGCGGCCGGTCGGCGGCGCGCACGAACTATGGCGATTGCATCGTCGAGGTGAACGACATCTTCAAGAAGATGATCGACACGCTTGAAGCCAATGGCGAGCTGGACAACACGATCATCTTCTTCGCCTCCGACAACGGGCCGGAACAGGAAGTGCAGCCCGCCGGACGCACGATGTTTCGCGGCGGCAAGGGTTCGACGTGGGAAGGCGGCGTGCGCTCGCCGTTTTTCGTCTACTGGAAAGGCATGGTCGAGCCGCGCCGCTCGGACGGCCTGTTCGATTTCGCCGACATCTTCAATACGTCGGTCGCCCTCGCCGGTCAGCCCGGCGCGGCTGTGTCGAAGCTCGTGCCGGCGAGCAGCTATATCGACGGCATCGACCAGACTTCGTTCCTGCTCGCCGACAAAGGCGTGTCGAACCGGCGCAGCATCTTCTACTTCTGGAACGACGAACTGTCGGCCGTGCGCGTCGACGAATTCAAGCTGATGCAGAAGATGCAAGTGGGCGATTCGGTCACGCGGCAAGGCTACAACGGCGGCTTCTCCGGCACGATGCAGTCGGCGTGGACCGCGCTCGTCTTCAATCTGTACAGCGACCCGAAAGAAGAGGAGTCCGTTGCGATTCGTCACATTCCGGTCTCGGTGCCGCTCGTGGCGGAAATGCAGCGGTATCGCGAGGTGCTCAAGAAATACCCGCCACGCCACGTAATCTCCCTGAAGTGATGCGCGGCGCCCGCTCTCCCGCGAGAGCGGGCGCTCAGGCGCGAACGAGACTCGAGATGAAGCTCACGATTCGACAACGGCGCTTTGCGAGCGTCGTGGCGCTTGCCGTCATGCTGGCGGGCTCCGCTTTCGCTTACTACGAATACGAGCGGCGCGAGCCCGCGGCGCTGACCGTCGGCGACGGCCGCAGCGGCCCGAACGACATGGTATGGATACCGGGCGGCACGTTCGCGATGGGCAGCGCTCACCCGCACGCGCTGCCGAACGAAGGCCCGGCGCACACGGTCAAGCTCGGCGGCTACTGGATGGACCGGCACGATGTGACCAATGCCGAGTTCGCGCGCTTCGTCGCGGCGACCGGCTATGTGACCACGGCGGAGCGCAAGCCACGCTGGGAAGATCTGCAAGTGCAGTTGCCGCCGGGCACGCCGCGTCCGCCCGAGAGCACGCTGGTTCCCGGCGCGCTCGTCTTTACCGGCACCGACGCCCCCGTGCCGCTCAACGACTACACGCGCTGGTGGACATTCGTGCCCGGCGCAAACTGGCGGCATCCGACCGGGCCTGACAGCAGCATCGCCGGCAAGGAGAATCACCCGGTCGTGCAGGTGTCGTACGAGGATGCGCTCGCCTATGCGCGCTGGGCGCACAAGCGGCTGCCGACCGAGGCCGAATGGGAGTACGCCGCGCGCGGCGGCCTGCAACAGGCGGACTTCGCGTGGGGCGCGGAATTTACACCGGGCGGCCGTCAAATGGCCAACACGTGGAACGACAGCGCGCACACGTTTCCCGTCAACCTGCCGGACGCGCACGAGAAGGTGCAGGTCGGCACGTCGCCGGTCGGCAGTTTTCCGGCGAACGGCTATGGCCTCTTCGATATGGCCGGCAACGTGTGGCAGTGGGTCGCGGACTGGTATCGCGCCGACGCGTTTCGCATCGAAGCGGCTCGCGGCGATGTCGTGAGCAATCCGGCGGGACCGACGCAGAGTTTCGATCCGGAGAACGGCCCCACGGCCTACGCGCCCGAACGCGTGACGCGCGGCGGCTCCTTTCTGTGCAGCGAAACGTATTGCCAGAGCTACCGCGTGAGCGCGCGGCGCGGCACCGACCCGATGAACGGCATGTCGCACCTGGGTTTCCGTCTCGCGATGGACCAGAGCGAGTGGAAGGCCGAGCGGGCGCATAGCCGTTGACTGCAGCATTCGGCCGCGCTTGGGCTGGCCGGAGGGTATGGCTTGGAATCCATATCCGTACGGATCGGCGCTGGACGTCGGCGGCGGGCATTGGGCGCGGCAGGCGCTTCGAAGTGCTACTTCGTTGCGCAGCGCGAGCATCATCGGCCGCGAGACGTTCGACGACGAGCGCGCGATGCGGCTCGCGAGCGATATCGGCGCGCGGCATCAGCAAGGCTGCGTGTGCGCGCGCGTCGCGTACGTGCAAAGCGGCGCCGACGCGGCCGGCCTGCAACGGCTCACCCCTTCGGCCGATACCTCCAGGAAACCCTTGCTCTCGACGAAGCATCAACTCGCGTGGGACTGCGAGATGGTGAGCGTCGGCGTTTCGGCCCATGCTCGCGAACGACGTGAAATATCGCTTCTCGGCCTGGCCTCGATAAAAGACGCGCTCCGATAAGCGAAACGCCGCGCGCTCTGGCACGCGCGCGGCGTTTCGGGCGACGCTCCCGCAGCGTCAGTGTTGCGCTTGCAGGACTTCGTCCTCGAAAATGACCGATTGCCCGAGTTCGGCCCACGCGCGGGCAGCCGACAGGTAACGCTCCTCGATACTGCCGCGCCTGATTTTCATCGTCGGCGTGAGCAGGCCGCTGTCGATCCGCCACGAATCCTTGACGACCACGATGAAGTCCAGCTTCTCGTGGTCTTCGAGCGTCGCGTTAACGTTGTCCAGCAACGCGCGTAGTTCCGCCCGCAAGGCTTCGCGCGTCGCGGGGGCGTCGAGATCGCCCTGTGCCGCCGCCGACAGCATCACGAGCGCGAACGGCTGCGCGAATGCCGGTCCCGTGACGCAGACCGCTTCCACCTTCGGATGACTCAGCCGGTTCTCTATCGGCGCCGGGGTCACGTATTTGCCCTTGCTCGTTTTGAAAATCTCCTTCACTCGACCGGTGATCTTCAGCCGGCCGATCTCGTCCAGTTCACCGCGATCGCCTGTCCTGAAGAATCCGTCTCCCGTGAAACTGTCCGCAGTCAGCTCGGGCTGGCGATAGTACCCGAGCATCATCGTCGGCGACTTCAGCAGAATCTCGCCACTCTCGGCTATCTTGCATTCGACGTCGGGCATCGCCTGACCCGAATAGCCGAGGCGCACAAGTCCGGGGCGGCTGTAGTGCGAATACGAGAAGTTCTCCGTCATCCCGTACACGTCCAGCAGTTCGAGACCGAGCGCGCGATACCAGTTCGTGATTTCCTCCGGCAGCGGCGCGGACCCGGTGAACGCGAGCCGCGTGGCGTCAAGGCCGAGCATAGTCAAGATCTGGCGTTTGAGCGCGCCGGCTTCGGGCGTGTCCGAAGGCAGCAGCGCCTGCTGCTCTTGCGGCAGCTTCGCGCAGATGCCGTGATAGAACTTGGTCCACAGACGCGGCATGGAGATGAAAAGCGTGGGCCGCGCCCGCAGCAGATCTTGCACGAAGGTCGCAAGGCTGTCGTTGAAGAACACGCGAAAGCCGTGGCACAGCGAATTGGCTTCGACGAACGAGCGCTCGGCCGTGTGCGCGAGCGGCAAATACGAGAGCACGCGCTCGGCCGGCGTGAAGCTGCCGAAGTCGCCCGAGCGCGTGGCGTACGCGAAGATGGTGCCGAAGCTGTGCATGACGCCCTTTGGACGCCCCGTGCTGCCCGACGTGTAGATGATCGTCGCGAGTTCGTCCGGCGACGGCAGATGCACGTCTTCGAGCGGCGCGGTGTCGGCGACGATATCGCTCCACCAGGACGCTTCGGGCGTGGCCGGCGACATCGGCAGGCCAACGAGCCGCGCGTTCGCAGGAACGACCTTGCGGATGGCGTTCCATGCGTCGGTCACGCCGTCAAGCTTGCCGACGAATACCACGCGCACGTTGCAATGCTCGAAGACGTATCGAGCGGTATCGGGATTGATCGTGGGATAGAGCGGCACCGAAACGTGGCCGGCGAGCCAGATGGCCAAATCCGCGATGATCCAGTGCGCGCTGTTCTTGCCGACGATGGAGATAGAGCTGCCTGGGGGCAACTGTAACGAGCGCAGCCAGCCGGCCATGCGCCGCGCCTCGTCGCCGACGTCCTTCCACGTGTAGTCGACGACGTGTCCGTCCGGCGTCGGTTCGGTCAGATAGATCGCATCCGGTTGCGTTTGCTCCCAGTGCAGAAACCGATGAACCAAGGTTCCCGAATTCGTACCGCTCATGATGTCTCCCACTTTATTCTTAAGATGTGCCGCGTCCATGCTCGATGAACGTATGCCGCGCGTGTCGGCCCGGCCAACGGCTGATGCTCGCTCGCGGCGCGAGGGCAAGTCGATCCGCGCGGCGTACCACCGTTCACGTGGCCGCCGTTGACGCGAAACGACACAACAATACGCCGATACGGTCCTGCGTCGCCCACCCGTAAATAGGGGGGACGCGGCAGCGCAAACGGACGAAGCGCGCTTCGGCCGCAGCGGCGCAGTCCATGCAAGCTCGGACCTGCATTCTATTGCGGCGGCCGATGCGCTCGACGGCGCGAGGCGCAAAGGCATTCAGGAATGCCAGAATGAAGAACGCGGCAGCCGCGGACTCCTGATGGAGCCGCGCGCCGCCGCGTGCAGCGCAGGCTCGCTTGCGCGAGCCCGGCATGGGTGACTTACGTCTGTCGCTTACGTCTGTCGCTCAGGACTGAATGAACGCGAGAAGGTCCGCGTTGAGCGTTTCCGCGTTGACCGTCAACATGCCGTGCGAGAAGCCGGGATACGTCTTCAGCGTGCCGTTCTTGAGCAGCTTGATCGACTTCAACGCAGCATCGGCGATGGGCACGATCTGGTCGTCTTCGCCGTGCAGCACGAGCGTCGGCACGGAGATGGCGCGCAGGTCTTCCGTCTGGTCGGTCTCGGAGAACGCCTTGATGCCGTCGTAGTGCGCCTTGGCGCTACCCATCATGCCCTGGCGCCACCAGTTCTGGACCACGCCCTGATGCGCGGTCGCGCCCGGACGATTGAATCCGTAGAACGGGCCCGCGGGAACATCGACAAAGAACTGCGCGCGGTTGTCGGCGAGCGCCTTACGGAAGCCGTCGAACACGTCGAGCGGCAGACCTTCGGGATTCGCTTCAGTCTTGAGCATGAGCGGCGGCACGGCGCTGACGAGCACGGCCTTGGCGACGCGCCCCGCCGGTTCGCCGTGCTTCGCCACATAGCGCGCCACTTCCCCGCCGCCGGTCGAATGGCCGATGTGCACCGCATTGCGCAGGTCGAGCGCCTCGACGACGGCGAAGGCGTCCGCCGCGTAGTGGTCCATGTCGTGTCCGTCCGAAACCTGCGTCGAGCGGCCATGACCGCGCCGGTCATGAGCGATCACGCGATAACCCTTCTGCACGAAGAAGAGCATCTGCGCGTCCCAGTCGTCGGAAGACAACGGCCAGCCGTGATGGAAGACGATCGGCTGCGCATCCTTCGGACCCCAGTCCTTGTAGAAGATTTCGACGTTGTCTTTCGTTGTGACGTACGGCATGGTCATTTCCTCTTTGACGTTATAGAGCATTAGCCGGCGATTATTTTCCGGCGCCAATATGACAACCGCTACCGTGGGTGGCGGCTGGTACGACGAAGTGCGCAACGCGATGTGGGGAGAGTACGGACGCCGGCATCTTGGTGGAAGAGCGGCGGATGCAATGCATTGTTGCACTGGTGCGACGTGCCTTGCAACGAAGGTGTCCGGATACCAGAATCGGGACGATGCGATGCTGAACGCTAAGAGGAATAAACGGCACGGCGCGTTGCGCACGAGCACGCCGACGCGCTTGAAGCGGGTGCGCTTTCTCACCGATCTGGCGACCGCTGCCTGATTTCCGCGCCCATCATGCACCAGCCTAAAGCCGGTTGACGGACAATGCGCCGGCTGTCTCGCAGTGAGTTCGCCATGCGCGGCGGATGAGAGCCCTGCCCTCGTCCGCCGTTTCGCCTCACGGTTGCAGAAGACCGACCGGCTCGACCAGACTGCCCGTCTCGATGACGCCCTCTTCGACGACGCGCGCCGTGACGCCGCCGAAGCCTCGCACGGCGTTGTATCCGCCCACGCCGAAGGTTTCTTCCATCCGCGAACAGGGATGACATTCACCGGTCACGAAAAGGACCGCGCTGCCGATGCGGACCTGCCGGTCCTTCAGCGCACTCAGGTTGATGCCCTCTGTAACGATGTTGCGCCGAAGGTCCAGTGGCGACACGCGCTCGCGCCCGAGATGGCTCGCAATCGCCCGCAGGCTTTCAGCTGCGATGAGCGTGACTTGCCGATTGCCGCGCGTGCGGCTGTAGTGATCGCCTTCCAACCCTCCGTCTGTCGATGCGCGAACCGAGCGCACTTCGACGAGCGGCACGCGCCGCGCGGCGCGCAGGCCGATCCATACGACTTTGCCCGAGCGAACCGGCGCGAGCATGAGCCGGGTCAGAGGGGAATCGGGATTGAGCGGCATCGATCGATGAGGTTCACGTGGCAGTGGGCCATTCTCGTGCGGTTCACGTTTCCGCGCTCGTCGGCGTCCAGCCGAAGACCTCCTCGAAACGCTCGCGAAACGGCGTTCGAATGCCGACGGGCGACTGCCGGACATAGGCTTCGGCGCGGCCGCGCTCTTCTTCGCCGAGCGATTGCAGATAGGTGACCGCCTCATCGACGCTCGGCATGCGGCCGTTGACCTCGCGCGATTTGGGCGGCAGCGCCGTCCAGATCACGGCGTCGGCGCCGTTGCGTTCGAGCCATGAGGCGATTGCATGCGATTGCGGATACGTCATGCCTGACGGCGCGGGAATGCTGCCGATCCATTCGACGACATTGGCGCGCACATCCTCACGCGCGCGCAACGCCTCGCGCGCGGCGTCGAGCGAGTCGAGAGCGACCCGCGCCCAGAACGTGGGTTGCAAAGGTCCCGACTCCAGTACGACGAGGCTCACGATCTCGCCGTCCGAATGGCGTGCGAATTCGAGCGGAAGCAGCGGGCCGCCCTCGCGCCATTCTCCGTCGATGCGGAACCCTTTGAGATTCCATAGCAACGACCCCCACGCCACACAGACGATGTTCATGCGTTTCGCTTTCGTTGAAAAGGCTGGAGAAGCGAGCACGCCGCATGCCCACCAGATGCCGGGCGCGCGGCGCCGGTCGTCGCGCTGATTCGCGCGCACTGCCGGTTAGCGCAATGGACATCGTGGCCGGAGCCGAAGTGCGCCGCTGATCACAGCGGACGCCATGACGCCCAAGGCCACGTAGACGAGCCGTGCATCCGAGTCGGGCCGCTTTCAGGGCGAGCAGCGTGGACGAATCATGGAAAGCCCGCAACGAGTCGCGCAGTGATCAAACGTTGAACCGCGCGTCAGATCCCTGTATCAGGCTGCTTGCGGCTCGAACGGAAACTGTTCGACTTCGCCGCCCTGCGCGACGACCACCGTGCTCTCCGGAATCTCCTGCCACCATCCGGGCAAATCGGCGAGCGGCTCGGACACGACAAGGAAGGCGTCCTCTCCGGTCATCGCGATGCGCGGATCGTCGGGATACAACTCGTGCAAGTGACGAAACGACGTGTTGTGAAAGAGCGAGCGTGACTGTCTTTCGCTCGAATATCGGACTGCCACTATTTGCTCGCCGTCGGTTGCGCAGACCGTCATGTTCAGCGGGTCCGCCACGCCATGGCGGCGGGCAGTGTCCTCGACGAATGCCACCATCCGCTTGAGCGCCGTGACAGGCGCATGCGCCAGACCGAACGTGAGCGCGAGGAAGAACAGCACTTCCGAATCGGTCGATCCTTCGATCGACGGGAACAGTTCGGGCGCAACCGCCACCATCAGATCGCGGCGCAACGCCGGAAAATTGCGCACGAGGCCGTTGTGCATGAAGAGCCACCGGCCGTAACGGAACGGATGACAGTTCGTTTCCTGCGACGGCGTGCCGGTCGCCGCGCGAATGTGCGCGACGAAGAGCGGCGCGTGGATGGCGCGCGCGGCTTCGCGCAGGTTGCGATCGCTCCACGCCGGCTGAATGCAACGATAGCGAAACGGAATGTCGGTCGGATGCCCGTACCATCCGATCCCGAAGCCGTCCCCGTTGGTGGTGGTCTGGCCGAGCCGGGCGTGCAGGCTCTGGTCGATCAGCGAATGCTTCGCGTTGAAGAGCACGGTCTCGAGCTGAAGCGGATTGCCCGAATAGGCGAGCCAGCGGCACATGATCTTTCCTGTGGAAGGGGCGTGAGTCGGCGGCGCGTCTTCGCAGTAACGAAACCGGACGATCGGTCTGAGCCGTGCCGGCATCCCTCGCACGCGCAGGCCAGCAGGATCGACGATACACCGATTGTTCGCGTGCTGCCCTTGGCTCGAGGATCTTGCCGCGCATCACGCTCATGCTGCTGTCCAGCGCAACCGTCCGTGCCGTGGCTATGCCCGGCGATGATTCGCGAACATCGCCATGAGCAAGCCGCCGTCGTACCTGTTGCTCGGCAGTGTCTCCTTCACTTCGCTCAAGCGTGATCCACAAGGGCGTCGCTGGCTATTTAGACGCGCTCGCTCTGCACGATGGCATCCCGGTCAGGCTGATCCTTCACCCACCGCCAGAAAAGCTTATAGGCCACCGCGAGCATGACCGGGCCGATGAAGAGTCCAATCACGCCGCCCGTGACCATGCCGCCGAGCGCGCCGATCAGCACCACGGGCATGGGCACCGCCACGCCACGGCCCAGCAGCAAGGGCTTGAGCACGTTATCGGCGAGCCCCGCTATGAAGACATAAATCGCGAAAGCAATCGTCGCCGCGCTGAAGCCCTCGGTCAGCACGACGTAGACGATAACCGGCAGCGTGATGAAGGTCGCGGGAAGCTGCATGATCCCGAGCAGCAGCACGCCCAGCGCGAGCAGACCGGCGCCGGGAATGTCCATTACGATGAATGCGATGCCGATCAACAACATCTGAATGAACGCGATGCCGACCACGCCCTGCGCGACGGCGCGAATGGTCGCCGTGGACAGATCGGCGATCTGCCGTCCGTTCTCCGGCCCGGAGATCCGCGATGCGATCAACACTGCGCTTCGATAGCCTTTCTCGCCGTGAGCCATGAAGATGCCGGCGACGATCAAGGCCAGGAAGAATACAACGAGTCCTGCACCGAGACCGGTAATCGTGCCGAGCACGGCGAGGCCCGCTTGCTTCAATTGAGGCGTGAACTTCTGCGCGAGAACGGTGATATCGGTCGATGCTTGCGCCCAGAAGTCATAGACGTGACGGCCTACGAACGGCCATGCGGCGACCGAATCCGCCGGCGGCGGAATGTGCAGCGTGCCGCTCCGGATGATGGACATCGCGTGGTCCATCGAATTCGCTATTGCCACGCCGAGCAGGTACGTCGGCACCAGAATCACAGCGAACGCGACGAGGATGATGAGCGACGCGATGAGTCCGTTCCTGCCCCCGAGAGGACCGCGAAGCTTGACCTGTAGCGGATACAGCGTGACCGCCAGGATGAGCGCCCAGACCATGAGATTCAGGAATGGCACGAAGACGCGAAAGCAGAAGACGGCGAGAACGGCAACGAGACCTGCGCGAATCAAGACATCGAGCAACTCGCGCGAGAGCGTGCGTTCGGAAACTGGAGTGAGCATTTCGTGCCTCCTCGCGGCTTGCCGCGGAGCGTGACGCGCGGCTGACCACGGTTGCCGGGACCATCGACTTTCAGCGCGCCGGCTCGCAAGCAGCCACCGGTCCGACAGCATACGACCACATACGACCACTAATGACACGACGCGGACATGACGTTCACCGCAGAGGCGCTAAAGAAAGCGTTTCCCCGTCCAAGTCTAGGACGGACAGTCCGACTTCTCAAACAAATCCACTGCGATGCAGCGAGAGGAAGTTTTACGCTGTAATCGGGACTCGTTTGGCGAGAAAAAACGGCTAAAAGCACGCGCTTCCCACGCGCAGCACACCTTAACGCGCCGTAGGGACAAGCGAGGGTCGCGGTTCCGGGCCCATGTGCTATAACTTTCTTTGCACCCCGTGACTCAAATCAATGCTTCGTTAGCCGAACGGTGGACACCATGATGCAAAGACGAATCCTCGTGACGGCATCTTCCGCCGTCCTCGCGCTGAGTTGCCTCGCACTGACTGGCTGCACCATGAACAAAAACGCGGGCACCGAGCAAGCGGCGGGTGCCGCCGATCAGCGGCGCTCCATCGACGCCGATGTGGACAGCACGATCCAGCGGCTCTATGTCAGCGTCCCCGGTTCGCGGGAACTGGTCGGCAAGGCGCGCGGCATCCTCGTGTTTCCGTCGGTACTGCAGGCCGGCCTCGTGGTCGGCGCGGAATACGGCAAAGGCGCGCTTCGCGTAGGCGGCCACACAGTCGGCTACTACAGCACGACTTCAGGCTCGTTCGGCCTGCAGGCCGGCGCGCAGTCGAAGGCGCTCATCTTTCTCTTCATGACGCAAGAGGCGCTCGACAACTTCCGCAACTCCAAGGGCTGGTCAGCGGGAGCGGATGCATCGGTGGCGCTTCTCAAGATGGGCGCGAACGGCAAGATCGATACGACCACCGCCACCAAGCCGGTCAATGCAATCGTATTGACGAACGCTGGCCTGATGGCGGATGCCTCGCTTCAGGGCACGAAAATAAGCCGACTGGACGAGTAAGTCCGCGTCGCTTCCTACGAGCATGAGATCGCGCAGCGCCCGCATCAACGGGATGCGCGATCCATCACGCTGCGCGCGTGACGCGCGATCATCAGTTCTTCATTCGTCGGAATCACCCACGCGCCGACTTTGCTCGTCGCCGTGCTGATGCGCGTTTGACCGCGCGCGTTGGCATCTGTATCGAGTTCGATGCCCCACCATCGCGCTTCCTCGCAGACACGCCGCCGTATTTCGGCAGCATGTTCGCCGATGCCAGCGGTGAACACGAGAGCGTCGAGACCGTGCAGCGCCGCGCTCATCGAACCGATCTCGCGGGCAATCCGGTACACATACAGGTCGATGGCAAAGCGCGCGCGTGCGTCGCTGCTTGCCAGAAGCGCGCGCATGTCGCCCGATACGCCGGACACGCCGAGCAGCCCCGAGCCGCGATACAGCAGGTCCTCGATCTCGCGCGCGCTCATGTTCATCTCGTCTAGCAGATACAGGATCACGCCGGGATCGAGGTTGCCGCAGCGCGTGCCCATCATCAGGCCATCGAGCGCGGTGAATCCCATCGTGCTGGCTACGCTCTTGCCCGCTGACACCGCGCATAGACTCGCGCCGTTGCCCAGGTGCGCGACCACGGTGCGCCCGTCTGCTGCCGCGGGCGCGAGGTCCGGCAGCGCGCTTGCAATGTACTCGTACGAAAGGCCATGAAATCCATAGCGCCGCACGCCCTTCTCAGCGAGCGATTTGGGCAGCGCAAATGCCTGCGCCAGCGCGGGCTGTGCCGCGTGAAACGCCGTGTCGAAGCAGGCGACTTGCGGCATGGCCGGATTGCGCTCCGCGATGATTCGTATCGGCTTCAGGTTATGCGGCTGATGCAGCGGCGCGAGCGGCGTGAGCGCGTCGAGTTCGGCGATCACATTCGCGTCGATCAGCACCGGCTTCGTGAAATGCGCGCCGCCATGCACGACTCGATGCCCCACTCCCACGAGGCGATGCCCTTCGCCATGCGCGCGCAGAAAGTCGGCGATATGCGTAATGGCTTGCGCGTGTTCGAGCGTCGAGCCGTCGGGCCACGCATGCGCGCCGGTCTGCTCGCCGCGCGCGTCGAACGCGGCGAAGCGCGGCGCGCCGAAGAGCCCTTCCGCCTGCCCGCGCGAAACCAGCGCGAGATCGGGGCTTTGCGCGTCGAATGCGCTGAACTTGATGCTCGATGAACCTGCGTTCAGAACCAGAATGACGTCCGCCATCTTTTCACCCCGTCACGTGCAGTTCTTCGCGGCGCTTGGCCGCGACCAGCGAGGCGATCGCGCACGAAGCTAGCCGCGATTGCAGCGAATCGGCGCGACTCGTCAGGATGATCGGCACGCGCGCCCCGAGCACGATGCCCGCCGCATCCGCGCCCGCGAGAAACGACAGGCTTTTCGCGAGCATGTTGCCCGCTTCGAGATCCGGCACGATAAGCACGTTCGCGCGCCCCGCGACCGGCGAGTCGATCTTCTTCGTGTGCGCGGCTTCGAGATCGATGGCGTTGTCGAGCGCCAGCGGCCCGTCGACGAGCGCACCCGTGATCTGATGCCGGTCGACCATCTTGCAGAGCGCCGCCGCTTCGATCGTGGACGGCACTTTCGGGTTCACCGTTTCCATCGCCGAGAGAATCGCCACGCGCACTTCGTCGAGGCGCAAAGCATGGCCAAGATCGATCGCGTTCTGCACGATGTCGACTTTATCCGCGAGCGTCGGCGCAATGTTGATCGCCGCATCGCTGATGATGAGCGCGTTCTGATGCCCCGGCACGTCCATGATGAAGCAGTGGCTCACGCGCCGCGCGGTGCGCAGGCCGCCTTCGCGCTTCACGACCGCCGCCATGACTTCGTCGGTGTGCAGGCTGCCTTTCATGAGCGCTTCGACGCGCGCTTCGCGTACGCTGTCCACCGCCAGTTGCGCGGCCGCGTGGCTGTGCGGCGCGTCGACTAGCGGATAGCGCGAGATGTCGAGCCCGCATTCGCCGGCTATCTCGTGGATACGGTCGCTCGGCCCGAACAGTTGCGGCGCGATCAGCCCCATCTCGGCCGCCTTCACCGCGCCTTCGAGCGAAGTCCGGTCGCACGGATGCACGACCGCAGTGGCAAGCGGCGGCAGCGTCGTGGAAATCTCGATCAGCCGTTGATACTTCTCATGCGTATGCTCCATGAATGCCTCCAGCAGGAATTTCAAGGGAGCGCAGGCGCGCTCATGACGTGACCTTCAAGGCGATGCCGACGACGCCCAACGTTTCGGTCATGCCGACGGTCAACGCGACTCGCTCGTTGCAACGGTGTCGCGATATCTGGCGACGACATGCTCCAGGTTGTAGAACATGCGCGCTTCGCCTAACGACTCGCCGAGCGGCGAACGTCGCACGCTGTCGAGCACGCTCGGATTCAAGCCCGCGAGCCATAGCACGGTGCCGTTTGCGCTCAGGCGTTGTTCGGCTTCCGCGAGCATCTTGAGCGCGGTGTATTCGAGGTCGAAAACACGGCTCAGGTCCAGCACGACGATATTTGCATCGGCATCCTGAACGATTCGACGAATTTTGTCGGCCACGCGCTGCGCGTTGACGAAGAAGATTCGTCCCTCGGGACGCAGCAGGAGCATGCCGGGAAACGCTTCGTCGTCGGGATGTCGCGCCGATGCCGGCCGGAATACGTTGGTGCCGGGTATGCGCTTGAGCACGTACAGCGGCGGATTCGACACCTGATGCGCGAGCATCAGCAGCGAGACCACGATGGCGACGACAATGCCCGCGAGCGTTCCCACCAACACGACGCCCACGCATGCAGTAAGCGCCCAGACGAACTCGGTCTTGCGCACTCTCAGGATCGCGCGGAATTCGGCCACGCTGAAGAGGCCGATTGAGTAATACACGACGACTGCGGCAAGCGTTGCGTGCGGCATCAACGCCATCAGCGGCGCGAATATCAGCATGACGGCGAGCGCGATGAGTGCCGTGACGATCTGCGCGCATTGCGTGCGTGCGCCGGCCTGGCGGTTGACGGCGGTCTGGCTCGTGCCGCCGCCGGACACCATGCCTCCGAAGAGCGCGCTTCCGACATTCGCGATACCTGTCGCGAAGAGTTCGCGGTTGGCGTTGGGCGGCGGCTCGTCGTTGCGTGCGAACGCGCGGCCCGCCGCGATGCTTTCGGTGAAACTCATCAGCGCAATGCCCAGTGCGTGCGGCCAGAGCGCAAGCGTAAGCGCCGGGTCCGGCTTCACCCACGAGGGCAGTCCTGCGGGAACCGCGCCCACCGTCTCGACGCCGCGCGAGCGCAAGCCCAAAACGGCAACCGCCGCGATCGCCGCCGCTACCACGATGAGCGGCGCCGGCGCGCGCGGCTCGGAGATGAAGTCCGCGACGAAGCCCATTCGCAACACGGCCGCCGCCACGAGCATGCCGCCGACGAGAGCGGTCAGCGTGGCGTTCAGGGTCGCGAGCATCTGCGGATCGCCTGCATTGGTCATCATGCCGAGTGTATCGCCCGCAAGAATGGCAAGCGTGGTAGTGGTGCTGACGCTCAGCACGCGCGACGCGCCCGTGAGCGCGTAGATAAGCATCGGTACGCACGCTGTGTAGAGGCCCACTTGCACGGGCAAGCCTGCGATCGTCGCGTAAGCGAGCGCCTTCGGAATGACGACAGCCGCAGCCGTCGCGCCCGCGATCACGTCGGCATGCGCCCACTGCTTGTCGTAGCGCGACAGCCACTCGGGGATCATCCCGGCGCGGGTGGCGCGAGCGGCGGATGCGCGTTCCGGCATGGCGACTCCCTCGGTGAGCGGGCGGTGCGGCGTCGAAGGCAGCAGGCATCAGAACCGCTCGGGCACGTACCTGAGCGGATGATCGCTCTCGCGGTAGCCCTCCGGCTTCTGCCTTTTCGGCAGCTTCACCTTTTCGCGGGGAAGCACGGTGTAAGGGATGTTCTCGAGCAGGTGACTGATGAGATTGAGCCTCGCGCGCCGCTTGTCGTCCGAACGCACGACGTACCACGGTGCATCGTCGGTATCGGTGGCGGCGAACATGTCGTCGCGCGCGCGCGAATAGTCGTACCAGCGGCTATAGGAGCGCAGGTCCATCGGCGAGAGCTTCCAGATCTTGCGCTCATCGTGGATGCGCGCTTCGAGGCGGCGGGTCTGCTCTTCTTCGCTCACTTCGAGCCAGTACTTAAGCAGGATCACTCCGGAGTCGATGATCGCGCGCTCGACGAGCGGCACGCCCTTTAGGAAGGTCTGCACTTGCTCGGGCGTGCAGAACCCCATCACGCGCTCCACCCCCGCGCGGTTGTACCAACTTCGGTCGAATAGCGCGATTTCGCCTGCAGCGGGAAGGTGCGGGATATACCGCTGGAAGTACATCTGCGTCTTCTCGCGCTCCGTGGGCGCCGGTAGCGCGATCACGCGAAAGATACGCGGACTCACGCGCTCCGTGAGTGCCTTGATGGTACCGCCCTTGCCCGCGCCGTCGCGTCCCTCGAACACCACGCAGATTTTCGCGCCGGTATGCACGGTCCACTGCTGTAGCCTCACGAGTTCCACATGCAGGCGCGCCAGTTCCTTCTCGTACTGCTTTCCGCTCAGACGATTTCCCGAGCGCGCGCCTTCCGATTCCCCGGCAACCTTGTCTTCCATCGCGTTGGCTCCCCATTGGTTCTCGATCTGCACTCAAGCGGCGCTCGTTTCATGCGACGCTCGCGCGTCACGTTTCATTGCGCTCGGGCATGACCTGCACCACGAGCGTGCGGTCCTTCCAGAACATGTTGTGGACGCGCGGCTGCAGCGTGCGCAGCATATGCGGCTCGAGCGAGTGGAAGCTCACGACCGCGGCGGGACGTTCCCCGGTGCCGGGAACGCGCTCTATCGCGTCGAACGCAGGAAACCCGTACTTGCAGAGAAATTCGCGGATCTCATCGTCCGTCGTGTTCGGTTCGACATTGCCTAGCCAGAGATCACTCATCGCGATGTCCTCCCTCAATGCACCGGTTAGAGCCAGGTGAGTTCGACGAGCCGCGTGCCTGGTCATGTCGCGCGTCGGCTGCGTGATGTGCTTAACGAATCAACCGCGTTCGTCCCGCGCCTTCGATTTGCGCTGCGCGAGCGGATTCAGCGCGCTCACGAATATGACGATGCCTATGGCGAGCGCGAACATGCCATAGCGGAATTCGGACGTGGTGTCATACAGAAGACCGTGAATCGTGGCATACAGTCCGCCCAGCCAGATGAAAACGCCGATTGCGGCACACACGCTTCGAAGCTCGGTTCGTCTCATCCATGCCTCCGCGGTTGCCATGCATCGGATACTTCAGTTTAGGAAATTCTGAGTGGTCCTGTGGACACACTTGCTGCAATCCGCTTGGCGCGTTCAACGCGTTGGACTAAATTGCTAGCGTATTGCCACTGAAATCGAGCCACTGCGCCGGTCCTGCGAGCGCCACCGGCGGCGCGAAAGGATGCAGGTACGACTTGGACAGCCGTGCATCTCAACAGAGGCCGAACATGCCGAACGCGATTCTCAAGCACGGCCGATTGCATGGATTCGTGGCTTCGTTGCTCCCGCTCGTTCTCTCGTTGCCGATGGATTACGCAGAGGCTCAGAACACGCCACCGCAGGCGCCGGGCCGCACGTTCGTCGGCGCGAACGTCAAGCAGTACGCGGATGCCGTGCTCGCGATCATGTCGTACACGGCCGTGCCCGACGTGACCACGAGCTCGCTCTCCATCAATAGCGGCACCACCGGCAACCCGGGTTTCGGTCAAACGCAATTCGGCGGCGGCTTTACCATCAGCAGGTCGTTTCCGCTCTATCTCGAAGGCACGGTCGCCTATAGCCGCTACGATCCGACCTTCATCGCCACCGACGGCAATCAGGAACGTCCCGTGCCGACCAAATGGAACACGGCAAGCACGACAGTGGGCATCGGCTGGGACTTCCCGATTACCGATGAACTGCGCTTGCGGCCGATCGTGAACGGCATGGTAGGCCGCGTGGCGAGCGACCTGCGCATTGCGCAGACCGTCTTCAACCATGTGGCCGACGCGAACCTGCAATTCCTCGAAGACGGCGTGCTCAACGCCTATGGCGTCGGCGGGTCGCTGATGCTCGATCTCGAGCACTATCGCGAGCATTACGAAGTCGACGTGGAACTGCGCGCGACCGATATCTATCTACGCAGCTTCGGCTCGTCGTCCGATGCCGTGCAGGGTTCGGCGACCGCGCAGCAACTCAGCCTGTGGGCTCGCTGGCGCGCGCCGACCGGCCTGAGCGCGTTAGACAGGCCGCTTCGCTACGTGCTCGAAACCGCGTACTCGCATTACTTCGGCGACAGCGCCGGCGCGCTCGGCTTCAACGACCTTACCTCGCTCGGTGTGGGTCTGGAACTCGACAGCAGCAAGTATCCGATCGTCATCACGCGCACGCGCGCCATGGTGCGTTATGTCTTCGGACACAACGTGCATGGCGTGTCCTTCGGATTCGCTGTGAGCTTTTAATTCTTTCGCCACATGCGGCCTTCACCGCTTCTTGATGCGCCATTCGCCGCTCGCCTTCTTGCAGGCGACCGGTGTCCAGCTCTGCGTCTGCCCTTTCGCGACGGCAACGAGCGTCACGCTGCGGCACGTTTCGCCGCCGCTTTGCGTGGTGTCGCGCGGCGTTACGGTGCCTTCGATGCGAACCGGGTTGCCCGTGCCTTCATTGTTTCAGGGAACCGACTGCCCGTCTTTCTGCGTGTCGAGCGCATGCTGGGCGGCACGGTTGAGCGCCTGGCGGTCAGCGGGCTTCATATAGCTGATCGGCGTGTCGCGCAGAAAGTTTAGACTGTTGGCGAACGCGCAGGCGCACGACATCGAGAGCGTCGCCGCGACGCTGCATTTGGCGAGCGTGCACGCGATACCGCGCGATAGCCGGATCATGGTTCGGTGTCCTTCATAACACGTTGCGTTGGCTCGGATCGTACTTCGGGTCGGGCTGCTTCTGCGTTTGGCGCAAGACGCCCTGTTCGTCGAAATAAAAGTGGAACAGCATATGATCGATGTTGTTCTCCATGTACCGATACGACCACACGTCGCGATTCATTCGCTTGTAATGCGCCGTCTCGAACGGGCGGCCGAAGTTCATCAATACGTCATCGCGCGTCCATTTGCCTACTTCCGCGCGGTAGAACTCGTTGTCCTGAAGCACTTGCCGGACGCTCACCACCTTGCCCGATGCATCGACATCGACGGCGGTGGTGGTGCTGCCCATCGGCTGCGTGGGCCACATGAGCCGCTTGCCGCCACCCGGCAGGTCATACGTCTCCTTGGGCGTTCCCAGCCGCGCGACGATAGCCTGCTGATCCATGCCCGCCTCGACGTGCTGCTCCGGCTGGGCGCAGCCTGCGAGCGCAAGCGCGGCGATGCACGCGCCGCGTGATAACGCTACTGCGATGCGTTCTGGCATGGCTATTTCTTCGCGGCCGGTTCGACGGATATGGCGAGCGCCTCCGTATAGACGGCCTTCACTTGATCGCCCTTCTTTACGCGCTTGAGCCGTTCCGGGTCCTCGACATGCAGGTCGAGCGTATTGCCTCGCGGTCCACGCAGCGTGACGGTCTTCGCATGACGGTCCACTGCCACGACGTCGGCGATGATGGTCACTTCCCGGCCAATTTCCCCGCCCGGCTTCGCGCCAACGGGCGCACGCTCGGCCGTCGCCTTCTCGGACGCTGATGGCGAGGTCTTCTTGTCGATGAGACTCAGCGTCAGCGATTCACGATACTGCGTGGTCACGAGATCGCCCACCGCAAGCTGGTCGAAATTGCGCGCCTCGTTGGTCACTTCGAGTTCCATCACCTTGCCGGCCGCTGTCTTGAGCGTCACTGTGCGCGTGGCCCGGTCGATGCCGACGATTGTCGCGGTCACTTTCGACACACCTTGCACGGTAGCGCCGTTCGCGTCCCGCGTAATGGTCGCGTCGGTTTGCGGCTCGGCTGCGAATGCGGTTGCGAATGCGGTTGCGAAAAGGACAAGGCATGAGATGACGACCAGACTGACACGCTTCATTTCGACACTCCTCATTCAATTGACGCAAGAAGGCTCGCTAACGCTACTGGATGGAATAGCCGCGTCCCTGCATGCACGCGGCCCACGCGCGGTTATACGTGTCCATGGCGCCCTGGCTCTGCGCTTGCGCGTTGGCCTGCTGCGCGCGCCGGTTCTGACGGGCCCTCACGCCGCCCGCCATGGTGCCGGCGGTCGCGCCGATGGCCGCGCCCTTGCCGGCATCCCCCGTGATCGCGCCGATCACCGCGCCGCCGGCCGCGCCGCGCGCCGCGCCGGCCACGCGCTCGCCGCCGCCTACAGCCGGGCCCGATTGGGGCGGCGGCGCCGTCGATGCGGTCGCCGGATCGATACCCGTGTTGCTCTTCGCCCAGCTGTAGCACGCGCCGTCATCCTTCTGTTGCTGCTGCGCGCTTTGTCCTTTCGACGGATACGCGATTGGCTTGCTTTGCGCAAGAGCATCCAGGGCGAGCGAGGCGATCACAATGGCGGCGAGCGCGCGCCAGCACGTTGCGTTCATATGGACTCCTTTATGTGTTGAAATTTCAGACGGGGGATCCTATCCGTCACGGATCGTTCACGCGCGTCCACGTCGGGTCGGGATCGAATTCCGTCGGCGGTTGCGCGGACGGGCCCCGGTTCTTCTGATACACCACGCCGTTGTTGTTGACAATGAATGTCATGACGCCGCTCTCGCCGTATTGCGCCGGGTACGCCACCATCGCGAAGCCGGCCAGCATGCGCCCATTGATGATGTAGCTGAAAGCGCCCCCTGGCGCGTGCTTTCCTTGCCGCGTGAGAATGCGGAAGTGGTAGCCGTGATACGGGTCGCCGGCGTGACGGTCCTTGAAATAGGCCGAGCTCGCGGCGATCAGCGGACCGAAGGGACTTTGTTCTTCACCCCGACTCGCATCCGCTGGCCAATAGAGTCCGTCGCGCTTGCCTGGCGAACTGCCGAGCTTGCGCGCGTACTGCAACACGCCGTCCCCCATGCGATCTTGCGAGGCGTACTCGCGCTGCGCATCGAGATACGCGCGCAGCACCTTGATCGCCTCGCGCTCGTTCGCGCCGATACGCCGGTCCAGCACCTCCTGCTCGCCCTCTTCCGTGGCGAAGCGCCAGACGCCGTTCTCTCTAACGAGCGGAATGGGCATGGGCCATGCATCGTCGCCGATCACGAGAATGCGTCGGTCGGGCGAAGCCTCTTCGAGCCGGTGAAACGCCTCGAATTCGGCGAGCGCATTGGCGCGCAACTGGCGATTCTCGGCTTCGTCGGATGTCACGACGAGTCGCTTGTGCGCGCTGCCGAAGATGCCGATGAGCGCGGCGTCATCGTCCGATTTGAGCGCCTGCACGAGTGCGCTGACGGCTTCCTCGGGTGTCGCGAATGTCTGCTGGTCGGTCGCTGCGAATAGCGTCGCGGGCGCGAGCAACATCGCGACTGTCGCGAACGAAATGACGAGACGAGTCAACTGAGTGTTCATAGGCGCCCCTAGCGACGACCCCCGCGGCCGCCACCGAAGCTGCGACCTCCGCCTCCTGAGAAGCCGCCGCCCCCGCCGCCACCAAAGGCGCCACCGCCGCCCTGGAAGTTGCGACCGCCTTGGCCGCCTGCCATCGACTGCCGGCTCGCGGCCCCGCGCGCGCTGTCCGCGCGGGCGCTTTGACCCGAGCCATAGCCGCTCAATGCATCGCCGCCGCGCGCCTGAAAGTTGGACGCGCCCTGCGCGCGAGGCGTGTTCTGCATGGCGGGTTGCGTGCGTGCGGACGCGCGCTCGGTGCCGCCGGCCCCGCCGAAACCCGCGCCTGCTCCGCTCCCACGCGAGGGCGCGTCGCCCACGCGCTGCATCGAGGAACGCCCGCCCGTGCCGGAGACCTGTCCCGGCTTCTTCTCGGAGCGCCATGTGCTCGACTGTTGCGTTGCGCCCGATCCCGACCGGTTCGCCGCGCGATTGCTCAGGTTGTTCTGCACGTCGGCTCGATTGGCGTTCTGTTCGCGGTTGATGTTGATGGTGTTATTGCCGCCGTTATAGTTGGCCTCGTACCGTCCGCCGTTCCACGCCGCGGTGATGGCCGCGCCCCAGATCATGCCCGTGGCGAAGGCCGCGCCGGGTGCATACGGATAGTAGTAGACAGGGTAAGGCGCCGGAGCGTACGTATAGACCGGCGTCGGACTGCTCACGACCACTGTGGACGGGTTGTACTGCGGTACATAGATGACTTCCGGATTAGACGGCACGATCTTGATCACTTCCTTCTCGACCACGACCGTCTGCTTGTCGTCGCTCTTCAAGTTGCCGACTGATTGAGTTTGCCGGCGAACACGCTGCACGGCTTGCAAGACGGCGTTCTGATCCGCCACGACCGCTTCGCCGAGCGCAACCGTCCAGTCGAGATCGGTGCTCATCTTATTCACAATCTCGGGATAGTTGAGCAGCGCCTTCACCGAGTCTTGCCAGCGTTCATCGACCGGAAGATTCTTGTCCGTCTTTCTGCGTTCGAGAAACCGGTCGGCCTGCACCACTTCGACCGGATACGTCGAAGCCGGAAGAATGATCGCAACGAGGTCGTCGGGATAGAGCGCGATGGGACCGACGAGCTTGTCGATATCCGCGGCACTCATTGCGGCGGGCGGCGGGACGCTTGCCGCCGGCGCCTGAGCGAGCGAATGCGTGCCACATGCGAGCGCCGACACGACCAGAAGCACGTTGATGAACTTGGGCATTGTTGTCTTACCACCGAGGTGGCCGTCTCTCGCCTGTTCTACCAATTCGCCTAAAGCGCAAGCTGTGCCCCGCAGCGCAGTGGGTCTTTCACCGATCGTTTAAGACAGTGAGAAAAACTCATTCACTCATGCTTAAGAGACGCTTAAGGGCGTTTGAATACCTTATTGAGCCGCGCCATGATGGGCGGCGGCAATCGCCGCATCACGCTCCTTCGCGGCTTCCGCCTTCTTCTGGTCATAGATGAATCGCGTGGCGTCGGGCACTCTGGAAAACGAGATGATCCGAAAGGAAACACACGAGCAAAGCAGCGTCTTCATTCGTTTCGTTTGGTTTCGCCGCTTATAGCGCAACGCGCTAAAGAGCGCGGCCATGAGCACGAGATAATGATTGAAAGATATGCGAACCTTTTCTCGAATTCAAGACTCGGGCGCGGTCATTTAGATGCATTCATCGGCTGGCCGGTCGATCTGACTTACCCGCCCAGCGCGATGATCGCCATCGTCAGAAGCACGCCCAACGTCACCATCGCCAACCCCGCTTTCAGCGCACCCCATCCCGCATAGGATCCCGAAGCAACGCCGCATCCGAATAGCATGACGAGCGTCAGCGCGCGTGACACGAGCAACGCAGTGGGAAAATGCCGGATGATGACGAACGGAGCGGCGACCGGAAACGTGGACAGCACGATAAGGATGAAGATGCCGAGCGCGGCAAGAAAATCGTCGCGCTCCAGCGAGGGACGCTCCGGAAGCGCATCGTATCGAGCGATGCGGCTGCGAATCGATTCCAGCTCGGCGTCTGAGAAGAATGGCGCGAGAAACGGCGGAAGTCTCGCGCGCAGTTCTCGCACGCCCTCTGCCGCGTCGAGTTCGCGCTTGATCGCAAACGCGAGTGTGCGCCGCCGCCCTCGGTTCACGAGAGTGCGCATCAAATACATGACGGCATCCGCAAGCCCCCAAGCGAGATTGCAGCCGAGGGCCGTGTACAGCATCTTGCGGCCGGCATCTTCGCCGCTCGTCGCCGCCGACACCGTACCGACGAACGTCAGCGCCATGAACAACCCGAAGCATAGTTCTGAAACGCGGTCGACCGTGTCCAGCACGGGCGCTCGCGTGTTGCCGCGCGGTTCGGCGAGTGCGGCGTCGGCGGTGGTGTCCGGCAGCATGAATATCACCCGGCCTTGACTTCGTTCACGAGCGGGTCGTTATGCTCGAACGCAGTAATGCTCGCGATCGTCGTCTCACAGATAGTCGTAAGCGCCTCGCGTGTCAAATACGCCTGATGCCCGGTCACGATCACATTGGGGAATGAGATGAGCCGCTGAATGATGTCGTCCGGAATGATTTCATTGGACAGATCGCGGAAAAACAAGTCCGCCTCCTGCTCGTACACGTCGATCGCGAGCCCGCCCAGTTGCCCGCTTTTCAGTGCTTCTATTACGGCCCCGGTGTCGATGAGCGCGCCGCGGCTCGTGTTGATGAGCAAGGCGCCGCGCTTGGCACGCTGAAGCGTGTCCGCATTGATGATGTGATGCGTCGCGGGCGTCAGCGGACAGTGCAGTGAAATGACATCGGCCTTTTCCCCGATCTCACCTGGCTGCGCATAACGCAGGCCCATCGCCTCGAATTCTCGCGAGGGATACGGATCGTAGCCGATCACATTACAGCCGAAGCCGAGCATGATCTTCGCAAAGACGCAGCCGATTTTACCGGTGCCCACGACGGCCACCGTCTTGCCGCACAGATCGAAGCCGGTGAGTCCGTCGAGAGAGAAATTGGAATCGCGCGTACGGTTGTAGGCGCGATGCACCTTTCGATTAATGGCGAGCAACAGCGCGACGGCATGTTCGGCGACTGAGTTCGGCGAATACGTCACGACGCGAACGACCTTCAGCCCGAGGCGCGCGGCGGCTTCGAGGTCGACGTTGTTGAAGCCCGTGCAGCGCAGCGCGAGCAATCCGGTGCCGCCGCTTTTCAGCGCCTCCAGAACGGCGGCGTCTGCTTTGTCATTCACGAAGATGCACGCCGCGCCGAATCCCGCGGCCTCTCCGACCGTATCGCGATTCAGCGACACGTCGAGGTATTTGAGCCTGTGGTGCGCGGATTCGTTCGCCTGGTCCAGAAACTCGCGCTCGTAACGCGTCGAACTGAATATCGCCACGTCCATGATTTCATCTCCAATACGAGAGCTAGCCGCTAGCCAGCGAGATTGCGATCTGCACGAACAGCACTTTGACGATAGTCATCGACGGGAAAATCATCGCGTACATGACGTCGGGCTGATCCGTGGGCGCAATGCGATTGGCGAACGCGAGAATGGCAGGATTGCCGGTCGCGCCGCATACGACGCCGGCCGAGGTATCGAAGGGCAGCTTGAATAGCCATAGACACGACGCGGCCGTGACGCCCACGAGCACGAGCAGCGTGATCACCCCATAAAGAAGCAGCAGCGGCCCCGCTGTGCCCACGGTCGCCACGAACTTCGGCCCGCATGAAATGCCGACCTGCGCAAGAAAGATCGTGAGCCCGAGGTTGCGCAGAACCAGATTCGCCGATAGCGGCATGACCCACACGAACGGTCCGTTGCGCCTTGCTTTGCCAAGGCACAGCGCGAGCAACAGCAACGCCGCGAGACCGAGGCTGAAGCTGCCGAGGCCGGGAAACCGCAACGGAACGGCCCCTAGCAGCAGCCCCGCCGCAGCGCCTATTCCGAGGCAGATGAAGCTGAGGTCCGCCGTGCCTTTGATGGAATCGCCGAAGAACGCCCGAATCGTCGCGCGATGCGCGCGATTCACGAGCACGCCTACGCGGTCGCCTGCTTCGAGAATGAGATCGGGCGTCGAAAGTAAATCGGCGTCGCCCCGGCGCACGTGCGCGATCGAACAATTCACCCCGCCGGGAAAGCGCAGCTTGCCGAGCGGCATGCCGACCACCGCCGAATTCGATGCAAACACCCGCATGTAGTCGATGTCTTCGCGATCGCTCGCGATGCGTCCTGGCTGCGACTCGCCGCATAAGGCCGTGGCCTCGTCAAGCAGGCGCTTGTCCGTGGCGGTGACGAGGAGCACGTCATCGGACTGCACGATGAAGTCGTCGGCGGGCAATTGATTACGGTGCGCGCGCCGCACCGCCGCAATCGACACGCCCAGCGGCAAGCGGCTCAATAGTTCCGATAAGCGCAGCCCGAAGAAGCTCGCGTTCTTGAGCGCTATCTCTGCCGTTTCGAGTACCTTCGCTGGCGGCTTCGGAATCGAGACCTTCAGCAGCACGTTAAGCGCATAGAGAAACAGAATGGGACCGGCCACGCCGAACGGATAAGCGACGCTATAGCCCACGGCCGCATCGTTGCTCTTCATCGATGCAATGGCGACCTGAAGACTTGCCGTGCTGGTCCCGCTGCCTGCGAACATGCCCAACGCATCAGCGAGCGTGATGCCGAAGCGGATAAAAGCGCATGAGACGAGACCGGCCGCAATGACGCCGAGGCAAGCGGCCGCGTTCGCCTTCGCTCCTTCCCGGCTCGTGAGCCCTCTGAAGAACTGCGCGCCGTACTGAATGCCGATGCCGTATAGAAACAGCAGCAAGCCGAGCGTGCCGAGCAAGGCCGGCGGCGCCGACTTCGGCGCGAAGGCGCCGACGGCGAGTCCGACGAACAGCACGGCCCCCGAGCCGAGCGCGACCCCTTTGATCGTGATCTCGCCGATGAGATAGCCTAATGCGATCGTGAGAAACAATGCGAAAAGCGACTGGCTTTCGAGAAACGTTCTGACTGCATCCATGCGGCCTCCCGTTTTTGAATCAGGCAACGCAGCGATACACGAACATTAAAGGCGGTTTGTCTGAAGCAGTCCAGCGGCGTTTGCTTAGCACGGTCTTGCCGCGTTCAGTGCAATTCGAGGACCACTACACTGCGCGGCGAGACGCGACAGGTGTCCGTCTCTTTTATCGCCGTTTCCCGATCCGAAACAATATCGAGTGAAGCGGGGAAGAACGCATCGTGAGCGACTGGCAAATCTATCTCGTAGTCGGCGTCTTCTCGGCGGTCATACAGGTGATCGCCTTCAATGTCATCGACATGACCGTGTGTCTCGTGCAGGCAATGGTCAAAACCAGCCTGCTTCAAGTGATGGCGTCGAAGTTCCACGAATGGTTCGGGACCAATCTTACGCTCGTCCTGCTCGCGATAATTAGCGGCATCGGCCTGTTGCCGTCGTTATTGGCCAACGTCCCGGTTGCGGCCGCTTCCATTGTGATGTGGAAAGCCTATCTCGTGACTGCCGAATTCGTCCCTGAAGCGGCGATGGGCGATCGATTCACAGAGTGGCCTCAGACAGTGATACCCGTATTCGTCGGCATGATGTATGGCGCGACGCTCCGAGGGAACGCCACGCTGATCGGATCGGCAGCGAACATCGTCGCCGCGGGCGTCTGCGGGAACGAAGGACGCCCGGTCACGTTCGCCCGGTTTCTGCGCTATGGCTTGCCCATCACGCTGTGCCAGCTCGCGGTGACAGCGGCTTATGTCATGGTGCTTTCGAAGTTATTGCGGTAATTTCGTATAAACGATTCCTGAGCTCACGCTGCCACGCTTAGCATTTTCTCACCATCAATCTTTCGGGCGGTTCAACCACTGCACGGTGTCCGCATCAGCGAGCATTTCTTTGACGCACTCGACGAGGTATGTCGGCTCGACAGGCTTGCCGATAACGCGCACTCCTGCCGGACGTTCGCCAATTTCCCCACCGAATCCAGATACGATGATCGCAGGCAGATGCGGGACAGTCTGCCTGAGTCGCTCGATAAGCTCTTGCCCGTTCATTCCGGGCATACGAAAATCGGTGACGAGTGCATCAATCGATTCGCTTTGACCAATGGCAAGTGCAGCGTTTCCATCGTAGGCTGCAGAGACGCGGAATCCGCGCAACTCGAAGTAGCGCTGAAAAACGTACGCGATCGCTACCTCGTCATCGACAATCAGGACGTGCCTTGTCCGGTTCTCATCCTTCATGGCGAAAATCATCAGCTGCCTGTGACGGGATCTTCTTCTCGAGCGAAGCGCGCACGTGCTCGGCCAGGTCGCTCACTCGATAAGGCTTCGTGAGTGTCGTGAGGGGCGCTGCCGATACGTTCGCGGCGGGAAGTTGATCCATATATCCCGTCGCGAGCAGCACGGCGATATCTGGTTTTCGTTCCCTGACTCGCTCGACGAGTTGCAACCCATTCATTCCTCCGGGCATGATGATGTCAGTAAAAAGCAAATCGACATCGCCATATCGCTCGATCACTTTCAATGCTTCTTCCCCGCTCTGCGCGGACAATACGCGATAGCCGAGATTCTTCAGATGGCCATACGCGAGTTCCCGAACATCGCGGTTGTCGTCCACGACCAGCACCGTATGCTTGCCAAGAATCGCTTCAGTGCTCCAGTTCAGAGATTTGTCGCCTCTCTGGCTGACATCAGTTTCCGCCTGACTGACCACCGGGAAGATCATTCGTATCGTCGTTCCCTCTCCGGGCGTGCTCTCTATTTCGAGCCGGCCGTGCGACTGTTGGACGAAGCCATGAACCATTGCGAGGCCGAGACCGGTGCCCGGCCCCTTGGTCGTGAAGAATGGCTCGGTGGCCCGTCTCAGGACGTCCGGCGTCATGCCTTCACCATGATCGATCACGCAGATCACGACGTAGATTCCGGGTGTCAGATTATGCGCCTCGATTCGCTCCGCATCATTGATGACCGAAGTGGCGACCGTGACCCTTCCTCCCTTGGGCATAGCGTCCCGAGCATTGATGAGCACATTCAGCAATGCCATCTCCATGTGCGTGGCATCGATGGTGCAAGCCGGCAGACCAGGCTTCAGGTCCAGGTGCAGGTCGATCTTGTCGCCGAGCGTTCTGACTAACATCTCACTGAACTCGACTACCAGCGTGTTCAGATTCAGTTGTTTCGGTTCAAGACGTTGCTTTCGAGCGAACGTGAGCAGTTGCTGAGTGAGTTTGCCCGCTTTCTCCCCCGCCGACATGGCGCGCCCGATTGCTTCGCGGGTCGCCTGTCTGTCGTCGAGAGACGCTGCGGCCAGTTCCAGATTCCCCGTGATGATCTGTAGCAGGTTATTGAAGTCATGCGCGAGCCCGGCGGTCAACTGCCCGATGGCCTCCATCTTCTGCGCCTGCAGGAACGACTGCTCCGAGATCCGGCGGCGAGTAATGTCCATCTGGGATGAGAAATAGTAGAGTAATTTCCCTTCCTTATTGAACACGGGGCCGATGAACAACGCATTCCAGAAGGGCTTGCCGCTCGCCTTGTAGTTCAGGACGTCGACTGCGACCGCACGCTGCTCACGCAGAGCATTGCGGATTTCATCCACAGCGCGCGTATCGGTTTCGGCGCCTTGCAAGAATCGGCAGTTGCGTCCGAGAACCTGCTCCTCGGTGTACTCGGTTAAGTCGAGAAATGCGCGGTTGGCGAAAACCACCGGGTTGTCCGGTTGATTCGGGTCGGTTACGACCATCGGCATCCGAGTCATTTCGACGGCAGCGAAGAAGATATTGCTGCGGTCATCCAGTCCAGGGCGTGAGATCTGGCTGGCTTGCCAATGCTTGAGCCCGGGATTGCCTAACGGTGAATACGCGCTGCCTTCCAGTTCGCCGTCCGCCGGCCGGCCGATGCTTTGGCCATCTCCCTGTTTATCGCCGTGCTTATTCAAGACTTCGTCTTTGTCGCTACCCTTTGCCATATCTTATTCGCCAGTGTGTGTGGTTTAGGCCCCATCGCAGAGATGCATCGAGGGGATTCCGGCAATCCTTCGGATATTATCAATCGCTCTATGCAGATTTGTCCGTCGCTATGACTGCGCCTTCTCGACGCGGAGCAGCCACGCGAGGGAAATAAGCACGATAACGACCGTGATCGCGGCAAACGTGATCGTCGCGGGTGCGATGCCGATGCGTTGCACCGCGACGCCTATCGCGATGACGGGCAGCGATATCGCCACATACAGCACGACGAAGAACGCCGCTGTCACTTCCGCCTTGCGCTCGGTCGGACTGCGATTCGATAGCTCGCCGAGTGCGGCGCGAAAGCTGATGCCCTGCCCGAGTCCGCACAGCATTGTTCCGACGACGAATGCGGTGGAGGAACGCTGCCATGCGCATTGCGCAAGCAGCGCAAGACCGACGACGAGCGCGACTGAACCAGTAGGCTGACGCCATCTTTGCGCAATGCGCTTCTCGACCGCCTGACCGACCGCCGAGCAGAGAAAGATGAAGAACACTGCGAGGCCGATCAGTAAGCCGCTGTGATACCCGAGCACGGTGCGCATGAGTTGCGGCGAAACGGCGGTAAAGAATCCGACAACGACAAAGCCCGCGAATCCAGACAACGCAGCCGGCACGAATGCAGCGCGCACCTCACGCGGCAGTGCGATGCGTTGCATGTGCAGTTTAGGGTGATCCGCCACGCGCACGGTCTCAGGCGCGGCGCGTAGCAATAGGAAGGCGAGCACCAGCAATGCGATATGCGCGAGGTACGAAAGACGCATAGGCCACGACGCGAACTCGACAAGCGCTCCGCTGAGGACAGGTCCCAAGCCGAGCCCGAGCATGTTTGATGACGTTGCAGCCAGCATCGCCTTCGAGCGCGAGTCGGACGGACTTGATTCGATCACCGCGACCGTCGCCGTCGACGTGAAGATGCCCGCCGAGATGCCCGAGACAAGACGTCCGAGCAAGAGCATGACGAGGCCGTTGGCGACAAGAAAGATCAACCCGGAGACGGCGGATGCAGCAAGGCCCGCCATGAGCATGCGCTTGCGCCCGAGTTGATCGGACCAACTGCCCATCGCCAGCAGCGCGCCGAGCACGCCGATCGCGTAGGCAGCGAAGATGACCGTGATGGTCGCGGGACTGAAGCCGTAGGTCGTCTGGTAGTCGTGATAGATCGCGGTGGGCAACGTCGTGCCCGCCATGTTGAACATGAATACCAGTGCCAGTGCGAGATATGCCGGCATGCAGAGGTGGTTGTATTTGTCGAAGGATGCGGGTGCTTTAGCACGCTCCGTGCACGCACCGAGCTTTTAGCGTGCCGGCGGGTGCACGCTGTCTTTTGCATACCGGCTTCAAGGACGCCTCATGCCGCGAACGCTCCCGTTGCCCCGTTCCGGTGCGAAAAAGAACGCCTTGACAGACACTCTTACGATATATATCGTTAGATATGTTTTACGACATAACGGAGTGAGTCATGAGATCACGTTGCTTTCACGGCAAGCGCGACGATTCGCGCGGCTTAAGTTCCGGCTTCCCATTCGATGCCCTAGACCGCCTCGATCGCCTTGCATGGCGCGGTTGGGCGATGATCGGGCGTCATCGGCACGGCGGCGGTGGGCGCTTTGGCGGCGGCTTCGGCGCCGGTGGTCCCGGCGGTGCGGGCGGTTTCGGCGGCGGCCCGGACGACATGGGCGGCATGCCGCGCGGCCGCAAATTCTCGTCCGAAGACCTGCAACTCTTGCTGCTCGCCATGCTGGCCGAGGCGCCGCGCCACGGCTACGAACTCATCAAGGCGCTGGCGGATCGCTCCAACGGTTTCTACGCACCGAGCCCCGGCATGGTGTATCCGGCGCTGACGTATCTGGAAGAACTGGGCTATGCGACGATCGAGATGGAAGGCAACCGCAAGCGCTACGCCCTGTCGGATGCGGGCCGTGAATACCTCGCGGCGAATCAGGAACGCGTCGACCTGATGCTCGCCAAGCTTTTGCATTTTGCACGCAAGATGGACCTCGTACGACGAGCCTACGCGGGCGAGCAGGTCGACGAGGATGCCGGAGACGGCGGCTGGGTGCCCGAACTCGTCGCAGCACGACGCGCGCTGAAGCGGGCGCTACTCCTGCGCACCGATGCATCGCCGCAAGAGCAGCGCCGCATCGCCGCGATTCTCGAACGCGCGACGGCCGACATCGAACAAGACAATGCGCCGAAGCAGGCAAAAGGAACGACAGAATGAGCGATTCACTCGTCGAAGCACAACAAGGCCGCGCCGAACTGGAAGTCACGCGCGTGCGTCACGCGCTGAGGTTCCGATTGTTGCAGGTCAAGCGAGTTCGGCTGATCAATCCGCATTTTGTATGCATCACGCTCACGGGGGAGGCGCTCGCCGACTTCGAGACCGCCTCGTTCGACGACCACGTGAAGGTCTTCTTCCCGCAGCCGGGCGAAAGCATGCCGGTGGTGCCGGAGGCAGGCCCGGACGGTCCCGTGTTCGATCCCGCCAAACCGCGGCCCATTGCCCGCGACTTCACGCCACGGCGCTTCGATCGGGCGGCGCGCGAATTGGATATTGCATTCGCTCTTCACGACGCCGGCCCCGCGACCGCGTGGGCAGCGAAGGCCGCGCCGGGGGACTACCTCGGCATCGGCGGGCCGCGTGGCTCGTTCGTCATTCCGACGCAGTTCGACTGGCATCTGCTGGTAGGCGACGAGACCGCGCTGCCGGCCATCGCCCGTCGCCTGGAGGAACTTCCGCCGGGCACGCGCGTGGCGGCGCTGCTCGAAGTCGCCGATCCCTCGGCGCGGATCGAATTCGATACACGCGCCGATCTGTATCTGCAGTGGTGCTACCGCAGCAAGTCCGCGTACCCGGGCGGCGATCTCCTGCTCGCGTTGCGCGGAACGTATCTGCCCGATGGAAAGGGTTACGTCTGGGCCGCGGGCGAGGCTGCGCTCATGCGCGCCGTGCGCCAACTGTTGTGCAATGAGCGAGGCATCGACAAGCGCCGCATTCGCGCCTCCGCCTATTGGAAGCGCGGCGAGCAAGGCGTGCATGGCGCGATCGAAGACTGAATTCGCGTCCCGGCGTGCCGATAAACTAAACTGATGGCTACGACTCTTTCAGCATAGCCATGGATAACCGCGAACTGCTCAACCTCGCTTATCTGCGCGCGTTCAGGCTTGTGGCGCACACGGGCAGCGCGACGCGCGCGGCCGCCGCCCTCTTTCGCGCGCAATCCGCTGTCACGCGCTCCCTGCAGGAACTGGAAGCAGCCGTAGGCGAGACGCTGCTCGAACGTCGCCCGTCAGGCATGTTGCCGACACCTGCGGGTCGCGCCGTTCTTCTGCGTTGCGAACGGATCTTCGCGGAGCTCGAAGCACTCGACAAATGGTGCTCCGCACGGCAGTCACGGCGACGCTCGGCCAACGGCAACACATTGCCTGCGTTCCTGCTCAATACGCGGCGGCTACAGTTGTTCTCGGCATTGGCGCGTCATCGACACATGCCGAGCGCCGCGCAGACGCTCGGCATCAGTCAGCCCGCAGTCAGCAGCGCGATCCGCATCATGGAAACGGGCGCAGGTATGCAATTGTTTTATCGCAGCCCGCGCGGCCTGTTGCTCACGAGCGAAGGCGAGACGTTCGTGCTGCACGTGCGTCGCGCGCTCAATGAACTGCGCCACATCCCGGACGATATTGCGGCTTTGCGCGGCACCATTCAAGGCTATGTGACCGTCGGCGCGCTGCCGCTCGGCAGGACGCTGATTCTTCCGGGCGCGATCGCGCGCGTGGCCTCGCACTATCCGGGCGTACGCATAGCCACTGACGAGAGCGCCTACGAACCGCTCGTGGCCGGCTTGCGAGCGGGCGATATCGACTTCGTGCTGGGCGCGCTCAGGCCGAACGATGCATCGAGCGGATTGACCAACGAACGCCTGATGTCGGAGGACATGGTGGTCATCGCGCGGCGCGATCATCCGCTGGCTAGAGCCGAGGGTTTGACGCTGAAAGAGTTGAGCGCCGCGCAATGGGTCTTGCCACGCAGTCACGCGCCCGCACGCGGCATGTTCGAAGCGCAATTCAAGCGGCTCAGACTGAAACCGCCGATGCCGACGGTCGAGACCGCCGACCTTGCCGTGATCCGTGGCTTGCTCACGCACACCGATATGCTCGCGGTCGTATCGGCCCAGCAGTTGTTCTATGAATGTGAGTCGAGGCAACTCGTCGTGCTCGACATCGCGATGCAGAACACACGGCGCGATATCGGGCTCACGTTACGCGCGGGCAGCACGCCTTCTCCGGCAGCCCGCGCGCTGATCGACGCGATTCGCCTGACCGTCGATCAACTCGCGCATTCGGCGGGCGTCGCGAAGCTGACGAAACATACGGCGTAATGCGGCGATGCTGCCGACCGTTTCATCCATCACTCGTCTGGTACCCTTGAACCTCAATGAGTGATTCTTCGCGCGACATTTCAAGCCATGAATGATTCCACAAGCGCTATCGACGCTGTTCAATATGCTCAGGTGACTGGCAGTCCGTATCCGCTATCCATCGAATATCAATGGCTCAACCCCGAATTCAAAGATGCGCCCATCGCGGTATTCCTGCACGAAGGACTGGGTTCCATTGCGTTATGGAAAGACTGGCCGCAGACGCTATGTGATCGCCTCGGTTGCCGCGGACTCGTGTATTCGCGTCCGGGTTATGGACGTTCGACGCCGCGTCGCGCAGACGAGCACTGGGCGGCTGACTTTCTGCATTATCAAGCGCAGGTCGTGCTGCCTGCGCTGCTGGACGCGATCGGCATAAGCGAGAGCGAACGCACGCGCATGTGGATCATCGGGCACAGCGACGGCGGGTCGATCGCCTTGCTCTATGCAAGCGCTTATCCCGAGTCGTTGGCGGGTGTCGCCGTGCTGGCCCCGCATGTATTCGTCGAGCCGATGACCGTTCAGGCGATCACTCAGGCACGAAGCGCCTATGAGAGCGGCGCATTGCGCTCACGGCTTGAGCCCTACCATCAGAATGTGGATTCCGCCTTCTATGGTTGGAACGACGCATGGCTGAATCCCGCGTTTCTTCATTGGGATATTACGACGACGCTCGAATCCATCCGCCGGCCTCTGCTCGCCATTCAAGGCTATGACGACGAATACGCGTCCATGCAGCAGATCGACAAGATCAAGGCAGCGGTTCCGCACGCTCATCTCGTCAAGCTGCCGGGCTGCCGTCATTCGCCTCACCGCGACGCAACCGAAGCAGTGAATGAAGCCATCGCCGCCTTCTTCGATGCGCAGCGCACTGCGTGAGTCAATTTTTCCGCCAGAGGCGCTCGGGCTTCGTTCGGCTACCGGGCAAGCATTTAGCTAAGTGTCCGATAAAGGGAACCTCGTCTGCGTTTATCGAAGGAGAAATGTCATGCTGCTTACCGGTGAAGAACTCGCTCGTCTGGAAACCGTTGCGCCTTTCCTGCAGAGCGAAGCGCGAACGTCCCTCGAATTCGAGGCGGATTACGACATCACGATGGAACTCGCGGAGCATCTCCAACCGGGCTTGCGCGTGCGCGCTCCGGGCGCGACGGCGGCAACGGCTGCGGCCGCCGCGCTTGCTGCTCCGCCGTATCCGCTCGACTTGTTCGTCGGACTTCCGCTCAGCGAACTGCGCTCGCTCGCGCATGCCGACGACCGGCGCCGCGAAGACGCCATCGCGCTATTCGGCGCCACGTTCTCGCCGCGCCTGCTGCGCGCGATTGCAAAGATGACGCCGAATGAAATCGACCTCGATGCCGGCGTGCAAAGCGAAGCCGGCACGCTCGCAGTGATGCTCGAAGAGAACGAAGGCGCATAAGCCGCACGCGCTCCGTATTTACCCGTGAACTCACGCAAGGCGCGCATTCCACGCGCCTTGCGTTGTTATAATCTTATCAACGTAAGACCAGAAACTCACATTCGGCGACGCGTGGAAAGCACTGCAAAACGATGGCCAAGATCGACCGCCTCCGCACGCTCTCGAGCGCATTAGAAAAACAAAACGTGATGCGTCTGCGCGATGCCGCCGCGCTTCTCGGTGTCTCCGAAATGACGGTGCGAAGGGACGTTGCAGCCAACCCCGGGCAGTTCACTTACCTGGGCGGTTATATCGTGAGCGCGGCCGACTTGCCGAACGCAGCGGGCTATACCATCGACGAGGAGAAGGATCACTTCGCGCAAGCGAAAGCCATTGCGTCGAGTCATGCGGCGCGCCTGCTCGCGAACAACGAGACTGTGTTCATCGACTGCGGCACGACGTTGACGACACTGGCGCGGCAGATTCCCGCTGAGATGCATTTGACCGTGGTGTGTTATTCGCTCAACGTCGCGGAGATTCTTCGCCGCAAGCCCAACGTACGCATGATCTTGCTTGGCGGCGTGTACGTGCCTTCGTCGGAATCATTCGCCAGCGATGAAAGCGTCGAAACGCTTCGGCGCATGGGAATCAATAAGGCATTCATGTCGGCCGGCGGTGTCGATGAAGTACGCGGCGTGACGTGCTGGAACTTTCATGAAGTCGCCATCAAGCAAGCGGCCATGGCGAGTTCGGTCGAGCGGCATCTTGTCGTCGATGCAAGCAAGTTCGGCAAGGTGAAAGCGGTACGCTTCTCACAGATCTCGGACTTCGACTCTGTCATCACCGAGGAAGGGCAACGGCGCACGGACTCACGCGAATAGCAGAAGCGTAAGTCCCGTAAGTCCAAATGCGCCGCGCGTTGCGCTACTGCCTGCGACCCAATGCGAAGAGCGTTCCTGCGATGAGAATGAATGCGCCGATGATGACCTTCTGCCACGTGCTCGGCACGCCTACGAGAATCAGCACGCTATTGATAAGCGTGACGAGCACCACGCCGAGCAGCGTGCCCGTCACCGTTCCCGTGCCGCCGGTAATGCGCGCGCCGCCGAGAATCACTGCGGCAATGACATCGAGCTCCGTACCGACGAGATCGAACGGATTGGCGAGCCGGTTCGTCGATACATGCAGAATGCCCGCTACGCCTGCGAGCAAACCCGTGTAGCCGAATACGAACAAGTGGATCGCGCGCAGGTTATAACCCAGCCGTTCCGCAATGGCGAGACTGCCGCCCATCGCATAGACGCCGCGGCCCATCATCGTTCGATTGAGCAGCCACCATGTGACGATCGCCGCGATCACGAGCGCCAGCACCGACACGGGAAGGACCGCGCGCAAGCCGTCCGCCGTGTGGTAATAGAAAAGCGGCAAGCGGCCGAACACATCCATGCTGTGCGGAATGTTCATGAAGAACTGCGTGCCGACGAAGGTCAGCAACAAGCCGCGAAACAGGTATTGCGTGCCGATGGTGACGATCAGCGAAGGCGCTTTCAGGCGATGCACGAGCATGCCGTTGACCACGCCGAGCAGCACGCCGCCCAAGGCTCCCGTCAACACGATCAGCGCGAACGGACATTCGGGCCACCATGCGAACACCGCCTTGGTGATCGAATACATCGTCAACGCAGCGATGGCGGTGAACGATACGTCGATCCCGCCCGACGCGAGCACGACAAGCGTCCCGAGCGCAAACAGCGACACCGTGGTCGCGGAATGCAGCATGTCGAAGAGCGTCGCGAACTGGAAGAAGCGCGGGTTGAGGCTGCCCACGATCAGACAGGTGACCAGGATCAGCCCGACGGTGAACCACTCCGGCTTGCGCATCAGCTGCGCGTAGAGACTGCCCTTGCGCACGCGCGGCGCGACGTTGCTCACGGCTTGCGGCACGGTCTCGCTTGCGGCGCCGCGGATGGATTCGCTCATGCTCATGCTGCCTCAGAAAGTAGCGCGTGATACAGATCGGCCTCGGTCAGACGATCGGCGCGATATTCGCCGGCGACGCGGCCTTTCTTCATCATCAGAATGCGATCGCAGTTTTGCAGCAGTTCGGGCAGATCATCGCTGATGAGAATGATGCCGATGCCCTCTTTCGACAGCCGCTGCATGATGCGGTAAATGATGTCCTTCGAGCCTACGTCCACGCCGACTGTCGGCCCATGCAGAATCAACACGCGTGGATTGATCGCGAGCCAGCGGCCGATCAGCACGCGCTGCTGGTTGCCGCCGGAAAGCGACTGCACCGGCTTGTCGACATCGGGCGTGGCGATTTGCAGATCCTTGACGGTGCGCTCGGCCAGCGCCTGCGCGCGCTTGCGATCGATTTGCCCGATGCGGTCGCGCAGGCTCGCGATCATCGCGGTCACGACGTTATCGCGGATCGGCTTGTCGAGAAAAAGCCCTTCGTTCAGGCGGTCTTCCGGCACATAGCCGATGCGTTGCGTTCTCGCGTCCGCGGGCGATTGCAGGCGAACACGCATGCCGTCGAGCGTCACGACGCCGCTGTCCGCAGGCGCCACGCCCGCGAGCGCGCGCGCCAGTTCATTGCGGCCCGAGTCGAGCAGTCCCGTCACGCCGAGTATCTCGCCTTCATGCAGAGCGAACGATACGTCGGCAAACTGACTCTTGCGGCCGAGGTCCTTCACATCGAGCACGACTTTCGATGCACGCGCCTCGCCTTCTTCGCGGTAACGGTCGGTCGAAAGATGCTTGCCCGTCATGAGCTCGCTGATCTGCGCCTTCGTGTAGTGCTCGATCGGTCCTTGCGCCATCTTCTGACCATCGCGCAGCACGATGACTTCGCCACCGATCGCGTAGCACTCGTCGAGCTTGTGGCTCACGAACAGCACGGCCACGCCTTGCGCGCGCAGTCTCGCAAGCACCGCGATCAGGTTGTCGACCTCTTTCTGCGTGAGCGACGTCGTGGGCTCGTCCATGATGACGAACTTCGCTTCGCTTGCAATGGCGCGCGCGATGGCAACGAGTTGGCGCGTCGCCAGCGGCAATTGTTCGATCAACGTCTTCTGGAACTCGGCATCGCCCGGCAAACCCACGGCTTCGAGCGCGCGTGCGGCGGTCGTCGCGAGCGCGCGCCGGTCGAACGTGCGCGCGAGCTTGCCCGCGTGCTCCGCGAGTTCGGAAGTCAGCGCGACGTTCTCGGCCACGCTCATGTTCGGCAGGAGCGACAAGTCCTGATACACGGTCTCGATGCCGGCCGACAATGCTTCGAGCGGCGAGAGCCGCGCATGACGCGCGCCTTCGATCACGAGTTCGCCTTCGTCCGGCGGCTGCGCGCCCGAGATGATCTTGATGAGCGTGCTCTTGCCACAGCCGTTTTCGCCGAGCAGGTGATAAATCTGCCCGCGCTGAAACGCGAGGCTCACGCCACGCAGCGCATAGACGCCGGTAAAGCGTTTATGAATATCGACGACTTCGAGGAGCGGTGTCTCTTGGGTCATGGCATATGGATTCGGGCGGCGCGCGCGTCGAACGTCGAACGTCGAACGTCGCGCGCCGCTAACATCACATCAGTCGCATCAGAACGGGTATTGCTTGTAGTTCGTCTTGTCCACGTCCACCCAGCCGGTGCCGCGAACGATCACGCCCTTGCCCGGCCCTTTGCTCACCGTGACCTTGTTATAGCCGGTAATGCCGAGGTCCGCGCCGTTCTCCACCGTCTTGCCGTCGACGAGCATCTGCGCCACCTTGTTCATCGCGATGCCGGCGAGCTTCGGGTCCCAGAATGCGATGCCGTTGATGGCGCCGCTTTCGAGGAACTTGCCCGCTTCGGTGGGCAGACCCGTGCCGTACACGCAGATCTTGCCGACCTTGCCGGCTTCTTCGACCGCGCGCCCGATGCCGATCACATCCAGCGACGACGAGCCCTGAAAACCGGTCAGGTCCGGATGCTTGCGCAGCACTTCCTTCGCGACCTGATACGCGCGCTCGCCGTCGTTATTCGTTTCGAGCTTCGGCTCGACGAGATCCATCTTCGGATACTTGGCCTTTGCGTTGCCGATGCCGCCGTCCGCCCATTGCACTTGCGAGCGGCTGCCGAGCGAGCCGACCAGCACCGCCCACTTGCCCTGCTGCCCCATGCACTTCGCGAGACGTTCGTTCAGGCCCGCGCCGTATGCGGTGTTGTCGAACGCTTCGATATCGACCATCGTGTTCTTTGCGTTGTCGGCTTCATGCGTGACCACCTTGATGCCGCGATCCATTGCCTTCTTCAGCGCGGGTTCGAGCGTCGGCGGATCGTACGGAACGACTGCAATCGCAGTGACTTTCTTCGCGATCAAGTCCTCGATGATCTTCAATTGCTGTGCGGCGTCGGCGCGGCCGGGTCCCGTCTGATAGACGTTGATGTTCGGATTCGCCTTGCCGAACTCTTTCACGCCGTCGTCCATGCGATTGAACCAGTTGATGCCGGTCACCTTGACGACCGTGACGATGGTTTCGTTCGTCGCGGCCTGTGCGGCCATGACCGCGCCGGCAGCGAGCGCAATGGCGGTCAGCGCGGTGCCGAAAGTCTTGAGCTTCATCGTGTTGTCTCCTTTATGTTTCGAATGTCGTTCGATGGTCTTTTGAAGCAATCACACAGCGAGTGGTCAACGTCCCGTCGATGCAGGCGGCGGTGGAATCTTGGATGTGGGCTTGGCTCCGCCGATGCCGAAGATCGCGCGCACGCGTTCCCCACCCGCGAAGGCGAGCGACGCGAGCAGCAGGAAGCCCCACGCGCAATCGCCGAAAAACTGGGAGACGCCAAGCAGATTGAAGAGACTCGACAGGAATTGCAGGACCGTTGCCGCGAGAAACACGCAGACAATGCGTCCGTAGCCGCCGGCCGGATTCACGCCGCCCATCACCGCGATCAGAATGGCGATCAAGAGATAAGAGTTGCCGTAATCCCACTTCGCGCTCGACGTATGCGTTGCGCTAATGAGACCCGCGAGCGATGCCAGCACGCCGCACATGCCGTAAGTCAGAATCAGCATGCGCGCGCGCGGAATGCCTGCATAGAAGGCAGCTTTCGGATTGGTGCCCATGAGGTAGAGCCGCAGGCCGAACGGCGTGCGCTTGAGCACCCAGCCGAGCCCGAGCACCGCCGCAATGAAGATCCACAGCGAAATGGGCACCTGAAGGAATGTGCCGTTGCCGATGTTCGACAGCGGATCGACATATTCCACTCGCACCGATGCGCCGTTGCTCAACACGACGGCAATGCCCGTGAAGAGCAGTTGGGTGCCGAGCGTGCAGAGAATCGGCGTCAGCCTGAGCTTGGCAATGACCACACCGTTCAGCAGGCCACCGACCACGCCCATCGCGACGACGATGCCGACGAACACGGCCGTATAGAGCGCGGGCGAATCGTCGGCGGAGACGATATGCGGCAGAGCCATCGCCGCGACCATGCCCGAGAGGTTCGCGAGCCCGACGCCCGAGAGGTCGATGCCGCCATTGCCCGAGACCATCGACAACATGATGCCGAGCGCGAGCAAGCCGAGTTCGGGCAATTGGCCGCCCATCGACTGGAGATTGTCGATGTCGAGAAACTGGCCGTGCGAAAGCCATGTCGCGACGATCACCACCAGCAGATTCACGCCGATCAGAAAGTTGAACTGCCGGTCAGCGAGCCACTTCGACGCCTTCATTGCGTCACGCTCCTTTCGCTCAACAATGCATTGATTTCGTCGAGGCGAGGCATCGAGGGCGCGGTGCCTGGCCGCGTGACCGAGATGCTCGCCAACGCGCATCCGAAGCGGACCGCATCGAGCGCGCTGTCGCCGCGCGCGAGCGCCGCCGCGAAACCACCGGTGAAGCCATCGCCCGCGCCGGCCGTTTCGACCACGCGCCCGCATTCGAACGCAGGAACCAGCACCGATTCGCTCGCGCTATGCAGAAGCGCACCCGCCTCGCCCAACGTGATGATCGCCGCGCGCGCGCCTTTGCTCAACAGAACATCTGCCGCGCGACGCGCATCGCCGACAGACTTCACGGCGACTCCGGTCAATGCCGCCGCCTCGGTTTCATTCGGCGTGATGTAGTCGCAAAGCGGATAGATATCGTCGTCGAGCGCGAGCGCAGGCGCCGGGTTGAAGACGGTCGTCACGCCATGCTTCCGCGCCAGTTCGAGCCCGCGTTTCGCGGCCGGAATCGGCTGCTCCAGTTGCGTGACGAAGACGGCTGCCTTCGCGATGTCCGCTTCGATGGCGTCCACGTCATCGGGGCCAAGCGTGCCGGCCGCGCCCGCCGCGACGATGATCGCATTGCCGCCGGTGTTCTCGTCCACGTAGATATGCGCGGCGCCGGTCGCGATATCGTCTATCACGCTGGCTCGCGATGTGATGCCTTCGGCCGCCCACGTGGCCTGCGCGATCTTGCCGAACGCATCGTTGCCGATGCGCGTGCAGAAGATGACGTCCGCGCCCGCGCGGGCGGCGGCCACGGCCTGATTCGAACCCTTGCCGCCCGGTCCCATCGCAAACGCGGAACCCGCCACCGTTTCACCAAGCAAGGGCATGCGCTGCGCGCGGAAAGCGAGGTCCGTCACATAGATGCCGAGGATGACGACGCTGCCGCTCATGGCGCGTCCCCTTGCGGCGCATCCGGCGCGAGCTGCACGCCTTTCTTGAAGATGAAACAGCCATAGCCGCGCGTCTCGCCCGTGCGGATGACGCAATACGCCTTCTTCGCGCGTTCATAGAATGCGAAGCGTTCGATCGGCGCGAACGCCACTTCGCGGCCTTCCGCGTGATCGACTTCGCGTTGCGCTTCGCGCTGCACGGCGGGCAAGGCCGTCGCGTCGCCGACGACTTCCATGCGGCCTGCGGGATCGTCCACGAATGTATCGAGCGGCATCACCGACAGCACCGCGCGCACGACACGCGGCGCGTTGGCGCCGTCGATCCGCAAGAGCTTGCCCAGCACCGTCTGGCGCGCGACCGAATCGCCGGGAAAGTTGGCGTCGCAAATGACGACTTCATCGCCGTGTCCCATCGCGGCGAGCGCGTAAAGGATGTCGGCATTCAGAAGCGGGTCAATGTTCTTCAGCAAGAGCGTCTCCTCCATGCATGGGCGCGTCCCGTTCCAGGATCTGCGCCGTTGAACCTCGGATTACGAGTGCCGCGGATCAATCTCCATACGGCACCCAGATATTCTTGACTTGCACGGCTTGGCGCAAGAAGGGCAAACCTTCACTCGATGCATCATGCCAGTCGAACAGTCGTCCGTGATCGACAAAGGTTCGCTTCAGATTGCCGACCGATTCGCGCTCCGCCATCGCCGAAAGCGCCGCGCCATTGAAGCACCAGAGCGCGTCGACGTCATCGTGCTGGGCGAGCGTTTTCGCAAGCGAGCGCGCGTCGCCGGTCACGATGTTGAGCGCGCCGCCCGGCACGTCGGACGTATCCGCGACCTGATAGAAGTCTGTCGCCATGAGCGGGCACGTCATGCTCGGCACCGCCACGACCGTATTGCCCAGCGCGAGCGCGGGCGCGATCAGCGAGACGAAACCGAGCAACGGCGCTTCGTCCGGACAGATGACGCCGATCACGCCGACCGGCTCGTGCATCGCCAGCGCGACGCCGTGCAGCGGCGGCGCATGCACCGCGCCGTCGAACTTGTCGGCCCACGCTGCGTACGTGAACAAGCGGGCAATCGACGCATCGACTTCGCGCTTCGCATCGCGTTCGCTGGAACCCGCGCGCGTGACGAGTTGGCGCGCGAATTCCTCCCCTCGAGCGCTCAGATTCTCCGCGAGGTAATACAACACCTGCGCGCGGTTGTGCGCGCTCGCTGCCGCCCATTTCGTCATGCCGCGCGCCGCCGCCACTGCATTGCGAATGTCCTTGCGATTGCCCTCGGCCACTTCGCCGACGATCTCGCCCGCAGGCGAGCGAACGAGCCGCGAGTAACCGCTATCCGGCCGCGTCTGCTTGCCGCCGATGAAGAGCTTCGCCGTGCGGTCGATCGCGCTGACATTGGCCGACTCCATCGGCGAGTCTGGCTCGACGGGCGGTGCTTGCGTCTCGGCGCGCATCGGCAGCTTGGACCATGCGCGCGGCTTGAGATATTCGTATATGCCCTCGCGTCCGCCTTCCCGCCCGAAACCGGACTCGCGATAGCCGCCGAAGCCCACTGCCGCATCGAACAGATTCGTCGCGTTGATCCATACGACACCGCACTGCAGGCGCGGCGCGACGTCCAGCGCGCGGCTGATGTTCTCGCTCCAGACGCTCGCGGCGAGGCCATAGCGCGTGTTGTTCGCCAGGGCGACGGCTTCGTCGGGCGTGCGAAAGCTCATCGAGACGAGCACGGGCCCGAAGATTTCCTCTTGCGCGAGCGTCGATGCCGGCGCGACGTTCGTCACCAGCGTCGGCGCGAAAAACGCGCCGCCTTCGGGCAACACAAGACGCGAAGGCTGGTGAATCTCGCATCCTTCGCTTTCGCCTTTCGCCACGAGCGCGCGAATGCGTTCGAGCTGCACGTCATCGACGATGGCGCTCATGTCGACGCCCTTGTCCAACGACGGCCCGACGCGCAGCGTTTCCATGCGGCGCTTGAGCTTGTCGATAAAGCGCGCTTCGATGCCTTCCTGCACGAGCAAACGCGAACCCGCGCAGCACACCTGGCCTTGATTGAACCAGATCGCATCGACGACGCCTTCCACAGCCGAGTCGATATCGGCGTCGTCGAATACGATGAACGGCGACTTGCCGCCCAATTCGAGCGTGAGCGATTTGCCCGAGCCCGCCGTCGTCGCGCGAATCTGGCGGCCCACTTCGGTCGATCCGGTGAACGCGATCTTCGCGACGCGCGGATGCTCGACGAGCGCCGCGCCCGTGCGGCCATCTCCGGTCACGACGTTGAGCACGCCCTTGGGCAAGCCGGCGCGGTGCGCGAGTTCCGCGAAGAGCAACGCCGTGAGCGACGTGTATTCCGCGGGCTTGAGCACCACGCAATTGCCGAGCGCAAGCGCGGGCGCGATCTTCCACGCGAGCATCAGCAGCGGAAAATTCCACGGCACGATTTGCCCGATCACGCCGAGCGGCGCCCAGTCCGCGAACTCGCGATCCTGCAATTGCGCCCAGCCCGCATGATGCAGAAAGTGCCTTGAAACAAGGGGGATATCGATGTCGCGCGATTCGCGAATCGGCTTGCCGTTATCGAGCGATTCGAGGACGGCGAAGAGGCGGCTATGCCGTTGCACCATGCGCGACAGTGCGTACAGGTGCCGCGCGCGGCCCGCGCCGCCGATGCCTTGCCACGATTCCAGGGCATCGTGCGCGGCTTGCACGGCGGCATCCACGTCGCTGCTCGATCCTTGCGCGATCGACGCGAGCACGCGGCCCGTCGCCGGCTCGCGCGAATCGAAGCGATGTTCGTCCGCGCCGTCTCGCCATGCGCCGTCGATGAAATGGCCGAAGCGTCCGGCATGTTGATCGAGCCATGCGCGCACGGCGCGATCGTCTTCCGGTGCGGGTCCGTATTCCATCGAAGAAAAATAGTGGGCTACGCTCATGAGGCTTGTGTCTGTATTGGGCTGGTTCAGGCGACCGGATGACGGTTGAACGCCGAATAGCGCCCGCTCACGTGATGTTCGAGTTGCCGCTCGATATCGGCAAGCAGGCTGGACGCGCCAATGCGGAACAAGTCCGCTTCGAGCCATTCGCGCCCGAGTTCCTCCTTCATGAGAATCTGATACTGCAGCGCCGTTTTCGCGGTCGACACGCCGCCCGCCGGCTTGAAGCCGATCGCGATGCCCGTGCGCGTCAGATATTCGCGAATCATGCGCACCATGACGAGCGACGCGTCGAGCGTCGCATTGACGCCTTCCTTGCCCGTCGAGGTCTTGATGAAATCGGCGCCGGCCATCATGCAGATCATCGAAGCCTTCGCGACGTTGGAAAGCGTGCGTATGTCGCCGGTGCCGAGAATCGCCTTGACGTGCGCATCGCCGCAAGCCGCGCGGAAGTCGCGCATCTCGTCGTAGAGCGCTTGCCAGTTCCCGGTCAGCACGTGCTCGCGCGTCACGACGATGTCGATTTCCTTCGCGCCGTCCGCCACCGATGCTTCGATCTCGCGCAGCTTGAGCGCATGCGGATTCAGGCCGGCGGGAAATCCGGTGGACACGGCCGCGACCGGAATGCCGCTATCGGCGAGCGCTTCCACGGCCGTCTTGACGAAGCGGTGATAGACGCACACGGCGCCCGTCGTGATCGGCTGATCCGACATGCCGAGCGCGTCGAGCAGATCCTCGCGCAGCGGGCGGCGCGCCTTGGCGCAGAGCCGTTGCACGCGCGCGGTAGTGTCGTCGCCGCTTAGCGTCGTGAGGTCGATGCAGGTGATTGCCTTCAAGAGCCACGCCGCTTGCGCGTCTTTCTTGACGGAGCGACGCAAGCCGAAGCTCGCTGCCCGGCGCGCGACCGCCGATTGATTGACGCGCAGTCCTTCGAGCCATGCGAGGTCGAAAGGGACGCCGGGATTGCGCGCGCGCGTGGCCGGGTGAGCGGTTCCGGGCCACGCGACGATGGACTTCGATGCGGTTTCCAGCATGAGATCGGTAGGCTGTGCGCTTGCGCAACGCACAACAGCTTTTTGATAGATTGATCTCAGTCTATCGCAACGTTGTTACGATCGTAACATAGGGAAAGTGCGGAGGGGTTAGGCCGCCCGCACTTCCGGCTCGACCGCATGCGCGCCCCGGCCCGCCGGAATCGCGAGTCCCAAGTGTCCGCGCAGCGTCGTGCCTTCGTAAGCGCGACGAAAGATGCCGCGCCGCTGAAGAATCGGCACGACGCCTTCGGTGAACGCTTCGAGACCGTCGGGCAGCACGTCCGGCATCAGATTGAAGCCGTCGGCCGCGCCGTTTTCGAACCAGTGCGTGATGTCGTCGGCCACCTGTTCGGGCGTGCCGACGATCACGCGATGCCCGCCGCCGCCCGCCAGCGCGCGCACCAGTTCGCGCACCGTATAGCCGTGCGTGCGCGCCTGCGCGAGCGTCGCGTTGAAGAACGTGTGATTGCCGTTGCCGTCGTTGGGCAGCGGGAGATCGGTGGGCAGGCGGGCATCGAGTTGCAGCGATTCCACGGGCACGCCGAGCGTTCCCGCGAGCCGGTTGAGGCTGTAGCGCCACGGAATCAGATCGACGAGTTCATCGCGACGGCGCAGTGCCTCGCTCTCCGTCGCGCCGATGATCGTGGTCAGTCCGGCGAGCACCTTCACGGCGTTCGGGCCGCGTCCATAGCGCGCCGCCCGCTCGTTGAGGTCGGCGCGGTAGGCGCGCGATTCGTCGAACGACTGCGACGCCGAGAACACGGCCTCCGCGTGACGCGCGGCCAGTTCGCGTCCGTCGCCCGATGCGCCCGCCTGCACCAGCACCGGATGCCCTTGCGCCGAACGCGGCAGGTTGAGCGCGCCCTGCACGCCGAAGAAGCGCCCGCGATGCTGCGCCGGATGCAGCTTGTCCAGATCGACGAAACGCCCGCTTGCCTTGTCCGCCACCAGCGCATCGTCTTCCCAGCTATTCCAGAGCGACTTCACGAGCGTCGCGAACTCATCGGCGCGGGCATAGCGTTCCGCGTGCTGCGGCACCGCGTCGAGACCGAAGTTGCGCGCGGACGGCAGATCGGCCGTCGTCACGATGTTCCAGCCGGCGCGGCCGCCGCTGATCAGATCGAGCGTCGCGAACCGGCGCGCGATGTTGTACGGCTCGTTGTAGCTCGTCGAAGCGGTCGCGATGAGTCCGATATGCGTGGTCGCGGCGGCCACGCTCGTGAGCAGCATCGTCGGTTCGAGCGCGGTGATCGGACGCATGTCGAGCTGATCGGAGATCGCCGCGTTGTCGGCCAGAAAAATTGCGTCGAGGCAGGCGCGCTCGGCGGTCTGCGCGAGCCGCACGTAATGATTCACGTCGATGAACGCGCGCGGATCGGCCTTCGCCACGCGCCACGCCGACGGCACGAAGCCCGAGTGCAGCGCGTTGATGTTGAGATGCAACTGGCGCGGAAGAGATGCGCTCATGACTGGTCACTCCGTTTCGATGATGATGGCCGCGGCGCTCAGAACACGCGCCCTTCGGTCAGGTGCGTGGTCACGCCGTTCAGTTCGTAATCGCCGATCACCCGCGATTTATGCAGCAGCGGGTTGTGGCTGAAGATGGTGCGCAGATTGCGCCAGTGGCGGTCGAAGTTGTGCGCGCGCGACGTGGCCGACGCCCCGCCCGCTTCGAACATGCGTTCCGCCGCGTGCAGCGCGAGCTTGCTCACGACGAGCTGCGTGCGCGCCGTGGCGAGCGCGCCTTCGAGCACGAGCGCATCGGCACGCGCGTCGCCGTCGCGCACCGCGCGCGACGAGCGGTCGAGCGCGCGGGCGTTCTCGCGCACGAGGGCGTCGATTGCATGACTGTGCGACGACAGATCGCCCACGACCTGTTGAATGAACGCATCCTCGCGCGCGGTCGGCGCGGGACTATGCAGCGCGGGGCGTCCGTGTTGCACGACGTAGCGTTTGGCATCGGCGAGAACGTTGCGCACGATGCCCGCCGCCACCGCCACCAGATGCAGCTGCCGCAGCGCGCCCGTGTGGCGGCCGGCAAGCGTCGTCAGATTACGCGGCGCGACTTCGTCGGCCTGCACGCGCAACGAATCGAACACGAGACTGCCGCTTGCCGTCATGCGCTGGCCCATGCCGTCCCAGTCGTCCAGCACGTGCAGACCTTCGCGCCGCACCGGCACGATCGCGACGACCGGTTCGCCGCGATCGTCCTGCACGTTGAGCCGCGCGTAGTCCGCGAATGCCGTGCCCGTCGCGTAGTACTTGCGCCCGCTCAGGCGATAGTGGTCGCCGTCGCGCGTGAGTTGCGTCGTGATCTCGCCCGGACGCGACGTGCCCGCTTCGGTCGAAGCGCCGCCGAAGATCGCGCCGTCGATGATCCGCTCGATTTGCAACGCGTTGAACGGCGTGCGCGGCGAAAGCAGCAACGCCTCGGTCTGATCGAAGTGGATGCGCAGCGCATGCGCCACGTTGCTTTCATGCGCGGCGAGCGTCGAGATGACATGGAACACGTCTTCGAGCGAGCCGCCGAGACCGCCCCACTCCACCGGCAGACGCAGCTTGCCTAAGCCCGAGGCCCGAAAGCGCGCGAACGCTTCGAACGGCAACTCGCGGCGCGCCTCGCGGGCGGCGGCTTCTTCGCCGATTTCACGGGCGAGCGCCGGCAGCGCATCGAGCGCGTCCTGCAATGTGTGATCCGGCTCTGTGCCGATGCGTGCGAGTGTCGACATCTTTCTTCCTTGTTGGTGAATCGTGCAGAGAGGTCAGGCCGCGTGCGCGTTCGGGCGCCCTGCGGGAATCGCATCGAGCAGCGCGCGCGTGTAGGCGTGCCGCGGCGCGCGCCAGATGTCGCGATGGTCGCCGCTCTCGACGATCCTGCCGCCGTGCATCACATGCACGCGGTCGGCGATATAGCGCACCACGGAGAGATCGTGCGAGATGAAGAGATACGCGAGCCCCAGGTCGCGCTTCAGCTCGACGAGCAGATTGAGAATCTGCGCCTGAATGGAAACGTCGAGCGCCGACACCGGTTCGTCGCAGATCAGGAGCGCCGGTTCGAGCACCAGCGCGCGGGCGATGCCGATTCGCTGCCGCTGTCCGCCGGAGAACTCGTGCGGATAGCGAGCGAGCGCGGCGGCGGGCAGGCCGACGCGATCGAGCATGGCGGAGGCGCGAACGCGCCGCGTGTGTGCGTCGGCACCGATGCCGTTCACGGCCATCACCGTATCGAGAATCTCGCCGACGGTGCGGCGCGGATTGAGCGACGCGTACGGGTCCTGAAACACCATCTGCACGCGTCGCCGGAGCGGGCGCAGCGCACGTTCGGTAAGCGGCACGAGGTCGGTGCCTTGGAGACGGATGGAGCCACTGGTGACCGGCGCGAGCCGCAGAATCGCGCGAGAAAGCGTGGACTTGCCGCAACCGGATTCGCCGACGAGGCCGACGGTCTCGCCGGCCGCGATATCGAACGACACGCCGTCCACCGCGCGCAGCGTGCCCTTGCCGTGCCGATGCGCGTAGTCCACCGTGAGCCGGTCCACCGACAAGAGCGGCGCATCGGCGGGAGGCGTCGCTGCATCGAATGTGCGCGGCGCAAGCGGCGTCACGTTGAACGCGGCGTCGCCGTCCTCGCGGCTGCCGTGGCGAATCTCGGGCAGCGTCCAGTCCCGATAGTGAATGTCACCCGACAGATTCAGCGACGCGCCCAAGAGACCGCGCGTGTAGGCATGAGCCGGCGCGGCGAAAAGCGTCTCCACGCGCGCTTCTTCCACCTTCTGGCCGGCCAGCATCACGGCGACGCGATCCGCGTGTTGCGCGACCACGCCCAGATCGTGCGTGATGAGCAGGAGCGACATCGACAACTCGCGCTTGAGTTCGTCGAGCAGTTCGAGAATGCGCGCCTGAATCGTGACGTCGAGCGCGGTGGTCGGCTCGTCGGCGATCAAAAGGCGCGGACGGCACGCCACCGCCATCGCGATCATCACGCGCTGGCGCTGGCCGCCCGACAGTTCGTGCGGATAGTCCGACACGCGCCGCTGCGGTTCCGGCACATGCACGAGGTCGAGCAATTCGACGGCACGGCGCAGCGCCGCCTGCTTCGAAAGCGCTTCGTGTCGATGCAACGTCTCGGCAATCTGCGCGCCGATGGACAGCACGGGATTGAGCGAGGTCATCGGCTCCTGAAAGATCATCGAGATCTGCGCGCCGCGAATCTCGCGCATCTCGCGCGGCGCGAGCGTCAGCAATTCGCGGCCGGCGAAGCGCACGCTGCCCGTGACGATGCCCGGCGTCGGCACGAGGCGCATCAGCGAGAGCGCCGTCGCCGACTTGCCGCAGCCCGATTCGCCGACGAGCGCCAGCGTCTCGCCTTGCGCGATGTCGAAATCGACCCCGCGCACCGCCTGATGCGCGCCGAAGTTCACGCGCAAGTCGCGCACTTGCAGCAGATTGGCGTCGCTCATGCGCGCTCCCGCAAACGAGGGTTGAGCGCGTCGTTCAGGCCGTCGCCGAGAAGATTCAGCGCGAGCACCGCGATCACGATGGCCGCGCCCGGCAGCGCCGTCAGATACCAGGCGGTGCGCAACGAATCGCGCCCCGCGCCGATCATGCCGCCCCAACTGACGACGTTCGGATCGCCCATGCCGAGGAACGACAGCGACGATTCGATGAGAATCGCGCTCGCGACCATCACCGAGGCCGTGACGATCACCGGCGGCAGCGCGTTCGGCAGAATTTCGCCGAAGATGATGCGGGCATCGGAGAAGCCCTGACTGCGCGCCGCGAGCACGAAATCGGCCTGACGCAGCGTGCGGAACTCTGCGCGCACGATGCGCGCGACCGTCGGCCACGACGCAATGCCGATGGCGAGCGCGATGACCGTCACGCTCGGCTTGCCGATGGCGACGATGACGATCACCAGCAGAAACGACGGCACAGTCTGAAAGACCTCGGTGACGCGCGCGAGCAGATCGTCGATGACGCCGCCGAAGAAGCCGCCCAGCGCGCCGACGAGCGTGCCGATGACGAGCCCGATGCCGGCCGCCGACGCGCCGATCAGAAGCGACACGCGCGTGCCGTGCGCGATGCCTGCCGCGACATCGCGCCCGAGCGAGTCGGTGCCGAGCGTGTAGAGCGGATCGGCGCCCGGCCACTCGAACGGCGGCGCGACCATGTCGAGCGGATCGCCGGGGAACAGATGCGGCGCGGCGAGCGCGAGCGCCAGCAGCGCGACGAGCAGCACGATGCCCGCGAGCGCCGACGGATTGCGCAGCAGCGCGCGCCACACGCCGCGCGTGGCGCGTGGCGTCGCGACCTGCGCGCGCCGCGCGGCGAACACCGCGCCTGCGAGTTGACGCCGCCACGCGGACCCGGCGGATGCTTGCGCCGTGACGAGTTCGGAAGAGTCGGTTGCCATGCTTGAGCCTAAGAAGAGAGAGGATTAGGCGATGCGCGGATCGAGCCACGCCTGCAGCAGATCGATCACGAGATTGGCGGCCATCACGAGCAGCGACGACAGCAGCAGTACGCCCAGCAGCACGCTGAAATCGCGCGCCATGACGGCATCGAGCGCGAGGCGGCCGAGTCCCGGCCAACTGAAGACCGTCTCGGTGACGGCCGCGCCGCCGAGCAGCGTGCCGAAGTGGATGCCGACCATCGTCGTGAGCGGCATCAGCGCATTGCGCAGCACATGACGCACGCTCACGCGCAACGGATGCAGCCCCTTCGCATGCGCGGTGCGCACGAAGTCCTGACGCTGCACTTCCAGCATCGCGGCGCGCGTGAGACGCGCGTAGATCGCCACGAAGAACGTGCCGAGCGTCGCGGCTGGCAGCAGCGCGTGTTTCGCGACATCGGCGACATACGCGAGGCCGTGCAGATTCGCGCCCACGGTGACGTCGCCGCCGCTCGGCAGCCAGCCGAGTCGCACCGAGAACAGAATGATCGCGAGCAGGCCGATCCAGAAGCCCGGCGTCGAATAGAGCAGCAACGCGAGCACCGACAGCACGCGGTCCGGCCATTTGCCCGCCCAGTGCGCCATGATCGCGCCGAGCACGACGCCCGCGACGATCGCGAACGCGAGCGCGCTGCCCATCAGGATCAGCGTGTTCGGCAAGCGGGAGAGAATGAGCTGCATCACCGGCGCGTCGTATCGCGGCGAGTAGCCGAGACTGAAATGCGCGAGATGCGACAGGTACGCGCCGAGTTGATGCAGGAGCGGCTGATCCAGCCCGAACTTCGCTCGCAGCGCCGCGAGCGTTTCCGCCGTCGCGGAGCCGGATTCGCCCGCGAGCACGTCGGCGGCGTCGCCCGGCATCAGCTTCAGCAGGAAGAAGTTCAGGACCACGATGGCCAACACCGTCGGCACCGCCTGCCACGCGGTGCGTCGGGCGATCGCGGCGAGGCGCGCACGGCGATTCATGACGATGCCCTCACGCGCTCAGATACACGTCGGCGAAATTGCCTTCGAGACCTTGCGCCGATACCGTGTGATTGCGCACGCGCCGGTTCGCGAGCGTCACCATGCGCGGCGCGACGAGATTCAGGATCGGCAAGTCGCGGTAGACGATCTGCTGGAACTGCTGAAAGAGCGCGACTCGCTTGCTATCGTCCGCTTCGACCGATGCAGATTCGAGCAGCCGGTCCACGTCGGGGTTGCTGTAATGCGGCGCATTGGAGAACGGCACGCCCGGCCGGATGTTCTTCGACCAGTAGAGCCGCTGCACGCCCACGCTCGGATCGAACAGCGTATTGACGCCGATGCTCGTGAAGTCGAACTGGCGGTCGGCATACACGCGCTTGAGGAACGACGGCAAGTCTTGCGAGCGCACCGTAACGTCGATGCCCACGCGCGCGAGCGCCGATTTCACATAGTCCGCCTGACGCCGGTACATGTCGCCGTAGGGCAGGAAGTCGTGCGTGAGTTGGAAGCGCGGGCCGCCGTTCTTGCGCGGATAACCCGCCGCGTCGAGCAGCTTTTCGGCGGCGGCGGTATCGAACGCATACGGCGCGAGCTTCGCATCGTGATACGGCGAGCCCGGCGTGATCGGCGTCGGCGAGAGGTCGGCGTATCCGTACGCGATCGTCTTCTGCACGATCTGCGGATTGATCGCATGCGCGATCGCCTGCCGCACGCGCAGGTCCTTGAGAATCGGGTGATCGAGATTGAAGTCGATTTCCGACAGCGGTTCGAGAAAGCGATAGCCGCGCGTCTCCGTCACGAGTTGCGGCAGTTGCGTGAGACGCGGCAAGTCGGTGAGCGGCACCGGATTTTCTCCGCCCAGATCGAGCGCGCCGGTTTCGAACGCGGCCGAGCGCGCGGCCGCATCGGGAATCACTTTCAGAACGAGCGAATCGATGTAGGGCTTGCCCGCGTCCCAGTAATCCGGATTGCGCTCGTAGACGATGTTCGCCCCGCGCGTCCACGACTTGAAGCGAAACGGCCCCGTGCCGATGGGCGCGTTGTTGTGAGGATTGGAGAGCGGGTCGCCGGATGCGTACAGGTGCTTCGGCACGATAGGCGACTCGCCCGCCGACAGCGCCTTCAGCAAGTACGGCGCGGGCTTCGCCAGTTCGATGACGGCCGTGCGCGCATCGGGCGTCGAGACTCGCGTGACGTTCGCGAACGTGCTGCGGCCACGCGGATGCACCGACTTGAGCAGGTCGATCGAGAACGCGACATCCGCTGAGGTGAACGGCTGGCCGTCGTGCCACTTGACGTTCTCGCGCAGGGTGAACGTGTACTTGAGGCCGTCGTCGGCCACGTTCCATGCGGTCGCAAGCTGCGGCTTCGGCTTCAGATCGAAGTCATAGGCGAGCAGACCTTCGAGCACCTTGGAACTCGCGACGAGCGCGGGGCCGGTCGTCTGAAAGATCGACACCAGCACCGGCGGCTCGGGATTGATCAGCATGTTGAGCGTGCCGCCGCGCCGCGGCGCCCCGGCGTCTTTGCTCTGTGCGAAAGACAGCGAGGAGAGGCTTGCCGACGCCAGCGTGGCGCCCGTGGAAAGAAGAAAGTGTCGTCGGTTGATGCCTGTCATGCGATGCCGTTCTCGTGCGTTGCGTTCGTCGGTTGGAGGAAATCGCGACGAACCTCGCCCTGCGGTGCGAATGCTGCGCCGCCGCGTGATCCGCGCAAGCCGACACCATAGAACGGGAGCCGCCGAACGCAAACCAAGCGTTCGGCATATGCAAAGCAGGCCGCGAGAGATTAGTGAAGAAGCATGCTGCACCGACCAATTGTGAAAATCGATGCGCCACGGTATGCGACGCCTCAATACCGCTATGATCCCGGTCGAAATTGCAACGTCATCCTGACGAAATCCATCTGAGCTGTTTCCCATGCCGAAGCTCCTTATTCTGAGCGTCAGCGCTGGCGCAGGACACGTGCGCGCCGCTGAGGCGCTGTGCGCGTATGCGGCGGTCCATCCGGCCGGCGTCGAAGCCGTGCATCTCGATGTCATGGACTACGTGCCCGCGAGCTTTAAGGCGCTCTACGCCGATTTCTATATCAAGCTGGTGGCGCATCAGCCGGCGCTGTGGAGCTATCTCTATCAGAAGACCGATCATGCCTCGCCGCGATCGTTCGGCGAGCGGCTGCGACGCGCCGTCGAACGTCTGAACTGCCGCGCGTTGCTAGCAGAGATCGAGCGCCATCAAGCCGATGCGATCATCTGCACGCATTTTCTGCCTGCGGAATGGTTGTCGCGTGAGAGCCGGCGAGGAAATCTGCGCACGCCGGTGTGGGTGCAGGTCACGGACTTCGATCTGCATCGCCTGTGGGTGGTGCCGGGCATGCAGGGCTATTTCGCCGCTAACGAAGAAGTGGCGTGGCGCATGGCCGCGCGCGGCGTGCCGGCGGCGTCGGTTCATGTGGGCGGCATCCCCGTCATGCCTGCGTTCAGCGAGAAGCTCGACCGGGCGGCATGCGCGGCCGAAGTCGGTCTCGATCCCGGGCGACGCACGCTCTTGATGATGTCCGGCGGCGCAGGCTTGGGCGCGATCGATACGCTCGCCGCGCGCCTGCTGCACATGGACGGCGACTTCCAGTTGATCGCCCTTGCCGGCCGCAACGAGGCGATGCTGCGGGCGCTACAGGAATTGAGCGGCAGCTATCCGCGACGCCTGCACGCGTCCGGCTTCACGCCCAGCGTCGAACGATTGATGGCCTGCTCCGACCTCGTCATCACGAAGCCCGGCGGACTGACGACTTCCGAGTGCCTTGCGATGCATCTGCCGATGATCCTGAATGCGCCGATTCCCGGCCAGGAAGAACGCAATGCCGACTTCCTGCTCGAACAGGGCGTGGCGCTCAAGGCCGTCGATGCAGTCGGGCTCGAATATCGCGTCCGCGCTCTCTTGCGCGATCCTTCGCAACTCGACGACATGCGCCGCCGGATCGCGCCGCTCGCGCGGCCGCACGCCGGACGGTTCGTGCTGGACACGGTGCTGCATGCGTTGTCGTCGCCGGCTTCGGAGGCGGCATGAAGGCGTGTCGCGGGTTGCCGGGCGCGCGCACGCTCGCGCTCGTCGCATGGGTCGCGCTCTTGGGCTTCTTCTTCGCCAATGTCGAGATTCAGATTGAAGGCAGCGCGGGCTGGGCCGCCAATCTGCCGACATGGCGCATCGAGCATCACTGGCTGCTCGATATCTTTTGGGGCGGCCGCCCGATGACCGGCTATCACGCCTGGGTCTTCCCGTTCATGGCGCTTTTCTTTCACTTGCCCGCGATCTTCTTTGCCCGATGGTCGTGGCGCATCGAGGCGCGCATCGTCGCCTGCATCATGGCCTTCTGGCTCATCGAAGACTTTCTGTGGTTCGTGCTCAATCCGGCATATGGCCTCGCGCGCTTCGATCCGCTTCATGTGCCCTGGCACAAGCATTGGATCGCGTTCGCGCCGACGGATTACTGGACGATGAGCGCGGCGGCATGCGTGCTGTTCTTCGTATCGCGACGAGCGGATACGGCTACGGAAGCGACGCGCGATGCGTAGGGTCTTCAACGCGCTGTTCTATGCGGCAGGCGTGACGGTCGTGTCAAGTGTCGTCGCATCGATGGCGACCGGCGCCCTCGCACCGACGCCAGCGAAGTTGACCCCAGCCCCACGGCCGCTGAACTGGGCGGAGCCGATGCTGTTCACGCGGATCGAGAACCTGCATCGCATCACGCCTTCGCTGTATCGCAGCGCGCAGATTTCGGAGAGCGATTTGCCGCAATTGCGCGCGCTCGGCATCCGCAAGATCGTGAGCTTTCGCTCGTTTCATTCGGACGAGGACCTGCTCGCCGGAAGCGGCATCGCGTTGCAGCGCATCCCGATGAATACGTGGGATATCCGCGATGAAGACATGATCGCCGCGCTCAGGGCGCTGCGCGATGTGGATCGCGACGGGCCGATTCTGATTCATTGCCAGCACGGCGCGGATCGCACGGGACTCGTGTCCGCGCTGTATCGCGTGGTCTATCAAGGATGGAGCAAGGAGTCCGCGGAAGACGAGTTGCTCAATGGCGGTTATGGCTTTCATCCCGTCTGGGGCAACATCAAGCGATATCTTGAACAGGTCGATGTCGAGTGGCTGAGGCAGCAAGTAGGCGCAAAGCCGTTGCGAGGCTGAGGTGACGTTATCGAGGCTCGTTCGATGGGGTGTGCGCATCGGTGTCGCGATACTGGGCTGCTGGATGCTGGCGGCCGTGTGCATTTGCGTAAGCGGCCTCGCCCTGCCGCAGGGAAGCGCGGATGTGGCGGTCGTGTTCGGCAATGCTCTCAACCGGAAGGGCACGCCCGCCTCGATTCTGCGGCCGCGCCTCGAAGCGGCATTGCAATGTCATCGCGCCGGGCAATGTCCGTTGCTCTTCGTGAGCGGCAGTATCGACGGACCCGGTCTCGACGAAGCTCAGGCGATGCGCGCGTGGCTGCGCGAGCGCGGCGTCGCGGACGGCGATATCGTGCTCGACAATCGAGGCGACAACACGCTCGCCTCGGCTCGAAACGCGACGGCCTTCATGCGTGAGCGCGGCATGCATCGCGTCATGCTCATCACGCAGTACTACCACCTGCCGCGAGCGCGGCTTGCGTTCGAAAAGGCGGGCGCTCGCGTGGTGCTGGGCGCCTATCCGCGCCGCTTTCGAGCGATGGATGTGTATTCGAGCTGGCGCGAAGTGCCTGCGTACGCGGTCTATTTCGTTCGCCTCGCGCTCGATCCGGACGCGCAGCCGGTATCGATTCGGCCGGTGTGGTTCATTCGCGGGTTGCTTCGGAAGCGCGGTCACTAAGGAGTCCGACGTGCGCGGCGCTCCCGCGCTTCACCGCTTCGCATTGAGTCTGCGCCACAGCGTCGTCTTGCTGATCCCGAGCGCCTTGCAGACCGCGTCGCGATCGCCATTGAACGCAGCGAGCGTTGCGCGGATCTGATCCGCTTCGACGGAGCGGCTCATGTCGCGAAGCGACGGATTCGCCGCAGCCTCGGCTTGCGCGGGGAACAGCTCGGGCGCGATCACTCGCAGATCGTCGAGCGTCAACGCGACGGAGCGATCCCCGTCGAGCGGCATGTTGGATATCTCGACGGCAATCCGTTCCACGATGTTCTGCAACTCGCGGACATTGCCGGGCCACGCGTGACGCGTCAACGCCTGTTCGAGCGGCGCGACAACACGCGCCGCCGCTTCGCGGCTGCGCACGCGCAGCGCCAGCGCCTTGTCGCGCCCCGCCGCCTGCATCAAAAGCTCGATGGCCAACGGCACGATGTCCGACGCGCGCGCGCGCAACGGCGGCAACGCCAGGCTCAGAATGTTGATGCGATAGAAAAGGTCGGCGCGAAACGAGCCGTCCGCGACGCCTTCGACGAGCGTGCGATGCGTCGCCGCGATCACGCGGATGTCGACGCGCGTCGGTTCCGTCGATCCGAGACGCATAACCTCTCTCTCTTGCAGCACCCGCAGCAAGCGGCTTTGCAGCGAGGGCGGCATCTCGCCGATTTCGTCGAGGAAGAGCGTTCCGCGATGCGCCGCCTCGATCAGGCCCGCCTTGCCGCCCTTGCGCGCGCCCGTGAACGCACCTTCCTCGTAGCCGAACAGTTCGCTTTCCAGCAGCGCCTCGGGAAACGCGCCGCAGTTCATCGCGACGAACGGGAAGTCTTTGCGACGGCTCAGGCGATGCATGCTTTGCGCGACCATTTCCTTGCCGGTGCCGCTCTCGCCGAGAATCAGCACGGTTGCATCGGACTTCGCGTAGCGGCGCACGAGCGCCCTGACCCGCTCGATGGCTTCCGACTCGCCGACGACGTCCTCCAGCCGATAGCGCGCGACGAACTCTTGCGCCCCTCGCCGCGATCGGAGGCTTCTGTCGAGCCGCTCGACCGCTCGCGATTCCTGGAACGTGAAGATGGTGCCGTCCGATGCGCCGCCGCTCGCGAGCGGTCCGCGATGAATCGCGTAGCTCACGCCGCGTACGGAGCCGAACACGTCGCCGTCGGCAGCCGGCAACACGCCTTGCAGTTCGGGCGCGACATCCAACAGCGCCCGGCCGACCACGCGGGATGCATCCAAAATGCCAAGCGCGGCGGCCAGTTGGCGATTCATCGCTTCGATGCGCCCTTCTGCATCGACAGCCACGACGCCATCGCGAAGATGCTGCAACAGATTGTCCAGGCGATTACGGCGGGCGGCCTCGCCGCGCATCGCCTGCGCGACTTCGAGCGCGGTCTCGAACGCCGCGACGACGGACGTGCGCGAATACAGAAACACGGAACTCATGCCCGCTTCGGCCGCCAGGTCCGCGACGAGCCCCGGACCGACTACCACGTCGACGCCTCGGTCGCGCAGGTCCAGCACGAGGCTCTCCGCATCCTGCGCCGACCGGTACGACTCGCAGATCACCTCGATGCCGTAGGCGGTCAGGAAGCGGCGAATCTCATCAGGCGTCTCGCCGTGCGTGACGAGCGCGACGCTCGCGCCCTCGCGTCGCGCCTTCGTCAGCGCGTGCATCACGTCGAAGCCGGTCGGGCTGATGACGACCACCGGCACCGACACTCGGCTCTTGAGATAAGCGCCGTTGGAGCCGCCCGCCACGACTACATCCGGTCGCCCATCGCGCGCGGATTCGATGCTGCGCGCGGCATCTTCATAGGCCAGCGGCACGACTTCGAGCTCGGCCCGATCCTCGTAAGCGCGCGCGAGATCGATGAACAAGGCCCTCAGCCGGCTGATCCCCACCGCCCAGATGCGAGGACGAGACGTGGTTTCGGTTTGCATGTGTTTTGAATGCCGGATGGGAGCATGCAGTATGCACGATGATTTCACTTTCGGAATCGCCAATTCAATGCGGAAACGGTTGGGCAGGAGTGATCCGGTCGACCTCCGCTAAATCAAGAAGTTACGAGCACGAAATGCGTTGGCAAGCTAGTTGCTTTTACGACGCACCTTAGCAGGAGACGAATGTGAATTCTGAATGCCAGATGCCAAGCAGCGCAGGAGCCCGCTTCCGCCGCGCGGTGGAGCAAGAAACGCCATTGCAGCTCGTCGGCGCGATTACGGCCTATGCCGCGAAGATGGCAGAAGCGGTCGGCTTCAAGGCGCTCTATTTGTCGGGCGGCGGCGTGGCCGCCAACTCGCTCGGCATGCCGGATCTCGGCATCAGCACGATGGAAGACGTGCTGATCGACGCCCGCCGCATCACCGACGCCTCGTCGCTGCCGCTGATGGTCGATATCGATACGGGTTGGGGCGGCGCCTTCAACATTGCGCGCACCATCCGCTCGTTCATCAAGGCGGGCGTGGCGGCGGTGCATATCGAAGACCAGGTTGGGCAAAAGCGCTGTGGCCATCGGCCGGGCAAGGAAGTCGTGCCGACCGGTGAAATGGTGGATCGCGTGAAGGCCGCGGTCGATGCGCGCACCGACGACGCGTTCGTCATCATGGCGCGCACGGACGCAGCGGCCGCCGAAGGCATCGACGCGGCGATCGAACGCGCGGTGGCGTATGTCGAAGCGGGCGCGGATATGATCTTCCCCGAAGCGATGAAGACGCTCGATGAGTACCGCCGATTCAAGGCAGCCGTGCAAGTGCCGATTCTCGCGAATCTGACCGAGTTCGGCTCGACGCCGTTCTTTACCGTCGACGAACTGAAGGAAGCGAATGTCGATATCGCGCTGTACTGCGGCGGCGCGTATCGCGCGATGAACGCCGCCGCGCTCAACTTCTATGAGACCGTGAAGCGCGATGGCACACAAAAGGCCGCAGTCGAAACCATGCAGACGCGTGAGGATCTGTATAAATATCTCGGCTATCACGCCTACGAAGATAAACTCGACCAGCTCTTTGCTGCGAAGAAATAACCCTTGGGAAGGAGACGACACGATGAGCGAAGCCGATAACAGCACTGCAACCGCAGGCACATTCAAGCCGAAGAAATCCGTCGCGCTGTCGGGCGTGACAGCGGGCAATACCGCTATGTGCACCGTCGGCAAGACCGGCAACGATCTGCACTATCGCGGCTACGACATTCTGGATGTGGCGACCACGTCCGAGTTCGAAGAGATCGCGTACCTGCTCGTGCATGGCAAGCTGCCGAACGTCGCGGAACTGAAGGCGTACAAGACGAAGCTGAAGGCGCTGCGCGGCTTGCCTGCGAACCTGAAGGCCGCGCTCGAATGGATTCCCGCCTCCGCGCACCCGATGGACGTGATGCGCACCGGCGTCTCCGTGCTCGGCACGATTCTGCCGGAGAAGGAAGATCACAACATCGCAGGCGCGAGAGACATCGCCGACAAACTGATGGCCTCGCTCGGCTCGATGCTGCTCTACTGGTATCACTACTCGCACAACGGCAAACGTATCGAAGTCGAAACCGATGACGACTCCATCGGCGGGCACTTTCTGCATCTGCTGCATGGCGTGGAGCCGTCACAGTCGTGGGTGCAGGCGATGCATGTATCGCTCAATCTGTATGCCGAACACGAGTTCAACGCTTCGACGTTCACCGGCCGCGTGATCGCAGGCACGGGCTCGGACATGTACTCGGCGATTACCGGCGCAATCGGCGCGCTGCGCGGTCCGAAGCACGGCGGCGCGAACGAAGTCGCATTCGAAATTCAATCGCGCTACGAGACGCCCGACGAAGCGGAAGCCGACATCAAGCGTCGCGTGGAGAACAAGGAAGTCGTGATCGGCTTCGGGCATCCGGTTTATACGATCTCCGATCCGCGTAACAAGGTCATCAAGGAAGTCGCGAAGTCGCTGTCGAAA